>JAOGIM010000003.1 GCA_028150825.1 Paracoccaceae bacterium
CTATCGGATTCCGTTTCACGATCGACCTCTTGGATTAATCCTGTTTCGTGCATCATCATAAGGCCCATCTCAGCCTCTGATTGCATGTCCATGATGTGTTTCAGTCCGTGCCACTTTACGACGTTAGCCGGCAGGACGTATTCACCTTCGCTGATCATTATTGAAATATCATCTGCCACTTCATTTTCAGAAGTACCTATAGGCATTGGATCGGACATCATCCCACAGTCACCTGCCATGCCACCGTGAGCCATTTCGGGGATTTCGTCATCATCCATTGCCTTCTGGATTGCCTCGCCCTTGGCTTCCTCGTACTTACTCAATTTGCCGTCCTTATCGAGGTCAGCTTTCTTGCGATCGAGTTGGAATTTCTTGTTAGCCATAGTTAAACCTTCTTGGGTTTTGATGCCCTTTCGAGCTTCAGCGAGTGATTGCATTATTTGGCTCCTTCGATGACTTCATCACGGAGGGTTTTGATCCTACGCAACTCAGCCAAGGCGCCTTGGATTTCGGAAATTCTCTGTTGGCTTTTGGATGTTTCAAGCTGGTCTCTCAGTGTTGAGATACGAGCTTCTGCATAAGCGTGAACGCTGTCCATTGTGCCTTTGTTATTCACTAAAAGCAGGAGCGTTCTGTAGAGTTGTTTGTCCATTAATAAATCGTAACTTCTTGAGGGTTCACGAACTTGGGAACGCAGTAGGCCACACCTAAATCTTGCTTGGGGTTGGTCCTGTATCCGTATCGTTTGGAGAGGTGTTCAGCGAAGTAGTTACAGTCATGAATTGACCGGAAATACATATCTTCGCTTACCAGTGTTCGATTGCTTCCAACGCCCACATAAACGAGCAGGAGGAAGACATGGATCATTGAAATGCCCTTAAAAAGCTTTGTTTCTTCTTTTATCTGTGCAGTATAAAATTATGGCTAAATTAACGAAAATACAAAACCGTGCTATAAAAATAATTTCGTATGGTTTGAGAGGTATTTGGCTTCTCTTAGTTCTGCTAATGGCTTATGATGATCATAAAGATGGTGTGTTTATAGTCACTGATATACCCTCATTTTTCATGTTATTTTTTGTCCCATTTATTGTTTTATCTGTACTTTTTATGATCATCGATGGTTTTTTAGGCAAAGTGACTAAAAGAGCAGATGTAGTATCAAATTGGACAATTCACATGCATTTAACTGGTTTCTATATCACATTTGAAAAACAACCAATATTACTTAACATGATACTCGGTGGGCTATTTGGTGGTATATTTACGGTGTCATTCGCTTTTGCGTTCACAGAAAGTATAGTCGTCGTAGCAGTAATAGTTACTTGCGCTGTTTGCTTGGGAGCTATTTTGGGCCGAAGGACAGCAAAACATATGAATGCAAACCCTGACCAATATAAACCACTTCTAGAAAAGACAAAGTGGGGTTACATTCAGCGAGATGCTCTCTCAGCACGCATATGGTCTAAGAAGCCAAAATGATGACTTACTGCACTGGAGCGCCTTGAGGCGGTTGTTGAGGACGTCCACCATTATCGCCGCCCCCTGCCCCTGTGAAGCCGGCTTCGCCCGGTTCTGGAGCGTTTCCTGGTGCTATATTGCCAGCACCGGTTCCAGTTGGGTCTTGGACGTTTGGAGCGCCTCCCTCGGCCGCTTGTGCGGGTGCTGGAGGTGGAGGCATCATCGCTTGTATCTCTGCCATCATCTCGGCTTGGATTGCCGCTTCTCGTGGATCATTTAGGATTTTATCTTCGTCCAAGTCCATAGAGGCTGCGATCTCCCGCAGGATATAATCGTACTTAACGAATGGCTGCATGGCTGGGTTATTGGCCATCTGCATAAACTGGAGCAAACGCTGACTGCGGATTTCATTTCGCATTAGGCTTTCAGTGCCTTTGGCTAAAACCTCCAGATCGCCCTTCACGTATTGCTCATCAAAGTTGAACTGCATGTTAAATGCAAACAAAGCTTTGCTTAATGGCGTTAACAAGTAATCGTCAACATTGCGCACAACAGCTTTGATATTGGCAGCCGCCGCTCCCATCATCATACTCACACCTGAAGCAGTGCGTTGGCCAGTAACACCGCCTACGCCATGGGTGTAACTTGGGATGCCAGTGCTTTCATCAGCCAACTGACGGGCCTTATCAAACATCTGCAAAAGCTCTTGTGAAACGTTGGCAAATTTAGTTGAGAATATTGTTTGGCCTGGTGCGCCGGCCTGTCTGCGAAACACCTTTCCTAGATAAATGCTTAAATCTTGGCCTGGAACGAGGTTAGTTTCATCTATCTCAATCAGGAGATTTCCAGACAGGGCTGCATTGTCCACCGCCATACGCATGAAGCCTGACATGAGAAATTGTGTATCTTCCATATTCTCAGCCACACCAATGCCAAAAAGGCTGTATGGATTGATCTCATATGGGACGCAGGAATAAGGTATGCGGGTTGGTGTGAATGGGTTTAGGACAAGCCGTAAAATCTGCCCGTTACAGACCCAGACATTGACTTGTAATTCATTACGGTCTTCTAGGCTCTCTGGAATTTCAATATCAGCATCTTCTGCCAATTCTGCATCTAGAACACCCCAATATTCTAAGATTTCGTAGCGATCGATGCTATCAACCATGCCACTGTCGTCTAGGCTGTCTTCCCAGTACTGACGGACGTAGTTTGTGCCATATTCTATCGCTAATTCGATGCTTTCTTCACGAAAATATGGTCTTTTCTTCAAAGCTCTCATTTAAGAGCGGTTTAGACGGTGTCTTTGGACCGTATATTCAGCTTCGTCCATGTTTCGAGCGTCAGGATAAGGATAGAAGTCCCAGAGGGAAACATATTCCACTTTTGGAATGGTTTCGTACTCCGGATTGTAATTTCCCTCACTGTCCCAGCGTGGATATTCTTTATCTTGAGCAAATGGCCCTTTAAGAATGCCGGTTCCGAATAAACAGGTCTCAAATGCCACTGAGCGAAGGTGCTTTGATGCCTGACTTTCCTCAAGCTGATCGTGCATCTTCTTTTCCATCATCAAAGCAGCTTTTTTAGCTGGCTCGAATGTGATGGAGGACGGTGTGAGACCTGCCCCTTGCTCTAATTCAGCCTCAATGGGCTGCACCCGTTCCTGATAGACGCCAAGGTCTTTGGCAATGTCCGGACGGGAGATCGAGCGGGGAACTTTGTAATCTACTTGTACCGTTTCCTGTACTTTGTCGTCAGTCAAGGCTTGGGCATCAAAATGAACAGCATCTGCTATATTTGAAGGGTAATTTCTAGGCTCTATACCGATTGGGAACTTTGAGCCGGCCATCAAAACATCAACGACCTGCGCATAAGCGGCTAGGACTTTTGTTTTGGTAATTTTAGGAAAGGCTTGAGACTTTTCCGTGTCGGTGAATTGCACTTCAGGGCCATATAGACCCCGATAGTTTCTGTAAAAGGTAAGCCAGCGTTCTTCTTGGGTTAAACGGTCATCTTTAGAGCGTCTAAACTGGCCTTCGACATAGGCCGCAACGCCAGAATACTCTAAGTTTTCTGCCTCAACGTCACCATCTTCCTCAAGCGGAACGACCATGTCAGTTTCTGTGGCATCCGTTGAGTCCAGATCGTCAGGCTTTTGCATTATTGCCATGTAATTTACATTTCCATGAGTTGGGGTATCGTTAGGTTACAAAACCTAAGGATGAAATTATGAGCTTTGTCAGAATAAACATGGTCGAATTCGACACTGAGGAAGATTTGAAATTACGGCAACAATTCTTAACAGAAAAAACAAGAGAACTATTTCCTGAAGCTGAATTAATTGCTGGAGTTCGCACAGGTGAGAAATCAATGATGACATTCTCTGTTTACCCTACCGAAGAGATGGCAGACGAAGCAAAAATAGCACGAGATAGTATGTTACGTAGTGCGCCAGGTCAATTAAATGATATTTTAAGTTTAGAAGGCGATTTAACGCTGTTTGATATGAAGCTACCAAGTGCGGTAAAACTATGAGTTTAAAGAGGGAGAAAACTGATGCGCATTTTAAGTATTGTTCTTACGAGTTGCCTTTTGGGCTGCAGCACTCCACCAGATAATTTGGTTTTGAGTGAATTTGGGCGCTCTGTCAGGGAAACTGTGAATGATTTTCAGAACCAGATTAATCAGGGTATATCTGGTGATACAGCCGTCAGCGGGCTTGGCGGTTCTCTTAGAGGAGCATTAGACGCTGTTGAGAAAGAGTTTAACGAATAAGACAGTTGGAGAAAACTGATGCGCACTTTGATAACGGCACTGATGCTAATTGTGGCACTGGTTAATCCAGTTTTTGCAGAGAATGCTTGGAAGTACAGAATTTGGGACCGTGAAAAGGTTCGAGAAATTCTTACAAAAGGCAAAGTTGTTGCAGAATACAGTTTCCAGAGAACATACTTTAAAGTTATGAGCCATAAGAAGAAATATTACCGATGTACCTTTGAGGTGAGTACTTGGAATGTTGATCAGCCACTTGAAGTTTACTGTGTTAAAGAAAGAAATTTAATATCCAAATCTTGAATCTGCGGGCTGGTAGCTTGGTGCGGGCATTCCCATAAATGGTGATGGTGTCTGCATTCGGCTCATAATCCCGTATCTCAGGCTGTCGTAAGCATGATCTGAGGCATATCTTGGATCGATGTCATCCGTACCTTTGGGATCAGAAGGAATGACGGGAAGGTCTGAAATAAGTTGCCGGCAATTATTAAAGATAATCAGGCCAGCCTTTTCAGTATCCTCATCGACCTTCAGGAGTTCGTGTATTCTGTTCTTACCTGCAACTCGGGAAGCTGCTGATCTGTCACTAAGACGCCATCTGACGCCTTCTGAGATCATTTCCTCGGCAATGCTTGGACCTATTTGTCCTCGGTTGTGCCAGCAGGAGGAGTCGAGGACGCCGTAGGGGACTCTGTCGCCTTCTTCGGCTCTTTTGACTGCTTTTGCGAGGTCTCTTCCGGTGTGCTTTGACACGTACAATTCTCGGTACACGAACAAGGTTGCGAATGCAGGATCAACTGCAAACCAATGGACCGCTGAAAAGCTGGAGTACCCATAGTCGCAGCTACGAAACCGTTTCCATTCCGGTGGAATATCGAATGGCTCACAAGTGTGTTTATGAGGTCTAAACTCGCTAAATGCGCTCCCTTCTGTAACCGACCAATCTCCTTCCAGAAGTTGTCTTCTCTGGTGTTCTGGGAGGGAAAGAAGGTTGGCCTCATATACTCCGTCCTTTGCTAGGTAAGGGTTGTCTGAAAGCTTTGAAGGAATAAACCGGCGTTGAAAAAGAGACTGTCCTGCTTTCGCATGATTAGTAGGGAAGACAAGCGTATCGCCTGTTTCTAGGTCTGTGGCGTCAAAGGCTGTATTGGCCGGTGCAGGATCAATGAAAGTGCGTTTAACCCACATATGGCCAGGACCGCCTGGGTTCGTTGTAGCTCTGATGCAGAGAGGTAATGTTGGATCGGTGGTTCTAAGGCGGGACCGCATGTATGAAAATGCAAAATCTGTAGGGTGTTAGGTTAATTCATCCCAGCCAATCCAGCTAAAAGCTTGCCCTTGATACCTCAAAACGTCCTCGGGTCTCTCCAGATAGGTAAGCCATAATCTAGCACCAGATGGGAACGTCCATTGTGACGCCTTCGACGACCATTTCGCTTCCTTGTACGCTTGCGGATAGAGTTTCTGACATGCCCACACGATCTCCCGCAACTCGTCGTTGGTTCTCCGCAGTAACAGACCGTTGAAGTTTGGGTTTCCAAAGTATCTGAGTGGGTCTGCAATGAGGCTGTAGGTTTTTGAGCCTCCCGCTGCGCCACCGAATAAGACTTCCCGCTCCGGTGCCGCCAGAAACTTGGTTTGTGGACCAGGCAGTGGCTCGAATATGACGTCTTGGGGCTGAAAGTTCTGTTTAACGACATTAAAATCTAAGTTGTCGGTAACGGTGTTATTGGAAGCATTCGTACCTTCAATTTTCGCTAGTCTTTTCTCAGCCATCGTAATTATACGTTTGGCATCGGCTTTCCTGCGTTTAGCTGCTGCAACCTTCTTGGCTGTTCTGCCTTTGGGTGCCGCTTTTTTACGTTCTTTGGCTCGTTGTTGGAGTAGTTTGGAGGGATTGTCAGTGTCAGGACCACGATGGATGTTCCAGAGGTTCATAATGCCTTGATGGCTTATCTTATGTCCGGACTTCTCTGTGATCCATGCAGCTACCTTACGGGTGCTGTGGTTGTTCTCTAAGTGATCCAACCCCTGCTCTACCCATTTGATGCATTCCCAATCAGGCTCCAGTGCCAACGGGTCGTCCTCAGTTGGGACGTAGGCATAGGGGAGTTTTGCTGTGGGGTTACGACGGGTTTTATTGTTCCACATTTTTTTATTGCTTAAACTTTAAGGTTCAAATTAAACTACCACTGTTAAGTTACATTGTTGGGAAAATAAGATGTCTAGAAAACGCTATATGGCCATACACACTTTTCATTCCGACAAGTCAAAAGAAGCATTCCAAGCCATGAATGCTGCAGATACTAAAACTGAGAAGGAATGGGCAGCAGCTTGGACCTTTGAAAAATGTCAGTGTATGGCAACTTGGGTCGGAGATGATGACTTCTTTTTCTGTCACTGGTTGGCAGAAAGCGACCAAGATGTACATGACGCTTTAACTTCTATGGGCCTTGATGAATTTGTTTTTACCGCATGCTATGAGGCGCCAATGCATTTAGACGTCAATTTTCTTTCAGATGAAACAGCCACTGCTGAACTAGAGGAAAAAGTATCAGTCGATGCCTAGAAAAAATATGTTTTAATCTGCAAAATTAAATTAATCGTCCAAGTCGTTTTCATTAGCTGCTGTCTTTGGAGGCAGGATAAATATTCCACCGCTAGTACCGGTGACTTCAACTTGCTCTTTCTTCACCAAACCTGTTCGATCCAATACTTCTCTTGCTGCTGAGATGGCGTTACGGGCTCCCATTGAAGATGGATCGTCTAAGACGTCCACAATGCCGAATGCAGCCTTTGGGGCATTCATAGCCAGCATCAGCCCAGCACGTTCTGTTATTTCTTCTCGTAATGAACTTACGACTTCGGAGGTTTTGGTCATCTTGGAATAGCCAGCAATATCCATTGCGGCTCTAATATTACCACGGGCTTCACCTAAAAGGGCCTCTAGGAAGTCAGATTGCTTATCTGTAATTTCTTTTTCGGGATTATTCATTCTTACCTCAAGTAGACAAAGCAAAGACCAACGGCGCCGGTCAGGATCATCCAAAAGAACCGTTCAGCGAATGCTATCTTCTGGCCCCGGGTCAGAGCTTGCTTTTTTATCTCGTCCATACGGTTGTCGTATTTCTTCCAAGCATCATCGATCATGTCCAAACGTTTGAAGACTGTGATCATGCGTTCTTCCATTCGAGCCATGGCTACGACTGCTTCGGATAATTTATCGAGTTTGGTCTCCATCCGAGACAATCGCTCATCATTCATAATTAAGGCCGCTTCTTCTTGAAATGCGCTTTCTAAATTCCCATATATTTAGCAGAGATGCCGAATCTGGGTCTCTAAATATCAACTCGCCTGCGCCGAATGACGGGTAGGCCATAATGCATCGCTTATAGGAGGATGTACAATGAGACATTTTGATTTTTCACCACTTTACCGAGCCACAGTTGGCTTCGATCAAATAACAGATATGGTTGATCGTTTAGTCACTTCAGACGTTCAAACATCCAGTTACCCGCCGTATAATATAGAGAAGATAGATAAAGACACTTATCTTATCTCTGTAGCAGTCGCTGGTTTTTCTGAAGCAGATTTAAACGTTGAAGTAAAAGAAAATTCGCTAATTATTTCAGCCGGAAAATCGGACGAAGAAAAGAAGAACTACTTGCACACAGGCATCGCAAGCCGAAGCTTTAAGCAGCAGTTTCAACTGGCTGATCACGTTCAAGTTACTGGTGCGAGGCATTCGGACGGGATGCTTCACATCGAGTTGAAGCGTGAAGTTCCTGAGGCGTTGAAGCCAAGACAAATTCCGATCTCACATGGTTCTTCGATTTTGTCTAATGCGAAAGACCGAGTGATTGGGGCATTAGCCAGTTAACACCGATTGAATAGCGCTGGCTAATTGGCTGGCGCTATTAATTTTAACTCTTCCAATTAAATCTTTTAACGGACATTTGTTAGCGGGTTGTCCCTGGTCTTTACGAGTGACATTTCTAGTGCGGCTGAAAGCCCCAGTGTGACTCTTTGGTACACATCCAACGGCCAATCCTCTCCGTAAAAGTTGCATAATTCAATCGTTAATATGCATTTTTTAAGGAAACCAAAATGAGCAATATCAAAAACTTCGGTCGCACTTTAGTCTCAGCACTTCCAGTAGCACTTATGTTTGCAAGCTTTCACTTAGTAGCAGTGGTGCAGCAAGCAATATCGTAAGAGTTAAATTATTTAGTCCCTCGGGATTAAAGAAGTTAGTGACCCGTTACTAAAACGCAGAGGATTAGGTGTAATCTTAATTCAAAGCAGTTTAAGTTATGTATACGCTTTAAGCGGGTGTTTCAAAATCTTCGGATCTAGAAATGCCCATTTTTCATTTCCGTATGGTAAAATCATTTTCATACTTGCCAGTAGTCATACTGTAACATAACATGATTTTTATGCATTTAACTCCTTCAATGTATAATTAACTAAGCTCTGGTACGTTACTCTTCCTTATGCCAGAGCTTACTTTTTCTTCTTAAGCCAACCCGCTTTCATGTCCTTGTAAGCTTTATCACTCACAGTGGACTTCTTTTTAGATCGGGAAGTACCGGCCTTCTTGCGTTTGTTTATATTTCCAACCAGAGAATTTTTAGCCATTACCAATTCCTACAGGACCAATATCTGGCCGTTAATTTTGACTTAGCAGTGCTGCACTTATGTCTGGCACGGAATGATTTACGAGCTTTGGGATTTGATTTCTTGATACGCATATTGCTGTCACCAAAACGAACGATCTTCTCAGTTCCGTCCTGACAGGCTTTGACTACAAACTTCTTTGGCCCTTCAGACGTAAGTTGAGGCTTGTTGCATTTCATTTTGGCTTTGTTGATTGCCATAAATCAGACCACTAAATTCACAAGTGTGGCTTTTCTGTGTTCAACTCTTTTCTGACCCATACGATCGTAGCAAGTAGCCTCAATATGGCGTTGCTCTTCGGCCCGTCTTTTCCTAATGCGTTCCAGGTTTTCGATATGCTGGATTGTTACAGGCTCTGGCTTTTGAATGATTGGAGTTATCTGGGGAGTAATTGCATTGATCATTTCAAATCCTGCAGGAAGTTGGTGAACTCGTAGAGGCAATAGAAACCACCGATACTTAAAAACGTTGCTGCTCCCCAAGTGCAATAACTAACCAGTTGAGCGATGGCCTTCTCTCGTTCCTCTGCTTCTTCTTTCCGCTTGATCCGCATTTTGGCCTCATAGGCCGCGTATTCGTCCCAAGTAAAATCAGCATAAAGCTGGATCATGGATTTAAGCTCTGCCCTCTTGCGTTTGATATCCTGCAGGGCCTGAAACTCCTCCATCATGTCGGCATCCTTACCGAACGCCTTTGACCAGATGGATGACTTCTTACGGTTACCGCGGGCTCTTAAATCTTCTTCTGCCCCAACCATGTTTGCAAGGGAGCCTAAAACTCCTCCAATCTCTCTACCGTTTTGGATGGTAGTTTTGAGCACAGCGAAGCCGGCATTAAGGGCAATCATCGATTCAATAACCGCCATCTTCTCCCTGCCGGTATTAGATAGTTCTGAATTTTAAGAAAATGGAATATCAGGGGCCTCAATACTAATGTAGCAACCCTTGATAGACTGTTCGGATCGTGTCTTATTGTAACATGTATGTATGGAGATACTTATGCATGGAATGATAAATTGTATGCGCTTCAAACCGAAAGAGGGTAAGGCTGATGCCTTATTCAAGGTGGTTGCCGAGTACTTAAGGGATGATCCTTGGGATGATATACATCACGGTTTTATTGACTTGGGAACAGGGGAGTATGCCTTGGTAGGCGTTCATCACAGCGTTGATAGCTTCATTGCAATAATGAATAGAGATAATCGGATAAGCGAATTAATGAGACCTTTTGTGGAGCCATACGAGGATGGAGAATGCTTCCATTCGTTCTCTGGTCCTGAAGTAAACTTAAGCCTTTATTTATGAGTCTTTAGGACGGCAGGGAGCGAAAACTCCTGTCCTGTCTTTTCACGGACTGCGGATCGAATGTAGATGAGATTAATTAGGATAATTTTGATCCATGCTTTTACAATTAAATTATAATTTTTGATTATTTAGTCAGATATGCAAATTCTGCATAGCGGAAATTCCGTAATGTCTGATGAAATATTCGCTCACAAATGCTATAAAATTAACTGAGGTCGATGGAAGAACTCCCCGTTCATTACTTCCTCCCTAAGTAAGACACCATCGGTCTCTGAATTACAGTTTAAATCAACAAGGAACATATAAAATGTTTAGAAATATCTATAGAACAATAGTTCTATCCCGTACTAAATCCGCAGCCACTCAAGTTGCAAACCACCTATCCCATGATCAACTGAAAGACATCGGCTATTCACGTTCTGATATTGTTCGCACTTCAGTTGAAATTGTGACTAAAGAGTTGGATCAGGCTGATCTTCAAAGAGCGCAAGAAGCTCGTTTTAAAGTGGCCGCAAGCAATGTATTTGTTGACTTTATTGCAAACTCACTTCTGCGCCCACTCGGTTCTATCCGTTCACATGACTGAAGATAATGTGAAAAAGAACGCAACACAATCGTTCGCTAGAAGCACCAGACATCAAGCCCAAGAACAAGCAGAAGCTGGTTTTGAGGGTTTTATGTCATGGACCAAATATGTGACTTATGGTTCGATTGCTTTCTTGTTGGTGGTTGGTGCTTGCAACTTTGGCGTTGAGGACGACAGTTTCCCTGCATACAACGGCCAACAGTATTCTCCCAGCAATTTGAGTACTGAAAGCTAATGATGAAGATTCCTCATATAAAAGCATATGAAGACATCTACCGTAAGCAGTGGATTAGGCAGAACAGAATTGATTTGCTTAATAAACCCAAACGCTAGTGGCTTTGATTAAAGGGCTTTTTCAACTTCTGCAATTAGCCTCAGAGCCCAATCTCCTAGAATTGGAATAAATTCGATTTGTGACAGTATTTGCACAAGTACATAAACTAAAAAAGTTGCGCCTATGACAGAGCCAAGCCCGAAAGCCAAACCACGTAAAAAGTTGACCCACATCAATCGCCATACAGAATTGTAAATTCTCATGAAATTGTGGGAATTAATTTTTTCCAATGCGTCTGTCAGTCGCTCTGTATGAGTGTTCTGATTGCTCATTCACATCTCCCAATGTTCAGGTAAAAAATATATAGGTTGTGATAAGCCTTGTAAATTGATCGTAGGATATGGTTTTGACAGGTTTTAATAGCCCGATCCAATCATACCCAAAATCACCCTTCCGTTTTACAGTCCTAAAACTCCCAAAATAGTGAGGAGTTGTATACGGTACCGGTACACCCCCCCATGGCGCTCGCCCCCTCGAAAAATCTCTAAAGCCCTTGTTTATATGGGTTTTATAACGTTATTTTTGGGGCCGGTAACTAATAGTTGTCGGCCTTTGGGCTCGAAACCTCTTGTTTTTATAGTAATTATAAAAAAAATTCGACAAATCGTTCGACAAATCAGAACAACCGAAACAAGCCGGCCGCAAATCAGGCCGGTTTTTTCTTGGCAGATTTTAGAATCATTCGGGGCGATCGCTTGTGTGCATGATCTGGGCGATGGTTGGGCTGTGATCTGGGCAAGGGCTCGATCGATGTCGATCGGGATCGATTCACAGCGGCCTTGCGGGCCGGTCCTGATAGGCTTTAAAACGATTGATAAGCTATCCCACCGGCCAAGCTTTTAACCACCATAATGCCGGCTTATTCTGTGGCCTAACATCGGCCATCGATCGGCTTTGTGTTTTGTGGGATTTAGTCGGCTTGTACATCGACAAGAAAAATTAATACTATCTTTATAGTTGTGTTTATTTCGTTATTTATATGGGTAATATGAAGTTCCCAAGCGTTTCATTAACTCGCCTTAAAAGTGTATACAATAAGACATAAAAAACCGGCCAATTAAGGCCGGCTTATTGTTCAATTAAAGATGACTTCAATTATCAGATACCAGACGAAACAATATCCAATCGCCTGATATATTTTATCCATCCGGTTCCGATCCGTAAAAGATCGCTTTGCGGCCTTGGATATATTCGGAAAGTGGAATTATAAATTCCTCCAGTTCCTCCGCTTCCATTCCGCTCTTGATCCGGTTTCTGTTTAGATCGGCATAGGTATCATGAATTTCGGCCTCCGCTTCTGCAAAGGTCGAAAAGGTCTCCGGTGTACCATTGGACGCTTCGCCCCATGCCTGTCACCCTTCGCAGATGGTATCGACTTACAACCACATAAACCATTACGAGCCCTCCAGAAGCTTTAGAGCGATCCGGGGGCCCTGTTCTACATCGATGTAAAGGCCACCGTCTGAATGCACCCCATTGCCGTCCAAAACATGATCAGTATTGGTCAATAGGTTTTTGATTGCTTCCATTGGTGTAATCGTTTCTCGATTGTCCGTTATAGGCTCCATCGATCACCCTCCTCAACGTCAGTCACAACCAAGGCGTCAAGTGTTCGGTCATTATTCCGGAAGCATTAATTCAAAACAGACTCGGCAAATGCCGTGCGGGTTTCGTCCGAATTGGCGATCATATCGATACGCCCTTTAGAAACTTCCAAGCCCATCCGTTTAAGATAATCGGCCGAAACTGTGAGCGACAAAGACAGGTTTATTGATACGTTATATTTGGTCATGATATAGCCCTTTCTTGCATTATGTGATTGCCCCATTGAGCGGCCATTGCATCGGCCACACCGGTGTGAAACTTGCTCCGGAATTTCCAGCGATCTTTAGACGGCGGGGCCTTGTGGCATTCATCACTTGCTGTCGATCCATCGAGCGATCCGGTGGCCGTCAATGCCGGCAGACTGCGTGGATTTACCGTTTACCCTGACGGCTCTCGTGGAGGGCAACCCCTCACCTCAGTGCCTTACAGCGAGGCTGTTGAGAAGCTTGGGGAAGAGTTCGGCGAACATGTTCAGACCCATGACATCTGTGACATCAGTGGAACTGGTGGATCATGCGGGATTTAAAGTTAAAAAGGCTAGGAAGGCGGTCCTTGCATGGATGCTGAAACACACAAGGACCACTAACGTTGTCCAGTCTTGCTGAGAATGACAACGCCCACCATCTATCTCTCCAAGTACTTCACTACTTACAAGTATATAAAGTTTTTACGTGGCGTTAAAGAAAAAGGCTGGGCATTAAACCCAGCCAGTTTTTGTATGGAAGTAAATATGAACATAAAGAAATACGGCCTGAAAATCAGGTTGTTTAACCGGAGGCACCAACGGGAGAGATCGAAAATGAAAGACTACCATGGAAATAATCTTTCCTGCCGAGCGTCCATATCAAGTTGGTTGGAACGCATTCTTTTTAAACGAACAATGCCGGTATCGTCCTAAATCCTTCTACTTCCGCGAGTGGCTAAGAGGCTGGAACTGCGCATACCTGAAAAATCAGGAGAGACTTTGTGCTTAAACAGTTTGAACAAGAACAGTGGGAATTTTTTGACGCTCCTGCTAAAGAAGCTGCCACCAAATTTTGGATTCAGTTGGGATACGAATGCGTTGAAAACCCTGATGATTATGGAATCGACCTTTTGGTAAATGGTAAAGGTAAAGAGTTTGGCTGTGAGGTCGAGGTCAAACTCGGCTGGCATGGACCTACCTTCACATTTCCAACCCTGCATATCGCAATGCGCAAGAAAAAGTTCATGAATGGCCCTGACATATTCATGGTGATGAACAACAGCCTTACTCATGGCGCTGTGGTAAGCAGAAAGCTTATCTTAGCCTCGCCAGTGGTTGAGGTTGCTAATGCGACTGTACCGAGCGGGGAACGCTTCTTTAATATTCCCGTGGATGGCATTGAGTTCGTAAACCTTTTAGCAAAACCATAGCCAAAAAAACCAATATTATCAGTATCTTTTAATCACATACTTATCCACAGGGTAAGAGTCAGATTAAGCAATTGCTTTTTCAAAAAAAATAATATGCTAAATTATTGATTTAGTTATATAAAAATTAATACTTAAATCTTTGGATTATAGCGGCATGAATCTTGCTTCTTTAACTTTGCGCACAATTGAAATTATCTACCTTCGGTTGTGTGGGGAAACCAAAAATAGGCGTTATATTTATGTATAGAGCCTATTTTTGCAACTTTAAATAGAAAATTGTATTCAAAATATACAGAAAGTATTCACTAATGTTAGACACAAATTTACTAATAACATTTCTATTTTTGGCATTTCCCTTGGTAATATTATTCCTAGGTATTTCGATCATTCAAAACCCTGGTAAGCGGAAGCCTTCTCAAAGCATTTTTAGCCCCAGCCGCATAAATGAATACACATCCCACCCTCAGATGGTTAAACGGTGAGAGCAGTTTGATACTGGACTTTTAGCTCAGTGCGGCCAGGTCTCCTCCCAAAGACCTGACCACTAATTCTCAAGCTTTCCCTAAACTTTGGCTACAGCGAGAACGTGCGGGGAAACTACTGTCATCTGAGGATCGCATAGCATGACAGAATGTCGCACGTTATTACGCAGCTTTCATGGCATGAGCCATTTTTTGGCTATCGTCATATACCCAAAATTCTTTGATCTTGCCGTCCTTAAGTTTATGAAAGTGTCCAAACTTACCTTCCATACCATCTGCTTTACCATCAAGTTGCGTAAAGACTTGATCTCCGTCAGAAATCATATTTGTTACTGTTACTGCAAAGTTGTCATAGTGCGTTGGTATCATGGCGAGTGCGCCCATAAACTCGTTAATTCCGTTATACGTTCCAGAAAGTTTGTGCATGCCGTTTATGGTGCATGTACAATCTTCATGGAAAAGTCCCACAAAAGTTTCCATGTCGCCCGACGCAAAGCAATCGTATCCTTTTTGTACTACTTCTTTTGGTGTCATTACATTCTCCTATTAAAAACATTTATAATGATACCGTCTGGTAGATTAATTTTTTGACTAATGGAAGAAAAAAATCACTCTTTCTTTTGAAGCCGATTATCGGCGCTCTGTAGTGCTATCCCACTGCTGCCGACATAAATGATCTGAGTGCTGGTTATGCTTTTGGTTTTGCACCTACTGCAACGTGCAGCCCTCTCCACAGCATCTACATCCACATCACCGCCATGGACCTCGATAAGGTCTGCAACAGCGATCATACCGACATGGCTACAGCGGCAATTTAAAACAATATGGTTTGTAGGTATTGACGAAAGCAGAATCATGTTCTACATTTGTTCTCATTGCTCTTACTTTGCAATCCTTATTTCAAACGACCTCAAACCTGTCTTACTTTTGACCTTTAAGATTGACCCCAATCAGTCTTGAGGGTCTTTTTTTGTAATGTTGACTCACAATTTGGGAGTCGAACTCTAATATTTATCAGTATTTTAAAAGTACATTTTTTTATAAAATGTAACCCAAGTGTAACCTATACTGCATTCTTAAAATCAGCCTTCGCCATCGCCTCGACAGCCTTATCCCAATCAAGATCACCAGCATAGAGGCCATAGGTCATTCCTCCTGCCTTGTGGCCAATAATACGGGCCGCAAACAACTCCTCTACCCCAGCACTCTGAAAAAGTGTTGCCAGTGTGGAGCGGAAACTGTGGAAGGTGTGTTCTTTCTTCTTAAAGCCCTGTTCTGCCTTGTGCCGCATAAACTTTTGGCCAATGCCCTTTCCACGGTTACCGTGCTTGTTTTTGCTGGAAAGGCCGCAGATTAAGTATTCGTCCTTGCTGGTTTGAACCATACGCTCAACATCCTGCAAGATGTCTGTGTGGATCGGAATGCTGCGAATACCGCTGTCCGTCTTGGAGTCTGCAATATTAAATCTGTCTAAATGAACATCTTCTTTACACATATGTGCAAGTTCGCCAATACGACAGCCAGTGTACATTCCAAGCAGGATCATATCAGCAAGTTTTGGGTCATTATCTTTTGCCGTAATTTGTAAACGCCATGCATCCTCAATTGCATATGCAAGATTAGAGTCCTTATTACGCTTCTTACCGGTCTGACTTTTTGTTTTATTTGCTGTCGGAAGTAGCCGCTCGTGGTTTATTTTAATTTGAACAGAAATGTGTGAGTGACGTAAACAGTAAAGCCAATATTGCTTCAAAATCGATAAATGTTTTTCCACCGTTGTTCTAGACCATGATTTCTCCCCATCAGATCCTGCCATTCTGGTGGTAATAAAAGATATTAACGCTTCCGTTTCGATAACTTCAAAGTAAGGGAACTCTTTAGACCAACGTGTAATTATACCCATATTATCGTCTTTACCGGCAGCAGATTAACCATGATCATTTACAAAAGATTTCATATATTTCTTTAAGGGAGTTAAGGTTCCAGTGACTTCTCCTACGACTTTCAGACGATCTCTTTCTGCCTTTGAGGCACTATCCAAAACTTTATCTAAATCAACTGAGATTGTGGCGGCTGCAGTTCATCGCAGTTCACTACCATGGCGTTCAAAGGATTTTTCGGCTACATCAAGCGCATCCTTGAGATCGATGACATGGCCTTTGTTTTTAAACCGAGCCACCTTGATCATGTAATCCCACTTAGCCAAGTGAGGTTCGGCCATTTTTGCTGCCGCTGCAAAATCATCCGTTTTAAGGTTTTGTGAAAACCTTGCCTTCCCCTCAAACTGGTTCTTAACATCCTTGGGAACACGCTTCATTACCCAATAAGTATTCCATTGCAGCACTAAACCTTTACCAACTTTTCTGGCCATACATTACCTCTATTTGCATATAGGTTTGCATATAGGTTTTATCTTAAAATGTCAATAAAATACAATAAAATCAATAGCTTCGGTTATTTAAAAGTATGTAAGACATTCTCTCTTCGCCCGCTCCAAAAATTTATCATTATTTTTCATATACTTATAGGGTCATTTTCACCTTTCAAAATGCGTGAAATTTGGCTGTTTTTGGCCATTCTTCCTAAAATACCTTTACCCATTTCAGATATGCTTCCCTTTTAGGAAGAGTTTTAACTAACTAATTGATACCAAACATATTTTAACGCCTACTTTGAAACGACTTTTTAAAATCTAGGAAGAATGTGCTGGCAAATTTCGAGCGGGTTAAGCAGAGTAAATAAGGCTTACACGGCGGTCATAGAGATAGCCTGCTCCATCGTTTCTTTATTACGCCGTGTCCAGCCTCTCCCAAATGTCGGAAAGGTCCGCAGGCTTTCGTAAAACTTCTGACGGCTGTCGTGTAGCTTTTCGACCAGCATAGCAGAGTCATTATCAGCTATCTTTTGCAGAGTTTTTGGCCCAATCTTTCCATCAGGTTTCGCCGACACGATCCGTTGCAATGCCTGTGCAGGCCGCCTGCTTCCTGAGTTAACGCACCAATCAAAGCAGGCCCAATCCAAGCCAGAGGCTAAGTCATCACCGCGGACAGCATCCCAGTATCCAGCCTTGTAAAGCGAAGCAATTGTTTCAGCAGTCAGCATTTTCATAACTTCTATGGAAGCAGGCTTTCCTGTCCATTCAGCCCAGACATGCGCAGTCACGCCAAGGTTGGTCGATCCTTGATTGCCATGCCCGTCCCCCCTATTCCCCGGATCACGCTTGTCGTCAGTAAAGCCACCCTCATGCTCCAAAAGCATGTCTAGGCACTTCATGAAGTTGTCTTTCATTTGGTCAAACCTTTCATCGTTCTTATTCCAAAGCTGGCGGCAATCGACGCATACATTCCCCATTGAACCCACAAGGGGGTCGTCTCAAGGTTGGCAAATCCTCGCGCCATGGTGTCCTGAAAAGAGGGAATAAAATTGCCAGCAAGAATAAGAATGAACACAATCGTCCAAGCCTCATCTTTATAGCTGTCCTTGCTGGCCTCGATAGCCGACTGCTCCCAGTCGATTTCACCAGTGAGTTGCTTCTTTTTGATTTCAGCTTCGGTGATTTTGACAGCGGTTTTCGCATCGATGTACGACTTCGCCAGACCGCCAAGCGATCCGATGATCTGTCCAATCATGAACTACCTTTCATTGATGTTGGGAAATGGGTTGGTTAGGGTTGATAAAAGCAAAAGGAGAGATGGAAGATGAGTTATAGCGAAAAGGCGCGGGCAATTATGCGTAATTGGGACAAAGAAGAATTTATCAAAATTCATCACCCAGAATATATGTTTATTCGCGAAACTGAGCTTGTCCATTTAGATGATTATGCAAACAACATTGAAGAATGGGTTTTGAGCGGGGAATACGCCAAATTCACAGACGCCCGTAAACGAACCGCTTTAGTTCACGAAAACCACCATTTGACTGAATACCGTTGGGAAGAGGGAGACGAAATAGTTACCCATGTTGTACTAAAAAAGAAGGGTCTAGCTTGGCGGTCGATCGTGAACAGAGTACCATTTGAAGACTTTGACGAAGAGGCGGTTTGACAGTCCATACAATCATTTTTCAGTCCCAGAATTTGGTTTTTTTCGGGAGGAACTTTGGGACGCAGTAGGCTTGGATTTTCGTGTTGTATTTATAGAGCCTCTCAGTCGCCCACGTTTGGCCTGTGGTTTCGATTTCTTTGGCGAAGTATTTACAGCGGGTGATGTCTCTGAACGCAGGCGTCCCACCAATGTCGTGACGAAGATCATCAATGTAGACCACCAAGATAAAAGTATGAGTTACGGCAAAATCGTGTCTACGTTTATTTTATAAATCGGAAGTGGTGCGATTTTTGCTTAGATCTACACACCCATGTAGAGAAATTTTCCTCCCTGTTGTTCTCCGCATGTACTAGGCTCTTTCAGAATGACAGAAAGTTATTCGTTAGAGCCTAATTTTTGAGTGAGCGCGAAAGTGCCCCCGCTGTCTTCAAGTGAGGAATAAAAAATGCTCAAGTACATAGTCATTTCGGTTCTCATGCAAGGTGGGGCGCCAGTCGACATCCAAGGCTTAAAAAATACCATGGCAGCGAAACAAACTTTTTTCTCCACGAAAGAAGATTGCGAAGCAAGTTTGTACAAAGTTTTTCTCAAAGAAGATAGTGAAGGTATAAGGTTTGAGAGAACCGAAAAGGGCAACGTGATGTTGATCTCAGAGTATTCTGAAATACTCAAAAAGTATGTTGCTTATGCCCAGTGTGTTACACTGACAATTGATAACAAATAGTGAGGGCGAAACCATCCCCACCATTACTGTTTAAGCCTGTACGAGATGCTTGATTGCAACCGAATTAACTAACACACCGTATTCACAGAGGAGGTAAAACCTATTGTGAACATAAGAAGCAACAAAAACTGCCGTCAGTTGGCATATCAAAAGTCGGTCACGTGATTTGGTCACTTATTTTTATTTTAGTGCTAGATACTGCGCCATCAAAATACTATTGGCCTTAGCCTTTGGTAAAGGGTAGAAATTGTAGCAACCATGCAGGCCGTCATCATTCCCAAAGCCACCCAGCACATTCCCCAACGGTTGGTTTGATAAGTTCCCTTATCAAGTATTGTTTCGTTCATTTTGAACCTCTAAAAGTTGAGTAAAATAGGAGAAATTTAATGACAAAAGTGACGCGCGTAAACATGATTGAGTTCAATTCAGAAGAAGAATTACGCGAGCAGCAGGAGTGGTATCACGAAAATGGTGCTTCACTTTTCCCCAACTGTATTCTGCAATTAGGTGTTCAAACTGGTCCTACTTCAATAATGTCAATATCGGTTACCCTAGCCAAGACAGCGCTGATAAGGCCATGACAAAGCGGGATGAGGTTTTTAAAGAAAAGGCTGACACGATGTCAGGATGGAGTATGGAGGAACCAGTTCGGCATTGGAATATGCCTGCTTTAGTTCCAATCCTTGGTAAGCTGTAGATCTGCCATCCAAGCCGCTCCATAAAATAAGAACGCGTAGATAATAATGAAAATTAAAGAACTGCCCACAACGGACAGACGCCAAAACATACGGTCCCGTTGGCGTGCTTGCTCTTCAATAGCCTCTTGCTGTCTTTTCCGAGCGACGGCCCTTTCTTCCATAACTAAATCTAACATGCCAGAGGGCTATATTGTCGGAAAGATGAGATTATCGGGAGATCAATTACAAGCAGGATACCCAGTAAAGATGCAGCTTTATAGGTTTTTATTATCCTTAGCTTCTTTATCGAATATGGAAGCTTTAGATGAATAAAGCTTTATTTGACGATGAGAAAAATAGCTCCAACTTGATCTTGGGGTGATGATGGCATGCTTCCTGCTAATAAGCCTGTGTACGTAAGGAGGTACCAGCGATGTCGGCGATGACTAATTTCTACTATTACGAAAAACTCATTCAATACGGACGAAAGAAAACGCACAGTAAAAGCAATGAACTCGGTCTGGAATATTGCATGTATTTAGGTTTTTTAGACCAGCGCGGTCTAGCTACCGATGCGGGCAAAAATCTTATGAAGTTCATTGATCAGTCTCTGATTGTGCAGCAAGAAGAATTGGCGCTGACCTAGCGTTATTAATAATGAATTTTAAACTAATTTTTAAAGCAGAAATAAAGCCTTGCATGGCGATCAGAGAGATGGCCTGCTCCACAGTTTCTTTATTGTCCCGTGTCCAGATTCCCCCGAATAACGGCAATATACCCGGGCTTTCATAAAACTGCGGGCGGCTATCGCGCAGCTTTTCGACTAAAACCACAGGTTTATTATCTGCTACTGTTCTGTGAGGAGACGTTGCTATTCAACTTGGAAAGTTAACAAGCCCTCCATCTACACATAGTAATTGACCATTAACAAAGCGAGCCTCGTCTGATACCAAAAAAGCAACCACATCTGCAATTTCACCTGGTTCAGCGTAGCGAATAAATGAAGACTGATGAGAGTTCATCATCTTAGTATTAACTTTGCGAGTAGCTTGAAAACGAGCCGTTTTAGACGGACCCGGCGCTACACAGTTGACACGCACGCCACATTCTTGAAGTTCTTTGGCAAGGCAACGTGAATAATGCGCCACAGCCGCTTTTAAAACTGCATAAATTGCACCTTCTGAAACACCGAATTGGCCAGCAACAGAACCAATGTTAACTACCGTTCCCGAACGGCGCTCTCGCATTGAAGGAAGGAACGCTTTGCATATTGCAATTGTACCAATTAAATTGTTATTTGTTAGTGCTTGAATATCGTCTAATGAAATATCTATCGCATTATTTGGCGAAGGTTTGCCTCCAGAACTTCCGATGTCTCCACCAGCACAGTTTATCAATATATCAACCTCACCCATGTCAGACAGGATTTTTTTTTTCATATCAGAAACTGAAGTGGAATCTCCAATATCACAAGTTACCGCAAGTGTTTTAACACCGAAGGTTTGAAAACCTTCTTCAACAAAACCAAGATTATCAGCCTCGCTATATTGAGCAGGTGCAATCCAATCCTTATCATGTAATATTATATTTGCTCCAAGTTCAGCTAATCGCTGGGCTATCACAAGGCCAAGCCCGCGCCCTGACCCTGTTACAAGAGCTATTTTTCCAAAAAGTGACTTTGACATTTCTTACTCCTAATCAGTACCAATATTATTCATATTATCAAAGCTATGCCTGATCATGTCTAACTCGTACTGAATTAAATCAGCGTCGTTTTGATTTTCCCATGGTGTTTTATAGTTTTCACCATCATACATTTTACCAGATTGAGCGGCCAAAAGACATGCAGCTAAGTCCTCTGCAGGTCGTTTACTATAACCCTTCCACCAATTTGGTGTAAAAAGGTTCACTTGACGAGATTCAAGCGCACCAGGTTCAAGCACAGCGGTAATAACCTTCATATGCTCTCCTAAGATTTCAAAAATTTCATCAAACGGGACAGCACCAGACCCTATTGTACATCTAACCAGCCTAAACCCTTGTTCATTGAATTGAATACGATAATCTTTAAGGTGAAGATGACGGACATACGGGGCAACCCTGCGAGTGAAATCAAGCGGTGCCTCCGCGACTGGAAACGTGTTGCCAGTATCAAAAGTAAGACCTACTGACGGATCAAGATTACAAAATTCAACAAGCTCTGAGGACGTGAAGTCCTGATGGTTTTCAATAGCAATTGAAATGCCTAATTTACTAGCTCTAGCACCAACCTTTTCTATTGATTTTTTAACTTTTGAATTCAATTCAGACCAGTCTTTTCGTTCAGAACGATTTCCACAAAGTATGTCGGTTAGTGCAAATCTTATCACTTTGGCACGTAATAATTCCGCTGAGCGAAAGACGCTGTCTGTATTGGAAGTGATGTAGCGACCAGAAACAACGGGCACTATCCCAAGAAATTCTAGCCGCTGGCAAAGCCTTACTAAGTCTTTGTCAGGCAAAGATGTTAGCCAAGGATCAAAGATTTCCAGAACTTTAGCACCCATTTCAATGCCTAGGCCAATAAATCCCTCTAGACCAACTCCTTTTGGGTTTTCTCTAATGGTATCTCGCCCCTGCAGACCACAAAAGTAGGAAACTCCATAGGGATTCAAACCCAGTACGATCTTTGGCCAGCCTATTTTTTTCATCAGCTCAAACCAGCGTCGACGGTCAGTGTTTGCGCAGTGATCATGCTCGCCTGCTCAGAGGCTAAAAAAAGTGCCGCATTAGCTACATCTTTACCACTTAAACTTTTGCCAATAGCCTGCCGAGCAACTACCTCATCAATTTTACTTTGTTTTGTCCACCAAAGCTTCCTCTGTCGTTTTGTCATCACCGCGCCAGGTTCTATGGCATTTACGCGAATATTATATTTACCAAATTCACGGCCAAGTGATCGAGTTAAACCAATAATTCCCGCTTTTGCAGCAGCGTAATGAGGCAAATCAATTGCACCCATATGCCACACAACAGATGAGATATTAATAATTGCACCACCACCTAAAGATGTCATACCTTTGCAAATTGCCTGAGAAGTAAAAAAATGCGGCCGAAGATTTATAGCCATAGACTGATCCCAAACATCTGCCGAAAGATCCGCCGACTTTGAACGCGTATCATCAGCAGCATTATTTATTAATATAGAGGCAAATCCCAGATCTTTTTCAATTTGATAAATCACTTGCTGTAAATCTGAAATATGCCCAATGTCACAGAGGTAAAAAGAAACATTGAAACCATTGGAATTGCAATCATCCATAAGTAATTCGCCAGCCTCTTTCTGGATATCAATAAAAGCTACGCGGCATGATTGGTTAGAAAATGCTCGAACTATGTCTTCACCAATACCAGTTGCTCCACCCGTAACAATTACGACCTTGTTACGTAAACAAGAGTATTGAGCTTGAACATCCTGCCGTGTCATCGATAAAACCTTCTGATGGAGAGGTTAAAAAAGTAGTAATCAGCTACATAAAGATTAGCGCGCCTTTCCAATTGCATGCGACCCAATAAAGCTAATCTAAGAACGATTATACAAAAGTATTATTACGAAGTATGGATCACGTTTCAAGAAAGTTTAGCCAAATATTACACGTGAAAAAGTATGTGTATGTATTTTGGATCGACTACCCTTTGTGTAATATACTTATAATTCCTATAAAACACGCTGGTTTTATGAAAAATTTTTTAAAATGAAACTACGGACCAGTGGTACGATACTGCCAAGTCGGGTCTATCCAAAATCGATTTTTAATAGAAAAGTAACTTTATTGAAATGAATAATAGTAGTAAAATGATAATCCGTTCAAATGTTTTATTTGACCATTTTTTTGCAAGATATTGGCCAACGGGCATAAATGTCAGTACAGGTATTAAAGCTAGTGTACTCCAGAAAGATAAAGTTAAAGTCAATATATCAAAATATATCAATAGCATTATCTGCGGCAGCGCCGTTACCGTAAAAAAAACATTAATTGTGGCGATAAACTCTTGTCGTTCCAGCTTCATTGAATTGAGAAACGAGATGGAAATTGGAGCGGACAAGCCAGAAACACCTTGTAGGATCCCTGCACAGAAACCTGCAATTGGAGCTACTTTGTTCGCTATATTTCGCCTTAGAAACCAAGTGGAATTAAGGATTTTAAAAGTTACGAAAGCTAACACCACCACCGCAAGTGATTTCTGCAGAACATCTGGACTTAAAATTGCCAGAAAATATGTGCCAATACTGATACCTAAAACGCCAGAAATCGCAAACCCCCAAACGAGTTGTCTTGACCTTTGATGAGGCCAAAACCTCCATGCTTGCAAAGCGTTTGTTAATAAATTTGGGATCGAAAATATAGCGATTGCCGTTGGCACATCAAAAATAAGTGCTAGCGCTGGAATCGCTATCAGTGGTGCCCCAACACCTGTGGCTCCCTTTAATATTCCGCCAACACCTAGTGATATGAAAGTTATAAAAATAGTATGAGGATCCATTATACCTCCAAGTATTAGTGCAAATAGTGCCACAGGATAAGATCACAATTTTACTTTTATCGTCGACCTTTTAAGTGCTTTGGTAATTCTTTAAAGTCTATTTTGATTTGGCCAATCACTTTTATATTTTGCAAAAATTCCTCATCACAACGATCGGTCATAGAAACTTCCAAATCGGAACCAAATTAAACCAACTCGCCAAAACTCAATTAGAAAGCCCATACCAATCCCAAACTTCTAAAGGGGTATCATGACTTTTGAGAACTAACTTTAGCCCCTCGATTAGATAATCAGAGATTGTAGGGTCAGAAATTGGTTGGCGCTGCTTAGGATCAGTTGCGATATTAAATAAACGTGTGCCTAAATCATCAAAACTAAGACCATCATTATTCGGTACTCGCTTAGCATCCTTAGTCGCAGCTATACTTAAAACTGGAATTCCTTTGGTAAAGTCAAAACCCTTAAAAAGCTCAGCAGTTCGCAATTCATCTGAAGTAAAATATCCAGTCATATGCGACGGCATTAATGTATATTCTCGTAGGCCTGTTTTTTCGATATTTGGAGGATAATAATATAAGACGTAGGTTCCATCAGAAACACCAATTGGCCCACCGAATACGCCAAAAACTGCAAAATCACGGCCTCTGATTTTTGGATTTTGCAATATAGGCTGCAAATCATAAGCTAAAACTTCCGACGGAATAACCTGACCGTTTAGCTTCAAAATCGTTGGCATCAAATCCCCGGTTTGGGTGATCGCCTCAGTACTTTTATTTCCTGAGTCAGGGTTTCTAGGGTCATAAAAAATCATCGGGATATGTGAAATCTCTTCATAATAGGGCATTCTGCATTTTCCCCACCACTCATGTTCACCAAGCAAAAAACCATGGTCGGTAGTCAAAATTATCGCGGTATCCTTCCACATTTCATGCCGATCAACGTAATCGAGAAAACGACCGAAATAATCATCACACATTGCTACCAAAGCGCAATAATTAGCCCGAATTTCCTTCATCTCTTGTTCACTCTCAGTGACGCGCTCATAATGAGGCCAGTCGAGTATCTTACTTTCATACCCAATATCATATGCTTCTTTAAAGCGGTCAGGCGCGTGGAAGGGTTCATGAGGATCAAAACATTCTAACATTAAAAACCAATCCTCTGCTTTTTGATTCCGGTCTAGGAAATCAAATGCGGCGGAAAAACACTTAGGCCCAGGAAAGTCCTTCTCATCGAGAAATGACTCGCGATTAACTAAATGTTGAAGACGTTTGCCTTTTTTATCAAACGAATGATGCTTTTCTGAATAGATTTCTCGATAGCGCTCAATCGGGGGTTCTACCATTGCTATCCACGGATCATATTCCTGACCTCTAATAAAATCGAAGGTATTGAAGCGAGTATGGAAGCCGCTGCCACCATCTTCAAAATAATGCAGATGGTCACTTACAAGGTGGGTATGTATCCCATTGTCTTTTAAAATTTGCACAAAGGAGTTATCGAATGGCTCCAATGGCCCCCAACTTCGGTGTGTGAAATTCAACCGTCCGGAATGTAGGTCACGCCTTGCCGGCATACAGGGTAGCGACCCAACAAAGTGGTTTTTAAAAGTCAAACCTCGTTTTGCAAAACGGTCAAAGTTTGGTGTCGCAATTTCTGTCCCGCCGTAACAATGCATAGCCATTCTATTCAAACTATCGAACAACACTAATATAGTGCGCATAAAACCAACTTCTTTAAACCGAAGAACCTAGCGCGATTCAAAAAAATCACTCTTATTCATTACTGACATTTTTACTACTCAGAAAGTAAATATACATTTAGCCTAATTGAGCTTTCGAACGTATAGTATGTTCCGGCTCATCTCCAATCTCTGCCATTTTCGTCTCTAGTTCTTGCACCATTGTCTCTACAATTTTTAGGTATTGCTCATCATTATATAAATTAAATAGTTCCAACGGGTCCTCTATGCAATCGAAAAGCTCCCATTCCCGATCTTCGCCTCCATGATTTGTACCGGGTAAATTATATCCCTCATTGTACCAGTATATCAATTTGTAACGCTGATTTCTAATGCCATAGTGAGAGTACGCATTATGATCCATGTCTCTATGCATCCAATACCTGTGATAGGCCACTTCTTGCCATTCGCTGGGTGTTTTACCGTTTAACAACGTTCTAAAACTTTTTCCCTGCATGTAGGTTGGAATCGTTAGTCCCGCCAAATCAAGAAAAGTCGGAGCAAAATCAACATTGCATATGATATTATCACAGACCGTTCCCGCCACAATTTCTTTCGGATATTTTACCAAGAATGGCATTTGAAACGACTCTTCATACATAAATCGTTTGTCAAACCAACCATGTTCACCAAGAAAAAAACCTTGATCTGAGGTGTAAATCACAATCGTATTGTCCGATAATCCATCATTATCTAGATAATCTAAAATGCGCCCAACACTTTCATCGATTGAATGAATAGTACGCAGATAACGCTTGATATACCTTTGATATTTAAAATGTGCCAACTCGGCAGAATCTTCGAATGTAAAGACCTCTCCAGTATCTTTATCAATTAGTCTGAGACCTGAAACATCTGCCGGGTTTGGGATTTTTCTGTCAGTGCTAGCTGGCATGGTGCGCTCCCCAACTTCGAAACCGCCTTCTGGCTGTACAAGCCCTAAGTCTGCATATTTCATGTCATCCTTAATGCGCATCTTTGCCTCTGATGCAGCTTTTGCCCGGTTTTTATAGTCATCATCAAAGGTCTCAGGCACTTTGATATCGTCTTGATACAAATCACGGTTTTTAGGATGAGGTTCCCATTCCCGATGTGGAGCTTTGTGATGACACATTAGGAAAAACGGCTTTGATTGGTCACGTTGCTCCATCCAGGAAAGGCTTTTATTAGTTATAATATCTGTAGCGTAACCCGGAAATTCAGTTTCCTCACCCATTTCAACCATAAGGGGGTCAAAATATTCACCCTGCCCGGGTAAAACTGACCAAAAATCAAAGCCGGTCGGTTCGTGCGCTTTTCCTTCACCCAAATGCCACTTTCCAACTATTGCAGTTTGATATCCGCCAGTTTGCAGATGCTTAGCCACATTTGGTATACGATTATTAATATGAGTGTTCAAAGTTGTTACAGCATTAACGTGGTTATAAGTACCTGTCAGAATTGCTGCGCGACTTGGGGTACATATTGAATTTGTCACGTAGCAGTGATTGAACCGCATTCCGCCTTCGGCCAATCTATCCAGCTGAGGTGTATTATTGATACCTCCACCGTAACAGCTAATGGCCTTTGATGCGTGATCATCTGCCATAATAAAAACGATATTCGGTTTATTTTTCATTGC
This sequence comes from Paracoccaceae bacterium, assembly GCA_028150825.1. Classification (GTDB taxonomy): domain Bacteria; phylum Pseudomonadota; class Alphaproteobacteria; order Rhodobacterales; family Rhodobacteraceae; genus LFER01. The sequence continues at coordinate 27,946 of JAOGIM010000003.1, forward strand.
TTTCTCTCGTATTTTTCATGTGAGTTTTAAATAGAAATCTTAAATCATCAAGTTCCAGATTGACCAAGCAAAATAGCAGAAATTTATCATATTTTTTTTCTGTCTCGTTCTGTCCTTAATCGTTCTTCCCTTAATGGTAAAACTTAAAAAGAGACTAATTTCTAAACTTGATCATAAAAAATACATTAATGTGAAATCGCTAAACTGTTAATAAAAACATAACTTCAAAATTGTCTTTACGATGTTTCTAGCCTATTTGGATACTCAAAATACATTTTTACGGCAACAAGATTTGCTACAGAAAGTTTAAATTATGAGTGATCAGCTAAACGGCATTTTTCCAGTATTACCGACTCCATTTGACGCAAATGGTAAAATAGATCGAACAAGCATGTCTCGATTGGCAAAATACGCCATAGATGCAAAGGTGAGTGGTGTAGTATTTCCTGGATTTGCCAGTGAAGTTGAGCATCTTTCTTCCGATGAGCGTACAACCCTTTTGACAGATGTTGCATCAGAAGTGGGTACTAAAACTAAAGTTATTGCTGGTGCCAGTGCTGAAACATTCAGTGAAGTAGTGCAAAACGGACATATTGCACTCCGTCTTGGTATAAATTGGATTATGGTTCAGCCACCTTTGTCTTTAGGCGACGTTTCAGCAGACATTACAGCATTTATGAGTGAAATTTCGAAGCAACTTCCAACTGCAATGATTATTTTTCAAAATGCTCCAAAACCCCGCGGTTTAAATCTTACGCCTCAAGCCATACTTGAAATAGTCGAATCTCTGCCAAATGTTCGCTATATCAAAGAAGAAACCCTTCCAGCAGGGCCTGCTATAACAGAAATTTTGTCTGAACGACCGGCTCATTTGTATGGCGTAATCGGTGGTGGTGGAGCTCGTTATATCATTGATGAATACAAGCGCGGCGCCTCCGGTGCAATGCCCGCTCTTGAATTAGTTGAACACCATGTGTCTCTAGATCGAGCATGGCAAGACGGGGACGTAAACACTGCTCGCACAATTTATAATAAAACTTTGCCCTTACTGACAGTTCAAGCGGTCTATCGGATGCGATTGACTAAGTATGTTTTGTTGCGCAGAGGTATTATCAAAACCACATTTCTTCGTGCACCAGCCCCTGAACTAGATTTAATCGCAAAGCAAAGTATTGATGATCAGCTTTCAGACTTGGGTCTTTTGACAAGTTGGATAGAAAATACCACATGAATGATAAAATCAAATCAATTGAAGTTTTCACCTTAACTCTCAACAGAGATATTCCTTATCTTGGTGCAACTGGGGAAGGTGAAAATATTAATGAAAAAGGGTACTTTGTCCGTGATGCGAATAAAACAGTTTACTCAACTTTCGACCGATCTGTGTTATTAAGAATGGAAACAACTTCCGGAATAGTTGGATGGGGTGAAACATACGGCTTAGTAGCACCAGGCGTAATTAGAGAATTAATAACTGACCTTTTAGCTAATTTCATAATTGGGCGAGATCCATCAGACCCATCTGTTATTTATGATAACTTGTACGATCTAATGCGCTTTCGTGGTTATACTGGTGGCTTTTATGTCGATGCATTGGCTGCTATCGATATAGCCCTGTGGGATATAGCGGGTCGGCAAGTTGGAAAATCAGTGGCGGAACTGTTGGGTGGTGTGAAGAAGAAAAAGTTTATAGCATATGTTTCAGGCTTGCCCAAAAAATCCATAGAGGCCCGCGGAAAACTGGCCAAAGCGTGGCAAAAAAAAGGTTTCAACTCGTTTAAGTTTGCAGCTCCTGTAGCGGAATTTGGCCTTGTTGAAGAAATTTCCCACTTGCGAACAGTTTTAGGCCCAACTGCTAAAATTTCGGCTGATATGCACTGGAATCATTCAGCTGATAATGCGATCGAACTTATTCAAGCCATGGAGAAATATGATCTTTGGTTTGCTGAAGCCCCCGTAAGAACTGAGGATATATCAGGCCTGGGAAAAGTCGCAAAAAATGTTACCGTTCCTATTGCTGTCGGTGAGGAATGGCGTACCCATTTCGATATGCTCCATCGAGTGGAACGATGCAAAATTGCAATTGTACAACCAGAAATGGGGCATAAAGGCATTACTAATTTTGTCCGGATCGGAGAACTTGCCACTGAACTTGGCCTCGATATTATACCACATGCAACCATTGGTGCAGGAATATTTCTTGCCGCCAGCCTACAGGTAAGCTCATGTATGCAAGCACTTTCAGGACATGAATTTCAACATTCAGTATTTGAACCAAACCGCTGGATACTGGATGGTAATATGGATTGCGCTGCAGGCTTTTACACACCACCATCGGGTCCAGGTTTGGGTGTGGAACCAAGCGCTGAAGCTTTAGAGATGCTTAAAAAACTATAGGAATAGCTAATCAGACTTGGAATTTTATATTCGTTTTTCTTAAAACTTCATATTAACTATGATTAAACCTATTCTTTTCTGAAATGAGGGAAGTTATCATCCATTAAAATAAAAAACTATTTTACGTTGGCCAAGCATGATACGTTTATTAGGATCAGTAGTTAGTCTATGTTGCTCAGGCATCTAAAGTAAACCGTAATAAAACCGTTTTAAGTTAATCTCTTCTGGGGAAGCATGTCGTTCTAACTATATGGTAAGTTTAAAAAAAATCTTTGGTCTTTCAGGTAGAACCGCCTTGGTGACCGGATCAAGCCGCGGTATTGGCGCCGCTATTGCACTCGGTCTTGCCGAAGCAGGAGCACATGTGGTCCTGCATGGACAATTAGCTTCATCGGCAGATAATAAACTGAAGGAAATCTTAGAACTTGGTGGAAGTGCCGAAAGTACCTATGGCGACCTTAATGAAAAAGGAATGGGCCGCAAAATTATCGAGCAATGTGAGAAGCGAACGGGTCATCTCGACATCGTTATTATTAATGCTTCTGCTCAAATAAATAATACACTACGGGATTTGAGCAATTCGGAATTGAATTTTCAGATCAACGTAAATCTTCACTCAACAATAGAGATATTACAAACATGCCTTCCCTTGATGGCCTCTCGCAATTGGGGGCGTGTTGTCAATATTGGCTCAATTAATCAATCTTTGCCTAACCCTGTTGTGACCGCTTATGCCGCAACGAAAGCGGCTCAACATAATCTGATACAAAGCCAGGCACGCGAATATGCAAAATTTGGAGTTGTGCTGAACACATTATCTCCAGGTTTGATAGACACTGACCGCAATGCAATTCAAAAAGGAAAGGGGGAGAAACATTGGAAAAAATATACTCAGAAAGCAAATTGGATGGGAAGGGAAGGCCAACCAACCGAAATGGTAGGAGCCGCAATTTTTTTATCGTCTAATGCGAGCAGCTTTATTACAGGTGAGGTAATAAGTCTTTCGGGTGGCCGCTGACTTGACTGATTAGCTCAGGAACAAATTAAGAAAATAATGTTGTACAAAAGTAACTTTTAAAGTCAGCCGAGTGACCAAGTAATAAGTAGAAATTAACAACAGATTAAAGAAAGTTAACATTGCATGGAGTGTGGTTTTTCATTTAAGGCCATTCGCCTAACTTAGATTAAGCCTTAATTAAATGGCTAGAATTTACTACGGATATTCTTTCAATTAATTAAAGATTATATTGCAAAAAATGCTTTATATAGATTTTCAAAATCTAATTAAGATACAAAAGGTTCTAAATTTACCCCTTAAACATTGTTATTGAAAAATGCGTTTTTCGGTATCAGGATCAAACAAACAAGCTCTTCTCATGTCGACCGTCAAGCTAATTTTCTCACCAGCCAGCGGCGCATGTTCAGGCTCAACCTTCGCAATCATTTGTTTGTCGCCAAATCGAAAAATTACCATCGTTTCAGCACCAGTTGGCTCTGTAACTTCTACTTCACAGGTTATGGAACCCATATAATCCGGCAGAGCTCCCTGTATCAACTCGCTTCGAGCAAAGTGCTCAGACCTAATACCGAACATTACTTTTTTGTTTATGTATGCTTGGTATATACCGTCTGGATCCACCAATGGAAGATCAACGTTCTCACCATTAGTTGTTGTAACGCGTACAGCGAGGCCTTTATCATTCACAAGCATGCACTCCACGAGGTTCATAGGTAAAGCACCCATGAAGCCAGCAACGAATATATTAGCAGGCTTTTCATAGGTTGTCTGTGGGTCGGCATACTGTTGCAACTCCCCACCATGCATCACGGCTATGCGGCTAGCCAAAGTCATGGCTTCGATCTGGTCATGTGTTACATAAACCATTGTTGTTTTCAGAGCATTATGAAGCTTTTTAATTTCTGTCCGCATTTCGACACGCAGCTTCGCATCCAGATTTGACAGCGGTTCATCGAATAAAAAGAGAACGGGATTGCGCACCAACGCGCGGCCCATCGCAACACGTTGTCTTTGTCCACCTGAAAGTTGACTAGGCTTTCGGTCCAGAAGGCTTTCAATCTTCAAAAACTCTGAGACCTTTTTAACCGCTTCAATTCGTTCAGACTTTTTGATCTTTCTTACTTCCAATCCAAAACTCAAGTTCTCTCTCACCGTCATTGTCGGGTACAAAGCATAGCTTTGGAAAACCATGGCTATGTCGCGGTCCTTAGGGTGGACGTCGTTAACAATAGAGTCTTGAATAACTACACTGCCGCTTGTCGCACTTTCTAGTCCGGCAATTATCTCCAGCAATGTTGACTTGCCACAACCGGAGGGTCCAACTAAAACGATGAACTCTCCTTCTTCAGCTTTTAAATTAATACCTTGGAGTACCTGAACATCTCCGAAGCTTTTATGTACATCTACGATTTCTAAAGAAGACATTAATTAACCCTTAATCGAACCTGCAGTGAGACCACGCATAAAGAAGCGACCGGCAAAGAAATAAATTAGAAGTGTTGGAAGTGCCGCAATAATGACAGCAGCACTTTCCACATTATATTCCCGCAACTCAGTCTGTGAAGCAGTCATAGCCATTAAAGCGGCCGTTATTGGCTTGTTGTAGCCAGATGTGAAGGTTGTAGCAAACAAGTACTCGTTCCATATATGGGTGAATTGCCAGATCACAACCACAACTAAAATAGGCGGCGACAATGGCAATATAATACGCCGAAAAATCGTCCAAAAGCCAGCCCCATCGATCCGCGCTGCTTTTATCAATGTATCGGGAATACTGAGGAAATAATTCCTACAAAAGAGGGTTACAAAGCCCAAACCACATACGCAATGCAGCGTTACGAGTCCAATTGTCGAATTGGCAATGCCCAATTTCCCGAGTGTCCAAGCCCAAGGTAGGAGGACAAGCTGGTTCGGGAGAAATACACCAAACAGTATGAAGGCAAAGACAAATTCTGATCCCCTAAACTTCCATTTCGTAAGGGCATATCCATTTATTGCACCAATAGCGGTCGATATGATTGTTGCAGGTATAACAAGTTCCAATGAATTGTAGAAATAAGGTGCGATGCCTTTGCAATTTCCTCCAACACAGCCTGTACTCCAAACTTTAGTCCAAGCGCTAAAATCTATTTTGGCAGGAAATGCGATCAAACTCCCATTGTAGATTTCGTCCAGTGATCTGACGCTAGTTAAGACAACGACGATGATCGGAAGGAGATATAAAATCACAAACGCTATTAATATTGTATAAACAACGAGCCTAATAAACACTCTATTCTTAGATTTTCCAACTTTGGTATGATCAAAGGTTTCGTCGCTCATTGCTCAGACCCCTTCGCTTTTAAAAATCTTAGATAAAAATAATAGGGTACCAAGAAAGCCAGCAAAAGCACGAGCATCATGACGGCGCCCGCGGCACCCTGTCCCAGTTGGCCGCGGCCGTACATAACGTCGAATACAAATATTGCAGGCATGCTTGTTGCCACACCAGGCCCACCACTGGTCAAAGCTTCCACCAATTCAAACGTTTTAAGAGCATTCTGTATCAAAATCACTAAAACGGCGAGAACAATTGGGCTAATGGAGGGTATTATAATACGCCAATAAATCATCCAAATTGGAGCTCCATCAATCTGAGCTGCCTTAATCAAGTTTGAGTCAACCGATCTTAATCCTGCAAGAAACAGTACCATTACAAAACCTGATGCCTGCCAAACACCTGCAAATACAACGGTATAAATAGCAAGATCCTGTTTCACTATCCAGTCGAAGTGAAAACCAAGCCACCCCCAATCATGTGCCATGCGTTCAAAGCCAGTTTGCGGGTTTAACAACCAACGCCATACTGTACCGGTAACAACAAACGAGATAGCCATCGGATAAAGAAGAATAGAACGAAAAAACGACTCCGCACGGATCCTTTGATCCATTAAAATTGCTAAAAACAACCCGACAAAAGTTGTAAAAACAACATACAAAAAACCAAAAATGAAAAAGTTATTGAAAGATATTTTCCACCGAAAATTTGCCCAAAGCTTACTGTAAGACACCAACCCAACAAGGTCGTGCGAGGGAAACATAGATGATTTTGTAAAACTCAAATAGAAGGTATATAACACGAAACCATAGGTAAAAAATAGCGCTGCAAACACCGATGGGGCCATCACAAATTGTGGCATGTATGATTGTAATATGTCTTTAAGAGACGGTTTTGGACGAAAAACTTCGCGCTCGCCCATCCTCTCATAAGATCCAAGGCGTCCAGTATTATTTTTAAAGTCCATTTATTAAATCCTAGAGCGCGTTTTACTAAGTCAGCCTATCAAATTTTAGTACTGGGTATTCTGCATAGACTTTGGCAAAATACCCAGGACGATATTTAATGAAGATAAATGACTACATTGCAGATTTTACGGCATCGGCAATTTGGTTTGCAGCGTCTTGAGATCCCTGATCAGAATTCATGAAGTTGCTTACTACTTCCATAACAGCTGAACGGATGGCTTGTGGTTGAGCGATAGAATGCGCAATGCTTGGCACCAAAGTACCTTGACTACTTGCTGCATCTAAGTGCTTTTGAGCCATCTGTTGGCAAGGTGTAAAGTCGCTTAGATCGACATCATTGCGAGCCGGGATTGAACCTTTAGAAAGATTGAAATCTTTCTGAGTTTCTTTTGAAAAAGCAATCTCAGCAAACATTTTTTGTCCAGCTTTTTTATCAGGATCGGTCTGATCAAAAAAAGCAAATGAATCTGAATTCAAAGTGAACCCAAGTTTCCCGTCCTCAGCTGGCGGAGTATCGCAGTAGTAATCAACTCCATGCTTATGGCCAAGCGACGTCATATTGCCGACCCACCAATCTCCCATGAACTGAAAACCAGCATCACCTTTACCAAGCATTACAGCAGTCTCTCCCCAGGAACGGCCAGGTGAGTTGCTGTCCATCCATCCAACCATTTTACGGGTTTGATCAAGAGTTTTAATCATCATCGGACCACGTAGCGCCGCATCATCAAGATCAACAAAAGCCTTCTTGTAAAAGTCCACGCTCATTCCGACTGCAACAGTTTCAAAAATTGTCAAATCTTGCCAATCTTGTCCACCATGTCCAACTGGTATAAGTCCGGCAGCAGCCATTTTTTCGGCAACTACATTAAATTCAGCCCATGTTTTTGGCATTTTGGTCTCACCGACCTTGTCCATGGCCTTTTTAGAAGCAAACATCCAGTTCACTCTATGTATATTTACAGGCACAGCGACAAACTTACCTTCGTAAGACATAATATCAATAAGCTGAGGTGCCATAACTTTATTCCAGTTTCCTGGCTCAGCAATATAGTTCAAATCCCCAAGACCCAGACTTTCAGCCCACTCTTCGATCGCTTTACCTTTTAACTGCACCGCAGTTGGAGCATCACCTGACATGACACGGGCTCTAAGAGCTGCGTACTGCTTAGCTGTGTGGCCAGCGATAGCATTATCTTCCCAGTCACCGCCTTGATCACGGAACCTGGTTGCCATTTTTGCAAGCGCTTCAGCGGCAGCTCCACCAGTCCACATATGCATGACTTCTACTTTTGGTTCGGCAAAAGCTGCACTTCCGCCAGCTATAATGGCGCCAGAAACGGCAGCTGTTCCCGTCTTCCAAATTCTATCGAAAAATTTCATTATTTTCTCCCATTTACCTTTTACGTCGCCTCTAACGTTAATCACGATTCGCTAGTGCAGAACCACTAAACTACTACTTCTTATGTGTTTTTCAAATATAAAAACCTTTCGTCAAATAGGCTTGATTATTAAAGATATTTGGTTAATGTCATACAGTAAAAAGCGTTATTAGAATGCCGTGCTAGCAGAATGAAAGACAAATTTCGTAGAAAAGTAATTATGTTTGGGCATCTTTACTGCAAAAAATTTATTATTTTTAGCGACTACACAAACTCTGACAGCCTCAAAAAAGAATTATGTAAATGACTGAAGAGAAATACGCGTATTACCCCAGCCTAAAAAACCGAGGTATTTTGATATCCGGAGGAGGAAGCGGTATTGGAGCAGAGATAGTTAAATGTTTCGCCAGGCAAGGGAGTAGGGTTGGATTTGTAGATATCGATGAAATTTCTTCTGACAAGTTAATAAATCAACTAGGGTATGAGGGAGTAAGCCATACCCCTATATACCGTAAAATAGACGTTACAAATATTCTGTCTTACCAAGACGCCATAAATTATTTTGAAGATGATCTTGAAGGAATATACACACTTGTTAACAATGCAGCTAATGATCATCGTCATTCTGTAGAAGAAGTGACGCCTGAGTACTGGCGAAATCAAATTTCTGTAAATTTAGACCATCAATTTTTTGCGGCGCAAGCGGTTTCTAAGGGAATGTCGAGCAGGGGAAAGGGATCTATTATCAATATGGGGTCTTGTAGCTGGCGTCTTGGTCTAGATAAATTATCAGCTTACGTAACTGCAAAAGCAGCTGTGGAAGGTTTGACCAATGGCTTGGCAAGAGAATTAGGGTCAAACGGTATTCGGGTGAACTGTGTTATCCCAGGTTTTGTAAAAACTGATCGCCAAGTAAAGCTTTGGCTGACATCAGAATTAGAAAAAATTGTACTCGAAGGACAATGCCTCAAAGAGCTAATTGAACCCAGATATGTTTCCAATCTTATTGCCTTTCTCGCATCCGATGATGCACGCATGTGTTCCTCCGGAGCCTATACCGTCGACGGCGGTTGGATATGATTTACTAAAACAAAGGATCACCTTTTATAGTGAGCCAATGAAAGAATTCTCATGGAAAGTAGACTACTTTTAAAACGTGAAGAACTTTTAGGAGAGGGTATTTTGTGCTTACCGGATGCTGACTTGATTGCATGGGTGGATATACTTAGGAAAAAGCTGATACTTTCTGATAGCAATGGCGACAATATAAGAGTTTTAAAACAGCCTAGTGAGATTGGCGCAGTTTTGCCATCGGTAACTGATGATCTTATACTGGTACTCCGTAATTCTGTAATCAGCTTCAATCCGCTAAGCTTTTCCAACCGAGAAATTTGGTCAGCTGCTGAAGTAGAACCAAGAACAAATCGGTTTAATGATGCGACCGTAGATCGTCTTGGTAACCTGTGGGTGGGTAGCATGGATTTTGACGCAAAGTCCCCTTCAGGAATTCTCTATAGAATAACCCCGGAAGGTGAAGCAAATGTTATGGAGACAGGGTTTAGATGCATAAATGGGCCAGCTTTTTCGATTAATGGTAAAACTATTTATGTTGGAGATACTATGAATGGGCAAGTTCTTGCTTTCGATCATGACCCAGTTTGTGGTTCACTAACAAATAAACGGGTACATATTGATTTTGGTATTTTTGATGGATTACCGGACGGTATGACCGTAGACGCGCAAGATAATCTTTGGGTGTGTCAAATAACGGCTGGTAGGATTAGTTGCTTTAATTCAAGTGGGATCAAAGTGCGTTCAATTGCTTTACCCGTACCTATGGTAACTAGCTGTTGCTTTGGCGGACCAGAATTAACGTCCCTTTATGCGACCACTGCGCGAATTATCCTTGATACTCCAGATTTAAATGCCTTTCCGGACAGCGGTTCGATCTATTTGATTGAAAGCGCAGGTAAAGGGCTAAAGCCAAACAAGTTTGGTAAAAACGCCAGTTAAAAAACTCGAGTTTGAAAAGTAGAAGACCTAATGGGTTGTTGATCTCATAACACAAAAGTTTGATTGGATAGAACATTACGTGAAAAAACATGTAAAATAATCACAAAATATTAAAGATAAATCTTGTAGGAGAATAAGCCATGAAAACGAATCATTTGGACTTGGATCAGCTATCTAAAGAAACATACGCCGCGGTTTTTTCTGACGTTTGTGACGCGGCAGGCTTACGCCAGCAAACCCTTGAACCTGGCGCTAAATTATTGGCAGGTCCATCTGGTGTTTTAATTGGATGGGCGCGTACTGCTGTCAGCAGACCACTTACAGATATTCCTGATCGTCCTTATGGCGGGGAGATTGATTTTATTGACTCGCTAAATGTCGGCGACGTCGTAGTGTTAGATTGTTCTCGTAAACCTGCAGCAGCGTGGGGGAATTATTCTCAACAGCTTCAGTAGGTCGCGGTGCTCGCGGTGCGATTGTTGATGGACTAATTAGAGATAAAAGACTCATAGACAATCTTGACAGATTTCCTGTTTTTGGACGCGGCTTGCGACCAACAGATAGTCTTGGGCGCGTAGCTATTGCTGAGTATGATATCCCAGTGTGCGTTTTCGGTCTTACGGTATACCCGGGTGATCTAGTCGTTTGTGATTCAGATGGGTCGATAGTTGTACCACGCGACTATGCATTTGAAATCATGGAAAAAGCACGAGAAAAAGCTTTGACTGAAAATAGTGCGCGTGAACTTCTTCTTAATGGCGGCTTACTAAGGGATGTATGGGAAAAATATCGCGTCCTTTAAAAATCTCTAGACATAAGAAAATTCTACCACTTTTGCTTTGCCAAAACACCATGCACCTTTCTTTTGCTTATTTTTCAGCCTTGGTGCAAGGTCCATGCTGCATGAACTTGGGAAGGAATATATCCTGAGATCAATAGATTGACATAACCGATTAATTCCAGATGCAGTTAGATTATTTTACTTAACATTCTTCCGAGGATACTAATTTACAAAACGTTAAGCCTGTTTTGAGTTTTTCTTCAAAAGCGTACTCGACAAAACTCCTACTAAACAAATATAAAATGGATGAAAAACTTCAGAAAAATGCGAACACACATTTGAAATGGCTGCCAAACTTGTTTGTGTAAGCAATGCTCGCACTGAGTTTGTGGAAAGTATCTGCGATTGCATATTAGATTTTGAAATCAAAATGTTTGCGCACCGCCTCTTCAATTTTCCATGTACCTTTAAAATCAGCTTCAACGACAAAGGCATCTCCAGCCTGAACTATTACCGGTGTACCGCCGTCTGGAGTTATCACGATACGGCCTGAAATCATGTGTGCAAACTCATAAGACTTATATGTAGCATGGTAAGTACCGGGTGTTGCCTCCCAAACCCCAGACAACATGGTATCGTCCGAATTTGTGTGTAAAGCCCAAGTCTGCATAGTTGGACTTCCCTCAACGACAACCCAGCCGTCAAGATTGTCCATGCTAGATACAGTGTTAGGGTCAATTGATAGTTTAGTAATCGATGTCATTCTTTGATCTCCAGATCTTAGATCGTATTTTTAGTTGAAGTATAAAGGATTTAAATCGCTCTATTTATTGCAAAGTAAACCAATTAAAAAGGAGCTCGACTAACAAAATTACAAAGCAGTTTCTGCTCGGCCAGTTTGTCCCACATAATCGGACCTGAGTGAGGGATATATCTTAAACCGTCCTCTGACAACCAAAAGCGCGGGGTTTGCTATTTTCCACGTTTTTCTGTTCAGTACCTTGCAATCTTTTGGGGCCGAGTAGAGATACGAAACAATCCTCTTATCATTCGTAGCGGCTGCATCATCGAGCCATATACTGAACAGATCACCATCCATGGCAGCTTGCGTACTAATAGCGATAAGAAGCGGGTCATCATGTGCGTCTTGAGCGGTTTCAATTGCTTCGATAAACGCATCGTGGGACCACGCACTTGACCGATTTCGCCTAAAATTGCAAAGCGCGGAGATAAACCGTGCGCGGTCCCGCCCTCTGCGGATATTGCTCGACACTCTACATTGCAAATCAAACCAATCAAGGTTTTTTGAGATGGTATAATTCTAATTATTTTCGATAAAGCAGGCGACAGTCTGATCATTTTCTCGGCAAGTTTAAAAACCAAGCTGGCCTGATCACGTGACCGCGCACCAGAAATGATCTGGCTATTTTGCTTTGTTTCTGGGCCGACCAGGTGCGCAAGTACAATGGCGGCGATTAATGCAGTTTTTCCGTTTTTACGCGCAACAGACGGGTAAGCACGGCTCGTCCCATCTGGATTATCGAACACATCAAGAATGAACTTCGTTTGGAAATCCATCAACTTTATCGGTTTTCCGACCTTTGCGCCCTCTGGGATAGGACAAAATGCCTCAATGAATACACAGTTTTTTTCACCACGGTTCATTTTTATATTAACCTCGTTGTGATTTAATACCATTCGGGGCAAAAAAAGGAGAACCCAAAATGAACGTATTTTTTAAAGGGCATGTTGAAGCTGGATTTGACGTCATGAAAGCTAAAATTGATGAAGACATGGCTGGTCAAGCGGCGGAATTTGTTAGTGGATATAATCTGGCTGACCTTGGTGACGGGAATGTCATGATGTGCGCCAATGTCACTGATTTTGAGAAGATGGGTGCATTCATGAACACCCCTGAAAGGTTGCAGTGGGAAAAAGATGTCGGAGCTACTTACAAAACTTACACACTTGAAGAAATGCAAGGCTAATCCCAGCGATTAAATACCCGGCGCAATGCGTAACTCCGGATCATACTGATAAGCGTAAAGAACCAGCCAATAGCAAAGCTGTCATAAACCGTGACGTTATAGCCAAAGGCAGGTAGCACAATAAATTTTGCTCCAACCGCCACCAAAAATCCAACGACGACGTTGGTTACAGCCTCAAGCGCACTTCTTTGTTTCGACTGCATTGTTAAGTTCGTTATAGGATTTTCCGCTGGCCTCATGGATAGCGTCTTGAACTGTATAATCTTGCCAACGATTGATCGCCACGGCGGCATAGATAGGGTCTAGCTCCATCGCCCTCGCCCTACGTCCGTGTTTTTCACAGGCAATAATAGTGGTCCCTGAACCCACAAAACTATCCAGCACTAGATCGTCGCCCTTTGTGTTGTTCAGCATTTGATACTCAAAGAGTTCCATAGGCTTCATTGTTGGATGTTCTTTGTTTGAGTTAGGCCGATCAAAGTACAGAATGGTTGTTTACTTTTGGTCTGTCGCCCAAAGGTGAACTGCGCCATCTTTCCAACCTTGTTGGCATGGTTCGTGTTGACATCGATAATCTTGTTGGCCCATAACTTTGTATTGCTTTTTCCAAATTAGGCACTGGCGTATCGTCCAACCGGAGTTATGCGCTGCGCCCCTGAAATTATATCCCTCGCTGTCGGCGTGCCAAATATAGAAAATAGCCTTTAAGGATATAGAACATAATAATCAGTACATTAAAAATAAAAAGATGGAACTTGCGATTATATTTGAAGGGCAAATTGCAGCAGGTTTCAAAAGAGAAATGCTTACCCTAAAAATTTATTTAAAAGCATCAGGAATTTCTTGACCTACTGCTTGGGTAATCAATGCACGAGCATTTGGAATGATTTTTTCTAGCTGAGGCAAGTCGTTTACGCATAAGAATTTGACCCGATGTTCACTAGCTACCTTCAATAATGCTTGTGTATCGCCAGATGAGCTGGTTAAGCCAATTCCACTATAAATATGCGTGTAATCTTTTTCCAAGTTAAAAACAGCGTTTCCTTCATTAATGCAAGCATGATTGTGCAATCCTTGAGGCAAGAATTGACTTAAATCACGGAAACGATGAGTGATATTGCTCGTAAAAGCGTTTGCAAAACTCGAAAATAAATGCTCCATTTTAGAGCAAAGAAAAGGATGTACTACATGAGCTGCTGCAAATAGGTGCGTTTCTTTAAAACCGATCATTTTAGCTGCATTAATTTGCATGAAGTGATTAAAAAGCGCTGGGTTTTTATGGGCGTCTGGTTCTGATATAAATCTTGCATAATTGACCCAATTACCTCGCAAAACAGGGGCGTTATCTACGAAAACATCGGACGGATTTAAGGGAGCCGTCAAAAAAACGTCGTCGTTAAAATATAAGAACTGTTCGCTTAAACCCTCAATACGCCAAAGTAAGCTTTCAATCGCTAGCGAATTAAATGTGGGGATAGCATCTTGGAAATCGGCAAAAATCTCATGGTGGTAAGAAAACAATATTTTGCTTCTCAGAGCATCTGGCAAAGATGATAAATCTGGAATTTCGTCATCAACTACAATCCAGATGGTTCCTATCCAAGGGGCATGATTTGAAATCGATTGAAGGCAATAAATTATTTCATTATCGCATTCCCATCGATGTGGATTGATAGCATTTTCATGCAACTCAGAATGTTCTTTAGACATATAATGAAGGCGTCGCTCGCGATGCCGCTTTGAATTTCCATCAACCCAAGTAATGACCGCATCAATCTGGTTCATATCGATAACGAATCCAGTAAATACATGTAATTTTTATCCTCTCACTTTTAGACTGGTTTTACGCTTTTACAGATGGTGTATGTAAATTAACTTTCCCGTTTTCTAACCTATTCAAACGTCCAAACTGAGCAAACCTTTATTTGGCCAAGCTATAAGAACCTTAATATCACGCCTCATTAACTTATTTCAATTCTCTTTTGACTAAGATAATTTTAATGCTTTAAAAAGATACTTTGCACCGCGCCTTATTGGTATTTCGAACTAACACCTGAAAGTACATTGGGTCATAGAATAGTTCAGGATCACCTTCATGGGCCTTACTGCGGAGTAACACTCCGCTGAGAGGACCTGAGCGACAAAAAACTTGTGGAACACCGCATGCCTTGATCTGATAGGCGTAAAAATCCCAAAGCAATGTCTTTAGGTGCAGTTCATGCCATAATTTTGCTGAACATAATTTGCGGTATCGATTGGTTTATCGGCTACGTATTTTGTCAATCAAAAAAATGGCACTCCAGAGTTTGACAAGCCAAGTTTTACATAGAGCATTGGAATGAGAAACAGACCACACCTTTACCACACGGCTTCGCAGTATGGCAGCATGGGAAATACAAATCCGCACGGATGATAAAAGATCTCCAACCGTTGCTAGTAAATATAGCCTAGTGGGCGCAAAGACTTCCAACCGCAGCCAATCACCAAGTCTTCTGTCTATTATCGGGACCACTTAATTCCAACAGTTTGTCAATGAGCCAGCTTAGAATGTATCACTGTTAGCTTCGCATGGGAAAACATCCAATAAACCCTCTTCGAGATCAGCATCAGGTACAACTTAAAGCTCAGTAATGCGCTGCAAGTTTTATTCTTATCTAAAAGCTGTTTTATGCAAATATTAGCAGCATTAATTTCAGTCAAAAAAGGACCATTATTAGCCAATTTGACTGGTAGTACATCGAAATGTGCTACAAGTTCACCAAGTCTCAATTCATATATATCGGACTTTTCCAACTTGGAAGTGGAGTAGCACCGTTTTCCCAACGACATAGAAAACCAACGTTTTCTATGTCAGCTATTGTGAGTCTTTTTTACAACTGTTCAGAATAACGAAATATCCTGTGTTGACCATTTGAGCCTGTCATGATTCCTATAAATAAAAAGAGGCAGTAAAATGAATATACAAGTCGCAAGAAAACATATGATGCCTGCTCAAAATTTAAATTACGTTGATTCTAAAGTTGTGAGTGAAGAGCAATTGAACGCGCTTATATCTCGAAACCCAATTTTTTGTGCAGACAAATCTATATACTCGAACATTGACGGTGGTTACACAGTCACTGCACTCGGCACTTGACCATTGCATGAAAGCAAAGACAGGTAGCAACACCTTGCTAACCAATACAGCGATACTGCCAACCAGTGTAATTGATTAAAGGTGCTCGAGATTGGAGCTTTCTGGCCTAAAGCACTTTGCTTTTAAATATAAAATTAATTACAGTTAAATAAATGTTACTCCCTATTTTAAGACCTTTCATTTATCTGGACTTTGGGGGTAGGGTTTTCTGAGTTCGACGCTTGCGTTATATCGGTCTCTAAATGCCAACGGTTAGAATGTTGTCCTTCCCCCACGAACCCTAAGCTTTAAGTCTGAGATAATAGTTTCCTGCTCTGGCTAGCTGCAAAGTGGAGAATTACATGGACGACTGTAAATGTGGCCGCTCGCCAACTGGCAAGTGCCTAGGCTGGCACAACCTTACCGCATCCCACTATCAATCAACAAAAGTTATATGGCTGGCAAAGCGCAAAGCAGAAACTTTAGCAGAAGAATACTCTGGTTTATTCCAAATTTTGAATAAAGAGAAATAGCCTTCGAACAGATAGTGCAATAGTTATCCGAGAACGAACATTATAAACCTGTGCGTTTAACTCGTTAATTAGTTCGTTTATGTCTCTTGATTTGCTCTCTGAATATATTCTGCAATAGTAAGTATAACCCCGCAGATTCTTTTCGCCGCCACACCATACGAATTGCGTAGATGCTTCCTTTAATAACTTGGCGAAGCCTTTTGTGCTGATGCAGTCGGCTAACTACCTTAAATGCGCTCTCTGACAGGTTCGGCAGACAAGTTTTTTTCTGGAGTTTTTTTTCGATAAATTGAGGTGCAACTAGTTTTTATAAAGAACAACCATATTTTCGTTTGTTAATTTATCTGTAGTAAAAAATCTCTGATTCAGTTGAGGATTGGTTATCATAAGTCCGTTGGCACCATTTAGCGCCAAACTCTATATAATGTGATATTACTTTCTACCTCCCAGTGACAAAAGAAAAAATCACTATAACCCTGGCAGTACGGGAATACTTTACCTTTATCACAAATGGATTGAAGTAACAGTCTTTGTCTGTACCCACGTTTGATTCTATTGGATCTTGCACACCATTAGAATGGAAGGTGCGACTACACATATAATCCTATATTTGACTTGTCCGTTAGTAATTTGACTTATCAAACGAGTTTTAGACAGCCAACTAATGACCGCATTTTATCAACACTACGTACTTTTATAAATTGCATGAAAACTCTTACCAGTCTTTATCTCCAACTTATTATCAATTATGTTATTAGCCTAAAAAGGTTTTTTGTGTCGTTATTGACCTTGCGATCGGTTGGATTTTTTTACAGCGATAGTTTTGTAAATGTTAGCATTCGCAAAATATACAGGCGAAATAACATTTGAAGCAATTATATAGGCACCTCACTTAATCATTATGCTAATTGTGAACGGTTAAATTTATGAATTTTAGCTAGGCATTACCCTATTAATCAGCATCTCACGAATCTGACGAGAAAGACTAACATTGTTTTATAAATTTAAACGAGCACCACTCGGTTCCAAAACACCCATCCAAGCCAATCATCATCTATGCTTCTTCAAAACTGGGTTTCCCAGCTTATCTGCATTTAAGTTCGTTTCCAGCACCGTTAATTAATCCCAAAAAACCGATTCTGTTTACTATCCGCGATCTCACCCGCTATCGGCGTAGCATCGTAAATCTGAGGATTTAATTATCTTTACCTTCTATAACTTAAAAGCTTTAGCTTGGCATATGCTTTCAAATCAATCTGATCCCACCAAGCAATCTCTTCTAATTTTGAAGACTGAAAGTTCGTTATCCCCAGATCAACTAACCTCACGCTACCACGCGTTTTTGCCGTACATTAAGATAAATTCCTTTTCCAAAGACGTGCCAACAGATTTGTCAACAATATCCCCATAAAATGATACTAATTGGGGGTCAGCGTCGCTTTGATCAAATTAAACTACTAACTAAAGTTTTTTGTGAGTCGAAATAAAGCTGCAATAGACTTTTTAGCCCACTCTTTAAGGTTAATTTTGATTGTAGAGCAGCATGATCATGCTAGGGTTTGAGAGCCTCAAATGCAAAAAGAATTTGTTACAGGTCTATTTTGACGTCGAAATCCGAATGGTATGAAATCAAAAAACTCGATGATAATGTCTCTCTTATTTTGGAGAGACATATATCCGCTGATTGGCGTTGCAATATATGGCATGTGAAGGGGCGCGACGTCGATCTGATCATAGACACTGGCATGGGCCTTAAGTTAATCACAGACGATATCGCAATTTTGTCAGAACGCCCAGTGATTGCCGTTTGTACGCATAGCCACTACGATCATGCCGGCGGCTTATGCCAATTCGATAAACGACTTGGGCATCCAGCAGAGGCTGAGATATTTGCCAATCCAAATCGTAGCGCAGTCGTAGCAAATTTATTGGAAGCGTCCATTGTTCAGAGGCGGCCCTATGACGGGTTTGATGCAGATCGATGGTGCTACGAGCCGGCGCCTTTGACCACGCAAGTGGACGAGGGCAATGTCATTGACCTTGGAGATCGTATTCTACGCGTGGTCCACCTCCCTGGCCATTCCCCCGGCTCAATAGCTCTTTGGGAAGAAGCCACCGGTACTATCTTTACAGGCGATGCTATTTATGATGGGAAGCTTTATGACCATCTTTATCACTCCGTACCAGAACAGCTTTGCGAAAGCCTTCGAAGATTGAAAGAGCTTTCTGTAAAAACAGTCCATGCAGGCCATTTTAAAAGCTTTTCGGGCGACCATATGAAAACCATTATCGATGAATACCTCAATGGTCAGCGCAGTATGCTTTGTCCAAATAAAATTAGATGATTGGTATTGTTCATTAAGGACTAACGATTTTGACGGGAATAAATGGGCGTGTTAAAGATTAAAACATAGTAAACTGTAAAGACGCAAAAAATGGATGACGATATTTACAAGATGTACTTGGACGGCCCTTATGATTGGTTTAATCCAGTAGATATTTTTACAAACTTGCTAACCGATGGCCCAACAGGAAATTGGGCCAGTAAATCGCATTCCGAGAAAGTTTACGAAATTTCCAAACAGTACCCAAACTTATTCATATCAGATATTGAAGACATTATTTCAAAGCAAAAACGGTTACGCGGGCAAGGGTGACATATGAAAAAGGGTATAAATGAACGCGCCAATCAATTGCAATAAACTATGCCCCACAGATATCCCTCTACATCTTAGATAGAGCCTGCCTCGACCATATAATTGTTGGCTGTGCACATACTGGCGTCATCTGATGCTAGAAAAAGCACCATGCGCGCCACAAAAATAGGGTCTATAAGATCCGGTAAACATTGCCGGTTATAATGATTTTCGATTGCCTCTCGCGTCACCCACAGAGCCTTTTGGCGCTCGGTCATGATCCATCCTGGAACGACCGTATTTACACGAATACGATGCTGCCCCAGGTCACGCGCCATTGTCCGTGTCAGACCGTGAACTGCCGATTTAGCAGTTGCATAAGCTGGAAATCCACCACCCGCCTCCCACCAAGAATTAGATCCTATGTTAATGATTGATCCGCCACCCTTTGCAATCATCCCATCAGCCACATTTTGAATTGCAAAGAATTGATGACGCAGATTTGTTGACATGCGTTCGTCCCAATACTCAGCTGTAACATCTTTCCAGTCATGCCGATCATCTCTGGCGGCATTATTAACGAGTACATCCACCGCCCCTAAGCGATCAACTAATTTTCCCATTGCAGATTTCAGCACATCTATTTCGCGCAAATCACAAAGTTCAAATTGCACTCGATCACCAAGTTTTTCACAAAGGGCTTGGCTCGCACCCTCATCCAGATCGAGAAAACCAACCTTTGCACCTTGCTGAGAAAACGCTGAAACAATTTCTGCACCAATGCCAGAAGCACCACCAGTGACAAATACAGTTTTATCCAACAAACTGGGATAAATAGCAAACTTATGGGGCATGATGTTACTTTCTAAACTGATGCACGTAATGATGGTCACTTATAAATATATCTCGTCCGAGTCTTTATATTCAAGCAAATGCATTTTATTGCTAGTCACATACAAAGCCTTTTTATTAAAAAAAATTTCTAATAATACTAGATTTGTAAAAGCTTAATCCAAACAATTACTTAACGCTAGGTTGTTATTTTTAATTGATATCGAAAATCAGAAGTTAAGTTTACCAACCCAAAAAGCGCATTGAACATCTAATAGGTTTTTAAAATATCAAACAGACATATTAAATTTTAGGCAATTCTATATAACAGCTTGCCGTATCACATCTTTAGGCTTAGCTTTTGTGAATAGTTCATCAAATTGAAAGAATTTTCAGAAAACTGTAGTACTTCCTTCAGGTGAAAAATATCTGACAGACACACGAAATGTAATAAACCCAGAATAGGTTTGAATGATAAAAAATTCGTCGTACTTCTTATTAAACGTCACGTTTGGAATACTGATTTCTTTCACAATTCTTATTACTGCCGAACAGCTTGGGTTTTGGAAAAAAAACTGGAAAGCAGAACATACTATTATAGAAAATTCGTCGTTTCATTCAGCAACTCAATCTACAAAAGCACCAAGACATCCTGCCCCAATTATCCAAATTGCATTGGCACCGCTAGGGGACAGCCAGAAAATATCTAACAAGCATTTAGTAGATATATCCCCTAGTCTTGATCAAACCCAATTATCTATTCAAACTTTGCGGTTACAGCAGGCGGATTTTAGCGGCACAATAACACTTTCTATTTTTGAAGATAAATTAAAAGGAGCAAAATTAATGTACCCACCTTGTCCATCTGAAAAAGCTGTTTATTGGACAAATTGCTATGGACGTTATGATTTCCCATGGGGAGAAATATATTCAGGCCTCTGGGGCGAGGATAAACTTAATGGCGGTGGAAGACTAACCAAAGAAAACGGAGACAGTTATCTTGGCGAGTTTTCAAACAACCGATATAGTGGCTGTGGCCTTCTAATTAAAACGGACGGTACCACCCAGTCAGGGGTTTGGAAAAATGGTCAGTTAGTCGAAGACACAAACCTTTGTAACATCTATAAAACTGATTGATTATCAAGAGTTGAGTGTATTGGCTGAAATGTTACATAAATTATAGTGCACTAGCATTAAACCCAATAAATTTAAATTTGTGACATAAAGGCAAATTAAACGCGCTTGCTATACTTCAAGCAATACCCAAATCTATCGCTTCTTTCAAAGTCTCATCCAACTGCAAAAGCAGAAAATCAGAAGCCGGCGCATCGATGGTCAAAGGTGGGCGAATTTTTAATACATTTTCATGTGGCCCCTCAGTTCCCAAAAGAACGCGTTTACTCCGCATACGTTGAACAACAAAGCATGTTAAGGCTGTTGCTGGTATTTTGGAGGCCTTGTCTTTAACCAATTCCAGGCCCAAAAACAGTCCACGCCCGCGAGAATCCCCAACGACATCATATTTTGTTTTCAAAGCCTCCATACCATCAAGCAAACGCCTACCAACAATCTTAGCATTTTGGGATAAATCTTCTTGGTCAACAATATCCAAAACCTCCTTGCCAATAAGGCAAGACAGAGTAGAAGCGCCAAAAGTCGAAAAGAATTCAATGCCGTTATCAAAGCTAGCCGCAATCTCTGGTGTCGTAACAACTGCTCCCATAGGATGTCCATTCCCGATGGGTTTACCTAAAACGATGATATCTGGGACAACACATTGTTCTTCAAAAGCAAAGTAGTTTTCTCCTAGCCGACCAAGACCCGTTTGAACCTCATCCGCAATACAGACGCCACCTGCGGCTCTTACGCGGTGATAGACGGCTTTCAGATAACCCTTTGGGGGAATAATCTGCCCACCAACGCTGGGGAAGGTCTCAGCGATAAAGCAGGCCAACCGACCGCCACGCCGATGAATGTTGCCTATAGCCACATCTGCCAATGCACCAAATTTTTCGCCAGCAAAGGGATCATCTCGCAGAAATGCGCCTTTATAATCGTCCGGAGATGGCATTATTTCCACCCAATCAGGCTTCCCTACTCCGTTTTTGCGGTTGAATTTATATGGCGATATATCAATGGCGCCAGTGGTATTACCGTGATAACCATCGTCAAGAACGATCGTATCTTTGGCACCCGAATACGCGCGGGCCAGCCTAAGCGCCAGTTCATTGGCCTCAGAGCCCGAATTTACAAAGAAACAAATTGATAAGTTTTCAGGTGTTTTCTGCGTCAGTTTTTCGGCAAAGGCTATCTGTGCGGGATGAAGATAACGCGTATTGGAATTTACTCTGGCCAATTGCTCTTCGGCCACTTTGCGGATACGCGGGTGCGCATGACCCACGTGAGGCACATTATTATAAGCGTCCAAAAACGGCTGGCCATTTTGGTCAAATAGGAAATGTTTCCAACCCCGCACGAACATGAGAGGTGATTTGTAGCTGAGCTTTAAATTTCGAGCAAACTTGGTTTTACGCTTTTCCAAAAGTTGCGTTTCATTGATCCCTTTATAAGATACTTTCTCATCTGAGAGGTTCATGAGTGCCGCTGGGTTTGGAAAAACTTTACTCCAAAAATAGAGATCATCAGGGTCTACAACGCCTGGCCAATCTCGGCTCAGACCATCCATCAAAAGTGCCATTTGAAAATGAAGATGACAGCTCCATCCTCCGTTATGCGTTTGATCTCCTAATCTGGCAAAACACTCACCCGCCGCAATTTCGCTTCCAGCGCTTAAATGCGCGATACTATCGGGGTTGAGATGTCCATAAAGAGTGAAAAACTCATCCTGGTCCGGCGTCATATGTGACAGGATAACCATCCCACCGTAGTCAAGGTGCCCTTCCCTATTTTCCACGCATAAAACCTTTGCCGCAAGGGGGGCCTGCACTGGAGTTCCTGCTTTGATAAAAACGTCCACACCAATATGAACGCTTCGTCTTCCCTGGGCAATATGATCTCCAATCATGAAAGCAGGAGCGGTATAAATCAGGCGCGGTTCACCGTACCCGCCAATGGAAACACCCTCACTTTGGTCAGACACTCCAACTTGTGCGGCCTCGTGCGCTGTCAAATCAAACGGATTTTGGGGTATCATAGACCGTTCAACAGAGGCACAGGCAATCTCAGCAGATGCAAGATTACAATCCAGAACAGAGGTAAAATTTCCGTTTTCTTTCTCAATAAATTTTGAAATTCTTGTTGCTGTTTTAGTAACGGGAAACCCACAGGCGACTCGCAGACGCGCTTCCATCAGGTTTGTATCAATCATAGCGTTTTTCAAAAACTGCCATGCTGGTGCTTGAGTGATTATAATGTAAGGGTCTCCGGGATTTTTTGCCGCTTCTAACGTGGAATTCACGACAGATACTGCCAACCGCATCAGCGCCGCAGGATAGACCAAAGCAATTTCTTCTTCACAAAGAGGTCGCGCGCTATGATAGCCTTTGAGCAGGGCCGCAAAGCTGGCCATTGGACGAATTGTATCAAGCAAATAATAAGCGCCACCAATCGAAAAATCGATAATTGCCGGACCCCTCGTCATATCGCCAAAATCAATCAACCCAGAAATTGAGAAATGACCTTCTTCATGAGCCTGAGTAAGAATGTTGTAATCGTTAAAATCGTTGTGCAAAGCCTGAAACGGCAGAGAATGCATTTGTGGAAGAAGGTCAGAAAATTGATCGCATATCGATTTTATCAGTGATCTTTTTTTGACATCTTCGATCGCATCAAGATGCTCGTAAATCCAAAGCCCCTCTAAAAGGTTCCACTTTTGCGAACGTCCCAGTTCAGGGTGATCAAAATTTTCTAATCCTTTATCAATACGACCCATATAGCTTCCCAATTCTTCAAGAAGCGAAATAGGTTTTTCTTTTATAGTCGCCAGCGCACCTCCCTCAAGCCGAGATTGCGCCCAGACAAGGCGATTATTCTCCATCGCAATAAAACGGTCATTTTTAAAGTTAAGGACATCTGGAATCGGCAACGATTTATCACTTTTTCTGAGATGCATTATTGCCTTAATCTGCATATCGACAAATGACATTTCACAATCTGGGCGCATAACCTTTAAAATGCAAGAGTGTGTACCCAAAGCTGCGAGAAAATTTAAATCATACTCACCAGCTAATGGCTTTAGGTTCACCGAAGCGCCCAAAAGACGCTCCGCAATATTTTCCCAATCCATCATATTTAATGCCTTATTCTTAATTACGTTTCGTTTTATCAGCCGCGCATAAACCGCAGCAGCCCAGATTTTAAATACTTTTGCAATCAAAAGTCATTTATTCTTACAATCTTACCGTCAGGGATTTAAGCCCATGGAAATGGTATACATCGGCGTATACAGGAGGTTCTACTAATCGCATATTGGGATATAGCTGAAATAAAATTGGCAATGCAATTCGCAGCTCTAACCGCGCTAAGGGCGCACCGACGCAAAAGTGAATTCCCCCACCAAAGGAAGTATTCCTTACAATGCTGCGGGTTGGGTCAAACATATCTGGCGATGGCCAAACTTTCGGATCCCGACCAGTGGCACCCAACATAAGAGCAACTTCATCCCCACGCACAAACGTATGATCACCAATTACAACATCTTCGTAGGCATAGCGCGTAAACATATGCAGAGGTGGATCAAAGCGCAAAATCTCTTCAATTGTTTTATCAATAGCCTTTGGTGAGGTCAGCCACCTGGAATCAAAGCCTTCCTCAAGCAAGCATTTAATTCCATTTCCAATAGTATGCACAGTGGCCTCATGACCGGCATTAAGCAACAAAATACAAGTTGAAATTAATTCATCGGTAGTCAAGTGCACTCCATCCCGCTCTGCTGCGATCAAATGCGTGATTAAATCATCTGCGGGCTTACTTCGACGCTCCTCAACATACCCCCGCATAAAATCAACAAATTCCTGCGTCGAAGCCACTGCACGATCTTCGTGCACCCGTGTCCGCCGTGCTTGATACATCATTACCATGTCATTGGACCACTTAAGTAAATCATCCGCCATGCTTTCTGGTACACCAAGCAAACGCGCAATAATAATGATTGGAATTTTTGCTGCAAATTCAGGGAGCAAATCAATTGTGTCATGCGAAAACTCATCGATAAGTTGACGCGTTAATGTATCAATTTCAGACCCGAGTGCCTCAATCCGTCTGAATGTGAAGGCTCTTAGAACTAATCCACGAAGCCGTTTGTGACGCGGAGGTTCAAGTTCAAGCATGGAGTGAGCTTCAACGTCATAAAACGGCGCTACATGTGGCGGTATAACACGGACCATCTCAGAGGGGCGCTCTCGTCCAAACCGTCGATCTTTTAAGATAGAGGATACTGTTTCATAATTAAAAATCGAGACCATTTCATAATCGCGCCAAAAACACATTGGCCCGTTGATGCGTGCCTCAGCATAAAAGGGATAAGGATTTTGTACAAAACTGTTATCCGTCGGGGATTGATTGATAATTTGCACGGCGCCGCTCACTAAGATGTCAACATAAGTTCAAAGCCGAGCTTGGATTGCAAGCTGTGAATAGCAACAGAAGGACTTTAAATTTTGGCCAATCTGTTTAATGAAATAGTTATGGCGGCACTTGATGGTGGCTTCCATTACATTCGACCGACCCTGCAAAGACCTCGATGAGTTTATAAATCTTCTAAAGATAGGTCCAAAACATTCTGATCAACTTAAACAAAGTCGGCTTAAAGTCAAAGCGTTGCGCGAAGCATTGAACAGCCATGCCCAAAAAGCGCAAGGCATCACTCACATCACTTTACTTGGCAGCGATAATGCCAATCTCAACATTGAAATCAGCTGAGGCCAACCGAGCAGATTCCACAGCCGCCCGGCACGGTGCATTACCACCCGTCGACCATACGTCCCAAACCGCATTCATATCGCTAAAATCATTCATGCTGCATAACCAAATAGTGGCAGAAAGAATCTTTGATTTATCTGTACCTGCTTCAGCTAATAACCCATCGATTTGATCCAAAATAGCCGTTGTCTGATCTGTAACGCTAGCGCCGGGTGCTTTACTCGCTACCTGTCCAGCTAAATAGACTGTGTTATTGTGAATGACAATTTGGCTCATTCGATCATTGGTGTGAAACCGTTCAATGGTCATGTTGTATTCCTATTACAAAATTGCGCTCATCAAAAATTATTGCTGATTTAACCAATTTATTAAAGGAGAAAGTTTGCGAGCTCAATGAAAATAACACAGTTTCAGTCAAGCCTCGTCACAATTAACTTTAAAAGGGCAGACTTAAAAAAGGCCAAGCTGATCTTATCACAAAATTAATAGCTTCACCGCGATCATCATAAGAAAAGACAAGATAATTCTATCAAAAACCTCACAAGACCATTTCTTTGTCAAATATTGCCCAAGAGGGATAAAACAAATTACAGGTAATAACCCCAGAAAACTCCAAAAAGATAGGCTGAGTGTTAAAATATTGAAATATATCAAAAGCGCTATCTGAGGCAAAGCTGTTAAACTAAAAAATACCGCGATTGTTGCAATAAACTCAGACCGATCTAAACGCATTGCATTTAAAAAAGACAGCGAAATAGGTGCTGATAATCCAGTGACGCCTTGTAATCCGCCTGCAAGAAAACCAGCAATTGGGGCAATCTTTATTCCAACATGACGCACTAAGATCCATCGCGGATTCAGGATTTTGAACCCTATAAATAGAAGGATCATAGTCCCAAGCGTTTTTTCAAGCCTTTCCAGACTTAGAATGGTCAAAAAATATGTTCCCAGTGCCATACCTAAAACACCGAACCCGGCAAAGCCCCAAACAAGCATTTTTGATCTTTGTTCTCTGCGAAACGTCCATCCCTGCCAAATATTGGCAAGGAGGTTCGGCAACGAAAAAATCGCTATAGCAGTCGGGACATCAAATAAGATGGCTAGGGCTGGCACCGCAATAATTGGTGCACCTGCCCCAGTCGCACCTTTTAATATGCCGCCCAAACCCAAAGACAAAAACGCAACGAAAACGGGAAATATTTCCAAGCAGCTTTCTTTCTTTTTTCTAAATTTGACGTAACAAAACTAGCAAATGTTTCAGACTAGGAGCTATTCCATGCTCGTTTATTAATCCTTATTTTTGAGGTACTCAATTGTAAAACTATGAGTTTAGACACCGCTAAATAGGGTCATGGCGCATTGAAGTTTACATTTCGCAACCATAAAAGAATAAATCTTTACAACATTATTACTAAAAATTAGTTAATCATAAAACATGTCTGCCTGATTTTATTGTCACAATTTCAACTTAGTATGATGCAAAATTTTGGAACTCAATTTGATATCATTTTAATAAATTAGGACAAGCTTAGAATTAGTCTAATCTTATTGGCCATAGTCAGCCAAGTTTACTTTCTCAAGCCAGTTGGCGACGCGCCCTTAAAGACCTGTTCCATACTAAATGTTCCCTCAGATTCTTTGGTCCGGCCCAATGCCAGTGTTCTTTTTAAGACGAAATCCACTTTATCCCCTGCCCCGATCAATTTGGGTGACTCATTTTAAGGCCAACAAAACCACAATCTTTGACTGTATAGAACAGCTGATCAAGCGGATGAGTATGCCACACTGTCCTCGCGCAAGGCTCAAATAAACTCTGATTGAGCGTACGCAGCAGGGTCAGTCGCTTCCACAATAGGCTCTTGCCAAACCATGGCCATAGACAAGTCCGAGATTTCCAATTTCGTAGATCAGTAAACACATTTAACAAATTCTATTCGATCAGTTCTTATATTTTTCTTTATCCCAAATATGAGTGGTTACACGAAAGTCAATTTCCCGCAAACCCCCCTTATTAATGATAGCATTTTGTCTGATATATTACCAACCGACACATCGCGATGCAGAAATACTTTGAACCCTAGTTTTTACCAATCTATAGGACCAAACGTAATCCACATTAAACCCACTAAAAAATGCAATCATTTCGACATATATCTAACAACTCTATAAAGGATCTCTGTTAAATTTTTCGATGGCAACTCTGTCTTAAGTAGACAAAATTCTAAAGAAAGGCTAACGGAAATCAACGTAAGACCATTGGAGGTAAAATTGGCGTTTTTATTAAAACTTTTTAATTCTAAGCCTCAGGTTGCACCAAAACCAAACTGGACGAGCGTTGAGGATCATATAGAAGCAGATAGCGATTACTATGCGGATAAACATTATTCTACAGTCAAAAGTAAGATCCCAGAACTGGAGAAATTGCAATCTGAAACGAATGTTACAAATGGCCCACAATCGATAAACTACTTGTCTGAAAGGATCGAAGCCCTCTAACAAGTTTATACGGCCCATAAAGCAAAGCTAAAGGCAAATGAAGATGCTTTTAAAGCAAAAGAGCTTAAATTTTAAGAAGAACGACTACAGGCTGTTAAAACTTCACATGAGCTGTCTAAAAAGTTTTAGCCACTGCATGGTCTAAAAGTTTAAATATGTTCTAAAAATTTTCCAAATACGTTCGCGTAAATTTGTGGCTTGACCCAGCAGACTTAAATTGTCTCTGAACTAAATGCCTGTGTCTAGTCCGGAAGAACTTTGATCACAAAATCTTAAATCAGCTTGTGAACCAACCAGAATTATTTTCTATTTGGGATAGAAAGCCTTCCGACTCAAAAATCTTCAAGCAAATACACAAATCGCACTAACAAGGTGGATACAAAAAATGAAAATGATGAGCATAATCTCAGTCATACCAAAAGAGAATGTGATTGAAGACATAACTGACTTAATCACGGAAAGCCGGAAAGACGGTATTGACGGATTAGAAGTTTACAGCATTGTTCATACTCGGGAAGAAGAACTGGTTGTAATAAATCAATGGACTTCAATTGACGCTTTTATGGATTATGTGAACGGGCCCCATAATATGATCGAAATGATTGCGCACCTTTGCGTTCACTACGATACAGAAAACGTTTGTAGAGCGTATTCAGGTACAATAATGCATCAGGAATTTGGGTCCTGAACCAAGCTAATAAAACATGAGCTTCAGTGGTTATTAAAACTTTATATTAAAGACTTATTGAAAAGAATGACTATTTATAAAAATTGACACTATTGCGACAGGACGAATTGGTGGGTTTTTAGCGGTTAAACTGGCGTCAAGAGGTCATAAACTGGTAATAACCGCACTTAGAGCACACCTGAAAGCTGTCAAATCAAGAGGTTTGGCACTCCAAGATCAGCAAAATTAGAGAACGAAATAGCCTTGGATTGCAATCGAAAGTCCTTCTAAAGTTGGTAAAGTGGATGTTAACATATTTTGCAATAAGGGTGACAGGATAGACGCTGCCGCTCAGGCATGTTCTCCAATGCTAAAAAAAACATCATCGTCATTCCATTCTTAAATAGTGTGAAGCATAGGATGAGTTGCCCAACCATCTTTCTGGTAATCATGTGTCAAAACGCATTGTAGGTGTTTAAACTACAGTTTTGAAATCAGACGCCATTAAACAGACAGGCGCTTTGATGTGAGTCTATGTGAGCCTGGGAGAATTAGGTCCGCACCCAACTGGCAGATCTCTGTAAAGGCGTGATGCCAGAAAGTGCAATTTTATTTTGGGCCAACGACATTTAACTTTCAAATTAAATGGTAGAGAAAACTGAGGCCTTGATTGAAAGTCTTCACTCAAGCATGCGTGCCTCTAATGCCATCATTTTGGAACATGGAAGTCCGCTTGAGCTTATTTGGGTATCACGTACCATTAAACGGGTGGCCAAAAAAAGTGGGACCAATAATCCTTTAAAATCCGCGCTAAATAACTTACTGACACCTTAAAAAAATAGAGTTAAGTCATCACTTTATTAAAAAAGCTTTTCAACAGTCATTACAACCTAATATGAAAGCCTTTTAAACTGAAACGAATGATTTGATAGATAGATCATAGACCCATTATTCTTATTGCGATTGCTTTCGCGCTTTTAGTTCGAGAAAATCCAATTTTTCATTGAATACAAAAATTACTTGGTCTTTAGTTCCTTTCGGATTCTAGCGAAAAAATCTTGGTCAAAAGGAGCCTGCTTGTCCCATATTAACGTTTTCGTTGGAGCATTTTTTACCCAATTTACAGTGATAGGTCTGATGTTCTCCTTTGGCGTCTTTTTCAATGAATTTGAAATTGAATTTGGTTGGTCGCGAACATTACTGTCAAGTTGTGCAGCAATCGCTTTCTTTGTTATGGGCGTATTAGCTCTGGTAGCAGGTAGAATGAGCGATCGATATGGTCCCCGTCTAGTCTTAGGCTTTACTGGAACTTTATACGGCATCGGCTTTGCGTTAATCTCACAAGTCTCAGAACCCTGGCACCTAGTCTTGATTTTCGCCACATTCATTGGCGCAGGCATGGGAACACATGATGTTGTCACCCTCTCAGCCGTTGCCCGCTGGTTTCCGAATGGTCGAGGTTTAATTACAGGCCTTGCAAAAGTCGGAACAGCTCTGGGTCAGATGATTATGCCCCCACTCGTCGCCCTTTTGATCATATATTATGATTGGCGCACGGCAGTAATTTGCCTGGGCATTATGGCAGCAGTACTTTTGATTGTTTCAGCCCTGTTGATGACACATCCTGAAGAACAGCAAGAAGAACTGGGCGTCCAGTCCAAACCAGCTAAATCAATAAGCAAATCGCGCCAAACAATAGCTTTTAAACAGCTTTGTTTGATCCAATTTTTATTTTTTCCAACATTGATGACAATCCCAACTCATATTGCAGTGCATGGGATGGATTTGGGAATGACATCGGCAAAAGCGGCACTTTTTTTAACGTCAATAGGCGGTGCAAGCATTGCAGGACGTTTGATAGTTGGATCGTTTCTGGACCGAATGGGTAGTAAGAAAGCCTATGTTGCCTGTTTCATTCCAATTATAATAAGCTTGTTTGCGCTCTTAAATATAACTCAATATGAAATTCTATTTGGGTTTATAGCACTCTATGGGTTTGGGCATGGAGGATTTTTTGCTGTTGTTTCGCCAACTGTGGCAGCTTATTTTGGCATGAAGGAACATGGCGCACTTTTTGGAACTATATTGTTTTTTGGAACTATTAGTGGATCGATAGGTCCCATCCTTACCGGCTTTGTTTTTGACCACTTTGGAAGTTATGAGATAGCTTTCTGGGGCCTGCTCGGATTGATGTTGGCAGGACTACTCTTGGTTTTGGCTTTACCGTCAAAAGATATTGACACCAAAAGTGAGCCAAAGAATTAGATAATTAGTATATTTCTAAATTTCTGTTGCGCAGAAAACAAATTTTTCTATCTACTCCTTTAAAATGAGTTTGATTTGGAAAACGCCTCGTAGGATATATGAAATATACGCCAGCCGAATAACTTTTCAGTGACATCATCTGGAACACCCTTTAGTCAAAGCAATAAATTAGATACAAATGTCAATTTGAGTACTACAAAATTCATTTGGATTGTGACAAACTTAAACCTAACAAAATAAATTAGGCTATTCGACAAAAGGGCTGGTAATGAAAAACACCGCAGACTATTTCACGCGCATCATTCTAGCGGCAATTTTGATTGTCTTCGCGACAAAAGCATCATCAGATTATAACAAAGGCGACAAATTTCGGTGTAAGTCTCAACTGGCCGTTAGGGTGTTTCAAAAACCTCACCATCTTAGTGAAATGAAACCCCAAGAGTTTACCCTGACAATTACCCAAAACTCGATCAAATTTTATTCCAAGGCTCATTTGTCGTCAACCAATATGAAAGTACACTACCTCGTCAACAGCTCTTTGGCGGCTTATAATGAATACAGTAACTTTAGCCTTGATATGGGAAAATTCCACTATGCAGATGCCTATTCGTTCGGCGCGGCTTTGATAACAGGAACCTGCAAAAAGCTGTAATTTAAATAAAATGCACATGTCGTGTTTATACAAAGAAACAGCGTGCTTTATCCGCGGCACAATTTAGACCAATGGAAATAGTTACTGGAGATATTTTTCTAACGTCTTTCTGAACTTTAAATTAAATCGCGATTTTAATTATTTTGATTGAAGCTTTTAGCGACTCGGTTTATGGCACATCGAATTTAAGCACATGAGTGATCTGCTTGAAGTTCATGTCGCAAGGGAGAAAAAACATGCAGGCAGACAAATTCGGTTTCGGGACACAGATCCGTAAGTCTCCCTTTTTTGATGCAACGGTTCGTTGGGGAGCAACAGGATTTTCTGTCTATAATCACATGTATATTCCCCGCGACTTTGGATCTGCAGAACAAAACTTCTGGAACCTGATAAATGATGCGATTTTGTGCGATGTGGCAGTTGAACGCCAAGTCCAGATTACTGGACCAGATGCTTCAACATTCATTCAAATGTTAACACCTCGTGATCTTTCCAAGCTATCGGTTGGTCAATGCAAATATATACTGGTTACAAATGCAGACGGCGGGATTTTGAATGACCCCGTATTGCTGCGTTTGGCCAACAACCACTTTTGGATGTCACTGGCGGACAGCGATGTTTTACTATGGGCCCAAGGCGTCGCAGTTAACTCAGGACTAGACGTAAAAATCTGTGAACCAGATGTCTCACCTCTTCAATTACAGGGTCCAAAATCAGGTGAGATTATGACAGCCTTGTTTGGTAAAAGCATTATGGACCTTCGTTATTACTGGCTTATTGAAGTTGAGTTAGACGGTATACCACTCGTCGTATCAAGAACAGGTTGGTCCAGTGAGCTTGGATATGAGATTTACCTTAGAGAAGAGTCATTAGGTGATAAATTATGGGAAAAAATTATGGCGGTAGGAGAACCCTTTGGCCTAAAAGCCGGGCATACATCCTCCATCCGGCGTATCGAAGGTGGAATGCTATCCTATCACGCCGACGCAGATATAAATACAAACCCATACGAACTTGGCTTGGATCGACTTGTAAACCTTGATATCAATTCAAATTTTATAGGCAAAGCTGCGCTGACGCATATCCGCGATCATGGTGTTAACCGTAAACAAGTGGGTCTTATCATTCAATGCGAACCGTTATCAGGTCCAAACACAACGTTCTGGCCCATTAGTCAAAGTGGCAAAATCGTAGGCAAAGTAACCTCAGCGATTTATTCCCCAAGGCTGGAACAGAACATAGCTTTAGCTATGGTTTCTTCCAATTGCTCCAAACTCGGCACAGAGCTAGAAGTTTCTATGTCCTCTGAAACAGTACAAGCCTTTGTAGTACAAAAGCCGTTCTATGATCCAAAGAAGAAGATCGCAAGCCTTTATAATAATAAGTAACCCAGCTTTGCGCAAACATTGATCTAAACATAGGAGTTAGTGTGAGTGGTTAATCTGATCACTACAAACATTCGAGGGCTAAAATAATGTTTCGCGCAAGCGTACGGTTTTTTTTGTTTATTTGTGCTGCATCACAAGCATACGGCGCAACCGATTATGAAATACGTCCTGGAACACTGATAGGTTTCTCGTATATGGTTGCCGGTGTTCCGTTTTATGGAACATTTGTTATCAAACAAAGTAAATTTTCAATAGACTTCAAGAATCCGGAAAACTCTACGCTTGCGCTTGAATTTGATACCACAAAAAGTACAGCTGGATTTTATCTTGCGACAAAAGCAATGCTTGGCGACACAATTTTGGACTCGCGAAACCACCCAACCATCAATTTCTTCAGCACTGATATTGCTCTAGCCGACGGTCAGTTTCTGCTTGTCGGGATGGCAACAATCAAAGGCATCACAGACCGTATAGAAATTACAGTTTATCTTGGGAAAAAAATAGAAACATACCGAAAAGCACCACAAGAAATTTCATTTTTATTCAATACTTCTTTCAGTAGAGAAAAATTCAGAGCAAATGGTTTTTCAAAACTTGTTGGAGACACAATAGAGTTGCGTGACGAGGTAATTTTGTATTTAAAGAAGGAGTAATAAAATCTCTCAAGGCATGTTCTTGAATAGACATTTTTTATATAGTACAAATCCTAGTTCATTTTTATATTTTGAGTAACGTACACAGGGAAAATCCCAGTAGCTCAAACAAACTTATACCCAATCCCAATGTAAAGAAATATACATAAATACTCAAGGTAGAGGATAGTACTAGGCATACGCATATGTCCACGCCTCAAAAATTAATGAAAGTTAAAGGTGTGTATAATTCACCAAATCTTATAGATAATTACGGCGCTGATGGAAGCTATTTCGATACCCTGTTCGACGCCAACGGTATTTTTAATAAGGTATTATAATAATAGCAATAGTCCTGCAACGACGGAAGGTGATAATGGCATACAGGAAGAGATGGAACGCTAAATGCACACCATTCACGTAAATGGTGTTAGAGGTGAAGCTCAAGATCAAATCGAAGCCCTAAATAGCACTCAAGAAAGCGATGTTTATTAAGTAAAAAGTGAACTCAGGCTCGCAGTGTGGGAAGCAATTCCAAACGAAGATTATGATTTAAGCGTATACGCTGATACGCTGCATATTTATAATAACGACAGAACATACCTATCTTCTAAATTAGAATATTTGGGAATTTGATTTTGAATTTGGGCCTGACGGCGGCCCGCTTACCCCTGAGTGGATAAATAGCACCTGAACAGTTAAGAGTATTCAGGCCAGAAATCCATTAGGAAACTCACTTTATTAGACATATTTTAATATAGTCTTATCCAAACCCGATTAAGCGACTTTGCGAAACATGTTTCAAGATTGCAACGGTGAGCTTTTTGTCTATATATCCGACGGTCCATTACCATTGACCTATGTCATGCCCACAAGTGACGAGCAGACGCAAATGATGGAGCCACATTATATCAAATGGATTTTCATAATCAACTTTGACCTTACCACAGATGAAATCAGCCTTGAGGATGTGTCCTCTATTATTACCTAAAAACTTGACCTTACAGCACAAATGGAATTGGTGACCTACCCATTACTTTCTAATGATACACGGCTCGACTGCCGCGCAAAAATTCGAAGCTTTATTCGTTTCATAAAGGCATCCAAATTCGCTCCAAGCACCAATAATGCAGGTGTTGCAAGCAAAGTAAGTATAGTGGCAAACGTTAGCCCACCAGCAATTGTACTAGATAAATCCGTCCACCACTGGGAAGACGGTGCACCTGACAAAATAGTTCTATCCCCAAATTGGATAGTCAACCCAAACACCATCGGCAACAGCCCCATAATGGTAGTTACTGCCGTCAGCAACACTGGCCTAAACCGCGCAAGACCCGCATGGAATGCCGCATTCGTTGCCTCGTAGCCCTTTGCACGATATTCATTAAACGTATCAATCAAAACAATGTTATTGTTTACAACAACGCCCGCCAGCGCAATAATCCCCAAACCAGACATAACAATGCCAAACGGCCGATCCATCAACCATAAGCCTAAAAATACTCCGCCAGAAGACAAAATAATAGCAGACATTGTTACAAATGTTTGCCATACAGAATTGAACTGGATGAGCAGCACGAGGATCATAAGGCACATCGATAGAGAAAATGCTTGAGCAAAAAACGCACTTGTTTCCTCAATATCTTCACTTTCACCTCCAAAAACAATGGAACTGGAAAGAGGGATGTAGTTACTATCCGCTATGATGTCCTGGAGCGTTTCCAATTGTGTGGCCGGCAAAAGGCCTTGTTTTACATCAGCATCGATCGAATAAAAACGTTTGCCATTCTTGCGTTCAATATCACCACCTTTGGGCTGCGGCATCAATTTAGCAAAGACCGACATTGGGACATAATCTCCCGAGGCCGTTGGAATGCGCAGTTCTTCCAAGTGATCAAGATTACGCTGATCTCCGGGGAACCGCAGTTTTATGTCTAATTCGTCATCGACATCATCAGGTCGATAGTCAGAAATACTCACACCTTCTGTAAGCAGTTTAATCATATTTCCAAGTGCATCTATAGATACTCCGTGGCGGCTGGCCTCGTCACGGTCAAATTCTATGGTCCACTCGATTCCAGGCAATGGCCGCGTGTCCTTAATATCTACAAATCCTCCAATTTCAGCCATCAAACCAACAACAGTATCTGTGGCTAGTGCTGCCTGTTCCAGATTGTTATCAAATATTTCAATATGTATGGGCGCCCCGCCACCCGGACCGCCTTCTTCTGCTTGAATATTTACTTTAATACCAGTTACGCCTTCGAGCCGTCTGCGCATTTCATCTATTAATATACTGGCTTTTTCTCGTTTCTGCCAGTCGTCAAATACAGTGCGTATGGACCCAATCGAGTCTCTGGGAGCCGATTCATCAGACCCTAATCTCGCATATTTCGCAGAAATACCCTTTAAATCGAGTACTCGGCTTTCAGCCTGGCGTAAAAGAGCGTCGCGTTCATCTGCCGCAAGATCACCACGCGCCAAAACTTGGATTGCAGCTTGTTCTGGCTCAACATCAGGAAAGAAGGTAACCCCTAAACCAGCCGAAAAGTATCCGCCAAAGGCTACGGCCATAAAACACACGACGAATAATATAACAAGCATGGGGTATCGAACCGCGCGCTTGAGAACCCAGCGGTAGGAACGTGGGGCTGAATGATGTGCTGCACCACCAAAAGTCGCCTTTTTACCAAACATACCCCCTAAGACAGGGATAAAAACCAATGCCATTAACAAAGAGGCCGATAGGACACATATTACAGTAATTGGCAAAAACTTCATAAAGCTACCAACAATTCCTGGCCAAAACAAAAGCGGCAAGAACACCATTAATGTCGTAATAGTAGAGGCAATGATTGGCCAGGCCATGCGCACAGCACCTTCGCGGTATGCAGTCGCGCGATCCACTGACTGAGCAATTCTTCGGTCCGCATATTCAATTGTTACGATGACCCCATCCACTAGCATACCCGCGACAAGAATAAGCGAAAACAACACAACAATATTTAGCGTAATGCCCATGTTGTGCAGTAAAGAAATTCCAATCAGAAAGCTACCAGGGATCGCCAAGGCAACCAGGGCAGCGTTTCTCAGGCCAAGACTTGCCACTACGACAATCATAACAATCAAAACGGCCGCAGTTACGTTATTGCCAAGATCACTGAGAGTTGATCGAACATTCTTAGATTTATCCAAAAGGTAATTTACTTTGACATCCTCAGACATCAATGCAACTTCCTCATCTATAATTCTCCGAGTATTCTCCGCAACTTCGATTAAATTGGCTCCAACACGTTTTTTAACATCCAACACCAAAGAGCTCTCACCGTTAACCCGGGAGCGGTTGTCTGCGTCAACAAACGCGCGACGGACTGTTGCAATATCTTTGAAATGGATCGTAGTGCCATCGCCTATTTTTATCGGCAAGCTCATCAAATCTTCGATAGTTTCAATAACGCCAGGGACTTTTAATGCAAGCCGCCCTGCGCCAGTATCTATTGAGCCAGCCGTTACGAGTTGGTTGTTAGAGGCTACGAGTCCAATCACTAATGCGGGATTCAGACCATAACTTTCCATTGTTCCAGCATCAATTAGGACTTCGACCATTTCCTCACGATCACCTCCAATCTCGACTTCTAGAACGCCGTCAACCGCTTCCAGTTTATCCTTTAAATCACGTGCTGCCAAAATCAGTAACTTTTCTGTCACATTTCCATAAATGGCTGCTGTCAGGATTGGAAAAAGTGATAGAGAAATCTCAGTAATTTTTGGATCGTCTGCATTTGGAGGCAAATTTGATTTAGCGTCATCTACCGCTTTGCGAACGTCTTCAAGAACCAAATCAATATCTTCACCAGCTAGAAACTCGAGCGTGACCGAAGCGTACCCTTCGGTTGCTGCGCTGGTCATTTTATCCAGCCCCGCTACCGAGCGCAGTTGTTTTTCCAGCGGCTTTACCAGGAGCTTTTCTGCATCGGTGGGCGAGATACCCGAATAACTGACCGAGACATATGAGATGGGTATATCGATATCGGGTTCTGCTTGCTTTGGGATATTGATCCAAGCATTTAATCCAATACCGAATATTATCATAATCATAAAAATGATTGCGCCAGGCCGTTTAAAGGCAGCATGAATGACAGCCTTCATCAGTTTGTTTCCCCGATGATTTCGTAGGTAACTTTTGTCCCATCACTTACGAAGGCCTGTCCCATCCCCAAGATCAACGCACCATTTCGCAGGCCAGATACATAGGCAGCGTTACCAACAGTTTGTGTCACGAGCACTGGCACGGTTTTTACAGTCCCATTAGCGGCCACCGTTTTAACACTTAGCAGACCTGTATCATCCACGTTAAGATGCGCTGGTGATATTTTGAATGCCGGCACGTGATCAATGATAACGCTTACGCCGGCACTCATCCCAGCGCGCAGAGTTCCATCTTTGTTATCAAGCAATATTTCAACATTAAAAGTTCGCGTTGCTTGATTGGCAGAGGTTGCAATTTTATTCACTTGTCCCTGTCTTTTACCAGCACCATCAATGTCCAGATCAACATTATCACCAATCCTGATTTTACTGATCTGGGTCTGGGGTATCGGGGCATCTAGAATAAGCGACTGCAATCCAATAATACGCGCAATGGGAGCATTTTCGCCAACTGTCTCTCCAACTTCGACATGAAATTCCTCAAGCCAGCCACTTTTAGGCGATTTTACCTTGGTGAAGTCCATTTGCTCTTCGAGCTTCGAAATACGGGCATCCACAGCTTTTATAAGAGCGTAAGATTTTGAAAGCTCAAATTCTTCTGACAAGCTTTGCAACTCGATCAATCTCATCTCTGCCGCTTTAAGATGGGCCATTTGCTGCAGCTTGGCGATGGGCTTCTTAACCCCACGCTCAACTAGCTTTTCTGTCGACTCATAATTACTACGGACCGCATCTAAGTCTGCGCGTGCAGCTGCGAGTTGGGCAACCCACTCTCCATCTTTTCGAAAGCGCTTCTTTATCTCTTCATAAGCCACCAGAGCCGCTCTACGGTCCGCGCGCGCTGCATCCAAATCAGCGTCCAACGTTCCTTTATCAAGCTCAATTAAAATTGCACCAGCTTCAACCCAACCACCTTCGCTAGCTGTGTGTGACTTAACAAAGGCATTTCGCCGACTAATAACGTTAATGTCAAAGCCAGTTCGGGTTACACCGCGCGCCGTTATTTTTATCGGTACACGCTGATTGACCACTTTCAACGCCTGAGTAATCAAGTTTGGCAAATTTTCTTCTGTTTCGATTGTCTCAGACAATGCGACATGATCCTCTAAGAGATCAACTTTCCCATAAAATCCAACTATATCGTCTGAGAACATCCAACCGACGACGAGTCCGGCGATAATAAGCGCCGAGATGTATGACTTACGTATTTTCATTTATCTTGTTTAAATCCTGAATTTAACAATACTAGGTACTAATTGTTGTGCGAAAACCAAATAATATTGCGAATACTGATATTTTAAATGGGTACTAACACATTGAGGAATAATAATAAAGTCGATCTTTGATCTGCCGTAACTCGCTTTCGAGATATCAAGCACTTGCTCGATATCGCATCTTCTTACAACATCCCAAATACCTTTCGTGATATGGCAGTTCTTAGACTCAGGCCCTAATCTGGTATGAAAGTATTGCAAACTCATAAATCTTTTCAAGCAGCCAATTACACTGGGCCGGTATATAAGTGTTAAACCGGATGTAGTGGTTTAAATATCAAACTCAAGTTTTTGAGATGCTTCATTTAGTTTGAGCAAATGGAATAGGCGCTTAAAATGTTGCATGCGCAGTGTCTCGCCCAAGCCTAGACAGACAATGCCGTCAGGCAAATCTTTAGAAACAATTGATGCGTCAAAACGCGACCCAACAACTTGAATTAGTATTTTCTGCCCACTTTTATTTGTTGCAAAGCCCTTCGCACGTACGATATTAGGGTAGTCTTTGGCCAACGTCTGAGCTAACTCATTAACATCAATATTATGTTTTGGAAGCAATGTCAGAGTGGACAGTCCACCAACGTCTTGATGCGCACCTTTGGCGTAAACTCTTTGAATAAAATGACCCAAAACGATATCAGGCGCCACTTTGCTATGGGTGACCGGTATAATTGGTGCATTTTCATTAAGTGAGGCCAGCCATGTTGAAATAACCCCTGCTTGATCTTTAGTCACAAGGTCAACTTTGTTTAAAATCAATAGATCAGCAGCTTGTAGCTGAGCAAGTATAGTATCGCTCATATATTTGTCGCGAGCTGCCTTTTGGATAGTCTCAGCATCTACCAAAATAACAATCCCATCAGGTGAAACGCCATTTACCAACCCAACAGACCCCATGATTGCCTCGGGCCTGGCAACGCCAGAGGCCTCAATGAGAATGTGATCAAGAGATCGGTTCATCGCATCCAACTGCAAAAGCGCAGCTGAAAGATCGCTACCAAAAGAACAACAGATACACCCACCAGCGATCGAGATAACCTCATCGTCAGAGGCTTCGATCAAATCTTCGTCAATTGGCAAATCCCCAAATTCATTTACCAACACTGCCAGTTTCTGACCGTTGGCATTGCGCAACAAATGATTTATCATAGTTGTTTTACCGGCTCCTAGATATCCGCTGAGCACTGTAACTGGTATTCCATGGCCAAAGTTTTTCATAAATTTCTCGCTTCAAAAATGCGCCCCCCTTGGACAGTGCCCCAGATTTTAATGTCCTTGAGGTTTTCACCGCTAATATCTGTCGGATCGTGCTCCAGAACTGCAAAATCTGCCTTTTTACCAATTTCTATGGATCCAATTTCACTGTCCAAATGTAAGGTATAGGCCGCCCCCAAAGTGATGGCATAAAGAGCGTCTTGAACCGATATTTTTTCACCTTCACCTTGAATGCGCCCTGAGACAGTAAGACGATTAACCGCACACCAAGCCGTAAACAAGGGTCCTAGGGGAGTTATGGGCGCATCCGAGTGAATTGCCATAGGCACCCCCATTTCAAGCGCTGTATGACAGGCGTTCATTCTGTTAGCCCGTTCTGGACCAACGGTCAGACGATAATGCTCATCTCCCCAATAAAAATGATGGTTAGCAAACAGGTTCACGCACATATCCATATTTTTCATTCTGCGAAATTGTGCAGCATCGGCAAGTTGACAATGTTGAAGCGTAAAGCGGTGATCTACAATTGGGACCTCGTTCAGTGCTGTCGCAAAAGTGTCGAGCACCATCTCAGTCGCTTCATCGCCATTGGTATGAGTATGAACCTGGATGCCATTGGCAAGCGCCAATCGATAAAGTTCTGCAAGTTGCGCTGGCGAAGTATACCAAAGTCCGTTGGGCGCTCCGTTTAAATATCCCGGCCATCTCATACGGGCCGAAAACCCTTGAATTGAACCATCTGCAACAGCTTTTATCCGCCCCAATCTAAGCCGATCAGTAGAGCGATCTTTCAACGATAATACCAAATCGATCGTGTCTTTAGCAGAGGCACCCATAAATACGCGCAGCGGCACGATACGGGCTGGAAAAGTAGGCAGTTCAGTCACTTCGAGCATCTTATCGACGCTTTCTTCAGTCAGACGCGCAGCAAGATCAGTTACTGTTGTAACCCCGCTGCGCACACACATCTTACTAAATGCGCGCAGACCATCAGCGTCTCCCTCCATCGAGGCGCGGTCAAATCCAACATGTGTGCTCACAGGTCCCATAGCGTCCGGACCATAAAGTTCGCCCGTCGGCAGTCCATCAGGACCCAAAGGAATTCCAGGATGATTTACGCCAAGCTTCAATAAACCTGCTAGTTCCAAAGCTTTGCTATTTACATTCAATATATGACCGGAGGCATGCAGAACACCGACAGGGCGTTTTGGGGAAACTTGATCCAAGTCATCGCGTGTTATCCGTTTATTGTCCATGTAAATTGGATCTAACTGCCAACCTGTCAGTGGCATGTAAGGATCTTTCAGTTTACTTTCTGCAACCTGCAAAAGTTCGATCACACCGGTAATCGTTTTAGTGCCATGCCAGATGTTTCCATCTGGATCCAAACGATCAAAATAACCGCAGTACACGTGTCGCCAAAGTGTACCTGCCATCACATGAGCATGTCCCTCAACCAATCCCGGCATAAGAACCTTGTCATGGAATGTATCATCCAGAGTGTAATCACCCCAAATCGCAAGCTCTTCCAAAGTTCCAGTGCCCAATATACGCCCATCTCGAACGGCGACATGGGTCGTTTCAGGCTGATTTGGATTCATAGTTATAATTTTTTTAGCCCTAAAAATAGATGTTTGAACCATGAACTCTTCCTAAAATTATGTTGCATATTTAAATTAGAGATCTTCCTATAATTATAAAAATAGTTTTTACTATCTATTAAATACTATTTTTTAATGGAATGCTGAATGTTAAATTTCACTTTGAAGCAGTTGAAATACGTCGAAGCAACTGGACGACTTGGTTCGATTGCCAAAGCAGCTACGGATCTAAATATTTCTCAATCTTCGATTACAGTGGCAATTAATTCACTCGAGTCTGAAATTGGCTATGACCTTTTCACGCGCACACCAGCCAAAGGTATTAAGCTTACTCCAGCGGGCCGTGATGGGTTGCGAATAATAAGAGCATTCATGGATCAAAGCCGACATTTTGCGGCAGAAATACAACAAGAACCGTTGGGAGGTGATGTCTCTGGGTCTGTTCGTATTGCTTGTTATGCCACCGCAGCCCCTTCATTTCTACCTCCAATATTAAAGAGCTTAACTCTAAGCCATAAGAATATATCTATCAAATTTCTGGAGGGTGATATGGAAGATATCATCGAATTTTTAGATCAAGGTGAAGCTGATCTAGCTTTTTGCTATCGTGAAATGATGAGTGATCGGCATCATTTCATGCCATTATTTGAGGCACCACCTTATGCATTACTTTCGATAAATAATCCAATGTCAAATTCCGCAACAACAAGTTTATTCGAGTTAAGTAAAGAACCAATGATTATGCTCGACCTACCGAGAGCCAAAGATTATTTTATGAGCCTTTTTGAACAGCATGGCCTAAAACCAAACATTGTCCATTCAAGCCGTTCAGTAGAAATCATTCGTACGCTAGTCGCCAGTGGTTATGGTTATTCGTTGCTCAACATATTTCCACCAGACTACTTGAAAGACGTTTCAACATTTCAAATTCTACCGCTTGAACACCCAGCGCCTGCTCCCGTATTCGGAATTGCCGTTATCGCCCGCACAAAACAACCCATCATTGTAAAATCATTTCTTCAGAAATGCCTAGAGCTAAAACAACGCGGCGCTTTTAAGCCCATGGTAGTCTTATGATAATCATTTAAAATAAAAAATGGTTTAACATATGCTATTTAAACTGTTTTTTAACGATATCAGTCTAGTCTAGGTTTTTCAAATAATAATTAAATTTAACAAAACTAATGAGAGGAATTGACCTATGAAATATTTTTTAAAGAGGATTATTGCTGCCATCGCAATAGTCTCAACGATTGGGACTGGGCTTATGGCCGACGAGCCAGTCCAGGGCGGAACACTCATTACAGTTTTAGGAAGTAATGTGCGTAACCTTAACTCTTCCGTGCAATCTGGAATCGTGACCGGCTATCCTGGAGCACAGCTTTTTGCATCACCGCTACGCTATGACGAAAACTGGGACCCCCAACCTTATCTCGCAAAAAGTTGGAAAGTGTCTGACGATGGACTGCAAGTAACGCTTAACCTCGTAAGTAATGCAAAATTTCATGATGGGGTTCCACTTACATCCGAAGATGTAGCATTTTCAGTCGAAGTTATTAAGGCCAACCATCCGTTTAAATCAATGTTTGCGCCGGTGGAGAGTGTAGACACACCGAATGCTCATACAGCAATCTTAAACTTGAGCAAACCACACCCTGCCTTAATGCTAGCAATGTCCGGGCAGTTGATGTCCATCATTCCCAAGCATATTTATGGCGATGGTGCCATAACGGATGTAAAAACACATGCCCGCAACAACGAAAATGTTGTCGGCTCTGGCCCGTTCAAACTGGTAGAGTTCAAAAACGGTGAGCATGTCATTCTCGAAAGGTTTGAAGACTTCTTTATTGAGGGACGCCCTTATCTAGACAAGATTGTGATGAGAATAATCAGTGAT
Source organism: Paracoccaceae bacterium (assembly GCA_028150825.1). Taxonomy (GTDB): domain Bacteria; phylum Pseudomonadota; class Alphaproteobacteria; order Rhodobacterales; family Rhodobacteraceae; genus LFER01. The sequence goes on from JAOGIM010000003.1 coordinate 72,098, forward strand.
CCAGCAGCACGTGCGATCGCCTATGAAAATGGCGAAGTCCATATGGGTGGATTTGAATCCCTACCCCGGATTATCAATAGGTTGAAAAAGGTCGATAGCCTGACAGTAACCCCGAATGGCTATGGAGCCATTGGTCCGCTTGACTGGTTGGCCATGAATACTCAGCGTGGTCCCTTGAAAGACGTGCGGGTACGTAAAGCGATTGCTTATTCAATCGATAAGAACTTTATTCACAAAGCTCTTATGCAAGGCACAGCTAGTGACTCGCGCACGGGTATTCACCCTGATAGCCCTTTTTATAGCGGTGATGTTGAAAGTTATGATGTGGATTTAGACAAAGCAAACGCTCTGTTGGACGAAGCAGGCTATCCGCTGAATGGTAACAGCCGCTTTAGCCTAACAATCGATTTTGGCTGGCCAGGCGTCAAACCTCAGGTGGAATATGCCAAAGCAGCACTGAAAAAAGTTGGTATTGACGTGCAAGTACGTGCCTCAGCCGATTTCCCAACTTGGGCAAAACGAATGGGCGAAATGGACTTTGATATGTCTTGGGATACCGTTTTTAACTGGGGCGACCCAGTTATTGGAGTGCACAGGACGTATGTCTCGGACAATGTGGGCAAAGGCGTTTGGTCTAACACGCAAGGTTATTCCAACGCCCGTGTTGATGAGATACTAGCAGAAGCTGCCGTAGAAGTGGATGCATCTAAGCGGAAAGCGCTTTACGCAGAATTCCAAGCGATTATTGCAGATGAAGTTCCTGTTTATCATACTAATACCCTTCCTTATCATACTGTTTATAGCGACAAAGTTGGAAATCCTCCTTTAGGCATATGGGGAACATCTACTCCGATAGATATGACCTATTTGAAAAAATAAGTAACAACACAGTGGGGCAAGTATGCTTGCCCCACTGCCCTGACATAAGAGAAGTGTCTCCGTGAAAGTTATAGAAAATTTCCTAATACGTGTCGCTTATGCCGTCATTCTTTTGACGGCTGTTCTGATCTTGAATTTCTCAATGATGCATCTTGCCCCTGGAGACGTGGCTGATACGATTAGCCAGTCAATGGGCGGCGCAGATAAAGAAATCTTAGATCAAATTCGAGCAGATTATGGGCTTGACCGCCCCTTTCTAATCCAACTTGGAAGTTACATCGGAAATGTTTTGACCTTTGATCTTGGGTATTCGTTTTTTTACAACACGCCAGTAACCGAACTCATTTTACAAAGGCTACCTGCAACGCTCTTGTTGGTTTTTACTGCCCAAGTTCTCGCTCTTATTATTGGTGTAATGCTCGGCGTTATTTCAGCAAGACGTCCCAACGGCCTAACCAGTCACTTTGTTACGCTATTGGCCTTGTTTGGTTATTCAGCTCCCGTTTTTTGGACGGGAATATTACTCTTAATTGGATTTTCCTTAAACGTGCATTGGTTTCCAGTTGCCGGCATGAGGGATGTGACAATTTCAGGTGGCTTTTGGGTTCATTTCGTCGATGTGGCGCGCCATCTTGTGTTGCCGGTCATCACACTTGGATCCATTTTTCTGGCACTGTACTCGCGTTTGTGTCGTGCTACGATGCTAGAGGTGCTTGGATCCGATTATATTCGCACGGCAAAAGCAAAGGGCCTTCATGATCGTGACGTGATTTATAAACATGCGCTTAAGAACTCACTCTCGCCGGTCATAACCCTTGCCGGTCTTCAGTTTTCTGCCGTTATTTCAGGGGCCGTCCTCGTGGAAGCCGTTTTTAGTTGGCCCGGCCTCGGCACGCTTGCGTTCCAATCTATTATTGCCAGAGACACCCCAACAATTTTGGGTATTTTATTCTTTTCTGCACTTGTTGTTATTGTAGGGAACCTGCTCACTGACTTGGTCTTGCGTCTGATAGACCCTCGGATTGGAACAAAGTGATGAGCGATATGGAACAACGGACCACACAAGATATAATTGCAGAAAGACACCCATTTATAGAAGCGTGGCAAATGTTTCGGCGAAATCATGCTGCGATGGTGGCACTCGTGGTTTTGTCTTTAATTGGTTTTGGGGCAATTTTTGGACCCCTAGTATATCCGATTGATCCCTTTGAAATGGTATGGACCCCCTTCTCGCCGCCCGGAGTAGATGGCTTTATTCTAGGTACTGATTACTTGGGACGAGACCTTTTATCCGCTATTATTCACGGTGCCCGTGTTTCCATCCTAATCGGCCTTTCGGCCGCGTTTATGTCAGTTTTTATCGGAGTCTCTGTTGGGGCGATTGCTGGGTTTTACCGGGGCTGGGTAGAGGAAGTCTTGATGCGTATAACCGAGTTTTTTCAGGTTCTTCCCACATTACTCTTTTCAATGGTTATAGTTGCACTCTTTGGTTCTTCCCTAATGATGATAACGTTTTCAATCGGAATCGTCAGCTGGACCGCAGTTGCCAGAATAACTCGTTCAGAATATCTGCGGATCCGCGAACTAGAATATGTTATGGCAAGCCGCGCCTCCGGTTCGACGGACGCCAAGCTTATTTTCAAAGTGATCCTCCCTAACGCTTTGCCACCTATTATAGTACAGGCCGCCTTGATGGTGGGCTCTGCCATCCTTTTTGAAGCAGGACTTAGCTTTCTAGGTTTAACCGACCCGAATGTTGTGAGTTGGGGGCAAGTCATAGGATCGAACCGACAATATATTCTAGATGCCGGCTACACCGTGACCATCCCAGGTATTGCGATCTTCATAACAGTTTTATGCATATCATTGGTGGGGGATGGGTTAAATGACGCCTTAAACCCCAGATTAAGACAGAGATGAGGAATTTGATAGATGTCTTCACTGGAAAACCATTCTCAGCTCGTGCAAATTCTCTGCATCGTCGTTAATACGAAAGCACGTAAAAAAGGACACAAAAATTGCAGGAAGATATGACTAAGCCTATTGCAAGCTTTGAAAACCTGCGTGTCGAGTTCGAAACAAAAACTGGCACTGTGGTCGGAGTTGAAGATGTTTCTTTCAAAATAAAAGCCAAAGAAACCGTTTGTGTCGTTGGAGAATCCGGCTCAGGCAAATCAGTCTCTTCATTGTCAATGTTGCGACTAGTTGAATTTGGGGGCGGAAAATTAACAGGGGGCACGTTAAAATTCACACGCAAATCGGGTGAAACTTTAGATATAACTAAAGCCGATCAATCCTTAATGCGCACAATCCGTGGCAATGAAATCGGAATGATCTTTCAAGAACCGATGACGGCACTCAATCCCCTTTTTACCGTAGCCCAACAATTGACGGAAGGACTTCGCACCCACAAGACACTTGGTAAAGAGGCCGCGGCGAAGCGGGCACTTGAATTACTTTACCAAGTTCGTATTCCAGAACCCGAGAGGAGATTAAATCAGTACCCCCATGAGCTTTCAGGTGGTATGAGACAGCGTGTTGTGATCGCAATGGCGCTGGCTTGTGAACCAAGATTGCTTATCGCCGATGAGCCCACAACAGCCTTGGATGTAACGATACAGGCAGAAATTCTGGCATTGATTGATCGTCTAAAGCAAGAGACGGGCACGGCTGTTATGTTTATCACGCATGACATGTCTGTCGTAGCACAAATGGCCGATAGGGTCGTCGTCATGCATCGGGGCAAGAAGGTCGAAGAAGGAACCGTAGAACAGATTTTTGAAAACCCAAAACATGACTATACGAAATCCCTTTTGGCGGCGGTCCCTAAGCTTGGCGAAATGAAAGGTAAACTTCTGCCCGAACCAATGCGCTTGATGGGTAATGAAAATACAAAATTTAAACCACTTAGCGGCAGTGATGAACCGTTACTTATCGTCAAGAATCTCACGACGCGATTTGCAGTAAAGGGTGGGTTTCTAAGGCGCACCCTGGCAAATGTTCATGCTGTGGAAGATGTGTCGTTTACATTAATGAAAGGCAAAACTCTGTCTCTAGTTGGCGAGTCTGGGTGTGGTAAATCCACAGTTGGGCGCTCTTTGCTGAGACTGGTCGAACCGCTATCGGGCCAGGTGAGTATCGACGGCCAAAATATCGTCACCATGTCTCCACCCGAATTGCGAAAGGCCAGATTAAATATGCAAATGGTGTTTCAAGACCCATTTGCCTCGCTCAACCCTCAAATGCTATTGAAGGACCAGGTCGCAGACCCAATGCGCAATTATAATACTCATTCGGGCGAGGCACTGGATAAGCGCGTTGAAATGCTGTTCGATAGAGTTAAATTGCCTCACAGTTTCCTGCGCCGTTATCCTCATGAATTGTCTGGTGGACAAAGACAACGGGTTGCTATTGCCCGAGCTCTTGCCCTTAATCCTAAGCTGATTATTGCGGATGAAGCGGTTAGCGCGCTGGATGTCTCTGTTCAAGCTCAAGTTCTCAATCTAATGCTTGAACTGCAATCTGAACTTGGCTTGTCATTCTTGTTCATTAGTCATGATATGGCAGTGGTCGAGCGTGTGAGCCATGATGTAGGTGTGATGTACTTGGGTCGTATTGTTGAATTTGGCCCGCGTTCAAAAATATTTGAAAACCCTCAACATGCATATACTAAAGCGCTACTGAAAGCAGTCCCTATTGCTGATCCCCGGCAGAGGAGATCCGAAAATGATTTGAATTTTAAACCCTTAGCGTCACCTATCCATAGCCTTCATTATGAAGCAGTGCCTTCGGCCTATGAAACTATTTCTGAGGGGCATTTTATATTGACGACAGACAGTGGCTATTAACATATCACTCGATATTGAGGCTTGAGTATTGGCAATACTTTGCGCTGTATCTTTTGACTTAAACTATCGGCTTTAGGTTTGACGCGCACCTCATAGAGGATTTTTTTAATTCTTTTTATGGCAATCTAAGAACGCTCCAGAATTATTGCATTATTTGCATTCATTAATATAAGCTTTCCGTCCGGCGTACTGAGCGGTATAACGTTATCTTCAGACACTGCGCACAATGCGTGCGCATTTAAATTGCCTTCTTCTACAACCACTTCTAGGTCAACTATACAGATTTTCAGATTATCTAATATTTTGAGTACACGCATGCATAAATCCTGTTACTGCTCTTTTTGACATTTTCGCCAAGTCAATCACTTAAGGCACTTGTCGCAAGGAAGTTACGTTAAATGACCAATAGAGGATAGTAATTTTATTAAGAGTTTCGACCGAGAAAGCCAGAATTTATCTCTTAATCTTACTTTCGAAAACAGTATGATACGTACCCCTCATAATAAAAGGACGCCTTGGGCGTTCCATAAATTTGATCGTGAAATTGGATGCGCGTTTCCAAATTACATTCACTGGCCCGTAAATGAGATAATAATAAGTAAAACAAGCGAGGTGGGCCCACTGGAAATGTTGACTATGAGCTCCGCTGTCAGAAAAGTAGTCTTTCTCACCTTATGGTAAAAGGCCTCGCACTCAGAAACACTTTTTTATTAGAAGTTTCGAGCATCCGGACACCATCAATACTCATCAAACGTTCAAATTTAATTATGCAGCATATACGGATTGTCTTGAGAATGTACTTTCAAACAATCAAGTGAGATTGGTCGATTAAGCCATCCCAAATCACAACGTAGGTATTGGCTTAAAATACAAACATTCAATATGAAGAGCTAGTTCTTGTATCATTTCGTTATACAACACTTCCGAGCTGACAAATTACTATTTCATAATTTTCAATAATTTTATGTTTTATAATTTTAATCGTACAAATCTGTAAACCAAAAAACTTAAATCACGTGTCAAAATGACCTCAGAAACAGCTTTAAAAAGCTACTATCCAATGCCGCCCACGATATCTCTGGGACCTTTGCTGCAAGGCTCTTTTCTTGAGGCGTGAAATTAGATTCATTCAATGCGTTAGCAGAGCATGGGCCGATTCCGTCGAAAGAACTAGCCCAAAATACTGGTTCCAACGAGCGTTATCTGCGGGAATGGATGTATGGCGTGGCCTTGGCCGGCTACATTACCTTTGACAAGACATCTAGCAAAGGAAGCTTAAGCGAAGAAAAAAGGTTGTTTTGGTTGAAGAAGGAGGACGATTCTCTCAGATGGGAGCATTCCAAATGACAAATAGTGCGCTGCTGCCATATCAAGATTTAAAGGATGCTTTTAAAGATGGTGGGGGGATCGTTATCGATACTTATCCTTCTGAACTTTGGCATGCCTTAGATCATACGGGTTGCACGCGTTACAGAAATTTCTTAATGCATGACTGGCTGCCTCATTTAAAACATACCACTCAAAAACTGGCTCAGGGCGGGTCAATGGCTGACCTGCGGTGTGGGCCGGGTAGAGGCTCAATCGAATTGGCGAAACCCTATCCAATGGCAAGGTTCTACGATTTTGACGCGTATCATAAAAACGTTTCCACCGCATAAGAAAATGCCCAAAAAGCAGGTGTGGAAGGCAATACAGACTTCAAATTGTGGCAAGTTGCAGACGGTAGTCCAGGAGCTTTTGACGTGGTTGCCACCTTTGATTTGATACACGATCTCCCCGATGCGGAAGAAGGTCTTAGAGTTGTCTAAAAAAATCGTTGAAAAGCGATGGTGTCTTTCTTTTAATGGATATCGAAGCAACCGATGAACCTATCGACAACGATGGGCCATTGAACATTTTCAAACTCGGCATAAGCCTTCATTTCTGTATGACAACGGCTATGTGGCAGAGCGGTAAAGGCATGGAAACTATTGGCCTAACGCAAAGTGTTTAAAAGTCACTCTGCAATAATCTTAGCTTCAAATCGATAAATAAAATGGACGTGTATCATCCTCTTAATTCTCTTTACGAAATTGAGTGAGCCTTTGGTTACAAGTATGCTTTTAGCATTTTAGCGCCTATCGAGTATGGCCATCAACCTTTCGCACATTCTGCTGTTCTTTAAGCACATTTGAAAATATCTATGTTTTTAAATGCAGAAACTAATCTTCAATCCATATTTCTAACCTCTAAGGAAAGTCTTTTACCTTTATAAAACATTTAAAGATAGCCATCGAGTTTATATCAGCTTAAATTTTCACTTTCCCGCAGTGAAACTCAGCAACATTTTTCACGTCTATTTGTCCCAAGAATAGGAACGTGAATGCCACTAACGTGGGAGACGCCATATTATCTAAATGGTTTATTAACTGAATTTCTGAGTTGTTCAAGTAATCACAGATTTAATTCCATACAGAACTATATAGTTTCAGTGCATATGTTTATGTAAAGTTTGCCAGTGCTATCGTGTCGCATGTAAGTCTCATATCTAGCCAACTACATGAATGTTATGACAAACAAAAAACCTTTAGATCCTGAAAAAACGGCAAGAGAAATTTCAGAAGAGTTTTTGACAACTCTGAAAAAGTATTTTGCAATTTTTATAAGCCTTGTCTTAGCCCTTGGTATGCTCTTTGGCTTCGTTGTTCTGTATTGGTAAAACTGCGGCCCAAGCGTATTTCAATCACTAAAATTAAAATAAGTAGCCTCTCTTAAAAAAAAAAATTAGTAAAAGCCACCCGTGATCCCATGAAATACTCATAACATAGAGCTTTTAGGCACCGTAATTTTAACTTTCTTAATTTTTCAAATCAAGTTTTTGGACCTTTTTGGCAAAAGACATGATATTTTTAATCTGGTTAAAAAATCAAATTTTCGCTATAACTAGACCCACTTGCTTTTTGACAACCGATATTCCGAGTTTTTCCATGGTCTCTGCCTGCAAATCAAGCCATTCGGCTCTATCCACTTGTACTACTTTTTAGCTCAGGTAGATGACTATAGTCGATCCTCGAACAAATCATATCCTTGGAAACGTTTCCTAACTTTCAATGATCTCTCGTAACCTCAGTCGATAGGGCTCAACCGGTCCATTTAGTATTGTTTTAACTGAGTATTTCAATCTAATCTTAGTTAAGTCATCAAAGTTATAAATTATGTTGATTTTTGGTTAAGAAAAACTTTGTTCCACAGGCAAAATTATTGCAAAAGTTCTTCCAGTTTCATCGCGCATACAACGCAAAATACTCAGACCTGATTTTAAGTTTAAGTCGGAAAACTCTTTAATCGTCCTAAAAAAAAGACATCAAAATTCTTAAAGCATGTGAAGTACGGATCACAGTTCGACTGAACCTGCCTCAATAAACTCTTGATCTAAATCTGGTAACGGTTGTTTTTGAATAGCAGATTCGAATGCTTTAAGCCTTTTGTGGATGGATATTAGCTCAATAATTGTCGTCCATGAGAAAACCAGAAATTGGAATGAAGATGCAACTTGACCAAAGGCACGTAATATTTGGTTCATTATTCCAAGCGTTATCTTGCCAGAGACAATTGTGGGTATCAGCACTATATAGGCAATTACGTTATCTGCTTGAAAGTACATATAACGGAATAAATTAAAGTATGTATAATGCACGTAGATTCTGAAATAGTTTTTTCGTACATTCTTAAATAGCATATCAAGAGTCGGTGGACTTGCCATTTCAGCACTCTCTTCACCAAGCACCAGTTCCTTGCGAAAAGCAGCTTCCACCCTCTGATTTTTAAATTCAAGACCAGGTAGTTTTATGCCTGCAATAAAGAGCATACCGGTCCCAAAAAGTGACCAAAATATTGAAAGCATGACCAAAGGATAGGGTATGGATCCAAGTATTGGGATACTTTCGACATGAACCGACAGTGCCGCCAGCACGGGCAAAAACGCAATCAACGTCATTATGGAGTCAACGAAGGCGACACCCAGTCCCTCCATGATCGCAGCAAAACGCATTGTATCTTCCTGAATACGCTGTGAAGCTCCCTCGATATGTCGCACTTCTGACCACCTTTTGACGTAGTGGTCATTCATCGCATTGCGCCACCGGAAAATATAGTGGGAGGTAAAAAACCTATTTGCGATAATAAAGCCAATATAGGGAAATGCGATCGTACAAAACAAAATGATATGACTGTAGAGGGTCATGGCAGTCACTTCGTCCGTTCCCGCCAACCCTTTTTGGATATCATCGTAAAAAGGACCATACCAAGCATTTATGACTACTGAAACCTGAACAGAGGCGTAAGACAACAGGACTAACAAAGCTGATCCCAAAATTGACCAAATTTGCCATTGGTGGGGCCTATAGTAGCTCCAGAAGCCAAAGAACAAAAGTGCACCAAGGAAATAATAGAGATCAAACCAAAGGAATTCTGGAGTGATAAAATGACCTAATCCAATGACTGGCCCAATGCCATCTTCTGTGAGGTTGAAACCGAGCATTAACCCCAATTCATAACCTATTAAATACCAACCGGCTATCAGAAAAGCGACCCAAATAAGTACAGAAGAAAAGAATAGTTTTGGTTTTGGGAAGAAAGATTCAAACATTATAAAAGGTCCGCTCCAACTGGCGTTTCATTTATCATTTTATTTAATTAATTCACTTTAAACCTTTTTCCAATACATTTAGTACTTTTAAGATTATAGTGATGGTAATTCATAATTTGCCAGTACTGGTGCAAGCGGATTACTTTCCTCTTTTCATTCTGTGGTGTATCAAACGCATATTATCTCAAGTTTGGAACAAAAACATGATACTTTACGGAATACCGACTTGTGATACCTGTAAAAAAGCCCGCAAAGCATTAGAGGCCGAAAGCTATGAAGTGACCTTTCGCGATGTGCGCAACGAGCCACTCTCTGAAGACGAGTGGGCCGTTTTATTGCATGAATTTGGTTCTACCCTGGTAAATCAAAAATCAACCACTTACAGAGGCCTGTCAATCTGGCTGCGTGAGTCCGAAGCTGATGCACAATTGATTGCACATCCGACGCTGATGAAGCGTCCCATCTTACAAGACGGAGATAGATTAACCATGGGTTGGAAGGAGGACGTTCAGGCTATTTGGTTGCACCAATAGCTATATGTAAACGTCCTGAATCTATTTTGATTAACAACTTTTTTCATACACATATTCACGATTTTCAATTTTTTTTGCTTGACATTATGACTTCTGCTCCTGATCTAAACGCTTCTATTTTACGATGCGGTTACGCTATGTCATTGATGGTTTTTGGATCTGTTGTCATAAGTCTTACTTGACTCATAATGCGAGGAATAGACGGGGCCGAAGCGTTTCAAGTAAATTTTTATCGCAGACTTGCTCTTAGTGTAACTATTTTTGGAGTTATGCTTTGGCGTTTTGGACGACGAGCACCTCAAAATATTATAGCGGTTGGAAAACCGGGTCTGTTGACCAGGTGCTTTTTAGCACCTGCAGGGCTGTGCCTTTTGTAAGCGATCACCAACACGACGGTTGCTGCAACGCTTTTTATATGCAGCTCTATCCCATTTCTCACAGCAGCACTCGCCTGGGTCATCTTAAAAGAAACGCCGTTCAAGTTGACCATAGCTACAGTGGTTATCGCCACATTTGGGGTCAGCGTCATGATCGTAACTGGATTAGGAGCTGGTTCTTTTTACAGAAACATAATGGCCTTGTTAACAGCGGGGTGCTTTCCTGCTTTTGCAATTACTGTCTGCCGTAGCCGCAATATTGAAATGATCCCTGCCCTTTTAATTTCTGGCGCAAATATTAGTCTCATCAGTCTCATAATCCTTGGTGGAGACCTAAGCATTTCGTTCCCCGACTTGCTGTTATGCATCTTGCTTGGTAGTTTTGTTTCAGCAATTCCAAATGCTTTTTTCATTACAGCATCACGGTATCTAATTGCTGCAGAACTGACACTTTTTATGTTGTTAGAATTTGTCCTTGTTCCCATTTTGGTTCGGATCTTCATAAAAGAAATTTCCGGTCAAGCCACGCTGATTTGTGAAGTTATAGTGATTATCGTTGTGCTACTGCGTGTTTGGTTTGAGATGCGTGAGAGCAGAGCACTGTAAGTTGCTATTGTTTTAAAAAACCCAGATTGCATAGCTCTCATAAATCATCAAAATCAGAATAGTATTTACCAGTTTCGAGTAATCCAATTAAAATATCAGCGATCAAAGGCTTATAATGATATATGATCATATAAAGACTGTTTTGCCAGAGTGGATAGAATATAATGCGCACATGCAAGATGCGTATTATAGCCTTATTTTCAGCAAAGCCGTTGACTCCTTGAAAGATTAAGTTGGCCTTGACCAAGCCTACCGTAAAAAAATGAGCGCAGATTGATATTAGAATTTGCGTTCTAAACGTTAGTGAAAAGTTGTTCCATATCTATACCCTATGATAAGCGAGGGGCGTGATGTCGCAATCTCTGAAATGGTGCAAATACATATTCGTCAAAAACCCACACCCAAAAGTGTTACTATTAAATTGGACATAATACATCGACTTGGGACATATCTTCTGGAGCCAAAACATAAGTCAGAGCTTAAGCACCGAGCCCGCGCAATGTCTTTGTAAGGAAAGAGAGAAGTAACGAACTCAGCTTGCCTTTTTAAAGTTTATCCCGGAAAGCTATGCGAATCCTTCACCATAATCAGCTTCAGACTGAACCGTTTGAGAATTCGTGATCATCTAAAGATTGTGGTCTTATTTCGATGCTATAGCCAGGCGCTTTGGGCGGCATGTAATACCCGTTTCTCATTAAAACAGGCTCATAGAAATGCTTGTGCAGATATTCCACATATTCTACAACACGATCTTCCATCGCACCCGAAATGCAGATGCAGTCGATCATTGCAAGATGTTGTACATATTCGCAGAACCCGCGGCCCCAGCATGCGGGCACACTTTGATGTTAAACTTTGCAGCCATGAGTAAAACTGCGATAACGTCGCTGATGCCAGCCACTCGACAACTATCTACCTGACAAAACTCGATTGCATCCGCCTGCATGAATTGCTTGAACATAACTCTGTTTTGGCGAGCCTCGCCTGTTGCAACTCCAATAGGAGCAACCGCACGAGCAATTTTTGCATGCCCAAGAATATCACCCGGGTTGGTCGGTTCCTCAATCCATCAAGGACCTACCTCTGCAAGACCTTTCATATTTTTTATCGCTTCATTGACATCCCATACTTGATTAACATCAAGCATAATTTTCAAACCTGGACCGATTTCTTCCCAAATAACGCGGCAAAGGCGTAAGTCACCCGCGGGATCACCCCCAACTTTGACTTTCATATGCGTATACCCTTCAGCCAAAGCGTCGCGACAAAGGCGTCGAAGTTTATCATCGTAATATCCCATCCAACCAACACATGTGGAATAGGACAAATATCCCCTGTTCTCCAAATCTGCGCTCCGTTCAAATTTAGCAACGTGTCGGCTGCGTACATTACGCATCGCCTCGTCGGGTGTGATTGCGTCAGTAATATGTTGGAAATTCACACAAACTACCAGTTCTTCAGGGGACATGTCAGCCACCAGTCACCAAACTGGCTTACTTTCCACTTTTGCCATTAGATCCAAGACAGCATTGGAGATCGCACCAGCAGCCATATGAATTAAACCTTTTTCAGGACCAACCCATTGAAGTTGACTATCTCCACCAATTTGCCACGTGAAAGTCCCAAATTTTCCGTAATAACTTCCAGCTTACGTCCAATGTTCAAAATTTTGCAGACTTTTAATCCCTTCAACACAAAGGTCGTTGCCTCGACCAAGCGTGAAGGTTAGACCATGACCCTCTAGATTTCTTGGATGATCCGTATGAAGAACCAGGTAGGCTGCTGAATAATCTGGATCAGGTGTTTTTGCATCTGATCAACTCCAGTTTTAAAAGCTATGCGCGCTTGGAACAGGTCGACATAAAGGTTTGCAATATTCAACTCAGTGACGATTTTTTACATTGTCAGATCCTATCGCCTAGCGACGTAAAAACGCACCCAGCAAAAGGCCCTTCAGATCCAAGGATTGAGCAAAATAACTCAAGACTGAGTATTTCAGGTTATTGTTCGAGATGCACCCAAACTCGCCTAGTGTATCCGATTGCTATTCCAACAGCTTCACCTAAAACAATTGCCTAAAAACCAAACATTGTGGTCAAGTCTGCACAAAAGTTTGAAATCGCATTTGCCAACTTGTGGACGATGGTTTCTGCTCGTCCTCATCCTGACCAACGTTTTTAAAGACTTCGCGTCCCTGTAGCACATTATATCCAAATCTCGCCGCATAGCGTGCAATTGAATTACCGCTAGCAATGCTTTCAAGGCTTCCAAATCGTTCATCGCCACACAGTTCATGCGCTCGCATGAAGGAACTAAATCCAATTTCTTCGGTGGCTAGATTGCCAATAATTATGCGCAGCCTATTTTCACCCTTGAAATCACTAAATATTGACTGCGAGATGGAAGTTGCATTCTTGATAAGATGGAGGGTATGATTCTTGCATGAATGAAAATAATATACCTCGCTTTGCCGCACGTCTTAATGCGTTCAAAATTGGTTCTGAGGCCTATTGGCCAGGACGGAATTCTATTGCCACCACTGATATTTTAGCACGTGCAGCCACAGCTGGCTTGAATGCTGCTGATCTAAATTATCCAGATCACTTTATCGATGAAAGCCCAACTGATCTGCTGCACGCATTGAGTGAAAATGGAATGAAACTTAATGGTATGGCAATGCGGTATTATACCGAACCTGGCTATAAGCTAGGTGCATTCACTAATCCAGTTTCGTCAATCAGGCGTGCCGCAATTGACGAAACAAAACGTGGCCTAGACGTTTTGGCCGAAATGGGCGGCAACCTAATGACGCTTTGGATGGGGCAAGACGGATTTGATTATTCATTTCAAATGGATTATCAGCATGCCTGGTGTAACACAATTGATGCAATGATCGAAGTAGCAGAACACAACCCTGCGATCAACATTGCTTTAGAATATAAACCTAATGAGCCAAGGGCATTTGCGTTAATGCCTGATGCAGCGACAACACTATTGGCCATTAAGGAGATTGGGCGCGATAATACTGGCGTCACTTTAGATTTTGCTCATGTACTATATGCAGATGAAATGCCTGCCTTTGCTGCCGCCTTGATTGCACGACACTCGCGCATCCTAGGAGTGCATTTGAATGATGGTTACGGCAAGTGGGATAACGGATTAATGGTTGGAGCGGTGCATCCGATACAAACGATCGAATTGCTCGTTGAGTTAGAGCGATCGAACTATGGTGGCGCTATTTATTTTGATACCTTCCCGGACCATTCGGGCCTCGACCCTGTTGAAGAGACGCGAACAAACATCGAGGTTTTACAACGTTTGCGTACTACCGCTTCAAAGCTGGTAAAGAATGGCGAATTACTAACCGCAATTGCAAGACAGGACGCGCCCAACGCGATGCGCCTAGTTCAATCAACAATGCTGGCATGAGCTTATTAGTAGCAGGCTCACTACACTTAGATGTGGTCTTGCGTGCACCGTATTTGCCGAAGCTTGATGAAACTGTAGCAGGTAGCTCAGTCGACTACGTATTTGGTGGGAAAGGCGGAAATCAGGCTATTTCTGCTGCGCGCATGGGAGCCACAGTACATTTTGCGGGGCGCGCGGGCAGCGACCTTTTTGGTGATATGATTCGAGAAACTCTGACAGAAAGCGGTGTAGAGGTATCTCAACTACAACGTGATGTTGGACCTAGCGGAATGAGTGCTGCGATTGTGGATGCAAACGGTGAATATGGCGCAGTGATCGTTTCAGCAGCCAATCTTAATATCGTGGCAACTGATATAAACATACCGCAAAAGACATCGCTGGTCATTTTACAAAATGAGATTCCCGAAAAGGTGAACTTGACATTAGCCCATAAGGCAAAGGCGGCTGGTGCTAAAGTTTGGCTGAATGCTGCACCAGCGCGCGAGCTACCAAAGAATTTAGTTGAAGCGGTTGATCTGCTTATTGTAAACCGAGTGGAAGCGAAATTTTATTCAGATTCAATACCTGCAAAAAGCGTTTTAACGACCCTTGGTGCGCGGGGTGTTTACTATAATAATGTTTTATATGCGGGGTTGCTAGTCGATGTGGTTTCGACCCATGGGGCGGGGGATATGTTTGTTGGTACGCTGGCAGGGCAAGTAGTACGTGGAAAATCTATGGCCGACGCGATTAGGTTTGCGCAAGCAGCCGCAGCCCTGCACGTGTCCTGTCAACTAGATCGGCGGAAAGATATCAACCCTCAGTCCGTCAAGACATTTTTAGAAAATCAAGACAATCTGTAAAATCTGGTGGCAGTCGCACCAAAAATTTGAGCATGGTCAGCCTTAGACAAGCCTTGCGTTAAATCTTGAGCAATGTCATGCCAATCACCATATCCTGCCTGCAGACGACAGACGGGCCAATCTGATCCCCACATAATCCGACTTGCGCCAAAGGCGCTCAGAACATGCTCTGCGAAGGGACGTAAGTCGTCTATGGTCCAACCGTCTCCAGCCTCAGTAACAAGTCCTGAAAATTTGCAACATCCACGCGTCTCATCAGCCAGTCGGGAGATATCATTGGCCCATTGCGAAAAAGCATCCTTACCTGAACGCTGATCATAAACTTGTGGCTTCATGCAGTGATCGTAGACAATACGCATCTGAGGGTAACGCATGACTAGTTTTAAAAAATTAGGTAGGTGCATCGGAAAACCAAGCGCATCAAAGGTTATGTCCAAACCTATTATTGCCTGAAATGCCCATTGTACGTCTTCGCGAAGCATCCAGTTTATATCTGGAATGTCTTGGATCATCGGCCGGACACCAAGAAACTTTGGGTGTGCCGCAAACCGTTCCAGAATTGTAAGGTCGTTTGGATTTTCGAAATTAATCCAGCCTACAACTCCTTTAATGGATGGCGTTGCATCAGCCAACCCTAACATATATTCAGTTTCCTGAGCGGTTGGTGCAGCTTGTACTAATACAGTGCCGTCGATGCCATACTTTTCCAAACTTGGCTTAAGGTCAGATGGGGTGTAAGGACGGTTCAAAATAAGGTTATCTTGCGGCATCCAATCGTAGTCACCTCGCAGCGGTTGCCAAAAGTGTTGGTGGGCGTCAATTTTCAAATTTGATTTCAAAGCGAAGTTCATGTTGGAGCATCCTCGCGTACAAGGCCTGCATCCTTCAGATCTAACCAAAGTGATTTAGGGATATCTGCCTTTGCAGCTTGCAAATTGCCCGCCATTTCGGCCACTCCTTGTCCTCCAGGTATCACAGCAACGTGGGCTGGATGCAACAGCGGAAACTGGAAAGCAGCATCAATCATGCGAACTCCATGACTTGTGCAAACCTCTTCTATGGCGTTCACACGCTTAATGATGTCTTTGGGAGCAGGATCATAGTTGTAGAACGATCCGGGCTTTGCTCCTGTAGCTAGTATACCAGAGTTATACGGCCCACCCGTTATAATCCCAATTCCACGAGTCTCACAAAGTGGCAAAAAACTATCAAGCGCTTTTTGCTCTAATAGAGTATAGCGCCCTGCCAGTAGAAAAAGATCAAAATCACCGCGCTCGGCTAGGGCTTGGCAAACCTCCCATTCATTCACTCCACCGCCAATCGCTTTTATAACCCCTTGATCCCGCAAAGAGATCATTGCGTCATAACCCCGCCCACCAAAGAATTCTTCAACCCGCATGTCTGAGGCTACTTTTGATCCGTGAGAAAACGCACAAAGGTCGTGTACATATAGGATATCAATCCGGTCCACGCCAAGGCGTGAAAATGAATGTTCAAAAGAACGCATAATGCCGTCATAGGTGTAGTCAAAATTTTCACGACGTTGCGGTACGTCAAACCATTTACCGACGCCTGCGCGGTGTTCTGGGGCACAATATTCAATCAGACGGCCGACCTTGCTGGATAAAATGTAACTGTCCCGCGGCTTGTCACGCAAAAACGAATTCAAACGAGTTTCGGACAATCCCAGACCGTAAAGTGGTGCGGTATCATAATAACGCACGCCCCCTTCCCATGATGCATCAAGCGTTGCACGCGCCTCATCATCGGAAATAGCCTTGTATAAGTTACCCAATGGTGCTGTTCCAAAGCCCAATTCTGTAAATGTAAGACCGCCATTCTCAAGCCTATCCCAGTGCCTTGTCTGTAACCCCATTTAAATCTCCATTTGTCGTGACCATAACTATGCCAATTTTGCTTTGCATGAACAAAATAGCAGATATAACGTTTAGACAAGGGAGAAATAATTATGACTAAGAATTTCAAAAATGTCTTTGGGGAGATCAAACCAGTCATCGCTATGG
This sequence comes from Paracoccaceae bacterium, assembly GCA_028150825.1. Classification (GTDB taxonomy): domain Bacteria; phylum Pseudomonadota; class Alphaproteobacteria; order Rhodobacterales; family Rhodobacteraceae; genus LFER01. The sequence continues at coordinate 89,263 of JAOGIM010000003.1, forward strand.
TTCATATCGGAGCGTTACCCGGATCTCCACTTTTTGATCCAGCGTTTGATTTGGTTTCAAGCGCGCACGCTGATCTGGTAGCTTTGCAAAAAGCAGGTGTTGACGGTGTGATGTTTGGCAATGAAAATGACCGTCCCTACGAGTTCAACGTCGACACCGCCTCCACAGCAACAATGGCGGCGATTATAGGCCATCTTAAATCTGAAATCACCGTGCCATTCGGTGTCAATGTGCTTTGGGACCCTATGGCCAGCATTGCCTTGGGTGTCGCTACGGGCGCAGATTTTGTGCGTGAAATTTTCACCGGCACCTATGCTTCTGATATGGGACTATGGACACCTAATGCCGGACAGGCGATGCGATACCGTGATCGATTGGGACGCTCTGATATGGCTATGCTTTTTAATATTTCTGCCGAATTTGCTCATTCCCTTGATCAACGTCCCCTGCAAGATCGTGCGCGCAGCGCCGTGTTTTCATCCATCCCAGATGCCGTCCTAGTGTCGGGCCAGATCACCGGTGAGGCAGCTCCTTTATCAGATTTAGAAGCTGTTAAAGCCGTATTACCTCAAACGGCAGTTATGGCAAATACTGGTGTAAAGCATGAGACCGTGGCAGACGTTTTGGCCATTGCAGATGGCTGCATTGTAGGATCGTCACTAAAGGTTGATGGGAATACGTGGAACAGCATAGATCCAGAGCGGGCTTTGGATTTCATGAACCGCGCACGCGCGGCACGAAAATGAAAGAACGCATAAAGCGCGATTTAATGGATCTGATGAGGATCCCAGGATTGTCTGGGCATGAGGATCGTGTGCGCCGTGATTTGCGCAACCGGCTGGATGCCATTGGTATTAAAAGTAGATCAGATCGCTTGGGTAACCTAGTTGCACATTTTCCCGGCAATGGGCCAAGCGTTATGCTGTTCACACATATGGACCAGCTAGGGTTCATCGTGCGAAAGATCGAGCCAGATGGCCGCATCCGTTTGGAACGGCTTGGTGGGGTGCCAGAACGAGCATTGGCTGCTCAAGAAGTTTTGATTTGTGTTGGTAAAGGTAGGGATGTTTCTGGTATTATTGCTAACAAAAGCCACCACGCAACCACTACTTTGGAAAAATATGAGGTAACGCCCTATTCTGATCTTTATGTAGATACTGGCTTGACGAGCGCAGCCGAAGTTAAGGCGGCGGGTATCCTTATTGGTACGCCAGTTGTTTATGCGCCTCAAGCTAAAGAATTTAATGACGATTTTATTTGTGGAACCAGTGTTGATGACCGTGCTGGCTGTGCTGTTTTGCTTGAGGTTGCGCGTCTCTTAAAAAACCGGATAAGTGGTCCTCCCATAGATTTAGCTTTCACAGTACTTGAAGAGTTCAACCTTCGCGGTGCTCTTCCGCTAGCTCAGAAGCTGCTGCCTGACATTGCGGTTCAGATTGATCTGATGCTTGCAACCGACACGTCAGATATGGAAGCACGCGGGGAAATGGTGCTAGGTGGCGGTCCAGGGATGAGCCTATATTCCTTCCACGGAAGAGGTACGCTCAACGGGGTAATCCCACATCCGGCGTTAGTCGATCTGTTTGAGCGAACTGCTAATACTGAAAATATTCCTTTACAACGTAGTGCCCAAGTAGGGGTATTGACGGACCTATCGTATGTGCAACTGGTCGGCGAAGGAGTGGCCTCTATCGATATGGGGTTTCCGATGCGGTATTCCCACTCGGCGCGAGAGCTTTGCAATTTGGAGGATTTAGTTTCGCTTGCCAGGTTGTTAGGGGCGGCTCTTGGTCAGATCGGGCCAAAATTTTCTTTAAACAGGGATGATTATACTTAATGACCTACACACTTGGAATTGATATCGGGACCTATGAGACCAAAGGCGTGTTGGTGGACACAACTGGCACAATCCACGCTCAAGCCGCACGTAGCCACAAAATGCTGGTGCCCAAACCTGGCTGGGCAGAGCACAGTCCTGAGCAAGACTGGTGGGGTGATTTTATCTTTATTTGCAGAACCCTATTAAGCGAAAGTGATGTCGCTGCATCTCAGATCAAGGCAGTTGCGTGCAGTGCGATCGGTCCATGTATGCTTCCTGTGGATGCGAACGGCAATCCCTTGATGAACGCTGTCCTGTATGGCGTTGATGGACGTGCTGAAGCTGAAGTGCGCGAACTCACAATGCGCATCGGTGAAGAGACAATAATAGCGCGTTGCGGTAATGCGCTGACATCGCAATCTATTGGGCCAAAAATACTTTGGCTTAAGCGGCAGCGTCCTAAAATATATTCAGAAACATCACATATTTTGAGCTCAACTAGCTTCATTGTCATGCGCCTTACAGGTGAAGTAGTGATTGATCATTACACCGCAGCTAATTTCTCACCACTTTATGATGTCAAGAAACAGGCATGGGTTGATGACTTGGCCAACGATATTTTGCCGCTGGCAAAACTGCCGCGATTGATGTGGTCAGGCGAAATTGCCGGCCACATTACCAAAGAAGCTGAGCAGATGACTGGCCTTGCGTTTGGCACCCCTGTTACCGTGGGCACTATAGACGCTGCTGCAGAAGCACTATCTGTTGGTACGGATACGTATGGCGATATGATGATGATGTATGGCTCAACTATTTTTATTATTCTAAAAGCCCAGTCCATGGTGACTGATCCCCGGATTTGGTACGCACCTTGGCTGTTTGAAGGCGAGCATGCATCCATGGCGGGGCTTGCCACTTCGGGCACTCTGACCCATTGGTTTCGGGATCAAATCGCGCGCGATCACTCGGTTCAGAAGGCGTTCCCTGCCTTGGCCGAAGAAGCGGCAAAATCGCCACTTGGCGCCAACGGTCTGTTGATGCTTCCATATTTTTCAGGTGAGCGGACGCCTCTTCATGATGTTAATGCGAAGGGCGCCATGTTCGGGTTTAACCTAACCCATACACGTGGGGATATGTACCGCGCGTTAATTGAAGGAATTGCTCACGGCACACGACACGTGACTGATACTTTTGCGGAGCTGGATCAAGCCCCAAAACGATTACTTGCAGTTGGTGGGGGAACTAAAAATAGTCTTTGGCTGCAAGCAACATCAGACATTACTGGCATTGATCAAATCGTGTGTGAGAAAACAAATGGTGCCAGTTATGGCGACGCATTTTTAGCAGCTATGGCCGTCGGGTTGGCAGACCGAGCAGACATCGCTCAGTGGAACCCTGTGGTAAAGACAATCACTGCTCGGCCAAACGCTGTCTATGAAAAAGCACATGGCTTGTTCCGCAGACTTTACGAACAAACCAAAGATATTGCCTCAGAACTTACTTAACCGCACCCGCCGCCATGCCCTTAATTATATACTTTTCGAGGGCTATTGCTACAATCACTAAGGGAAGTATCGCAGCTGAAGATAATGCTGCCATAGACCACCAGTTGATCCCCTGCGACCCAGTTTGAGACGCGACCATGACAGGCAACGTCGTGGCATTAGTCGAGGTTAGCAGTGCGGCAAAGAAATATTCGTTCCAGCACAATACCAGTGATAAAATAAAGGCGGCAACCATACCAGGCAGCGCTATAGGCATCACGATCTGCATAAATGCCCCCCAGATCCCAAGGCCATCAACGAGTGCAGCTTCTTCCAACTCTATTGGTATACCTTGAAACTGATCACGCATAATCCAAATCACAATTGGAAGAACCATTAAAGTGTAAAGCAAAATCAATCCAATGCGGCTGTCAAGCAGACCCAAAGATTTGTACAAAACAAGAAATGGCAAGGCCAGAACTACAGGCGGTAGGATCATTTGGCTAAGGAAGAAAAACGAGATGTCAGAATTTTTCATAAAACCAAATTTGTAGCTGAAACGCGACAGACCGTAAGCGGCGAGTGATCCTAATATAACTGCAAGCAGCGAAGCAGAAATTGAAACCACAGCACTATTCCAAAAGCGTTTAAAGAATTCCTCCCGAACGGTTGATACTTCTCCAATCAATCTCGGTGACAGACCAATAGATTCCCAGCCTTTCCATCTTGGCGTAAAATCCCACCACGGGATCAGGTTGCCCTTCATGACATCAGGAGCCATTTTGAACGAAGTAGTAATGGTCCAGAAAATTGGAAACAGGCAAACTACCGCCCAAATTAAAAGGGTTAAGTATATTGCTGTGCGGCTAGCCCACCATTTGCTTTTAACGCGAAGGCCCAATTCGTGGTCTTTAAAAATGACACTCATGCCGGCCGCTCCATCCATCGGCTTACTAATTTTAAAAACAGGGTCACGAAGATCACAATAAGAACCAGATAGACCATTGCGAGCAATGTACCGTAGCCCACATTTGAGCGGTCTCTATATTCTCGGAAGATAAAGCTTGTAACACTGTCGGTTGCCCCACCAGGCCCACCTGACGTCACGTTGATGATGATATCAGCTAGCTTAAGTTTAAAAATAATACGGATCACTATAGCAGTGACCGAAACAGGCAACATCAGAGGAAAGATAATCTCCTTAAAGCTCTGCCAGCCAGATGCACCGTCAACTTTTGACGCTTCAAGAATTTCACTCGGCAAAGCCTGAAGACCTGCCAAAAGCATAATCATCATAAAAGGAATGAACGTCCAGGCATCCATTGCCATGATCATGAAACGCGCTATTTCTGGATCACCAAAAAACGTCGGCTCACCTCCAAGGTCGCGGATAATGCGAGAAATTGGGCCAAAGCGGACCTCCAGCATGGACTTTCCAATCATCCATGATACTGCAACCGGACTGAGCATTAGAGGCAGTAGAAAAACGACACGGAAAAATTTACGCGCTCTGATTTGTGCATTTAGCAAGAGCGCTAACCCAAATGCAATAACGTATTCCACGCAAACGGCTAGCACATAGTACACCATATTCGTCAAAGCGTTCCAATAAAAGCTGTCGTTCCACATCTGTACAAGGTTATCCCAGCCATTTGGCTGGGGTCCGTTTGGCGACGCAAGGTTCCAATCAGTAAAGGAAATATAAAGCGCAAAGAGAAGTGGAAAGACAACAAGACTCACTACGAATAGCGCCGCGGGCAGTACAAAAAGCGTGCGCTTGCCTTTTTCTCCATTCACAATGACTTGTGCTGCACAAAGGGCTGTAGCCCAAAGCATGTAAGCATAGAGAATTGGGCGCCAAGTTTCAAAACCAATACCAATGCGTCCAGCCTGATACATGGTCTGCAGTAGCGCGAGCATCATACAACACAGTGCCGTGCTCCAGACTATTAACTTACCAAGACGCTTGCGGCTGTCTGAAATATTATCGGCAGTCACCGTATGTAGAAGGTCTCCATCTGTGTTCATAGTCTGTCTCTAGCAATGTAAGAGATGTTTGCAATGGGGTTAGTCACGCAAAACTAATTGATATTCATTTATTAAAAAACAGGCGGTGCCAAAACACCGCCTGTCCCAAGTTCAAATTATCTCAATCACATGCCAAGCGACGCTTTGTACACAGAAATTTGACTGTCACGGCCAATCTGGTCAGTGATTTTCTCCCAAGCGGCCGCAATCGCATCTGCGGTTTCTTGGGCAGAGCCATATTGACCAGCATAACCCTTAGCCAACTCATCTTCTGCAACAGAATAATATTGAAAAATACCTGGGATGCGTGGTTCGATCGCAGCATTCGGATGGTTGTAGCTGTCTGCGTTAGAGCCAAGATAATCTTCAACATAAGCGCGTTCGTACCCAGCTTCTTCCCACTCATCATACTGGAAGTGAGAGTTACGGTAAGGCTGAAATCCTGATGGATAAGCAGAGGCCCAAAGCGACAAGTCCTTACCACCAAGGTGGGCTGCAGCAGACCATGCCGCTTTTTTCTTTTTCTCATCGCCTTCGACTGTAGCCATTACGTACACACCCCAGCCAATATATGCCATGTTTGGTGCTTCGTTCCTGGTCTCCTCCCAAGCACCAGCTTTTGCATTGTAAACACGTTCTGAGGCTGGATTTACTCCAAACCCTGCAACATCACCAACAACAGATGTATCAGATGTTCGTGCATTAGAGCCAACATCGCCCCACCACATTAGCATAGAACCAGTGCCAGCAAGAAACTGTTGGAACGCCGTCGTGCCAGGGTCTGCGTTTATTTGGTCAGTGGGGTATGCACCAGCATCAATCAAATCCATAACGTCTTGGATAGCTTGGACCCAAGCCGGATTGTTGACCATGGGCTTCATTGTATCCGGCTCAAAAAGCCATGCTGGGCTATTTGGATGCTTAGCATACGCTGATGCGCGGTTTTCAAGGAAGTAGAAGCCAAAGCCACCCCAACCTTTTAGCGGGTCAAGATAGCCATGCGCGGGAAGTCCAGTAAGGGGGTCTTCTTTACCAATCAGGTCCTTAGAGACTTGATTAATTTCTTGCCAGGTCGTGGGCACATCGCGCCCAGTAATTGAGCCCTCTCCAAAGTAATCTTTGCGGTAGGCAAACGTGTGGCAATCACCATCAATTGAGACACGATATGTTTTTCCACCCCATGTACCAACTGGTGCTTTTAGGTAGTCAACATAGTCGTCCATATCAATTTGTTCTTTGACCCATTCGGGCATCTCTGAAGCCATTCCTTTGCCAAGCACATCGCCCTCGAAGGGAGCTCCCATCTCAATGATGTCAAAATCAGCTGTGCCCGTCGCGATTGATTGTTGAAGACGCGCATTATAATCTGCTTGTGCCAAATCAATCCAATTGATCTTTGCCCCAGTGTACGCCTCCCAAGGCTTCAAGAACCCACGGAACAAAAAGTTGTGCAGATTTTGATTGTTAAGTCCCATAAAGGTCAACTCAACACCCTCAAACTCCCCCTCACTGACGTTACCTTTCGTCGCCCCGAGACACATTTCGCCAACTTTTTGCCAATCGCTGTCGGTCGGTGAACCTGCACCAACTCCAGGGATTTTCAGGATTTCAGCCCGAACATTTCCATGCGCACCAGCCAAAGCCGTTTTAGGCATCATTGCAACGGCCCCGATTGCTGCAGAACCTTTTAGAACCTGACGTCGATTCATTTTTTGCGCAGCTTTTATGTAGTTATAAAGTTCGACTTTCATATTATTCCTCCCAAGAATCATCTTAATCGATTATAAGCAAGAGACGGACGAGCAGCAAATTTAAGTAGTTATTTGAGTGCTGTACGCACTGGCAGTCCTTCCGTATCAAAATTATTATGATCCAAAATGACCTAAAGTCAACAAAAGCTATGTGTTGGGCGTGGACAGTACAAAATGGTTTGGCTAGCATCAAAGTCTAGGGAGGCGTCGCAAAATGGCAAACGTCAAAATACACGGAATTCGAAAGTCTTACGGAACATTGGAGGTTATCCATGGACTGAATATTGATATTAAGGATGGTGAGTTTTTAGCACTGGTTGGCCCATCTGGTTGTGGAAAATCCACATTGCTTAGGATGATCGCCGGATTGGAGCCAATCGACAGCGGGAACATCGCAATTGGTGAGCGTGTAGTGAACAATCTCCCTCCCTCTGAGCGCGACATTGCAATGGTGTTTCAGACCTATGCTCTTTACCCGCACAAAACCGTAGCAGAGAATATGGGCTTTGCGCTCAAGGTTGCAAAAACTAGCAAATTGGAGATCCAGCGCCGAGTAAGAGAAGCCGCTGAAATCCTCAGCCTGACCGAATATTTAGACCGGAAACCACGTCATTTATCCGGTGGTCAGCGCCAACGAGTTGCAATGGGCCGGGCCATCGTTAGGGATCCCCAGGTATTTTTGTTTGACGAGCCGCTATCTAATCTTGACGCGAAGCTGCGCATTCAGATGCGTACTGAAATTAAAGAATTGCATCAGCGCCTAAAAACAACGACTGTTTTTGTGACACACGACCAGATTGAAGCGATGACACTGGCAGATAGGATTGTGGTAATGCACGGGGGAGGCATAGAGCAGATTGGCACACCACTTGAGCTTTATGATCACCCAGCCAATGAGTTCGTTGCAACATTCATTGGCGCGCCATCAATGAATCTACTTGATGGCATCCTGTCTGATGGTAATGTCCGCGTTGGGCCTCAATGTTTTGCCGGCCCAAATGGTACTGGTAATATTAAGCTTGGTGTCAGGCCAGAACACCTTACTTTGGTTAATGAGGGTGGCCTTCCTATGCAGGTCAAAGTTGTTGAACCGACCGGGGCAGAAACAATGGTTTTTTTGAGTTATAAGGGTCAGGACGTCACGGCAGTCTTTCGAGAACGCTATACTTTTGAAAGTGGGCAAACCGTCCATCTCAAACCGGACCAAGACCATCTTCATATATTTAATGCGGAGACCGGGCTGCGACTTTAAAAATAATATTAGGAGAACAAAATGCTCAGGGGAATAGATCCAATTTTGAATGCAGATGTGCTGTATGCATTGCGCGCGATGGGACATGGAGATGATTTGATCATTGCCGACACGAATTTTCCGTCCGAGAGCGTTGCGCGTGAGACTGTGTTGGGAGAGGTCCTGCGGATAGACCGCAGCGCTGCTGAAGTCATCAAGGCTGTTCTTTCAGTCTACCCGATTGACACATTTGTGGATGATGCCGCTGCCAGAATGGAGGTAGTCGGAGAGCGTGACAAGATCCTGCCTGTGATGGAAGAGGCTCAGGTCCAAGTGAGTGCAGTCAGCGGTCCTAAGTTGATAGGTATCGAACGCTTCGCTTTTTATGGTCGCGCAAAGAACGCTTATGCCGTAATCCAAACCGGTGAGCGACGTTTCTATGGTTGCTTTGCCCTTCGTAAAGGCGTCATTCCGCCGGATGAGGCCTAACAATGGGAAAAGTTGTTGTCCTCGGAGTGTTTGTTGCTGATACCGCTTACCGCGCAACGCGGATGCCGAATATGGGAGAGACAATCATGGGTACCTCTTTTGCTCTTGGCCCTGGTGGAAAAGGCTCAAATCAGGCTGTTGCCTGTGCCCGAATGGGTGCTGAAACCCATATTATTACAAAGCTAGGCCAAGACGATTTTGCCAAACTGGCACTTGACACTTGGGAGCTGTCAGGGGTTATTCCGCATGTAGAGCAAGTCAGTGACAGTTATACCGGCGCAGCGCACATCTTTATTGAAGACAGCACAGGTGATAACGCTATTATTGTCGCACCGGGAGCAGCGGCATTGATTGATATTGCAGATATCGAGGCACATGCCGCGTTGATCGCGGACGCAGATGTCTTTGTAACTCAACTCGAGCAGCCGATGGCTGCGGCAATGCGAGGATTGGAAATTGCGCGTGCAGCTGGGGTGACTACAGTTCTCAACCCTGCGCCAGCGGCAGTCTTGCCACGCGGCATGCTAGCCTTATGCGATTACGTGACTCCAAACGAAACTGAGTGCGAAGCTTTGACTGGTATTACCGTGCAGACACTGACACAAGCAAAACAAGCTTGTGACGCTCTGCGTGATCTTGGCGTAGGAACCCCTATAATTACCATGGGAGACCAGGGCGCATTTTTAGATGGCCACGGGCTTGTCGCTGCCTCAGCTCCCGGTGCTGTTATAGAAACAACAGGTGCAGGAGACGCATTTAACGGTGGTCTTGCTGCGGTTTTGGCTGAAAAGAAGTCTTCTTTAGAGGCTGTATGCTATGGCTGTGCAACGGCAGGTATCTCCGTAACGAAAGCTGGAACAGCACCCGCAATGCCGAACAGAGACATGGTAGACTCTTTCATCAGATTGACCTAAATCATCTGTACCAAAATTGCTTATAATTCCAACGATTTCAAGGCACACTTACTGAATGGCTGACGAGTTTAAGCCCCACTGAACAAGTCGACCAATCCCTTGGGTAAAAACACGGAACCATTATAAAGTTCGCTTTTCAAGACTTACCATAAGAAAAGAGACAAAACCCTGCGTATAATAAGGCTCGCCCGATATCCAATATCTACCAACCAGTATCTACCAGAAATGTTGTGCTATATGGGTTGATTTATTGGAATGCAATAGCGAGCTAGGCCTTAACTTTTACTCAAGCATACAATAAAATGGTCAAAATAATCCGTTTAAGTATCAGGCTTAAGAAGCTATGACCTTAATTAATTTTTTAATACATATTCTAATGAACATTATTATTTAAAAAACTCAGATTTAATAAGATTATTGACTGATATAAGTCAAAAATTAATTGCTTTTTTAACAAAAATAAATTTATTATAAGAAAAGCAACAAAATTTTTGTTCATTCGAAGATAAGTTTAAAAATGTCACTTAATGATCGTCAAGAAGAAATCCTTAAGTCACTTTACCAGTTTGGAGCAGTTGAAGTCGAAGCGCTTGCATATGAGTGGAGCGTCACAACCCAAACCGTTCGCAGAGATTTAACAGAACTTTGTGCATCTGGTTTAGCACTTAGAACGCATGGTGGTGCCAAGCGCATGAACACAAAAGCCGTGGTTGCATATGCAGACCGCAGACTGAAGCACACTTTGGCAAAAAGATTTATAGCAGAAGCGGCTTCAAATATTATTCCTAATGGTGCGTCGCTTACCCTAAATATTGGAACAACTACCGAGATGGTCGCGGAAGCACTACGCTTCCACAAGGACCTGACAGTTGTGTCAAACAATATCAATATTGTTCAAATTCTGAGAGCCTCAAGGCTTAAATCTCTCGTTCTCATTGGGGGTGAGATACGTCTCTCTGATGGTGCCATAATTGGAGAAGATGCAATTAAAGCTATTTCGAATTTCAAGGTAGACTTCGCAATCATTGGTGCTTCCTCTATCGAGCCAGACGGCTCAGTCTTGGACTTTGATCAACGAGAAGTCGCCGTTTCCAGAGCCATTTTAGAAAACGCACGGCATAAGATACTTGTCGCCGACATTTCAAAATTTGACGTTTCCGCTCATGTAAAAATCTGTGACGCAAAAGACCTCGATTACGTCATATTAAATGCGCCTCCCCCAATAGGCTTTAAGGCCGTAATACAATCACATCCCACCAAACTTATTATTGCAGGCGAGAAAAATGCCAGCTAATGCTAACAATGTAGATATTTTCATCATTGGCGGCGGCATAAATGGCTGTGGTATTGCACGTGACGCTGCTGGTCGCGGATATAAGGTTGCCTTAGCAGAAATGAATGATCTGGCCTCCGCAACATCCTCTGCATCTACAAAGCTATTCCACGGTGGTCTCAGATATCTGGAATTTCTTGAATTTCGGCTTGTACGAGAAGCGCTCATCGAGAGAGAGGTTTTACTCAGAGCGATGCCACATATTTCTTGGCCGATGCGATTTATTTTGCCCTTTCATAATGAGATGCGCTTTGAGAATGATACGCCAACATCAAAAATTTTATCATTCTTTCTGCCGTGGATGAAAGGTCGCCGCCCAGCTTGGCTCATTCGGTTTGGGCTTTTTCTCTATGACAATTTAGGGGGCCGAAAAATTTTACCCGGAACAAAGACACTTAAGCTTCACTCTTGCGATGAAGGCAAACCTCTTGTGTCAAAATTTGAAAAGGCTTTTGAATATTCTGACTGTTGGGTTGAGGATTCCCGGCTTGTTGTTTTGAATGCACGCGATGCCTACGCAAAAGGCGCCACCATTCATGTGCAAAGTAAGGTTATCTCGGCGACTTTCACGACCGGCTTGTGGCATATCGTAACGCGAAACTCTGACGGGTACGAACGGACTACAACTGCTAAAATGATCATAAATGCAGGAGGACCTTGGGTTGAAGACATCATTCGAAACACTGTTCGTCTAAATTCAACAGAGGGTGTCAGGCTCGTCCGTGGTAGTCACATCGTGACCAAGAAATTATACGAACACGACAAATGCTATTTCTTCCAAGGAGAAGACGGAAGAATAGTTTTCTCAATACCGTATGAGGACGATTTTACTCTTATTGGGACGACAGATGCCGATCACGAGAGTCCGAGTATTAAACCCGTCTGTACACCAGAAGAGACGCTCTATCTGATCGATTTTGCAAATAAATATTTCATCAATCAGATCTCTAAAGACGATGTTCTATGGACCTACTCTGGTGTCCGTCCACTATACAATGATGGTGCGAGCTCTGCAACAGCCGCAACGAGAGATTATGTTTTAAAAGTCAACCACTCAGCGGGCGGACCTGTATTGAATATTTTTGGTGGAAAAATAACAACTTATCGCAGATTAGCAGAGTCCGCATTAGAATTAATAGACGCTGAATTTATGCGGAAGACAAATAAATGGACTGCAAAAGCTCCCATGCCCGGTGGCGACTTCCCAGTCACCGGTCTGAAGAACCTTTGCGATAAACTTGGTAAGAAACTGCCGTTCTTGTCAGAGAAAATAATAAAACGTTTGATCCAACAATATGGCACAGAAGCGGCGATTATATTTGAGGGGTGCACTTCATTAGATAATCTTGGTAAAAATTTTGGCCATGGAATCTTCCAACAAGAATTAGATTGGACAATCGAAAATGAATGGGTTACGCAAGCCGATGACTTTCTTTGGAGACGATCAAAACTTGGCCTTCGTCTGCGCGATGAAGAGAAAAATGAGATCAATGCCTATATTGCGAAATACATTACAGACCAACGTACAAAATCCTTAAATCGTTTTTGAAGCCAGTTAGCTTTTATCAACCAATGGGTAGAATTTCTGATCGCATTTCAATTATTTTTGAAGTCACCATCTTTACGATTAACATATGCACTGGCATCTTCAACCGCTCAAGTGAGTGCGCAAAGCTTGATAAGCCACAGCTGTCGCAACATTTGACAAATTTAGTGATTTGACAAGAGAACTGCGCATTGGCACATGAAAAATTCGATCCTCCATACCATCTAAAATCGTGATTGGTAGGCCTTTGGACTCACATCCAAATACCAAATAGGCATCGCGTTCGTAGTCAGGAATGTAAAAGCTTTGAAGTCCGTGTTCTTCAAAAAAATACAGATTATTTCGCAGTGGCCTACGATGCTTCAAAAAACTTTGCCAACTGTTATATTGGCTGAGTTGAACATCTTTCCAATAGCGCGTTCCCGCGCGTATCACAGACTTTTCATCTAAGGAAAACCCATAGGGCTTAATTAGGATCAACTCCAGATCAAGCGCGACGCATGTCCGCCCAATTGCACCCGTATTATGCGGAATTTCAGGTGTCACTAACACCATTTTCATGCGCAGATCGGACATTAGATTGTTAACTTTCTCTGTCAAGGATGCGAAACCATACGGCCAGCGTATTGTTAACCTAATTTAAGTGTCATTAACAACTTAGGCTCTAAAATTTAATCATTTGTGAATTGATACGAGTTTGTGAAAAACTTATATAATCGCAAACGATGCTCTCAGGAGGGAAATCTGATCCTTATTTTATGACTTTAGAAACATTTTCTAACTGAGGAATCCTGCTTCCGTTACACTTTTCCATTAGTATGGTTTAGACTGGAAAACCTGAATGCTAAACTGTCCTATAAGCTCCTAACGGCCCAAAAATTTCTGATGAACTTTCTAATCCTTGATAACCATAAACCCTGATCAACATATAAGACAGAAATAGCTTTCCTTTTTAATTCAAAAGTATACGCGAGTCTTTAACAAAGAAAATTGAAGGGCTAAGATACTACCAAATTTCCTCTTTTGAAAATGCATTAAGCCCTTTTTGCGTTGGCCATCATTCACCATAATCTTAATCGAACGTGGAAAAACCACTTCCGGGTTTGGTATATTCAGGACGTGGAGGGCTGAATACATCAAGGATTATCGCGCCATCCGGACCGCCTATGATTCCGTGTTCTATTCCTCCAGGGCTACACCAGAAATCGCCTTTTCCAACTACAATCTCTTCACCATCTTGGATACGAATTGCACTGCCTTCTATCATCACACCCCATTGCTCTTGCGAATGACTGTGGATCGCACCGTGCGCATTAGGTTCAATTCTAACAACAGAGATCATAGCCTGCTGACCGGGGAAAATACGGGTGGTTATTCCCTCGCCCAAGGTACGGAAAATTCCTTGTTCTAAAGCATCAATATTAAAAAAATTTTCTTTTTGGCCCATCTAAATAATCCTATATCCTTCATTGCAACCCAATGGATTTGACCGTGCCAAAACTTCCAATCTTAAAAAAAAGACGCATTAGTCATTCTATGCATTACGCCAAATATATAGCGGGTATATTCCATATTTATGCAATCTGGCACCTCTAAAAATATTCTACGATCCCTCCAAAAGTCTGGGGCAACCTGCATGAGTCATATTTGTTAACAGCTTATACCTAGTCTGCAAATGTCATCATTTCATAAACATCCAAAAGAGACCCATTGTGACACATTTTATCCATCACATCAAAATCTAAAGCATGCAGCGTATTAAAAAATATCAAATACAAAGCTCATGAATATAAGTTATTGTTTAAAGCTGGACCGCAGTAAGTTGCTTCATATTATATAAAGTAAGATCATTCTAGGCTGAGAATGTCCGTCAGAACACCTGGTGCAGAGTGTAGCATACTGTCCCGTGCTTTTTTAGCTGCTTCTGCCATGTCTTCGGTCGGGTAAACAAAAATTGTCATAAATAATTTATCTCCATCACAAACACCCGCAATTAGTTCAGCGTCAAGGAACAATTCTTTTGTTTTTTCTGCCAGGAATTACTATCGCAATTTCAAATCTTTTTCAGTATCAAATCCTACCATATTTATTCTCGAAAAGCTCATTAATACCTCCGTTGTCAGGTTATTAAATTATGACCAGTTTCATATTCAATGCCAGAAAATGACATGTTAATAAACACTAAATGCAAAATCCCAAATGATCTGAAAACCAGAAGTATACTGAATAAAATTAGATTTTCATTCAGGGTGGTTTTACAATCTGTTTGGTGTGGATCCGAACTATCAGCCCACTGTCTAGTTCAATATTATTGCACAGAAGATTAATTAGCATAAATCAATCACAAGCTCGCCAATAGCAGCTGCCAAGACTTTGCCACTCGTTTGATCTAGGGCTTCAGGTCACATTTTATCAGTCGCGGCCCGAGCAGTGTCTGCATCTAGCAGAAGCGTAATGCTGCACTCAGTATTCTCACCAGTTTGGGTGGCTTTAAACTTACCATACTAGCAACCTTAATTTTTGCCCACATGCCTTCGCCAGTTTTTTTCAGAATCAATATTGTCAAATCCCCAATCTGTGCAAGTAGCGAACATTTTCTCTCCTCGTAATCATTTCTTTTAGGGAAAATATTTGTCATATGACTTATCGAACATGACGAAGCGGAAACACATACAATATGTCAAAATGTTTATTTATTCTCTTAATTATCTCAAGCCAAAATTATAAAAAGTGTGGTTTCCATTCGCAATTCCAATGCCAACCCTTTGAAACTTTTCTACGTCCTCTCAAAGAATTGACTTAAATTCTTTGCTGTTGCCATAGAAAAAATACGTTAGTTTCATGAAACTTTTTGACATCACATAGCTGCAAGTTAACCCAAAAAAAATTAATTATTGTACGAATAATTGGAATTTAAAATCTCACCGAATGTCTTTGGGTCAATGTTACCTCCCGAAATCACAGCTACGACATTCTGCCCACAGAACTGCGGACGCAATGCTGCTGCTAATGCTACCGCGCCAGCTCCCTCAGAAACCAAACGGGCTTTTGAGGCCAAAGACCGAAGTGCTTTCTCAGCTTCTGAATGAGAAACAACTATCACATCGTCAACCAACACATCCATAAGAGGCCACATCTCAATTAAGACACTGGTTGAACCAATCCCATCAATCCAACTCTTTCCCCGTTTGACTTTTACCGGTTTTCCATGAGTTTTGGCAGATTTCAAAGGCGTTGAACTTTCTATCTCACAGGCAATAATCTGCGGTGTTTTTCCCAGAGCCTTCATTGCCAAAGCTATTCCGGAAATCATGCCGCCCCCCCCCAACCGGTACAACAATCACGTCTACATCCAGACACTGCGATGCAATCTCTAGTCCAATCCCAGCATTCCCAATAATCACTTCTAATTCTGCAACTGGATGAATAAAGAAACCCTCTAAACCAGACGTTCTGGTCATCATTACCCCCCACCACTCAGAAAATGATACAGAGGTTACTTTTGCGCCAAGATCTAAAAGGGCTTCCACTTTCACTTTAGCGGCAGTATCTGGAACAATGACGTGAACAGGTAATCCACGATTCTGAGCGGCCTTGGCAACTCCCTGACCAAAATTACCAGCACTAGCGGTTATAACACCGTTTTGCAGATCTTTTTCGTCAGCTGTCTCAATCGCATTCGCGCCCGCCCTTATTTTAAAAGAGCCAAGTTCTTGCAAGCATTCTGCCTTAAGCATTAACTTTCGATCGGAACACTCAAATGGCAATAAGGGCGTTTCAATAATTTCATCTGAAATTCGATCGGCCGCTTCTTCAAAATCTTTTAGCGTTAGCTGAAAAGCTGCCTCTGCAATCGAAATTCTGTCCATTAAATCACCTTAAACTGTCGAGGATGCTAACAGTGACTTTAACCTATGGTTAAAACCCGTCAAACAAAATCCTAAGACCCTTAGATTGGGTATAGAAAATAATGTAATCTATTACGGCTAGTCCTCAAACAGCGAGTGGGTTTATCTAAAAAAGAGTGGAACTATTAAAACATTTTCTTCAAAGAAGCGTGTCTTTGTAAATGCCAAGCTGATGAAAGCGGCGCACAACACCTTCGGCCAGGGTCAATTGAAGTGACCATCGTCCAAACTAAATACGAAAGACTCTTTCGTTTTGGAATTATAAGCGACAAGCTCACCGCTTCTGACTACATTTTTAGTTATTGCATTTATAACAACTTGATGTGTAACCATCAAAGTAAACCCACTTTCAATGCTATCTAATTTTTTCTGTAAAACCCCAAGGGTCAGTGTTTTGTCAGCATAGTCCTGAAAAAATGAATTTAGGCCCTCGAAAGTTTGCCATTTCCCCAAATTCAAAAGCGCAGTGGTATCTTTGCAGCGACACCACTCACTCGATATAACCTCCTTAAAATTCACAATGCTCTTTCGGATGGCTACACCTATTTTTTTAGCCTGCGCTTGACCTGCGCCGCTCAAATTTCTTTGACTGCGGCAAAGGGTTAAATCAAAGTCATCAGGATCACCAAAGCCCGGGGCAAGGGCATGTCGCATGAACACAACATTGGCATCAATGGTAGTCACCGCCTCGTTTAGATTATCCACAGCTTTTAAATTGGATGTCGCCTCCACATCCGTGATCAGTACTACCGCAAATAACAAAGTCAGTATCATGAAGCGCATAGTGGATACCTTTTACGGTTTGTATTTTAATCGGTTTTTAAGCTTGTTTAACGCACAGAGTTTTTCACTTTGCAATGCACTGCCAATTGGCCATCTAGTTTTACTTCAATATGATCGTCTACTTGAACAGGGTAAAGGCCCAGAGCTGTCCCTCCCAAAACAATATCACCGCTTGATAATTTTAAAGAGTGATCAAGCAAATGCTTTTCAAGCCAATTCAGAGAAGCTACCGGCCCTCCAACCATTGGCCAAAGATCGCCAGAATCAATGACCGTGCCATTTATTTCCAATGAAAGAACTGACGTATCATCAAAAAGAGCCAGCGCCTTTTGCCATTGCCTTTCAGGGAATACCACACCCTTATTGAGGCCATTATTCGCAATCAGCTCTGACAAAGATTTTCTAGGCGCTCGGAACACAAAATTATGCAGCTCAATAATTGGAAAAACCGACGAAATTTTATTTTTTTCACCAATTTTAATTGCCATTTCCGCTTCAACAGCAAGATTACAAAATGAGTGATACTCCAACTCCACTCCATTTGAATGTAGCTCATTTTCAAACAATGTACCCCGAATAGGACCAGCAATGCCAAATAACCTTGTCGTTCCCGAACCAGTGCAGCCAACCTTATACCCCGCCACTCGCTCCCCTTGTTTGGTGCGAAGTCGCATCACCTCATCCTGCAGCGAATATGCAGATTTTTCATCTAACTGAAATGTTGGATCCTCAAAGCATGTGCCAGGGCTCATTAAGCGAAAGTCACTTAGTTGCCGCTTGGCTAATTTATAGATGTCAAAGCTCACTCATCATATCCAGTTCAAAAAATCAAATTATGCTTCATTTGTATTTGCAAGTCCAAACCCATTAAATTTTAGCAATTGATGATTTCTAATCAAGCGCATTCATCCCAAATTCGTAGTCAGCCTCAAGACGGATCGTGCTATGTTAACTGCCATACATTCAAATAAAAACTCTGATGCCTTAACGACTACTATTGAAAAAAGTCACCAACCTTGTCCCAAACTTGATATGATCTGCTTGTCACTTATTTGTTAAATGAGTTTCCAGATCAGTGAACAAGATGATAAAGACAGATGACACCCTTTTAAAAAATTAGATTAATCATTGGTAGTGATACGATCAAGAAGAGAAACGTCATAATTCCGCCCGTGCGCATAAAGTCAATGACGCGGTACCGCGCGGGTCCCATGATCAGAGAATTAACTTGATGGGTCGGTATAAGGAACGAATTAGATGTAGAAATTGCAACAGTCATTGCAAAAACGGCCGGGTTTCCACCTGCGGCCAATGCGATCGAGATAGCCAGCGGGACCAACAGGACTGTAGCGCCTATATTGGACATGACCAAAGTGAAAATTGTTGCCAAAATTGCAATACAGCCCTGCAAGCTCCAGATAGGCCAGCCATCGAGCAAAGAAACAATTTGGAAAGCCAACCATTCAGCAGCACCTGTGGACTGAACGGCTTGCCCCAAAGGTAACAGGCTCGCCAAGAGAAAAACCGTATTCCACCCCACCGCTTCATAGGCTTCATCTATGGATAAAACGTTAGTCAGGATCATCCCTATCGCGCCTGTTAGCAGAGCAAGCGACAAACGCAAATCAGTGAATAATATCAAACCAAAGGCCAAAAGAAAGAACAGGAGCGCCCAGCCTACTTTCTTGGGCCGCAGATTCTCTTGTGGATAATCAGTCGTGACAACAACAAAGTTTCTATTCTTATTCAACCGAGTTAGCGCTTCCCAAGGCACATGAACAACCATGATGTCACCTGTTTGGAGCGGCTCGATAGACAGTCTAGTGGCATTATGATCCTCTGTTTGGACATGACTCAAGGTTACCTCTCCACGTCTGATGGCAAGTAAAGACAGACCATAAACTTCACGGAGCCGCGTCTCTTTTGCAGTTTTGCCCCTCAACTCACTGTCCGGGGGCACAAGAATTTCTGCAATTCCTGATTTCTCAGAAGAAGTACTATCTGCGAAAATATCTAGTTTTGGTACTACGCGAACATCAAACACTTCGCAAAACTGAGAAATAACGCGCCTGCGACCAAGCATCGCCAGCCGACACGGAGCCTGTATCACAGTATCATTGGGACTAGATAGCGAAGTTTTTCCTTGAAAATGAGTACCAATTACATAAAGATTATTAGCTTCTGAAACATCCGCCAATGTATGGCTTACCAATAGTGAATGTTCTGTTACCTCAATCTCGACCAAATCAGCTTTCAAACCGTAGAGTCTTTTCACATATTCATTCATAGATTGACCCGATACAGCATTTCCTCCCACGCTTGTCTTGGGCAGCAAGAGTTTTCCAAAGATTATAAAATACAGTATGCCAGTAAGAAGCAAAGCTAGACCAATGGGGGTCACCGAGAACAAATCAAAGGGCGCCATCTGCTTTTCAATTGGCAGGTCTCTATTCGCCGCTAAAATCAAATCATTCAATAGGATCAAAGGTGAAGACCCTACCATAGTCATCGTTCCACCAAGTATTGCACAAAAGCCCATCGGCATAAGAAGACGACTTAAAGGTATTTCAGTTCGAGCCGAAATTCGGCTTATAACGGGCAAGAATAGGGCGGCTGCCCCGACGTTTTGCATAAAGGATGAGATCACTCCGACGGTGACACCCACAATTGGAATGATCCGTTTCTCAGTTGTGCCGCCAACTGACATAATGCGGCTGGAAACTATGCTCATCATGCCAGTTTTATCCATACCCGCCCCTATGATCATAACGGCAATGATTGAAATAACTGCGTTTGATGCAAATCCATCAAACAAGTGATGTATGTCTGCAATAGTGGAAAAGCCTGGAATATAACTTGCCATGCCAAGCAAGACCATCACCACGACCGCGGCCACATCAATGCGGACAACCTCGGTAACAAACAAAAATATCGTCAGAATAATGAAACCAAAAACCATTATCATTTCGGGAGTCAGGGAGAATACTTCCATCGAGTGGACCTGTCTTGCCTTAAACTACTTTATTTGGGTAAGTATAAGGAAGCCGGTAACGGGATAATAGTAAAGACTTATTTGATCAAATTACAGGCAAAGTATCTTTTTTTAATTTTAACTCTACAAAGATTGAGATAAACTAAAATCTCTTTCCAGACCTCCAGACGTCTTAAAATCCATCCACCAATTACAAAGTTTCGTTACACTCATTCTAACAGCGATATATGGCTATCATACGAGCATAGATTGGAATAAATATAAAGATAAATGTTAATTCGTTTGCTCGCAAACCGCTGCAAAAGTTCTTTGACGGTGTTCTGTTTAAAAATTAAGATTTAGCTGGCCATTTAATACTTCATGACTATTATTCTGTTATTAAGAAGCCATATGAGCATAACTCTTAGAATGCCATAATAGAGCCAGGGTTTAAACAACCAACCTATTCGATCTAGCGGCCACTATTCCTTTATAGATAACTTATTTTGAACAACGAGGCCTAAGTGATCTAGTGCTTTCTATAGCACCTAATTAATCATCATCCGTAAAGGCTTCCTTTAGTTTGTAAAGTGTTTTCAATTCTATCTTAAGGAGCTCTAGAAATAAATGTATTAGCACTCTAAATGCTAAAAAATTGCAATAAATATAAGCAATAAGGAACCAACCCAAAAAATCTGGGTGATGCGCGCCTCAAGTACAAATATTCTATGTGAATCCGATCGAAGCTGCTTTCACATCATCATCGATATAAGGCATGTATTTCGAAAAGTTTTCAGAAAACATTTTAACGAGCTTTTGCGCCTGCCGATCATATGCCTTAGCATCTTCCCAAGTTTCACGCGGGGTCAAGAGCTTGTTATCGATACCCTTTAGCATAACAGGTACCTCAAAGCCAAAATTAGGATCTTTTCTAAATTCTACATCCATAAGACGGCCATCTAGCGCTGCGCTCAATAGCGCCCGCGTAGCTTTGATTGGCATACGCGATCCAGTGCCATATCCACCGCCAGTCCAACCTGTATTTAGCAACCAGCAAATTGATCTATGATTAGCGATTTTGACCTGAAGTAGTTTCCCATAAACCTCAGGGCGCAGAGGCATAAAAGGCGCGCCAAAGCAGGTAGAGAATGTTGGTTCTGGTTCGTTAACCCCTCGCTCAGTACCGGCAGCTTTAGACGTAAAGCCAGACAAAAAATGGTACATAGCTTGCGCTGGTGTAAGACGGGAGATGGGCGGCATAACACCAAAAGCATCACAGGTCAGCATAATTATATTTTTGGGGTAGTCGCCAAGGCCATTTTCCGCAGCATTGGAAATATAGTTTATAGGATAGGAACAACGCATATTCGGGGTCAGGGACCCATCTTTAAAATCAAGTTCTTTTGTCTCCTCGTCATAGACCATATTTTCAATCACAGTGGCAAACTTCTTCGTTGTCGCATAAATTTCAGGCTCTGATTCTTCTGTAAGATTAATGGTCTTAGCGTAACACCCTCCCTCAAAATTAAACGTTCCATTATCCGACCAGCCATGTTCATCATCACCAATCAATACACGGCTTGGATCGGTCGAAAGCGTGGTTTTACCAGTACCTGACAAACCAAAGAACAAAGCAGTGTCTGCAGGATCATCAATTGCGTGGTTGGCAGAACAATGCATGGGCATAACACCCTTTAATGGCAACAAATAATTTAATAGAGTAAAGATAGACTTTTTATTTTCGCCAGCAAATTCTGTGCCTCCAATCAAAATGACTTTCTTTTCAAAGTTCAAAGTGATCACTGTGTCAGTGCGACAACCGTGACGATCAGGGTTAGCTTTAAAACTTGGGCAATTAATAATTGTCCATTCTGGCAAATGCCTATCAATTTCGGCAAGCGCTGGACGGCGCAGTAAATGACGTATGAACAAGCTATGCCACGCAAGTTCTGTCACGACCCTGACATCAAGGCGATGCGTAGGGTCTGCTCCGGCGTAAAGGTCTTGAACGTAATATTCACCTCCTGCCATGTGCGTCAGCATATCCGAGTAAAGAGTATCAAAATGTGCTGAATCCATTGGTGGATTATTTTCCCACCAAATTTTGTCCTCTACCTCAGACGTCCGCACAATAAATTTATCCTTTGGACTACGTCCAGTGAATTTTCCAGTTGTAACCAGTAACGTGCCGCCTTGCCCCAAGTTACCTTCATCTGACTTCAAAGCCGCTTCAATCAAAGAAGGCTCCAAAAGATTATAATAGACAGTGCCCAGCCCAGTAATTCCCTGATCTTCAAGCGTCATGCTTTGGTTTACCCTTCCATGTATCATTTATGACCTCCTAATTGGTAACAGTGCCTACCTTCTTTTAGGTTTCTATAACCTTCATTTTAACAAGTTAAAGGCGTGATTTGACTAGTTAGCGCAAACATTTGAATGTTAGCGCAACCTAAGAGGTTTATCTTTCTATCAGACTACTTCAGCTGCACTGGATAGATTTTAAACGTACAATAAACAAATATTTGGCCCCATAGCGTACTGGGCTTAATTGAAGTACAATTGCTAAAGGTTTTTTTACAATAGTCCACTTAAGCTACCTCGCCGACGTCAATACTTTTGGGTACTATATTTTCTTAGTTGACGAGAATTTAAAGTTCAAAAGATCAAAATTTAAAGGCCAAATAGTTTTCTCACACAGTGAAGACAAAAAGTTATTAGGAAGTCATTTCAAAAAATTATTTTTAGCGTATATTTTCAATTATAATCACTCACCTGTTATTAACACTCCGTAAGAACGCAATTCATTGAGAGCAGGTATTGGCATGTGATCGGCGGAAAACTTAACAAAAATTGCTGTTGCCTTAAAAATATTCCCATCAAATTTGCCCTGAACCACTACGGGGCTATCCACTTCAAATAAATCTGGCAAAATGTCGTCATAAACTACGCTTATTCTGCCATTTTTATCCGTTAAGGAAAAATGAGCTCCAACAGGGTCTGTATTCTTCGCATATTGTGC
This sequence comes from Paracoccaceae bacterium, assembly GCA_028150825.1. GTDB lineage: Bacteria > Pseudomonadota > Alphaproteobacteria > Rhodobacterales > Rhodobacteraceae > LFER01. The sequence continues at coordinate 112,539 of JAOGIM010000003.1, forward strand.
AATTCCAAAAACATTTATTGTTCCAGAGAATTGCGATGAGTACGATGGAACCTCACTGGGGAATAAAAAGTAACGAGTTTGGGACGATACGCTAGTAGCAAAAACACAACATGCGGCAGCCAAATATATCATGAGTTTCATTATAATTATTCTCCAAAATTTTTTTTGACTGTATTTGAGATTAGGTGCTTGCACCAGATATGATCGTGAAAAATCTAAGTAGTATAATCGAAAAACCTTCAGGTTAAGAACAGCTCGTTAAGTAGCACTTCTTAGCGATACAAGTTTAGGCAGAGAGAAAGCGTCTCTGACCAGGTTTTCAAAGTAGTATTACGTAGGTAAATACAGTAATAATACCTACACAAAAAATTTCAGCGGAATGTTATTGTCAGGTTCCTTTGATATTACGGAACATTATATATTTTGCTCGGATATTAAAGATAGCGGAGCAAAAGTCTTATCAGAAAAATCTTTAAATTATCATCTTAACTAATATACTGATCGGAGAGACACAAATAAACCACAGTATTGCTCAATTATAATTATACTCATATGAACTTGGCGCTTTAGCAGTTCAATGACCTCTCCCATTTGACTTATTATATTAGGCTGCATAACTTTTGTTGGCTGGTCTAGGATTAAAATTTGCCACGGAATAATTTATGCTCGGTCAATCGCTGATTGTTGCTGATTACTACCTGATGAACCATGACGTTAACGAGACGCCATTTTTTTCAAAACTGGAAAAATTTCATTTATATAACCCCAAACGATATGCTCTTTGATAGGCTGGCAAGAATAACCAGTCTGTAAATTTTCTTCCGCCCTCGGTGGAGGAAAAATATCGCATGCTTGGGTTACACAAGCAATACCCGGTTGGGCGCGTTTGAACAAGGCCATATGAGCCAGATCTCTTCTGTCGAGATTGACCTGCCCTAGAAGCAATCGAATGGGTCCCTGGTATTGCTCGCATCAGGCAGGTCTTGCCAACACTATTTGAGCCCAACACGCGTGTGGACCGTCTTTTCTTGGCCTGAGACTCCAAAGTATACAAGATTTGGGATATGAACGATAACGCTAAGTTGTATTTCCCTTGGCATATCATGCTAGAGTGTGCAGCATGACCGCTATAACGCGCCGCCATAGGATGGCAGCCCTGTTCAAAAGTGGCTCCATTTCGGTGGCTGGTAAGGAAAAAACTATGATACTAATCAGTGAAGCGCAATCTGCAGCCATCGTAACACCTGAACTCGCCTTCTCAGCGGTACGTGATGCCTTCATCGCCGCTATCGCCCCAAGTGCCGTAAGCTTTCCGGTTGTTATGGCCCATGGCAGCGATCCGAAGAATCGGTTCACCATCAAGTCGGCATCTGGTATAGAGCTAGCCGGGCTGAAGGTTGGTGCCTACTTCCCCAGCAACGATGCACGTGGATTACCGCGCCATGCCTCGACGATACTTCTAATCGACCAGAGTACAGGGCGTATAGGTGCGTTGATCGAAGGGTCAGCAGTGAATTGCTATCGTACTGCTGCGGCGGATGCAGTCGCAACCGATGCATTAGCGAGACCAAACGCAGACGTCCTGACTGTTATCGGGACTGGCCATCAAGCAGCCTACGAGGCGCAGGCCATCGCTCGCATCCGAAAGCTGTCCCGTTTGCTGGTGGTCGGCAGAGATCCCTCTCGCACCGGCTCCTTCGTTCAAAAATTGCGCAGCTCGGGCTTGCCGGCTGAGCCTTCGGCGGCGAAAGCCGCAGTGCAAGCAGCCGACATCATCGTTACTGCAACCACAGCCACTGCGCCGCTCTTCGAGGGGACGTGGATCCAACCGGGAACGCATATCTCGTCCATGGGATCAGACGCAAAGGGGAAACAGGAACTCCCCAGTGATCTTTTGTTAAAAGCAAGTCTCTTCTGTGATTTTCCAGAACAGTCAGTGCGCATCGGCGAGTTCCAGCATGCCGACTCTACGGCAATGCCAATTGCAATCGGCTCAGTCTTGTCAGGCGGCGCTCCTGGCCGCCAGAATGAAACCGAGATCACCATATTTGATAGCTCAGGCATCTCGCTCCAAGACCTATACATGGCAAACGTCATTATCGAACGATATGCAACAACGACGCTTCAGGATAGTTAAAGGAGGATATTAAAGCTCCATTGCCACAGCTCGCGTACACAGTCATGACGGGGCAGACAGTATCACAAACCCACGGTCTCAGGCTTCAAGGCCCATAATCCAATTTCCACTTTGAGACATCCGGCTAACGGTCTAGAACTGGGCCAAGTTACCATTCTTTGAATTTATTATGAAAAGTCATGGGATAGTAGTCAGGTGGTGCTTAATATGAACTAAAGAGGATTTATGATAGGTTTGTGGATACAGGACATAAATCAGATTATAAAACTCCACGTGGCAAATTAACTTGGTAAGATCACTTAAATGAATGAAATCGAAATAATTGAGCACATCTGGATAGAAATGTCAGATGGCGTGCGTCTGTCCGCTAAGATTTGGCTACCAGTGAACGCAAAAAATGCACCCGTACCAGCTATTTTGGAATTTATTCCATATCGCAAACGTGATGCATACGCATTGCGAGACCATGCCAATCACGCGTGGATGGCGGCCCGTGGATATGCATGCATTCGACCTGACATGCGTGGTCATGGTGACTCTGAAGGCATAATGCTGGATGAATATTCTCCCCGAGAACAACAAGACGCAGTCGAAGTAATTGAGTGGCTCGCCAAACAAAAGTGGTGTTCCGGCAATGTCGGCATGATGGGTCTATCATGGGGTGGGATAGCAAGCATGCAGGCAGCGATCAAACAGCCCCCAGCCCTCAAAGCTATTATACCTGTTGGAGCATCGTTGGATCGATATTATGACGATGGAGGTTATCTAATGGGTGGCTATCCTGGCCAAGGACTTGGCTGGGGTGGCGTCATGTTTGGATATTGTATCCGCCCGCCTGATCCTGAGGTTGTTGGTGATTTATGGCGTGACATGTGGTTTGACCGCCTCGAAAAAACACCTATGTTTGCCGAGAAGTGGCTCACTCATCAACTGCGCGATGAAACTTGGAAACAGGGATCAGTTTGTGAAGATTTTGATAAAATCAAAGTGCCAGTCCTAGGTGTGAGCGGCTGGAATGATTGCTGGCCAAATACGATGATCAGATTGCTAGAGAATATCAATGCTCCATGCCGAGTGGTATCTGGGGCTTGGGCGCATGTATATCCAAATCTTGGCGGACCGGGCCCAATGATTGGGTTTCTACAGCTTGCTCTGGAGTGGTGGGATCACTGGTTAAAGGGTATCGAAAATGAGATAATGAATGAGCCTGCATTCGTTGCCTTTCTGCAAGATAGTCACAACCCCGATCCAAATCCTAGCGAACGCCCGGGACGTTGGATTGGTGAAACGGGCTCGCCCACACAAAATGTTTCGATAAAGCGCTACAAAATGGGGCCTGGAGCCTTATTTGAGAAAAACTGTGAAACCACAGGTTTTGCAAACATTTGCTCACCACTAAGCATTGGATTGAAAACGGGTGAATACATGCCCATTTCTGGTTCAGCAGAACTCCCTCAGGATCAGAGTGCTGATGACGCGCTTTCAGTTTGTTTCGAAGATAAGCAGCTTACAGCGCCGCTGGATCTTCTTGGGACACCAAATTTGTACTTGCGTGCGTCTAGCGATTTCTCATGCGGCCTGATTGCTGCAAGACTTTGTGATGTGGCACCAGATGGAACCTCAACACTGATCAGCTATGGTGTTCTTAACCTTAAGCAACGAAATGGACGTGAGACTCTAGCCGATCTTACTCCCGGTGAAAATGTGGATGTGGTTATTCGTTTAAACGATATAGGTTGGTCATTAAAACCTCAGCATAAAGTGCGACTGGCCTTGTCTAGCCAACTCTGGCCAATGGCATGGCCTGTAGCTGAGCGTGCAACCATTACCTTAGATCTAGCTCATTGTTATTTGGATTTGCCCGTCAGGGACGCCAATGCCGCTGGTGAAATTAAGACACCGTTCGGTCCGCCTGTTACAGCCGACCCGCTCGTGCATGAAATCTTACTTCCACAAGAAGCATCTCGTCATACTCATAGCGATATCGAAAAGGGTGAGATAGTTTACGAAGTTAAATTTGATGGTGGAAAAACAAAGTTTGAAGCCACTGGTTTGACATACGGATCAAACAATTCACAGAAATATACCATAGTTGAAGGAGATCCGCTCTCCGCATGCATTGAGTATCAATCAGGTTTCAGTTTTCTGCGTGATGGTTGGGATATAAGGACAGAGAGCGAATTGATTACAACATGTGATGCGTCTAGCTTCATTCTCAAAGGCCGCATCGCAGGTTTTGAGAATGATCAACAAGTTTTTGTTCGCAACTGGGACGTCAAAATTCCCCGCGTGGTGTTTTAATACTTAAATAGCTACAATTTTCAAAATATAATGAAGTAACTTATTTTACCTGATAAAATAGCTCGAAAGTCCGCGAGACACAGTCTTTTTTTCGGAGTTCCCCTATTGACCTTGCGGGCAAAGCGTTGAGATTTTACCAAGTTATCCCAGCATAAAATCTATATTTGTCTGTTGTTTTTTGTGGTTAGTGCTATTTCTGAGCATAATATTTATGAAGTAGAACTAATGTGGCGGTTAATAGAATGAAGCTAACTGGCCCTTTTCTTTTCATTTTAACCACATTGATGATTGATGCCATCGGGGTTGGGATAGTATTTCCAATCATGCCAGACCTGATGGATCGTGTGGGTGCTGGCAGCGCGGCGGAAGGGGCATTATGGGCCGGTGTGATGATGTCTGCCTATGCAGCAGCAATGTTTGTATTTGGGCCAATCGTCGGCAGCCTTTCAGACGCTTATGGACGGAGGCCAATATTGATTGCCGCGATGGCTACTTTGGCGGTCGATTACATTATTATGGCTATGGCTCAAACCTATTGGGTATTACTAATGGGGCGGATAATCGCCGGGATGGCCGGTGCCACATATATAACGGCGACAGCCTATATATCTGACATTACCAAACCGGAGGAACGGGGTGCCGCCTTTGGTATGATTGGTGCTGCCTTTGGCGTTGGCTTTGTTTTTGGACCGGCCCTTGGAGGTATCTCATCAGGCTGGCATGTCACAGCACCCTTCTGGATTGCGGCGGCATTATCAACACTCAATATGGTTTTTGGTGTTTTTATTTTACCAGAATCTCTGACTGAAAAAGGCCGCCGCCCTTTTGGTAAGAGAGATCTAAATCCTTTCGCCTCCATAATCCGCGCTTTTGTTATCCCGGGCCTAACAATTCCACTGATCTGTATCTTTGTTTTTGAATTTGCAAATATGGTCTATCCTACCCTCTGGGCCTTTTGGGGGCTTGAGGTGTTTGCATGGGACAGCTTCACCATTGGACTAACCTTGTCAGCATACGGAATTCTAATTGCAGCAGTACAGGCTGGACTACTACCACAAATGACAAAGCGCCTCGGTGATTATAGGACCCTAATCTTTGCGAGCATCGCTGCCGTAATTGCACTCGTAGGCTTTGGGTTTTCTACTGCAGCTTGGGCGGTTGCCATATTTATCCCGATTGCTTCGCTGTCAGATATGGCACCACCCTTGCTGACCGCCTTTGTCGCTAATAGAGTGGCTGATGATCAGCAAGGTTTGGTACAGGGGGTGATTGCATCACTAGCATCGGTTGCAGCAGTGTTAGCACCCCTCGTGCTCACTGGCGTTTTCGATCGATTTGTAAATAACAAAGGGCTATTTTTTCCAGGCGCACCGTTTATTGTTGCAGCAGTGCTTATAATAGTAATTCTCCCTTTGATGTTGCGTTTGAAACCTCAGAGTACACTACGGTAGATAATTCTACAAACTTGGAATTCTTCAGTTATTAGGGTTCTATAAAACAAATGAGAGGATCCATCACATTGCTGAAATATTCCCTCTAGGATCAACCAATACCTTATGCCACTCGCTTAGTGCAATAGAATGCAACATTCCTTAACGAACTTTCTCTTTCCTTCCTCTGCTAACCCAACATTATATACCCCAGATCCAAGGCTTAGCATAAAAGACTTCATTAGCGCATCTTTGAGGAGCTATCCGAACTCTTAAAGATGAGGATGAGCTTCGAGCCCTGTGAAGTGACGTATAGACGCAACGCGTCGATGGGACGTCATCTGACCGTGGCTACAATGTGCTGATCCCGACGAAAATTGAGGAGGTAATAAGCGCTCAAGATTATGATATCTATGATGTTCGCAAAGACATTACCTACTCTCACATTATGATGTCAGGGAGCACCTTGCAGAAGTTGGAAAGCGATTAATTGAAGACGAATAATATGCTAATGTCGCTGCGTTTTTAGACTTCGTTTTAGGCCACTATTTAAAGAGCGATATGGAAAGCTTTGATTAGTCAAAGTTACCAGATTACGTCAGGTTAAAGTTTGAGTCATAAGTTGAAGGCAGCGCTCCACTAGCTGGTATAGAACAAATCACTCCATCGTATGTTGGCTTTCAGATACTTGTATACAGTCCACCAAGCTAGTAGCTTTACCTTGTCCCATCAAAAATGACTAAAGATTCCCATCTATGCCGCGAATTGCTTCTCACAAAGATCTGCTAAGGCCTCTGATGCAATCCTAAAGGAGTTAACTCTGGCATCATGATCATGGATCATACCTGTCACCATAAGTTCGTCAGGCTTGTGTGTATCAATTAGCATCTCAAATTTCTTTCTGATGGTTCTCAATGATCCAGTGGCCGAGCATGACAACGCTTTCTCGACTTGTGCTTGAGTATGTCGTGGCACTTCCAGATCTACCTGCTCAACAGGAACTGGCAGTTTACCAGGTTTACCCGAAATCAAACGAGCAAAGGCCTGCACCTGCGAAGACCTAAGAAACGTTGCCTCCTCGTCAGTATCTGCTGCACACACCCCTGCCCCCAACATAACGTAAGGCTCTTTCAACCACTCTGATGGACGGAATGTCTTTCGGTACGCAGATAATGCTTTCTCAAGCATTTCTGGTGCAAAATGAGATGCAAATGCATATGGCAACCCGAGTTGCGCGGCTAACTGTGCACCATGTAGGCTCGAGCCAAGAATCCAGATTGGTACATTGGTCCCAGTACCAGGAATAGCTGTCACAAGCTGCTTCTCTTCATTGTCACTAAAATAGCCTATCAACTCCAGAACATCGCTTGCAAAGCTATCATTGGGGGCCATATGACGCCTTAAAGCCCTTGCAGTGGCAATATCAGACCCAGGAGCGCGGCCTAACCCTAGAT
>JAOGIM010000030.1 GCA_028150825.1 Paracoccaceae bacterium
ATGCCTTTGATCTCGTTTAGATACCATGCCCAAATAATTGCGCTTCCGGTGCTGTCTGTATCTGGAGACTTATGGCCAAAAACCTGCACACTCATCTTGTGAATCCTCTGTCAAAATTTGAATTTAAGCGCGTTATACGACGCACTTATTCCGTTGTCACCCACATGAGCGTACGAAATTCATCCGCGCAGGAACAAAGGTTTTATCGGGCTGGATAATGTGGGCTGATATGTATAGCCGCCAGTGTCAAAGTCTAAAATTTGTTGAGGATTACTCAACCGTTTTGTGACAATAAAGCGAGCCATCGAACCACGCGCCTTTTTGGCATAAAAGCTGACAATTTTTGCGCCTTTGTCAGTGTTTTCCATAAATACAGGTGTGATGATTGGGAGTGTTAGCGCATTTTTATCTACTGCGCCAAAATACTCTTGAGAAGCACAGTTTACCAAAGCCAGGCTTTTGGTTTTTTGCGCCTCTTCGTTCAAAGCAAGCGCCAAATCGCTACCCCAATACTCATAAAGTGATTTCCCACGTTCTGTTTTAAGCCGGCTGCCCATTTCAAGGCGATAGGGTTCAATTTCATCTAAAGGACGCAAAAGACCATAAAGACCTGACAGAATGCGCAAATGGTCCTGTGCCCAGCTCAATTCATCTTCATCAAGGCTCGTTGCCTCCAGCCCTTGATACGTATCCCCAGCAAATGCAAATGCCGCCTGCTTACGATCTTGGGAGCCGAATTTTTCGAAGCGTTCTTTGTTTAAATTTGCCAGACTGTCACTGATGTTCATTAGCCTTTTCAATTCTTCGGCAGAGAGTTCGCTTGCGACTTTGGCAAGGTCTTGCGCATGGTCGGGAAACATAGGTTGTGTTGCAGCTAAATTTTCCACGCTATCCATATTTAATTTTTTTGCGGGTGATACGACAACAAGCATGACTGATCCTTAGATTTTTTACATACTTAGTGTACTTGGACCAAAACGTCCAGAAAAGCGGCTCCAAAACGTTCGGTCTTTTGTTCTCCTAAGATCTGGGAAATTTCGTTGAGGCTGCGTGGTTTGCGTTTAGAAATTTTTGCTAGGAGAGATGCAGAGCAGCTCAGCGGTTTATCTAAGCCCGTCAATCCGCGCGACAGTTCGGATTGTGCTTCCAAAAGCAGATCATACAAAACACCGTCCTTATCGCCGGCGAGTTTTCGTCTGTTGGGATGCACGCGCTCAACCTCTCCGTTGATAACTTCTAAAAATATATCCCCATAGCTTTCAAGTTTTTTTGCGCCAACTCCGTTGATAACTGCCATTTCGTCAAGGTTGGTTGGCCGCCTCTGTGCCATATCAATCAAGGTCTTATCATTGAAGACAATATACGCTGGCACTCCTGCCGTTTCAGCCAATCCGCGCCGTTTAGCCTTTAATGCGCTTAGCAACGGGGCATCCTCTTCGCTGACAAGCATTTTGACGCGCGAACCAGATTTTGCCGCTTTGATTGTATCCATCCGCAGAGTAATTCTTTGTTGATTGCGCAGAATTGGCAGTGCATGTTCTGTCATGCACAAGGCTCCGTTTCGTGCTGAATCTGGGCGCACAAGATCGTAGCCCATCATCTGTCTGAAAACAGCTTGCCATTTGACCCGACTTAAGTCTTTGCCAACTCCAAATGTTGGTAGGGTTTCATGCCCGTGGCTGCGCGTCTTATCCGTTTCATTACCCAATAAGATATCTATCAGATGTCCAGCGCCAAAATATTGATTTGTACGCAAGATTGCCGATAACGCTTTGCGAACGGATTCGGTGCCATCAAATGTTTCAGGTGGCGTTTCACAAAGATCGCAATGTTTGCATTCAACATTGCTCTCGCCAAAATACCCAAGAAGGGTGCGGCGTCTACATTCTAACGCTTCGGCCAAGCCTAAAAGTGCATTTAGGCGGCCGTGATCAGCCGACTTTCGTTCAACTGGAGCAAGGCCTTCGTCAATTTGAGTGCGTCGCAAGCGGATATCGTCTGCACCGTAAAGAGTAAGAGTTTCCGCTGGACCACCGTCCCGTCCAGCACGTCCGATTTCCTGATAATAGCTTTCGATTGATTTTGGCAAATCTGCATGCGCCACCCAGCGGATATCAGGTTTGTCTACGCCCATTCCAAACGCCACAGTTGCAACGACAATTAGTCCGTCTTCGACGGCAAAGCGGTTCTCGACCACCCTGCGATATTCTGCATTCATACCGCCGTGGTAGTAGCATGTGCTATGGCCAGCTTCTTTCAATGCTTTGGAAAGTGTTTCAGTTTTGGCGCGCGTACCACAATAGACAATGCCCGACTGGCCTTTGCGCTGGTTCGCAAACTCCATAATTTGGTGGCGAGGATTATCTTTGGCAGCAAAACTAAGGTGGATGTTTGGACGATCAAATCCATGCAAAAATGCTCTTGGTGCAGCCCCGTCAAAAAGACGCTCAGTGATTTCCTGTCGCGTTTCTTCATCTGCAGTGGCTGTAAAAGCGGCTAATGGTACGCCCAGACTACGCCGCAATTCCCCAATCCTAAGATAGTCTGGTCGAAAATCATGGCCCCATTGGCTAACACAATGTGCCTCATCTACGGCCAAAGAAGTTACGTTGTAGCGCCGCAAAGCAGATTGCATCGCGCTTGAGGCTAAGCGTTCAGGGGCCAGATAGAGAAGCCGCAATTTACCTGCGTTGAGGTCCGAAAAAACTGCATCTGTTTCTTCTTGCGTATTGCCTGATGTGAGCGCCCCTGCGGCCACTCCGGCCGCTTGCAGTCCGCGCACTTGATCGCGCATTAGCGCAATAAGGGGCGAAATCACAACCGTCAGACCTCCACGCATTAGAGCGGGTAATTGAAAGCACAGAGATTTACCACCCCCAGTGGGCATGATGGCAAGGACATTCTCTCCGTCGGATACCGCATCTACGATATCTCGCTGGCCGGGCCGAAATTCGTCAAATCCAAAAATTTCACGCAAAAGCGTTTTAGGGCATATCATTGGGAGGCCTGCAGGCTCTGTTCTTTGCTCGATAACACGGTGTCCCACAGAGTGATGGTTGAGACAAGTCCTTAGATGTTTAAAGTACCCATTAATATTATGCTCTCAGCACCAGGTTCATTTTGGCTGCTGTGCGTGCTTGATGAAAACTTTTGGAAAAAGGCCTATGAAGGTTTTTACCCGAGGAATACTGCCGGCAAAATATAGTCTCGCAGAGATATAATAATGACAAAAGCAGCCAATGGCGCAAGGTCCAGAGGCTGCGTATCTGGAAGAACGCGTCGAATCGGTTGATAAATAGGCTCCAGTAAACGGTTCAGCCCTGTCCAGAGTTGTCCCACCAACGGCTGATGAAGATTGAGTACTTGAAAATTGATCAGCCAGCTCATGATAATATGCGCAATCATAAAGAAAAAAGCGATATCAAGAATAAGCCTAATCGGTCCATAAATTGCCATCATGTTGATTTGCTCTCCATCTAGTCTGCATCGAAGTAAACACTGAGATGAAAAATACAAGGGGCATTAACATTTAGCAGTTTTTTCTTTTTGTGAATACTTTCTACTCTCAGCCATCCGCGTCATGGCTGGTGCTACTGCGGCCTACTTTGATAGCACCACGATGTTTTTTAGCTTGAAGGCGGCGTTTTTTACTGGCGAGGGTAGGTCTTGTGGCCACTCGGTATTTGGGCTTTATCAGCGACTTTCGGATCATGTCGACAAGTCGTTCGCGCACGATATCGCGGTTTCTAGCCTGGTGACGGGTTTCGTCACATTGTAGCAAGATGGCCCCATCTTTGGTCCATTTGCGCCCGGCAATACGCTTTAACCGTACTTTGGCATGTGGGGGCAAAGCAGGGGAACGTTCCGCTTCAAAACGCAGTTCCACAGCTGAGCTGACTTTGTTGACATTTTGTCCTCCAGGTCCAGAAGAGCGCACAAATTGTTCGCTCAATTCCCAGTCTTGCAGCGATATTTTGTCGTTTACACGTAGCATGGTTACCTTGGTTTATGTAAAAAAGGGCCGTCCGATTAGGACGACCCTTAAAGATTTACGGAGGCGGGGCCGGTTAGGCACGCGCCAGTTTAGTTTGCACTCCGACCAAGGGTTGCCTTAGCCGCGCATTCCCCAAACTGTTCCGACACCTCGCTCCAATACCTCTTTAGACACTGGATCACCTCCTTTCACTATGTTTCCTATAAATAACATCGTGGCATAATTTTTAGGTTTGTCAAAATGTTTTAACGGCTATCGGCAAAAATTTGGCTAACAAGGATGCGAAACGGTATCAGTGCTATGAGTGCAACTGAGAATTTTACCATCCAATCGGCGATACCAAGCGATACCCAAAGTGGATATTCTGCCCCAACAGTCATCAGTGGTGCCGTGTCCCATGCCCAAGATATTTCATCGTTAGCCGCACCTGAGAAAATGGTGACACTCGCCGAGAAAGCAATCGTGAAAAACAGGGCTGTGTCTAGGATCGATCCAACAACGGTTGAGGCAAGCGGCGCCCGCCACCATTGACCATCGCGCAGGCGGTTGAAGACTATTATATCTGTAAGTTGGGCAGCCAAGAAGGCAACACCCGATGCAATCGCAATGCGGAATGCAACTGCAGGGTATTCATATCCATCGCCTTGCAGCATAACTTGGCTTCCAATTAGAGAGCATATGACACCTGTCACAAACCCTGCAAAAACTACGTACCTGGCCTCGCTAGGGCCATAGACGCGGTTCATGAGGTCCGTGACCAAAAAGGCCAGCGGATAGGTAAATGCTCCCCATGTTAGCAGGCCATCCAATATGAGGTATTGTACTAGGATGTTTGAGGCAACCACGATGGTGGCCATCGCGGCGATGCCAGGCAATAATTTATTCATTCTGTTTTCCGTTTTATCAAGGTAGCGGCGACTTGTCCTTTGACAATCAAAAGCTGTCCGCACTTACGCCTAACTTATTTTGAGGTCAAGACCAGACTGCATTGCTTGGGTAAATCGTTCATAACCAGTTCACGACGCGGCTTTGGTTTGGGCTCAGCAGGATCAGGAGGGGGAGGGTTTAGGATGCGATTGACCCAGCCTTGGGCCTCTTTGCAACCATCTCCCGCAGGGGGCGGCACTTGGTTTTTACAATTAGTCAGTCCAGTCGGACATTTTAGGCGCACATGAAAATGATAATGATGGCCCCACCATGGTCTGATTTTGTGCAGCCAGTCTCGGTTGCCCTTTTCCTTGTTGCACATTTTGACTTTGGCTCCGGGGAATACAAAGATCCTCGCCACGCGTTTGTCACTTGCAGCCGCTTTCAAAAGGCGGTGATGAGCTTGGGTCCATTTGCTGTTTACATAGGCTCCGTTGGACTTGCGCATAGAGATAGAAGATAAATTTTCGCGGGACTGTTTGCTCAGCTTGAGATCTGCACCAGGCAGCATCCAAATATCAACGTCCAGTCCGATCTGATGGCTTCTGTGACCGCTGATCATCGGGCCCCCGCGTGGTTGGGATATATCGCCGATATAGAGGCCGTCCCAACCGGGCAGCGTGGTGGCTTTTGCTGACAAGTCCTTAATGTATTCAATTGTTTTGGGATGACCCCAATTGCGATTGCGCGATAGGCGCATTGCCTGCCAAGTGGGTCCTGTTTCAGGCAATTGAATAGCACCTGAGAGACATCCTTTGGCATAGCTTCCATAAGGATAGGATGCCATGGCGGCACCCATTTCTTTAACGCCGAACAGTTGTCGCGCCTCAGGCTCTGATACTGCTTGAAGTGGTAAAATGTAGCATAAGAGGGCAGCTTTGACGAAAAACTTTACGTTTGCAAGTCCCAACTATCAGTTTCTCCTTTAGGATGAACCCATATTAATAAGATCAGCCCGATTATAAAGAGTACAACGAGAGGCGATATACCGATGCGCGCGTCTCCGCTGATGGCTGTTACAATGCCGATCAGTGTTGGTGCAAGAAAAGCTGTAGCTCGGCCCGAAAGCCCATAAAGTCCAAATCCTTCTGTTGCACGTTCTGGGCTGGTATGGCGCACCATCATTGAACGGCTGGCTGATTGCAAAATGCCACCCATCCCGCCGATGAACACGCCACAGATATAAAATACCATATCGGGCAGATTAGAACCCTCTGCAACAGCCACGCCGAAGACGTGGGTTAAAGAGGTGTTCACAATTACAAAGCAAACGACCGTCAGTATCAAGACCATTGCAACAATCACTGGTTTAGGCCCAATTTTACGGTCAAGGAACCCACCGAGCCAACTGAATAGGGCTGCAGAAATAGCCGCAATAATCCCAAATTGGCCCAATTTTACGATATTCCAATTCAGAACGAGAACTGCATACGTGCCCCCGAAGCTATAAAGACCATTCAGAGCATCCCGGTAAAACATTGAAGCGCCTAGATACGACAATAGGCTTTTTCGAGCAGGAAGGGACGCAATTGCCGCCCAGAGATTTGAAAGACCCTCTGAAATGCTGAGCCTACGCTCCAACGATTTGTCTTCTTTTATCCATAAAAAATAAGGGATCATAAAAATTGCGAACCAGATGGCCACAAAGGGCCCGACAAAACGCGTCCCTTCTTTTTGAGAAGCATCTAATCCAAACAAAGGATCCAATTCCAAAATCATTGTTTTGCCGTTGTCTTGCTCTACAAAAAATAAAAGCATTATAAGTAGTGATAAAACCCCACCTGCATAACCAAAGCCAAAACCGGAGCCGGAAATTTTGCCAATCTCATCAAGAGAGCCGAGTGCAGGTAACTGCGCATTGGTAAAAATATATGTATATTCTGCTGCGATAAAACATATGCCAAAGACACTGAGCATGAGCCACATGTTCGATCCATCAGGCAATGTAAACCAGAGCGCAAAAGCAGTCGCAATGTAGATCACAGAAAAGCTTTTGATCCAAGGCAAGCGCCGACCAGTAGTGTCTGCAATCGCCCCTAGGATTGGGCCCCCAAAACCAACAATTAAGCCTGTTATTGCTAAGCACCAAGACCATATGATCTGAGCTTGGGCATCGGCAAGGTTTTCCTCAAGCCCAAACCCCAAATAATATTGCGATGCAACAATTACGAAATATGGGCCAAAAATGAAGGTCATCAGAAGTGTATGAAAAGGCTGTCCCGCCCAGTCATAAAAAAACCAACCCCAAATTGCTTTGCGTTGTGACATATAAAAATACTCCCCCACTTGGCCTACTAAGACAGGAAAAACCATTATTAATCAAGTTTGGTTTAGCCAAATTTCGATTTAATACAGACTTCGGTTTGGTCATTCAAAAGGCGGTCTAAATTGATATAGTGACGGACTGTACCGTTAAATGGACATGCAGACATATTTCATTTCTAGGTAGTCTTCGATCCCGTGATGGCTTCCTTCACGTCCGAGACCAGATTGTTTAACGCCGCCAAATGGGGCAACTTCGGTTGAGATGATGCCAGTGTTCACACCAACAATGCCGTATTCCAGCGCTTCAGCAACCTTATAAACCCGACTTAGGTCTTTGGCGTAAAAGTAGGATGCAAGTCCAAAGATAGTGTCATTTGCAAGTATGATAACTTCATCCTCGTTTTCAAATTTGAAAAGTGGCGCAAAGGGACCAAAGGTTTCTTCTGTTGAAACGACCATTTCTTTGGTGGCTCCCGTTACAATTGTAGGGTTGATAAAGTTGCCAGCATTCTGAGATGTATCGCCACCCAACAGTACTGTTGCACCTTTAGCGATGGCATCCGCAATGTGCTCTTGTACTTTCAGGATCGCGTTAGTGTTGATCAATGGTCCTAGTGCCGTTCCGCTTTCAAGGCCGTCGCCAACTTTCAGTTTCCCAACAGCATCGGCCAGTTTTTGTGCAAAGGCATCATAAACGCCGGCTTGAACATAAATCCGGTTGGCACAAACACAGGTTTGGCCATTGTTGCGGAACTTGCACATGATGGCGCCTTCAACGGCGGCATCAAGATCAGCATCGTCAAATACTATGAAAGGGGCGTTTCCACCAAGCTCCATAGAACATTTCATCACACTGTTTGCAGCTTGACGCAAAAGGATCCGCCCGACTTCGGTCGAGCCTGTGAAAGTCAATTTTCGAACACTGGGATTTTCACAGAATTCTTTGCCAATTTCGGACGAACGTGAAGATGGGATAATAGATAAGACTCCTTTGGGAAGGCCCGCACGATCAGCCAGAACTCCCATAACCAAAGCTGAAAGTGGCGTTTCTTTAGCTGGGCGGGCTACAAACGCGCATCCTGCTGCAAGCGCGGGACCCGCTTTGCGGGTGATCATAGCGTTTGGAAAATTCCATGGTGTGATGGAGGCTGCTACGCCAATCGGTTGCTTGAGCACAGTAATGCGCTTGTCGCGTTGGTGACCAGGTATTGTTTCGCCGTAAATGCGTTTTGCTTCTTCGGCAAAAAATTCGATAAATGAGGCGCCATAAACAATCTCACCCTTGGCCTCTGCCAGAGGCTTTCCCTGTTCAACGGTCAATATTGTTGCCAGGTCATCGGCATTTTCGATCATTAGGTTGAACCAATTGCGTAAAATAACACTGCGCTCTTTGCCCGTCATCGCAGCCCAGTCTTTCTGAGCTGTTTCTGCCGCAGCAATAGCCTGTGCTGCCTGATCACGGCTTAAATCTGCAACGTCGGCAATAACATCACCACGGGCAGGGTTAATTACCTCAAATGTCTGTGACCTGTCTCCGTCGACCCATTCGCCGGCTAGATAGCCTTGTGTAGCTAATAGACTTGGGTCTTTTAGCAAATTTAGTAGATTTGTTGTCTCGTCCAGCATTTTCGCCTCCCGTAAATAAACAGCTAGTGCAGTCAAAGCGTTTCTGCCAAGATTTGTCCAGATAGTTTGGTTGGAAAAAATGAAAAGTCTAGATGATGAATACGCCAATGCTGCCTATATCCCGGGGGCGAATATATTTGTTTCGCGATGGCAAATTGCTGCAGCTGATTTTCGTATTACCCTCTCACAGGTGGGGCGGGCAGAGCTTGACGTGGCCTATGGTGATACAGATCGACAACGCTTTGACCTTTTTGCCCCACTAAGAGTGTCCAAGGGTGTGATGATTTTTGTGCATGGTGGCTATTGGTTAAAATTTGATAAAAGCTATTGGTCACATTTGGCCCAAGGTGGGGTTGAAAAAGGATGGCATGTGGCCCTTCCTTCTTATGATCTCTGCCCAAATGTCCGTATTCATCAGATCACCGATCAAATTGCCCAAGCTGTAAAAGTCATTGGCGCGAGTGTAGCTGGGCCAATTACTCTTGTGGGTCATTCGGCAGGTGGGCACCTTGTGGCACGCATGGCAGTGGGAGAGCTTTTGCCAAAAGTCGTTCACGCTCGCATAGCCAAAGTGATGCCAATTTCACCCGTGGCAGACCTACGTCCGATGCGGCAGACCAAAATGAATGAGGATTTGCGCCTGAGCGAAGCTGACGCTATCGCAGAAAGCCCGGCCTTGATGGATAGACCTTCGTGCAGTGTGAACGTTTGGGTTGGAGCCGAGGAACGCCCTGCCTTTATCAATCAGGCAAAATGGTTGTCAGCGGCCTGGGAAATCCCTCTCACCCTCGAGCCAACAAAACACCACTTTGACGTGATCGAGTCGCTAAGCGATCCGAGCAGTGATATGATTACGCAGTTATTGGGTGCGTAAAAGATCTTGCGTGTTCTGAAGGAGTAGGTAAGCTAATATGGTGTTTGCTAAAATGGTACTCTACGAACGATGGTCCTTTGTCTAATGAATGTATCAAGGCTCGTGTCTAATTCCCCGCACTGAGAAATCCTGTAACTTGGACGCGATTACCTAATAAACTTATATCGCGCTAAACGAGTGAGCCTAAATTATCGCTACTTTTAAGTGTCGTATCCCAACTATTACGCTCTAACCATGTGATGATGGTACTATTATTTTAAAACATTGTATTGTTAGCCTGGCGGTTTTCATCTCAATTTTTTAACCACAGAGGACGATCGTGTCTTGCCATTTATCCAATGGTTGTTTTTCAATATTGAAGATGCGCCTGAGAGGGATCAGCTAATTAAAATGTGTTCTGATCAATTTGGGTAGATCTTTAAAAGTGTCAAATTCTCTGGCGTTTTTGAAATATAAAAGCCCTTCTTTGCGGTAGCCGCCCGTGAACAGGGCAAATGGAATATGAGCATTAATAGCCGTTTTATAATCTATTTCACTGTCGCCCACATAAAGCGTCTGATCAGCCCCTAACTCTTTTATGCAATAATGTAATGGGGCTGGGTCGGGCTTTTTTACGGCCAATGTATCGGCGCCAACAATAGTGTCAAAATACGGCAAAAAGTCTAATTCACGGAGCACATTATTTGTTATCGCAAAAGGTTTGTTGGTGCAAATTGCGAGGTGATATCCCTCAAATTTCAGCAGATCCAGGCAGGCTCTTACTCCGTCATAAGGTTGTGTCAGGTCGCTTGGGGTTTCGTTATAAATTGCCAACGTCTTAGCTGTCAGATCTTGGTGACGTGCCAGCGGCATATCGACATGAAGAATTACTCGTTCTACAAGTTTTGGCAATCCTTCCCCAATGAACGACGTCACTGTGGCCAGATCAAGTGGCGTTATTCCCTCGCTGGCAAGCATTTTGTTGACTGAAGCGCAGATATCTGGCGCGCTATCAATGAGCGTTCCATCCAGATCAAAGACAACAGCCTTCACGCTGTTTTCCATTTTATTGAGCATCCAACAGAGGCAATTTGATCCTGTGGGCCTTGTCCGGTCTTTGCCACTTGCTTCATTGCTTCAAACAGATCCCGCCTCAAGTCTAGCGGTCCTGCTCTACTTGTCGAGGCGTCCAATCGTCCGCGATACTGCAATTCAAGCTTACCGTTGAACCCAAAAAAATCTGGTGTACAGGTAGCATCATAAGCGTGCGCCACGTCTTGGGCCTTGTCGTAGAGATAGGGAAACGAGAAGGCCTGCTCATCGGCCATTTTAGCCATATTTTCGAAACTGTCCTTAGGGTGACTTGTCACATCATTTGAACTTATCGCGACAACACCGACCCCGAGCGCTTTCAAATCGTCAGCATCGCGCATTATTCTGTCCAGAACTGCGAGAACATAAGGGCAGTGATTGCATATAAACATGACCAAAAGGCCGCTTGGACCCTTGGCATCGCGCAGAGTGATATTTTCGCTCTTGGTCGACGGAAGAGAAAAATCAGGTGCCTTCCAACCAAAATCACAAACCGGGAGGGAAGTTGCCATTCTTTAAACTCCTTCGGTTGCGCGGATAGCGCGAATATTATTACCGTAAACGGCTGGGTTATCTACTGATCCACCTTTGAACACGCTTGAGCCGGCCACGAGCACATCTGCCCCTGCCGCCGCAACTAGAGGCGCCGTTTCTGGCGTTATACCGCCGTCTATTTCGATATGGATTGGCCGGTCGCCAATCATCGCACGCAAACTATGGACTTTTTCGACCTGAGAATAAATGAATTTCTGACCACCAAAGCCCGGATTAACTGTCATCACGCAGACCAGATCAACCATGTCTAAGAGATACTCGATGGAGCCCGCAGGTGTGGCAGGGTTAAGGGCAATACCAGCTTTGCATCCTTCTGCACGGATGGCTTGCATCGTGCGGTGGCTGTGCGGTCCTGCTTCGATGTGGGCCGTAATGACATCAGCACCCGCATCGGCATAGGCTTGAATATGGGCATCCACGGGAGAAATCATCAGATGCACATCCATCACAGTTTTGATGTGCTTGCGAATGGCTGCACACAAGGGTGGGCCAAACGTCAAGTTGGGTACAAAGTGGCCATCCATGACATCAACATGGACCCAATCACAGCCTTGCGCCTCTATCGCTTCAATTTCTTTGCCAAAATTGGCAAAATCGGAGGATAGGATTGATGGAGCAATTTTTAAGGCACGATCAAAATCCATTCTCTTAATTCTCCTTATCGAATGTTGTCGCAAGTCCAAAGAAGCTTTGATTTTGCATAGAGCGGATATCAGCGTTTAAAGGTTCAGTAAACAGCCTGTCAAGTTGACGCAAGCATGTGAGGAAAAGATTGTCTATTTAGCGGATATGTCTCATTATTTTTTAATAAACTTTAATGTCTTGTGTCGGGAGCGTTTTTGATCCTCGAGATGTTCGATCATCGGTGTAAAGATAACCTGCATAGCGAGGTTCATTTTACTGCCTGTAATCACGATCGTGTTGGCTTGGCTCACCCAACTGCCTTGATCAAATTGATAAATATGAAAGAAGGGTACTTCGGAGGGTTTTAAATTGGATAACAACAAGGCTTTTGTCAGCCGCCGGAACCCATCGTGCGACAAGTGGGTTTGAGGTGTCAAAAACAGGAATAGGTTGAAAATTTAGGTCAGTGCGTTGAATTGTGGACTAGTACATTGCACATAAGCGTTCATGCGCCGCTATATTACATCGGTCGAGGCTTCCCTTGAATATCGTTGACAGTCTTTATTGTGATGAGTTTTTTTTGAGAACTACACTTCTGGTCAGTAAATATTACCAAAAAAGAAGGAAATAATTCTTATTTTGTGTATTAGTGATTGAGATTTAATAAAATTTCAATTTAATCTGATCAAATGCCACGTAGATTTGAGATTGCTTAATGCACCGTTTAAACAGTTTGACCTTCCGTCAGTTACGCGCACTTCAGGCCGTATCAGAGACTGGATCGATTACCCAGGCTGCCGATATCCTGAACTTGACGCCGCCGGCTGTGCATACGCAACTCAAGACTCTTGAAGAAAATTTTGGCTGTGCAATGTTTGATCGTGCTGGAGCCGAGGGATTTGAACTCACAGCTGAAGGGAGCGCTTTGCTTCGTGCCCAGCAACGTTCTAGTGAAGTGCTCTCGGGAGCCATTCGTGAAATTGATGCGTTGCGCCGTGGAATGGCAGGGTCGGTCACGCTCGGTGTTGTCAGTACCGGTAAGTATTTCGCACCTGCTTTGGTTGCATCTATAAAGCGAGCGCATCCAGACATAGATGTTATTTTACACGTTGGGAATCGGGATCAAATAATTGCGGCACTCAAGAATAATGCCGTAGATATTGCGATAATGGGGCGGCCGGCGCGCCATCCGCCGACTAATGAAATAGTTTTGGGGGATCATCCCCATTTGATTATCCTTCCGCCTGGTCACGAACTTGCAGGGCGCAGCGATGCGCAGCCAGAAGAGATTTTATCGCATCCGATTATCACACGTGAAGTGGGTTCTGGAACACGGATTTTAACCACTCGGTATCTAGACCGTATTGCACCTGGCCTTCCTTATCAAACAATTGAGATGGATTCCAATGAGACGATCAAACAGGCAGTTATTGCAGGTTTAGGCATATCTCTTATTTCGGCACATACAGTTATTGAGGAACTGCGCGTTGGACGGTTGCAAACACTCAAGGGTAGTGATTTCCCGATTATGAGGAAGTGGTATCTTTTGACGCCCAAAGATCAGAAGCATACTGGGGCCTCTGCGGTAATAGTAGATTTTATTATCGAACAAAGCGGTGCTTATCTGCCCAAACTTGAGCATTAAATTTTTAGCCTTCTTCTATGCAGATTTGGGCAATAGCGATGACATCACCCTGTTTTTTGATAACTGATAAGTCTGCCAAATTATAGTCCTGAAAGCTGGGACCTTATTTTGAAGCACTTAATGAAGGATCAAAACCTTGGATATTAGGATGATCATCTCAACATAATTGAGCGAGAAAATCTAACAGCTTTTTGTTATCTCTTAAGGCCAATTATCTTTCCTAGGTATTAACGTGGCAATGGATACATAAAACACACTGAGATCGCTTTTATAAAAGAGGGTGCACGCATTGCCAATGTTGGAGAATGTGTAATTCGTGATGCTGTATCTGTGGGTGCTTGGGAATTTGACGCTGCTATGACTGGTCGCAATGCCATATAGTATTAAAATAATACCTGCATTTCCAGACCGAGAGTAGAGATCTACAAGGGTCTGGTTCCAATCGGAATCAGTACAGCTAGGGCGCATGGTCCTGTAAAAACCTGGCTTTTGGATCGCGGTGATATTCTATCGCTCAACACATTTACGCTGGTTTCTGGATATTATACAACTCTTAAACATACTTTGTTTGTGAAAGTGTAGATGAGTCCAGCTTTTCATTTGAAATACCCATATTGAAGCGTACGAGCTTGGCATTGGTCTTCTAAAACCAGGGGTAATCTGTGCTGAGATAAACGATCCAATGAATGCATTTTGGTCGAGCATTTAGCTAAAAATTGTACAAAAAACCTCAAAAGGCGATGTAACTTTTGAGTATTTCATTATATCTACATACAAGGGAAATTTGTTTGAGTGAATTGATGCAATATTTGAAATGGATTTTAAGGGTAATCTTTTTCACTCTGATTTTTGCATTTTTACATTATACTTTGCCACAACACGATATTGTGCGTGTTACCAACACCTATGAAAAGCGGATTGATTTTGGCTCGAGTGGATTTTTTTGGGCTGGTGGAACCCATAACCCCGACGGCACACTTTTGAACCGCGACGTGTTTTTCGTCGAAACTTTTAAGACTAATGAAAAGCCCATGATTTTTCGCAATGAGGATACGGGCTGGGGATGGCCGCCCTATTTCAAATTTGATACGTCGAATTTACAAGCTAAAACCTCTGATATGATTGGCAAAGCAGCGTCTGGTGAGGCCAAGTGGATTGTGATGCGCCACTATGGCTGGCGCAATGAGTTTTTCTCAATTTATCCTAACGTCGTCTCGCTTAGGCTAGCAACGGGACCGGACGAGCGCATTATCCCATGGGTAAAAATTGGATTTCTGGTTGTTCTTTTTGCAGTCTTGTGGGGCCTTTGGGTGCGCTGGGTCCGTTTTAAAACACGCAGGGTAGATCCTATTTTGAAAAAATGGGACGACCGTTTTGAAAAGGCTGCCATGTGGGCCCGGTCAAAATTGAAAAAGCCCTAAAACCGTAATTTTACTGGTTTGTTGCTCAATTACTTTCCATCTGGAATATATTTGCTGTCAACATGTGCTTCTTTCTTAATCAGAGGAGGTCTTTCACGTTTGGCTTATTGTAAGCTTATATATTTAAAATCAGTATCTCCACTGGCGCAAAAAGAGCGATAAGGTTTGGTGAGACCGTGTTGCCTAAAACATCGATCACAAATATCCCCTAGCCTACTTTTGACCTTAAAAACTCTATTTCTTGTAACTCGGCGTTTGCTCCGCACAGTTAAGGGCGCTAAATTGAAAGGTGCAGTGCCAGTTTGCGTTCCAATGGTAGTTTTTCGCCCAGATGCAGAATGCCGTGTAAAAAAGTTGTTCGATTCGAATAATTATCATTGAAGCCAGCTTTTCAAGTGCGAGTGTTTTTAACATGAAAGAAAAACTTTATTTACCCGCTACAGATCTGAGCATAACCATCTTACTTGCATAAACGATTCTTCAATAAGTGGCGTTTTGTTCAAGTACGGATTATACAGGCAAAATTCAGAAATGTGGGTCTTTTCGGTGGTGCGATTAGAAATCTGTCTTTTTGTTATTTGGAGCCTCAGACTAGGACCCTAAAAAAACATTTTTTTTAAAAGCTTTCATCATTCAGGTTGCAGTTGTTTATTACTTTCAATGAGCATCTTGCTCATGAACAGGGAGACGCCGTCGTCATTGTATTCGCCAAAGGGGCCGCAGGTTTGGAACCCGAACTTCGCATAAAGGACCACCGCTTCTTTCAAAAGTGCGCCTGTTTCCAGCTTTAAATGTGGCAGTTTATGTTTAATAGCCTCGGCTTCGATTGCGCTCATTAGCGTTTTTCCTACACCATTGCCACGATGGTTCGGATCGGTAAACATGGATTTTATTTCACCATATCCCTCACGCAGTACAAGAGCAGCACATCCGATAAAGGTCTCTTTGGTTTTTGCGCCCAAAAAGCACACATCCTCCTGACAAAGATCGTCGATGGACAGAGAGTGATCTTCATGAGTTTTATAAAGCGATTGCATCATTTTATAACTTTGCTCAAGAAGGGCTGTTATTTCCGGATGGTAAGGATTGGCATGTTGAATTATGAGCATGAGCCCTCCCTCGTATTGCATGCAACCATTTTGTATACGCTTCGCTTTTTTCAGAAAAGGAAAAACTGCATTTTTGCGATATATTGTGCATTACCTGTATCCTATGCACGACATGCGGTGTTCATTGTTTGACTCATCCTCGCACAGAGGGCATCTTGCAAGCAACGGGAATCATGAATAGGCGACATGTGCGATTTTCTAAACTACGGCTGAATGGTTTTAAAAGCTTTGTAGACCCGACCGAATTGCTGATTTCGGACGGACTGACGGGCGTTGTGGGTCCAAACGGCTGTGGAAAATCCAATTTACTTGAAGCATTGCGCTGGGTAATGGGGGAAAACCGGCCAACAGCGATGCGTGGTGGCGGTATGGAAGATGTAATCTTTGCCGGTGCTGCAACCCGTCCAGCGCGAAATTTTGCCGAAGTTAGTTTGCTTTTAGATAATTCCGAACGCCTTGCCCCCTCAGGCTTTAACGAGACCGATGTTTTAGAAGTTGTGCGCAGAATAACGCGAGATGTCGGCAGTGCCTATAAGGCGTCTGGAAAAGACATACGTGCACGCGATGTTCAGATGCTGTTTGCTGATGCCTCGACCGGCTCGCATTCGCCCTCTCTTGTACGTCAGGGGCAGATTGCGGAACTCATTAACGCCAAACCTAAGAACCGCCGCCGTATTTTGGAAGAGGCTGCTGGTATTTCTGGCCTATACCAGCGTCGCCATGAAGCCGAGTTAAAACTTAACAGCACAGAAACAAATCTTTCACGTGTCGATGATCTTTTGGAACAGCTCGTGGCTCAGTTGACACAATTGGCACGGCAAGCGCGTCAGGCTGCCCGTTATCGCGCTATTGGAGGAGAGTTGCGGACCGCGGAGGGCACATTACTTTTCCTGCGTTGGAGAGAGGCGGAAGAAGCACGAGCAAAGGCTGATGCAGAGCTGCGCAAAAACACCACAGTTGCCGCGAGCGCGGAAACCCAAGCGCAGCAATCTAGCAAGGCGCGTCAAATAGCCGAAGATGAACTTCCTACGATGCGTGAAGAAGAAGCCATTGCCGCTGCAGTGCTACAGCGCTTACAAGTTCAGCGAGATACTTTGAATCAGCAGCAAGAACAGGCGCTTGAGCGCATTGAAACCTTAACTAGCCGCATTGGCCAGCTTGAGCGGGATCTGGAGCGGGAATATGATTTGAACCGTGATGCAGGCGAAACTATAAAACGTCTGGGACAAGAGGCAGAAACGCTTGAACGAGATCAAGACGGCCACGAAGACACCCTCGAGATAGCGCAAGATTCTGCTAGAGAGTCTGCTGCGATGCTTCAGACTCGTGAGAGCGATCTTTCCCAAATGACTGAAGATGTCGCGCGTTTGGCTGCAAGGCATCAATCTGCGCATCGATTTCTATCAGACAGTCAGACAACTTTGGGTAAGAACGAAGCTGGAGCCGAAACTGCACGTGGGTCTATAAAAGAGGCCAATAATTTATTTGAGAACGCAAAAACTGAAATGGAAAGTGCTGCCAAAACAGAAGCACAGAGCCGTGAGGCCACTGCTCAAACTGAAAATGTTCTCGGTGACGCAGAACACGCGCGTTCAGCTGCACAGGCAGAAGAGGCCGAAGCTCGCGCAGCCAGATCAGCGGCAGAGGGAGAAGTGAATGCACTGAAGGCTGAGGTCAGTGCACTTACAAAACTAGTGGAGCGAGAAAAGTCAGATGGGCGTCAGATCATTGATCAATTGCAGGTCGAAAAAGGCTTTGAAAAGGCACTGGGCGCGGCTTTGACAGATGATCTGCGTGCTTCAAAGATTGATCAATCCGACGCTGCTTCTGGGTGGGTTAAAATGCCGGCCTACGCGTCTGATCAATCCCTTCCCAAAGGACTTATGGCCCTAGCCTGTCATGTTTCAGCTAATGAAGTTTTAAAACGCCGCCTTGCCCAAATTGGACTGGTTGATGCCGCAGAGGGTGCGCGTATTCAACCCCTATTAGGACCGGGTCAGCGATTGGTAAGTCGTGAGGGCGACCTATGGCGCTGGGATGGATATCGAACACGAGCTGAAGATGCGCCCTCTGCCGCGGCTTTGCGTCTTGAACAAATAAACCGACTTTCGGAACTTAAAGAGGACCTTGTCTTGTCCTCGACAGGGAGGGAAGTCGCCTGTCTTAATCACGATGTCGCCACTGAACGTCTCGAGCAGGCGTCACAGGCTGACAAAAGTGCTAGAGAAGCTCGCCGTGAGGCAGATCGCCAAATGACAGATGCAAATCGCGCGACGAGCAAAGCCGAAGCGGATTTCAATTTTGCGCAAAGCCGGGTTGAAAGCCTTTGGTTGGCGGTCAAGCGCCTCGAAGAAGAAGCAATGCTGGCGCGCAACCAGGTACAAGAGGCTGAGAAGGCAGTCTCCGAATTAGAAGATCTCGACACTGCTCGGGCCGAGATTGAAGATATCAAAACGACTGTTGAAGCTTCGCGGATAACGATGATGACCAAACGCTCATCCTTCGACGAACTGCGCCGGGAAGGTGAGGTGAGGGTTAAGCGGTTAAACCAAGTGGCCCGAGAAAGTGCGAGTTGGCAACAGCGGCTCGAGACAGCAGAACAACGAAGCCAGGAGCTTTTGTCTCGCAAGGTGGAGACAGAAGAAACCTTGTCGAACGCGACCAACGGCCCTGATGAAATTGCGCAAAAACGCGAAGACATGGCTTCTGCGATTGATGAGTCCGAGAGGCGACGCAATCAGGCCATGCATGCATTGGCTGCTGCGGAAACCGAATTGCGGGAAAAAATTCAGTGCGAACGCAATGCCGAAAGGTCGGCCTCGGAAGCCCGCGAAGCCAGAGCTGGCTCTCAAGCCCGCGCCGAGGCGGCTACAGAGAACCAAACATTTGCAGCTGAGCGGATTGTAGAAGAACTTGACCAGACCCCAGAGGAGCTTTTAAAGAGTCTCGATGCAGACGCTGAAAAAATGCCCCGCGCTGAAGCTGTTGAGGCAGAAGTAAGCCGCCTCAAAAGGCAGCGTGATGCGCTAGGCGCCGTCAATCTACGTGCCGAAGAAGACGCGAAAGAAGTTGAGCACGAACATGATACACTCGCCTACGAAAAAGCCGATCTCGAAGATGCAGTCAAGACGCTGCGCAGTGGAATTGCCAATCTGAACCGCGAAGGCCGTGAGCGGCTTTTGACGGCCTTCGAACAAGTAAATAGTAATTTTAGCATGTTGTTCAAACATCTGTTTGGTGGTGGTGAAGCCAATCTAGTGATGGTCGAAAGTGATGACCCTCTTGAGGCTGGACTAGAGATTATGTGCCAGCCGCCTGGCAAAAAGCTTAGCACTATGTCACTGCTATCTGGTGGAGAGCAAACGTTAACTGCCTTGGCTTTGATCTTTGGTGTATTCTTGGCCAATCCTGCCCCGATTTGTGTCCTTGACGAAGTTGATGCACCGCTTGACGATGCCAACGTGACGCGCTTTTGCGATATGCTTGATGAAATGTGCCGTCGCACAAACACGCGTTTCCTAATTATAACGCACCACGCCGTTACCATGGCTCGAATGGATCGTCTTTTCGGTGTGACAATGCAAGAACAAGGTGTTAGTCAGCTAGTCTCGGTTGATTTGAAGAAAGCGGAAAGCCTTGTTGCTTAGTTAATAGTAATATTGAAACAACATCCCATTAAATATATTGGCTTCATGCAGTGCATAAAACGCCACCAACAAAATGAGCCGATCCTCCCAAATCGTTTTGGGCCTCGGTGCTCAAATAAAATCTATCCGGCCCATAGATGTGCAAACGGCGTTTCTAACATTGAAACTAGAATTATTTTTGCGGACTGCAATATAGTTGCGGTGCGGGAGAGAGTCAGGAAGAAATAGCTGTTATTACACAAAACAGAGCATTTAAGCTTAATTTTTGGACTGCAATTGGGATAGTATCGATAAACTACCAAGTTATAGGCACAATGCATTGCATAGACAGAATTGAGTTCAAAGTAGTGGGTGTCACCGGGCAGCAATGGAAGACAACTGTGCAGGCTGACATTATGAGTCCATAAAAGCCATAAGAATATTGCTCACTGTTAGCTTTGCTGGCAAGCGAGCCGAAAATTAAGTTAATACTTTAAAAAATGTTCACTGCAGAAAAATGACCGCTTTATTAGGTTTGTCGTTAATGAAGGTTCAAGCCATGAGTGACGTTATAAATGGGGCCCTGGCATATTTAAACGCTACATTTACAACTGATGTTATTTAAAAGGTATGAATATAATCGCTCGTGTTTACAATGAAAAAGTACAGCGCGAGAATTTATTGCGTTTATCGGAGAATCTTAAAAAGAAATGTTTGCGAGATAACCTAAGAAGTCCAAGTCTTTACGGAGGTTAATTCATTGAAATTTCGGGCAACTTACTTTGTATTGGTATAGTAATTGTCAATTCAAAGGCGCTCCAAAAGAAAGGTCGTTGGCCAAGCATCAGCTGGCATACCTATTTCTTGCTGGACATTTTGTACGGCAGCGCGGGTTTTGGCGCCCAGGATGCCGTCAATTTTGCCTACGTCGTAACCAAGGGCGACAAGTTTACTCTGAAGTGCTTTCATTTTATCAGCGTCAAGGCCCGGTTCTGCATTAACGTTCGTAAAGCGTGCGCTACCTTCGAGCAAGGTTGCAAAATATGCAGCCGTAGTGACATAAATAAAGCTCTGGTTCCATTCGAGCAGCGCACGAAAATTTGGGTACACGATAAAGGCTGGACCGAAGCGACCTTGAGGCAGAATTATAGAAGCAGATATAAGAGTGTTCTGAAGTTTCTCACCAAGACTTTTTACCCCCAGCCTTTGCCATTCTTGGCCAGTTTTTTCTGTATTGAGTCCTGTGAGGGACCAATCGAGATCGCTTGGCAGGATGACCTCCTGGAGCCAAGGCTCTCCCGTGCGCCATCCTAAAGACTTAAGCATATTGGCTCCAGACATCAGCGCATCAGGGGCAGAAGTCTTTATACTAACAAACCCGTCGCCATCTCC
>JAOGIM010000031.1 GCA_028150825.1 Paracoccaceae bacterium
ATGCGTGGCAAGTACTTCAAAGCGAAGTGAATATCGGTGGTCGCGTGGTAATATCTGATTGGCGTTGTGACTGGGTTGGCTTGGGGTTGGCGGAGTTATTAGCGCGAAATGGCTGCCATGTCCGTTTAGCTGTCAACGGTATGATACCCGGTCAGACTATCCCACAGTATGCTAGAGATACATGGCTTGGAAGTTTGCATAAACTGGGCGTTGAGATCATTTCGCATGTCCGGCTCTTTGGAATCGATGCGGAGGACGCTTATTTTCAGCATACGCTTAGCGGTCAGCCCGTAGTCTTGAGTGAGGTTGATACTTTGGTAACGGCTCTCGGGCATTCGTCCAATACAGCTCTAGAAAACTTAATGTCAAATAATGACCTACCTTATCATGTGATTGGAGACTCACTTAGTCCACGGACAGTTGAGGAAGCTGTATTAGAAGGTTTGACTATAGGAGCAAAATTATGACATCATTATAATTACAGAGATGCGATTGATTAGAGGCGCAAGAATTAACTCATCACTTATGCGAAAATATTAGGAGGTATGGGCATCGTGTCTAAACCTTTGATTTTGTCATTTTCATATTTGGCATCGCATTGCTCGTATCCTTGATGCTGTGCCCAACAAAAAACTCTCCAAATACAAGATTACCAGATTTATCAAACTAGATTCTTTTTGTTTCCAGCAACCCAACACCTTTTGGTTATCCAATTTCGCGCATGCACGCTATTGTTTTTTAAACTTGAGCGATACTCGCAGGCTGAAGCACTACTGAAAGATATTTTGGTGACCCTTCAATGGGTATAACACAAACCTGTTAATATGCATCAATTTAAGTGGATTAGGACTGAATGCATCTAGCGAAACCTTACTTTGAGTAAGGCGCTTCAAGGGTCGCACGCTAACTAAGAGTTAAAACAGCGCTTGTGGATAAAGAGCCAGCGCGAAAAATTCTCACAAATTTATCACAATTTAGAAGTGATGATCGGTAATTAGTAATATCGCAGTATTATTTTAAATGCCTAATCCTATCAAATTTCTAAACATTTTTACCCATGTTTTTATGCAAGCTAGGCACGTTTTATAGGTTTATATAGCTATATTAGCCCCCAGAAACTGTCACAGCATTTTGTAAGTTCTTTGAGGAATGACTGGGACGCACGTTTTATGGTTTTCAGAGTGCCAAATTTATTGATCTTCCATTGGTTTAAAAACGTATTTAGTGAGTTCAAATAAACTTCATTGGATCATTTAATGACAAACTCACCAGGAATTATCACAGCAAATTTGGCGTGTTTTGTTGCCATGTTCATGTGGGCATTTGCATTTCCTGCCAGTGAAGTCTTATTGCAAACCTGGGGAGTGATGGCGCTGATCTTGGTAAGGACAATTTTAGCAGTAAGTACTTTGACAGTAATTTGGCTATGGGTAGATGGATTTTCAAAGTTGAGATTAGCACCATGGTTTCATGGGCTCAAGATTGGTGGTATAGGGTTTGGGATTGGAGCAATTTTGCTATTGGTTGGACAAAAAATGTCTGATCCTGTCACGCCTGCAATTGCAGCAGCCATGATGCCCATCGCTGGTGCTGCTGTCGAGGTGGTTTTAGACAAGAGAATGCTAAAGCTGCATCTTATTGTGGCTATCGTTCTTGCGTTTATTGGAGGCATCTTTGCTGGTGGAGTCAACCTTAATGACGTCACTTTTGGCATTGGTGCACTATTCTGTTTAATAGCCATAGTACTTTTTGCATGGGTGACACACGCTACAACGAATGACTTAAAATTACTGTCTCCGATTGGGCAAACTGCTATCACTCTGATTGGCTGCCTTACCGTGGTCCTCGTAGCTTACATAGTTTCTGTGATCATTGGCGTAAAAGAGTACCATATAGGCCTCACTGGCGTTACAGAGATAACTTTATTAATTGTCATGGCTGTGGCGTCGATAGCTCTAGCGCAGCTGTTATGGATTTGGGGCGCTGGTGGTTTGGGTATTCTACTCGCATCTTTGCATATGAACATTGCACCATTTTATGTGATGGCAATCGTGGTTATATTCATGGGAGACCAATGGAACTGGAGCCAGGCATTGGGAGCAGCGTTAGTCGGTATCGCTGTGCTAATTGCCCAGTCCAAGCAGTTTAATAAATTTTCGACAGATAAAGTATAGTCCAGATAGCTCCGATATGCTGTCCTTAACGATAGTTTTTACCTCCTTTTCTAAGCTGAAATCACCACAATTTTTCTAAGATAACTTATGATTGGAAACATTATATAAGTCCCTATCTCGCTCAAACTTTGTTCAGATTTTGCAGCAAGCTATTGCATTTTATTTATCTTTTCTATGGCTTCGCCGTCCCCTTACACAAAGGAATTACGCTTAATGTGGTTATTCGCATCTAAATCATTTTTGTCTGTTATTTCAGATAAGGAAAGCCCAACAAGATATAGATAGATTGTTCGTTCGCTTGTGCATAATGGGCGATATTGAAGAAGTATTTCCCAGCGCCAGCGTTATGGAAACATTCTGCAGATTACCGCTTTAATGTATGGCTTTCACGCAGCTAGGTGGTCCTCGAAAGCGCAAAGTTCCATATGGTAAAATTAAAAAATAATTCCTGTTAGTATGAGACAAGCAAAGAGTAGGATAAAGATTGATACTACCCAAAACTCCCTCGTCTCTGCGTTTGAATGCATGTATTTTATGTAAAATGAAGGTGCATGTTTCTTAAGTAGCTCTGTTCCAAAACCTGGATAGTCTTTTGCAAGCTTAAAAAGGATCCGATATTTTGAATTAATCCCAAGTATTCTGACGGCTTTGTTCAGCTGCAGGGCATAAGCTAGTTCACCTTCTAAAATTGCATGTTTTGCAATTTTTCTTAAAACAGGATCATCTCCAAACTTTGAAACAAGGAATTTTTTCTCTAGATCAGAAGAAATTTTTTCTGCCTTATCGTAACATTTTTCCCGGACTAATAACGCCATAAACGCCAGTGCAATGTTATGATCTATTTTTTTCAGTTTTAAATAAAAATTTTGAATTTCGGGATGGTAGTCACAAGCAAACTCCCAATCC
Source organism: Paracoccaceae bacterium (assembly GCA_028150825.1). Lineage (GTDB taxonomy): Bacteria > Pseudomonadota > Alphaproteobacteria > Rhodobacterales > Rhodobacteraceae > LFER01. The sequence continues at coordinate 3,081 of JAOGIM010000031.1, forward strand.
TCTCTAAGTACATTCGTTGCGTTTTTAAACTCATATAGATTGGGTTTGGGTTTAAATCCTTGGCTTTGAAAGCCTTCCTCATCATCGGTTATCTTACTATCAAATTCTAATTTTCTTTTGAAATCTTTTAAGAATGCAAATGCTTCAACGAATTCTTTTAGTCTGAGCTCTCCATATTCTTTGTTTCCTCGATAAACATCAGGATGATATGCTCTAATCAGAGTCTTATAGGCCGCCCTAACCAATTTCATAGATGTGGCATGGGGAAGGCCTAAAATTTCGTATGGGTCAAATCTTGTTTCTATATTTTCCATTGATTTACTTTTCTAATAACGTAATTAAGCACTCTTTGGAAATTTTCAACAATAGAGCGTTTTTATGAATTTTTTAATTTTAACTTCCAAATTCTTCATAATTAGCGATCCATAGTAAATTGAAACTATTTATATAGATAAATTTACCCGCTACCTTATTATTAATATAATTTAAAGTTTGATATAATAAAACTATGCATCAATTCCTCTGATCCGGATCTTATGTAACGCCAGTAAGGGCAATCAGAATTCACAGCAGTTTTACTCAAAGAATCTCAGTTAGCGTGAAAGTTTTTGCATTTTTAAATGACACAAAAATGTTCAAGCAACAGCAGAAAAATTACCAATTTATTTTAGGATAATTCAGCCCTAGACCCCGTCTAAACGCATGCCAAGATAATATTCAATGGATACTTCAACGAAGAGACAAGCATGCAAAACCCTGGAGAGGCATCTCTTATTTTATGTTCAAAAAGTCTATGGTTTGTGTCTTTCACGAGCATGAACCGCATACTGACCTCTCAAAACACTACCAAGACGCTTTCAGATCTGTTTCAAGACTGTTCAGCGTAAGCAAATACAAACTCATAAGATGTAATGTGCCAGAAGGAAAAGAGCTCGATGCCAAAAGTTTTTATTGGCTTGATAATTAATTTCAACTTGGCCAGTTTCTAAAAGTATCCTCCCACAAAAAGAGGTAAAGCCAGGGCAGCACTAAAAGTGGACGACCGGATACTTAACTTAGAGAAATGACGAAAAGGGCCTTAAAGTAAGCTTTAACTTTATCATTTTTTTGATATTAAAGATTAACGCTTTCAGTATACTTATAGAATTATTAATGTTTTTTATTTCCTACAAATAAAAACATAAACTGTTAGCTTCTTTTAACGAAACTTATTATGAGCTCTTTCTGCCATTAGTGTAAATATTCCAATGTGTACCATATGAAATACTCTCACTTTTATATTAACGATAAGAATTACTTGGAACCTTTCGTAATGCTGTACATTTAAACAGGAGCATTCTTCATTCAGACCATCGTAATTTTCTCTGTTTTATTTGCAGCGCTTTTACATGCCTGTTGGAATTTTGTACTCAGAAGTTCAAACGATAAATTACTTAGTATGAGTGCAATTGCATTGGGGCATGTGCCGCTTGGTATTTTGGGCTTAATCTTCTTCGGCACTCCAAACTCCCAGAGCTTTATTTACGTTTTAGTCAGTGCTTTTTTGCATTTTTTTTATCAGCTTGTCCTTCTGAACGCCTATAAACACGCAGAATTGACACAAGTTTATCCTGTTGCACGAGGATTATCTCCTTTAATTATTGTTTTGGTTAGCACAGTATTTATCGGTGATTACCTTTCGAGATATGAACTTTTAGGAGTCTTATGTATATCGATAGCCCTGATTGGGTACGGTATAAAAATTAGCTTGGCTTCCAAAGCGAACCTGAAAGGTTTTTATTTTTCTGCGTGTGCAGGATGCTTCATTGCATCATACTCTTTAGTAGATGGCTTTGGAGTAAGAATTGCTCAAAACGCCATTGGGTTCTACAGCGCAGTCGCCATAATAAATGGATTAATTTTATGCTCATTTTTGTTTGTTTTTAACAGGGCAACGTTTCCACGTCTTATACTGCATGGCCAAAAAACTTTTTGGATTGGTGGTTCAGCATCATTTATAGCATATGTGGTTGTTGTATGGGCGTGTCTTCATCTACCAATATCAGTGGTTTATACTTTAAGAGAAACTTCTGTTTTTTTTGCTGTTTTACTTGCAAATTTGTTCCTAAAAGAGAAACTTACATTAAGTAAAGTATTGTTAATTGGTATGCTTTGCCTTGGTGTTTCATTAATCAAATCTAGCCTCTAATGTTTGAGATTTAATGGTTACATTTAAAAACAATAATAATAAATAAATCACCCCATTGGAAAAACCCAATTATAATTAAAGGGTGAAGTCCATGCACTGCCCCAAAATATAAACTACATTTTGTATCAACCTCTGTTGTTCCCTGTTTGGTAGTACTTTCAAGAAATCAACATAATAGCATTATCTATTTTCAAAACCTTTACGTACATTTGTTCCACATTGGCACACATAGAGCATAGGTCATGGATTGACAGGCAGTGATGACAGTGTGACCCTGTAAGTAGGAATAGATGTAAGTATAGCCTGAATGTGGCAGAGGCCGTTTGGGAGCAGCATAATATCTAAAAAATAGATATTCTATGCTGTAATTAAATTAATAATAATTTCTCACGCACTATTGCGGGTAAAATTTTATTGAGTTTCAATTTTTTGAACCATTTTATCACCATTCACCCATCCCTAACCTTAGCAAACAATTGTAACCCATCGGTACCTTTTAAGAAGCAGTTCTGTTGGGCTGACGTTTTGGCGAGAAGAATTTGAATGAGGATAACATAATACATTATAACGGTCGAATTGTTGCAGTAACTCACCACGTTACTATCGCCGATAGTGGTCAAGACAGTGTTTATGTTTTTGCAAAACTAGAAAATGGAAAAGCATTCGAATGGCATGCACTTGGCGTTCCTGAGCTTGCCTGATGCAGTCTTATGATTGCTTTTATGGCTATCATTTAAATGATATCGGTTCCATGTACGCCCTTGTGAATTAACAGTTGAATAATCTCACCTCGCGACTGTCCAAGTGTGCCTCGGACTGTGTCTGCGAGGTGGGTTTGACCAATTTATATTCTACCGGACCGTAAATCAGTCGGCAGTGAGTTCTGCCGCTCAAACTTTTCTTAAATCGCTGCAGCTTGTATTTTTATGATTGTCCGTAGGTTCACATCGAGTGCAGCGTATATTTTTGACGCAACTGGGCTTGTGCCAATTGTATCATAAGTTACCTCTATTTGAGCCATTGACGGATAAGTGACACCCAACAGAAATTCACCAACGTTGTTACCGGTCATTATTTGGGCAAGCCTAAATGTTTGTGCACCACTATCCGCAAACATAGGTGCAGCTTCAGCTATCAAATCTATTAATTCGGACTGTGAAACATGTGATGTACCTCGTGTGAGAACAACATATTTCCTTGTTGGGTTTTCTGGAGCATTAAAAGGAACGTCACAAAACTTCGCAACATTTCGCATGGTTACCTTTAACCCAGTCTGAATTATCTCACCATAGGTATTTGAGACAGCAAATGCATCCATTACGTTTGCAAAGTCGTTTAAAGAATTGAAGAACTGTTGAAAGACTACGCTACCAGCGTTATTGCCCGTCATTATTGTGCCAATGCTAGCACGCACTGATCCTGCTGCCTTGGACTCTTCAGTAAGTACTTTACCTAAATCAATAGCTTCAGAAAGTCTGGTGGAAGAGACCGCACCTACCGTATTAACGTAAAAATTTTCTGCCATCTGTTTCTCCTGTTAGTAAACCAGATAAAAGTTTACTTATTGTAATTCAGAAAAACGACACCTTTAGACGTATCAATCTTTCAAAAATATATGTTTCTGGATGGACGGCTAAAGCCTAAGCTGTCGTATCTTCCGTCATGTGCAAGACTGCGGGGCAAACTGTCAACCAAATCGTCACATTTTTGTTTTTTGTGCTAAGTCCTAAGAGGTTTTGCTCACCCCACACCCCATAATAATAAACGGATAGTCAAAAAAAGGGGCGAACAAAATTCATTCGTGACGTGAATATTACCTAGAAAAACATTTCTAAACGATACGATACGATAACAATTAATAATTCGGAGTGCTTTTGAAGGTCACATAGAAAAGTAGTAGATGTAGGATTTTGCTACAAACCTTTTTCGTAGGGAGACAAAAGAGCGTAAATGGCTTTATTCAAATGTGCTTCTTCTCCAGACTGTTGGGCCAACCTAACTGCAGCTCCTGATATCCATTTTGTTTCCAGTGGACGATTGTTCTCCAAGTCTATTGCAGTTGATGCACGCATATTCTTTGGAAGTTTAGAGATTGCATCCCACAAATCTGCTTCTAAATGCGTAGGTAAATTAATTCCCCTCAATCTTCCGACCATGGCGGTTTCACTCAAAATGTTTTTACAAAGTTCGCTGAGTGCATTTGAACCTAATATATCGCCAACATTGCATCTTGCCGCGGCAGTTACACCGGACATTGCGGTAAATAAAACAAACTTGGACCAAAGATCGCGATCGATATCATCTGTCTTGGGTGCGTCAGCATCAGCGCTCGTCAATGCGTTTTGAAGTCTTTCTATTCGCTTAGAAGGCTTACTGTTTCTTTCTGCAAAGATAAACTGCGCAAAATTTCCCACCTGAGAAATTGTTCCAGGTTCAGAAATCGTCGTGGATATTTTTGCCAACCCATTTACCACGTTATGCTCAGGCAAGACCTCTAACAATCGTTCAGCCGCCTCAACGCCATTCAAAAAAGGAATAACTGCAGTAGTTTCATGCAACATGGGAATGCATTCTTTAGCAGCTTCTTCAAGCGCGTTACATTTGACGCCAAATATAATTGCATCAACTGGGCCAATTTCTGTTGTTTTACTTGAGGCGCGCCATGGGGTGACATTCTCAACACCACTGTCAGTTGACAGTCGAAGGCCATTTTGCCTTATTGCTTCTAGATGTGCACCTCTAGCTATAGTAGCTACCTCATGCCCAGCCTTAGTCAATTTCACTGCCAAGAACCCTCCAATTCCACCAGTAGCCATTGTCGCTATTCTCATTTTTGTCTCCTTTTTAAAATTTAGTTGCCACTCGCTTAGCAAAAGAGCCATTTCAAATAAATGCCTAAATATTTTAGCCAGCTTAAGCAAAATTAAGGTTGGCAGCGGTTAAAAAATTAACAGCTATGAGGTATGCTCTCCAACCAATAAAATTCCGCATTTCGAGGACGGCCGAAGAAGCGTTTTTAGTCAAGACGTTACTTGCCGCGAACCAACGAGAGACCTTCAAAAGCGTGACAACATAAATGTAGGACTTGTCTCCCCTAAAAAAGACAGCTTATTTTGGCGTGGAATGATTTCGAATAGCTAAAATGCAAAAAAGGAACCATCAATGTCAGCAATAATTGAAGTATTCGGAAAAATAATGGCTGACGTTATTTGGCTGCTGAAAACTCAAAAGATAGGTGCAATCTTCTTTTTTGTATTGGTTGTTGGTTTAGCAGTGTTCTATGTTCTGGAATTAATCTTTCTGTTAAGCCGCTAATTAAAAACCGAATAAAGGTAAAGACATTAGTGATGATGCAGATCGATTAAAGATAATATTTTCAAGTCAGGGAACCGTAGCATAAGATAAAGCGTTACAGAAATTACCTGAAGGCTATCTGTTCACGAGGAACTTAATGATTGGTGCTGAGGTTAAAGCATAATGTAAATAAGGAGACTACAATGAGCCTATTCAATAAATGGTGGGATGCAGCAAACGCAAAAGATAGAGTTCGAATGGCAGAGTTGCTGGACGATGGTTTTATATTTGCTAGGCATAATACGGGTGAGGAATGGAGAAAGGATCAGTTTCTTGATGCCATGATGACAGATGTCAGAGATAAGACGGCATCGGAGGGTAGACGTTTGATCTATGAGAATGACGAAATTATAGTTAGTCATTCAATACTAGATGGCGCAGCGGGTCGGAATGCGGTGATGTTAGTGCGCCTAGTAAAAGACGGAAAGATTATTAGAGCGGAAACAGGTATGACGCCATTACCTGTTAAGTAATTTGGGGGCAGGCAAGCCGTCTTCAATCATCTACTGCCTATGAGGCGCAGCGCCAGCACGGCATAGTCTTCCAGACTAAGGTCAGCGGTTCCGACAATTGATGTCAGGCCACCCTGTGCAGCTCCTATGGCTGCTAAGTGTACGCCAGCACGTGGTGCCGTGCGTCCGTTCTGATAGACCACAGAGGGCCATTGTCCTGTCTTGCGAGCCGTTTCGACATGCTCGGTCCTAAGCACCACTAGGGATGCCATTACCTTTGCTGCGGTATTTGTTTTCAATCACAAACGGGAACTTTGTATCGGTGCAGAGCAGATCACCTAGATGGTAAGCAAACCTACGCTGCTCCAGATTTCGCTGAAAGGTGAAGCCAGTCAGTTCGCCTAGCTTCTTTCCATTCTTGCGTTCGTGATAGCCGCCTTTGCGCTGATTGCTGCGCCCTCTCTGGGATGCATCAGACACGGGCCGCCATTGCCTCCTGCTCAAACGCTTCAATCTCTTGCAAGGACCAGCGCGACCATCAAGCGGTCAACTTTACGGGCTGCGGAAATCTGGGATTTGTTTTGGCTTGCATCCAGACCCATTGGCGGGTCGATCCAAACCTTGTGCCGACTTCTGTGTCGGTGAGCCATACTTTATCTGCCATCTTTTAACTCCACATTACGAAAGATGACGATCAAGTTTGGGATTGTCTCATACCCCTACAACCCGTTAGTTTTGGTAAAAAAGGAATTACAGATGGCATACGGCAGAATTGTAAATATCGAATACCAATCCAAAGAGGATTATGAAGTTGGTATTCAAAAATGGATCGAATGGTTTTCCAATAACATGCCCCCTACGTTAAGCAGAAAAACCATTCGAACGGGTGATACCTCCGTTTTTTACTTGGTAACTTATGAAACTGAGGAGATTGCAATAGAAGGCGCAGCTGCTGGCAAAAAGTTTTTTGAAATGGAAAAACAACATATTCGCGAAGTAATATCTTTTGACGGTCCTGTTGTGGCATAAAAAATGCCCCCGCAGAATTAACTGAGGGGGCTGAGGAATGATGTCGAAAAAAAAGGGTAGGTACTAAAACGACATGCGTTGGGTACCTTGCAAGAAACAGACCATATTCAAACATCAATACTTTAAGTCTTGCAATTCTGGAGCAGCGAGAACAAAAGCAGAAGAAGATCAACCTATCGTCAATCCATCAAAATCATATCGTGCTGATTTGTAGGTGCGGTCACGTCGGTATAGTAACCGTTGCTGACCTTATAGAGGTGTTTGCCGGGGGCAGACGTTGGCAAATAATTTGAACTAAACGGTACCTTTACGGATGTGGTTCTGTTCGGCTATGGTGTAACTTAAAATAATACAGTTCGACCTAACATTTGTAGAATGGAGTAATTCATGTATTCAAAAAAGTGTTTTTGTGAAGGCGTATCATTTGAAATCCCTAAAAAACCCCTGTTGCATTTTATGTGCCACTGCAAAGATTGCGATTTGTTGTGGAATGGAGCCTATATGGGTTACGTTTTCCCAACTGAGGAAGTCACTTTGACTGGCACAAAAAAAACATTCAAATTTGATGGAGGCAGTGGGATGAAGTTCGAAGTGGATTTTTGTTCTTCTTGTGGAACCAAGATTGCGTCTCGTCCGGAACTTGTGGATGGTTTAACTTATATTCCAGCAGGCTTCCTGAAGGAAGAAATTGAATTCACCCCACATGTCGAAATATTCGCTTCCAACAAGTACTCTTGGACAGGAACACCGGAGTCATTGCATGAAAGTTTCGATCATAATGGAACTGTGGAAAGAATTTCAGCTGTTATAGAAGCCATGAATGCTGAGGATTAATTAGATTTTTGGCGTATTGAAACAGAGATTTTGTTTGAACGGCTCAATTGATGTGGATTTAACCCATACGCACCATTATGTAACACCAAAACTTATCAGGACCCTTGGCACACAGGCGGCGGCTTCGGTGCGTGGAAAAAATGCAGTGCGGTGATTGAAGAACAAGCAGAGGAAACAAGGTATCATGATTGATCTCTACACGTCTCCCACGCCAAATGGCTGGAAGGCGGCCATGGCTCTCGAAGAGTTGGAATTGCCATACAGCGTCAACTACATCGACCTTGCAGCGGGGGAACAACATACACCTGAATTTCTAGCGATGAACCTTAATGGGCGCATTCCTGTGATCGTCGATCACGATGTGGACGATCTGATTGTCTTCGATTCAAACGCCATTCTATTCTATCTGGCCGAGAAGACTGGCAAGTTGTTGCCAAAGGATGCAGCCGCACGGCACGACGTCATGCAATGGTTGATGTTCCAGGCAAGCGGGATAGGCCCAATGCAAGGTCAGGCCGTCGCATTTGAACGTTACTTCCCCGAAGATGTGCCAGCCGCACGGAAACGGTATCACAATGAAACACGACGGCTTTATGCTGTGCTGAACAATCGATTAGCAGATCGCAAATGGCTTGCCAGTGTTTTTTCGATTGCCGATATCTCAAACTGGTCATGGATACGCAGCCACCGTTGGGCGCGTGTGCCAACGGACGGTTTGCCCCATCTTGAACGCTGGATGGATCAACTGCGCGCCCGACCAGCGTGCGAACGCGGGTTGAATATTCCACCCACACCAGGCCGCGCAGACGCAGTCAAATCTCTTGGCAGCGCGATGACAACAACATGAATCGCGAAACTCCAGAAATCGGTATCAACGGAATGGCGCATGTGATCTTGACTGTCAGTCAGTTTGACAAAGCGCGGACGTTTTATTCAGCCCTATTGCCGCAATTCGGCATGGCATGTGTCAACGACGGACCGGACTTTTTGTATCATGTTGGTGCCCGTACTGCGGTCGGGGTGCGCAGATGTGATCCCGAGTTTGAGGGTGAACGGTTTCAGCAATATCGCATTGGCCTTCATCATCTTTGCCTGCGCGGGCGGTCCCGCGAAGACGTTGATAAAACAGCTGTCCTCGTGGCCAAACTTGGGGCGACAATTATACGCGGACCGGAAGAACGTGATTGGGCAGCAGGCTACTATTATGTCTTGTTCGAAGACCCTGATGGCATCCGCTTTGAAGTCAATTTCATACCCGGCGCAGGCTTACTGAAGAAGGGCGAGGGCTTCGGCTCTAGTGATGATTATATCCGCGTCGATGGGCAAGACATGACAAGAAACAGCCAATAGTAAACCCTAGCCCTAGAGCGGCAGAAACTGAAAGGTGAGAATATGTTGAACGATGCACCAGTTCTTGGAATGTCTCACGTTATTGGCGACACCTCCGAGCCGCTTAACGAAGAGACAATCCCTGAGCTTTTCGCCAGGATAGTATCGAGCTTTCCACAGCGGGAAGCTGTGGTTTTCACTGCGCAAAATATTCGTTGGAACTGGGTAGAATTTGCGGAGCAGGTGGATCGTTTGGCGGGTGGCTTGCTGAGACTTGACATAAAAAAAGGGGACCGGGTAGGCATCTGGTCTCCTAACCGGGTGGAATGGTTATTAACCCAGTTTGCAACAGCGCGTATCGGCGCGATCCTGGTATGTATTAATCCGGCCTATCGCCCCTATGAAGTCGAATTTGCCCTGAATAATGTCGGCTGCAAGGCTCTTGTTACAGCCCGCAGCTTTAAGTCATCAGATTACATCAGCATACTTCAGAATCTTCTACCCGAACTCTTGTCATCCGAACCAGGCGACCTTCGTGCGACGAAGGTTCCTGATCTCCGAGCTATCATCACTATCGGCGAGGAGGCCCCACCGCCTGGTATGCTGTCATTCAAAAGAACCCTAGATCTTGGTGACGAATTTCCAGTTGCAGACCTTGACTCAATCACAAACACACTTGCTTGTGATGATACAATCAATATCCAGTTCACCTCAGGCACGACGGGCCGCCCTAAAGGCGCAGCTCTCACACATCGCAACATCGTGAACAATGCGCATTTTGTTACTTCACGAATGAACTTGACCGAGGAAGACCGCCTTTGCATTCCAGTGCCGTTTTATCATTGTTTTGGCATGGTCATGGGAGTCCTTGGCTGTGTGACCAAAGGTACAGCGATCATCATACCAGGTGAAGGATTTGATCCTTCAGATACCCTGAAAACGATCTCCAATGAAAGTTGTACAGCGCTCTTCGGCGTACCAACCATGTTTGTTGCCGAATTGGACCTTCCAGAGTTTGAAAGCTACAATCTCTCCTCACTGCGCACAGGCATTATGGCGGGTTCCCCCTGTCCCACCAGCATCATGATAGCAGTCTTTGAAAAAATGAACATGACCGAAGTGACGATCTGTTACGGGATGACGGAAACGTCTCCTGTTTCATTCCAGACCAGGGTGGACGCTCCAACTGAGAAACGAGTTTCAACGGTTGGTACAATTCACCCACACGTGGAGTGCAAAGTAGTCAATCATGCAGGCAAAACTGTTGAGATTGGACAGCAGGGTGAACTGTTGACACGCGGTTACTCTGTAATGAGGGAATACTGGAACGATCTGGAGCAGACTGCCGATAGCATAAAGAACGGTTGGATGCATACCGGTGATCTTGCTGTGCTCGATTCAGACGGGTATTGTGACATCACCGGCCGTGTAAAGGACATGATTATTAGAGGTGGTGAGAATATCTATCCAAGAGAGATAGAAGAGTTTCTGTATACCCACCCCGGAGTGTTACAGGCGCAGGTCTTCGGCATCCCGGACGAAACACTTGGTGAAGTGGTTTGCGCATGGATTGTGCCAAACAGTGACGCGGATATTGACCCAGAGGGATTGCGTGACTTTTGTAAGGGGCAGATCGCGCATTATAAGGTGCCACTTCACATCCGGCTGAAGGAAGAATTGCCAATGACAATCTCTGGCAAGCCCCAGAAATTCATCATGGGCGCTGATATGATCAAGGAATTGCAATGATCCGCGTTAGCCAGACTAGTGGGTCGTTTCAGTAACCAGTCTCCTTTCAAGCATTATAAGACGTTCAATAGATGAGGAACTCCGGATATGACCAAAGCTAAATGGTATTTTGATTTTCTGTCACCCTTTGCCTATCTGCAATTGGCCCGATTTCAGCAATTACCACCCGATCTGGATATAACAACAGTTCCCGTAGTTTTTGGTGCGATTTTGAAACATTGGGGGCAATTAGGACCTGCAGAAATTCCGCCAAAACGCCGTTTTGTCTATCGGTTTTTTCAATGGAAGGCCGATCAACTAGGTATTTCCTTTGTAATACCCCCAATGCATCCGTTTAATCCCTTGCCAGCGCTTCGGCTCTGCGTTGCGGCGGGGGCAAAAATCAATCATGTGCGAGCGGTGTTTGATGTAATTTATGGTAAGGGAATCCAACCAGATACACCTGAGGGCGTTCAAGAAATTGCTCACGCTCTGGGCATTTCTAACCCAGAAATTGCTACCGCGGACGTCTTGGTCAAAAATACGCTTCGGACCAACACCGAGTCAGCAATAGCTGATGGCGTTTTTGGAGTGCCAACCTTTTTGCTCAGAGGCGAAACTTTCTGGGGCGATGACGCAACAGAGATGATGCTGAATTATCTGAATAATCCGTCTTTGTTTGACACTGCGGAGATGGAACGGATATCCAACATGCCAATGGGTTTGGCTCGGACCAAGTGAGAACGTAGCGAGCGAAGGCCTTTGATTTAAAATGCTAAATTTGGCCCTTAGGCGAGAGCATAGCATGTGTACGCACAGCACGTGTAGATTGCTTCTGTGTGTTAGCCATAACGTTGACGTTGGGTGTTCCACTTACAGTGACCCTAACCACAAGTGTCCAATTTTGGATTTTTTAATGGGTTACGGCATGGGACATAAGGGGTATGTAAATTATATGTGTGTGAAGTGTGCAATAGATGGAGGGGGTAGGAAAGTAAGTTAACCCAAAATGAAATCAGTAACTAGTTTTTCAGGCCTATCAGGATATGTCTACTGGCACCAAAGTATCGGAAAAACTGGATGTAATGAGCATCTCCTGCGTTAAGTACTCAGCCACATCAGAATTCACCTGATTGCTTTCATCAGGCGATGACCACAAAAATGCTTGAGCTGAAACTGCATCAGGCTGGTATCCTGATAATCCGCCATCATTATCTTGAAACATGCTTCTCAAAGTCGTGAAGTCAGGCTTAGATAAAACTGGGGCAAAGTATGTGTTGAATAATGCATAACCAAGAGGGTTCTCTGCGAGCACCCCTACCGCAGTAGATGCAGTTTCGCTCCATTCACCCTCTAATATTCCGTCACCGTCAGAATTCTTATCAGGCCAAAACTCTTTACCCATCTCCCACATACTGAAGTTTAGAATATAGGTGTATTCTATCGTAGCAAGCATGAATTGTTCTGGATCATTCAATGGGTCTGTTACATATCCAGACGGGTCAAAAACACCATTATCGATAGCCTCCTTAAAAGCTAAATAAAGTTCTGACGTTTTCCAGCTGCTATCATTAGCATCATGCGGCTCCCTTGAACCTGCTTTAGTATAGTTTAGAGCTTCAGCAGACCCTTCAACTGCACCTCTCACGCCCCACGGATGTATCGTATGCAAGGCATGTTCAAAAAGTTCTTGTATATCGCCATCGCCAGTTAATGAAACTGCCCCATGACTGCTATTTTGATACCATATCATATCTTGCATTATATTATTTAGTAATGCCTCAGTTCCTTAACCGTATTGAGCATTTAGCTGGCCATTATTCAAGTCTTGCAAAGGATTCAGCGGATACTCACTTCCAGCTCCTTTTAGTATTCGTTGGGCTGTACCAAAGCCCGCATGCCAGGTACCTTCTTCACCCGCCAGTACCTCTTTCATGTTGTCTTGTGCGGTCACATCTATGCCTGAAGCAGAAGGGTCCATCAGCATTACAAATGATTCAGCAACTTTGTATGCCCATTCATCAGGTACTTGAGCTTGACTGCCTACTGCCCCTCCCACTAGCAATTGTATGCCATATACATCTAATGTACGGTCAAAAAGTGCACTAGTAGTGTCGGTTAACGAGCCTTTACCAAGACTTGGAAGGTTCTCTGCAGCAGGTGGTGCACTACCTTTGGGAGCTTCACCTCCACCTCCACCACAAGCTGCTAGTGCAAGAGCCAACGGCGACGTCAAGATTGGTTTCTTCTGTCTAAATTTATTGATAACCTTGTTCATGAGTACCCCTGTCCAAACAAAACTTGATCATTGAAGAAAAGTTGTAGTTACACAAGACAAATATTCTTAAAACACGTTGGCTATTTATATACTTATTAGTATAGTTATGAATGCTAAATTCAGTGTAATTGTCCTTAAAAGCTATTACCTGCTTTACCATCTTACTCAGTAATTTGTTTCAATAAATCTTAATTGTGAGTTTATACTCTATGGCTTTGACCATGGAAAAGGCTTGAGATCACTTGTTCCAAGCATGAACTCAACAGCACTGCCGAACCAAGACTTTAGGCTCATCCCGATATCAGAAATGAAACCATTTTTCTCCTGCGTAATCAGCATCCAGAAAAATTGAATAAGAGCTAGAAAAGCAAGTACCGTAATCCCTAGGTTGAACATTACGCCAATAACCAACACCTGAAATCCTCTGATAAGAATGCTCTTTCGTCGAGAGTTGACTACTTCTTCCATATTTACTTTCTCCATTGCGTTAGATTACTTCGTAACTAAATACGAATTTTCAAGATCTTGAGTTGAACTCAGTGGAAGCAATTGAAGACCTAGTCTCTGACATGACCACGAGAATAGAAGGAATAAAAAAATTTCAAAAGAAGCCGTGACTTCGAGGAGCAACTGTCTTTATAGAGTGTGATTAAACCCAAAAAAGTAATTCTGGAACTTAGCGCCAAAAGGAGAGAGCGCTTCCACTAAATCTGGTTTTGCATTTCCAAAAACGAGCCATCCTTTAAAGTCAACAAGTTCCATTACTTCGCTTGCTATAGGACTTTCTACGTGGTTTTTTATCCTTTGCATATATCCATCACTATCAACTAACAACTCAACTAAAGTTGCCTCAGTTTCGTCATCAGATAGATGCCATTCGTAACTAATGAGTTTTTCTTCCTTGAGGTTCAAAATATACTTTGACGATCGATTTTTTACCCAATCTTTGAACTCTTCAGGTTTAACCTTCACGCTACATTGGATAACGCTAACGATCTGGTTCGACTGTTTTCTTAGTTCTGACATTTTTTACTCCTACTTTTGAATGGTCATATCATGATGGAATTCTTGTATTAGAAAATCATTTCTAACTCTTATTTCAAGCACGAGCCCATCTGATAAAACCCTAAATGGTCAGGGTGTGCGTTCTCTCTCGAACCCTAGCCGAACAGAACCTCATCCGTAAAGATACGGTCTGGTTAAAATTGTTTTCTTGGGTCAACCTCCACCTTTATGCCTAGGGTTGAAAAGAATGCCACCGTTATAAGTGTTGTGCGCATGAGGTTGTTGGCTTATTTCAGACGCCCCATTCGATACACAAGGTTAAGACAATCGTGTGGTTCATCCCATTCTTTCATTTCTGGAGAAGCCATAAACGCATTCATCCCTTTGTGATTTTATGCTTTGGGTGAGTCCTCAATTCAGATAGGTAAACTGTTTTTTTCAAACTTTTTTGTTTTCATGGCTATGGGCCCTAAGCCCTAGTACACGACGGGAGGTGTAAATCCTGCAATCAAAAACATTAATCCACGGATCATTTTTTCGCTCACAACAAATTCTCCTTTTTCAAATGTCGGCTGTAATTAGGCTTTAACAGCCTATACCTTCAGCGGCGTTTATGAACTAATAAGCACACTAAACTCTACTTTATAACTTAGGCAATCAGATAAATTTTATAAAATGTCAAAAAATAATATTTCTGCCACTAAGCGACTACTGTTACTAAGTATTCGGCAACAGCCTTTCTTTTTACGGCAATGATTATGTAGTGGAGAACACAGCGATGACAGCAGATGCAAAGGCAACTTGCCACTGTGGTTCAGTAGAAATCAAACTCACTCTTCCAAATGGAATTGAGAATGCTGAAAGATGCTCATGTTCCATATGCAGTCGCAAATTCTCTGCATTTGTTGGTGTCCATCTAGACGATTTAGAGGTTTTGACAGGTAAGAGTAGCCTCAAAGAATATACGTTTCATACGCACTCTTCGAAACATTATTTCTGTTCAAATTGTGGTATTCATACCCACCATCGATCCAGAATGTCTCCAACAAGATATGTAGTCAATTTATCCTGTATCGAAGGTGTTAAGATCGAGGACTATGCAGACGCTCCTTACTTCAATGGAAGAGATCATCCAAAAGATGCAGAATGACTTCCTTAATAAAGTTATTGAATTGCAATACTGTGCATCATTTCAACAAACTCTTTTTCTGTTTGTTCAGCAAGACGATCAATCTGTATTGAATTCAAACGCGCCAAATAGGCCTCTCCATTTCCGTTTTTCTCAAGTGTCAGGTTCGTGCCTGTCGCAAGTGGCTTTTCTAGCCGTTTTTCCAATCTGACCAGCCATGCCTTCATTTCGTAGTTACCCGCTCTTCAAGTGCATCTAGCCGTTCAGCAAGTTCAACAGTTTCAAAGACTTTCTGACAGCTTTCTAATAGCGACATAACCTTGCTGCCGTCACTGGGCGTTAGGTTGCCTGTCTGGACTGCATTAATAACACAGCGAGCAGCTTCTATTAAATCTTTGGGCTTACTAATCTTTGGCAAATCCAGATTGATATAGTTATCTCTGCGTTGGGGCATAATCCTGTCCATACACAGGCGTAAGGCTACCGTGTCACCTTTTAACGCTTTGGATATGGCAGTTTGCGTTAAGGCTTCTGCTTGACCCTCTAAAAGGCTCTCAATAGCGACTGTCTTTAGGTTCCTAGCACCCTTGGGTCTGCCAGTATTTCCCTTGGAGAAAGTCCCATCCGTATTTCGGCCGTTTTTCATAGGATTTTTGAGTTTATTTGGGGTAGCATCTTGATTACGGTTTTTAAAACCTAAAGGTCAGGAGATTAATAATGAGTGTGTCTAAACAATACAGAAGTTGTTGGGCGAAATGGGATAAAGAAGTATTCCGTGATATCCACCATGAAGATTTTCTTTTTATCCGAGAAACCGAACTTTTAACGCTTGATGAGCATGTCGAAGTTATAGATCACCTAGTTACAACAACAGACTTTGCGGAAAATCAACTTACCAAGGCGGTTTTGATCCATGAAAATGAGTATGTATCTGAGGTCAGATGGCGCGATGGAGAGGAAATCGTTACCGCTGTCGTATTAATAAAAAATGGTAAGGCCTGGAGACAAATCGCCAATCGAGTTCCCGCACAAGATAGTGTGGCGGTTCTTTGACCTCAAAATTTCTCACATTAAGTTGTTTGAGGTTATGACAACCATGCATCAAAGCAGAAACGAATGAATTTTTATTACAATTCCTTGGATAGGTAAGAGCGATGATAGAAAAAAGCGTAAAGATTAAGACGGAATATGGAGAAATGGAAACCTTCGCAAAACATCCAGATGAAGGAGGTCCATTTCCTTTAGTTATATTTCTTATGGATGCTCCTGGAATGCGTCCAGAATTACACGACATGGCAAGCAGATTAGCTTCGAACGGTTATTACGTCGCTTTGCCCAATTTATATTATCGTACTGACCCAAATTTTGTTCTCGACTTTGATGATACGACTCAAGCATCCAGAGATAAAATGTATGAGCACATGAATAGCCTGACAAACGCCATGGTCTGTTCGGATATAGCAAGTATTCTAGAATACGCTGAACATGATAATGACGCAAATTCAGAAGTTTGTGGAACTGTTGGATATTGTATGAGCGGACCATTTGCCTTTGCAGCAATCGCAAAATTTCCTTCCACTATAAAAGCGGCTGCTTCTCTGCACGGTGTTAGGCTCTTCACAGACAAAGAAGATTCACCTCATTTGGCTGCAGAGCGTATTACGGGAGAGATGTATTTTGGGTGTGCCGAAATTGATGAACATGCACCCCAAGAAATGATTGATAAACTGGACGCCCATTTATCCAAAACGAATATCAATTACCGCATAGAGATTTATCCCAATACCGATCATGGCTTTGTTTTTCCTGATAGAATGGCCAAGTACAATCGCGATGCTGCTGAGACACATTGGACAAGAATACTTTCGTTATTTGCAAGAAATATAAAACGCTGATGTGATTTTATAATTTATACACTTTTGATAATTAATTGGTTGGTTTTACCTCAATTTTCTGTAGCATGATTATGTCAAAAAACAGGCGCAGGGCAACTGTGTTTGTTGGTTTTTGGCAAATACTTTTTGCTTAAAAATTGCGCGCTGAAGAGGCTGAATCCTCTGAGATATTTTCAATAACCGATACTCTCGTAACCTTCATTTTACTAACCTCCAATAAGGCAAATTTACTATGGGTTTGTTTGACGGTTTTATAAAGGCCGAGAAACGGTCGCTCGAAAACCCCAATATAACTCTCTCTGCTGATAACTTTCTACACATCTTAGGCCATGGAGATAAGACTGCTGCCTTTGCTGTGACCCTCAATGTCGAAGCTGCGCTTGGCGCAATGATCTATGGATCGCTGATAATGCTATAAGCTTCGGCTCGTATTGCTGGAGTTTAATCGATTATGTTCATGGTCACTTCGCCTTCATGATAGAAACTTTCTTTTATAAAAGGTAACAGAAATTCCATCATTTTTGTACGGTATTCAAGGTTTGAAGCTGCATCCTCAAATGACAGATAAAGCGAAAT
>JAOGIM010000032.1 GCA_028150825.1 Paracoccaceae bacterium
AGACACTGACGCGGTTTTCTCTAAGCCATTATTTGATGGGGTAATTGAATTGGATGTCGCAGCAATTCATCTACCCTTTAGGGCAGCAATTTATGAAAAATCGCTTTTAAATTTTTTTAAAAATAATGGCCCCGCGAATATAGCTTATTTTGGCAATGGGCATAATGTGATTTTTAATGAATTGGATAATGAAGTGAATGCCGTCTCTGAAAACTGGTTTATAACCAAGTTAGGCATGATCCCTGGCAGTCAATGGCCGATGACGAAAAAAAAGACAGAATTTTTGTGGGAATGTGAAACAAAAGATAAGATCATTGAGATTATAGATTTTCGCCTTGAGAGCGGTGGTAAACCTAATCATGGATACAGCTTTGAGGATGATGAGAACATAAAAGCATCGTTTAAAGTTGCAGTAACTTACTTGGCGAGATCACTTGACCATAATATTTTACCGGAAGATAAAATTCTATTTTCAAGACTGCAAGAATTGCTAAGCTTTAGTTACCCTGGGACAGACCTAGTGGAGCATTTTCTTAAATCAAACCAAATATCTGATGCAAGCAAGAGGAACTTGGAAAAGATGTTCGATACAATTATTTAAATTCAAATATTATGCCAGTAGCCTCGTTTTGTGACGTGTGATCAAATTAACTAATCTAAAAATAATATTACAAATAAAGTTAATTTTTGTCTTAAGGACTTCCTGACGCGTTACGATAAATTAAGCTCCTGCGCTAAAAAGTAATTGTTTATAAAATAAATAAATTTCTTGTAATGCGCAGAATAAATTTCTAACTTTTTTCTCTTGCTGTTCGCAACCTATGTCTCGTCCTAATGTATCAGCAGTCTTTATCGTTTAAACTTAATATAATCAGCTTACTTCTACTTGCTTTCAGTCGATATTGCTAAGAATGAAGCCTTATAATATTAGACCAGGTCACTTGATATTTGTTGACTGGATACAAAATAAATCACATAAAGTATGATGCTAGTTCATAATTATGAAAAACCAAAAGTACCATCGCGAGTGGTAATTTTAGGGGCTAACGGATTTGTAGGAAATGCTATTCGTATGCGACTGTGTAACCAGAATATTAATTGTAGATCTATAGTCAGAGCAGATATCGACTTACTAAAATTGGGCGCTTCTTCGGATTTAGCAGCTGAGCTAAAATCAGATGATGTTTTGATTGTTGCTGCGGCAGTTGCTCCCTGCAAAGATGCCTATATGCTTCGTAAGAATATAGTGATCCTGGAGACAATTATTGCGGCGCTTAGTAAACAACCTATTTCGCATCTTATAAACATTAGTTCAGACGCGGTATACGGTGATGAAACGGTACCTTTGACAGAAAATTCGGTTAGAGAGGCTAAAAATCCGCATGCTGTAATGCACCTGGCTCGAGAAATTATGTTTCAAGGTTTAAATATTCCACTTGCAATCGTCAGGCCAACACTTATTTACGGGTCAGATGATCCCCATAATGGATATGGGCCGAACCAATTTAGACGTTTGGCCAATATGGGAAAGAATATTGTTTTGTTTGGGGAAGGTGAGGAGGAACGCGATCATATCTTCATTGGCGACGTGGCAGAAATAACGTCTTTAATTATTAGGTATAAGTCAGTTGGTTCTTTGAATTTGGCAACGGGAACAACCTGCAGTTTTAAGAAAATTGCAGACATGATCAATTTGTTCTCTGGTGCTAATGTAGCAATAGAGACAGTGCCAAGAAAAGGTCGTATGCCTCACAACGGGTACCGAGCATTTGATATAACAACGATTAAACGAGCTTTCCCTCAATTTTCATATACATCTTTATCCGAGGGTCTGAAAAAGGTGCAGGAGAAAGAATTTGTTAAGACAAATACGTAAAGTTAATTATAATCAAACCAAAAATTCAATATAACGTAAACTGCTTATTGAAAATCCTTAAAGTTATTAAAATAAAAGGTCTTTTTGGTTAAAATGAAAGTTCACTATAATTATCTGCCGCAGGAATTTGCTGAAACCAGCGCAATATTTGACGAATGGCGAATATTGATAGAAAGTTCTGACTTTACTTTAGGCTTTTATGTCGAAGAGTTTGAAAAAGAATTTGCAAAATTTGCTGGTGTCAAGCATTGCGTGGCAACCAATAATGGCACTGACGCTCTGATACTAGCATTAAAATCTATAGGAGTCGGAACCAATGATGAAGTGATAACCGTGACAAATTCATTTTACGCTACTGCAGGTGCAATTGTTGCAGTTGGAGCAATACCTGTTTTAGTGGATTGTGACGATAGATTTCAAATATGCCCTAAAGCAATTCAAAGTGCGATTACAAAAAAAACTAAAGCGATATTGCCGGTTCATTGGGGAGGAGCTTCACCTGCTATAGAGACGATCCTCGAGTTAGCATCTACTTACAACTTGGAGATAATAGAAGATGCATGCATGGGAATAGGCGGATCAGTCGGCGGTAAGCATCCAGGTTCATTTGGTAGAGTGAGCGCTTTCAGCATGCACCCTCTGAAGTCACTAAATGTCATGGGTGATGGCGGCATGGTAGTTACCAATGATAGCGATTTAAATGACTGGATGCGCAAATACAGAAATCATGGTATGATAAGCAGAGACACAATCGAATTTTGGGGTGTCAATATGAGGCTTCAACCATTACAGGCCATTGTTGCAAAACAACGACTCCAAGTTTTAGATGAAACAATTTCAAAAAGAAATAGAAATGCCAAATACCTAGATGAAAACCTTTCAAAACTTAGTAAGTATGTTCAACTACCCAATAGAATTGATACGAATGTAGAGACATTTGCACTTTACATGGGATTATTTGAAAACAGAGATCGGCTAAAAAAATTTTTAAAAGAAAACAATGTAGAAGTTAAAATCCATTACCCTAAGCCTTTGCATATTCAACCAGCAGCCCAAAAAAGCTGTATTATGGGTGAAAAACTTACAAACTCAGAGTACCAAGCGGAGCGATTGTTAACTTTACCGGTGCATCAGTATCTTGACATACAACATATGAAATATGTTTGTGAGACAATTTTTGCGTTTTACGGCTACGAAGATGGATAAAACCTTGTGTAAAAAACGAAAAAAAATAAAGTTTTCAGTACACTTGATTGCAAATTCACAATCAAAATGGCTAAGCCTGTATTGGGCTTGTGTAGAAGAAAAATTTTTATTTAGTTAGGTTACAGGTAGCGTGACTATCTTGTCCGCTTCACATTGGTAAGCTACTATTTTAAGGATGATTGCAGAAAATTTTGAAAAAATTTCAGGTCAACGGTTACCACGCTAAAGGTTTATAATTGTCGACATAGAAATAAAGAATGAGAATGGGCTGGCTGCATGAGAGTAGATTTTGTTGACTTGAAGGCACGTTATGAAGAAGAAAAAAAAGAGCTTAATGAGTGTATAAATAGGGTATTAGCTAAAGGAAATTTAGTATTATCAAAAGAGGTTGATGAACTCGAAACTGATATTTGTAATTATACTGGTTCTAGGTATTGTGTCGGTTTGAACTCGGGGACTGATGCTTTGATGATTGCTCTTTGGGCTAACGGCATTGGTAAAGGCGATGAAGTAATAATCCCGTCAATTTCCTTCTTTGCTACTGTAGGAGCGGTAGTACATGTTGGTGCTACCCCTAGATTTTGTGACGTAAATGCTGACATGAATATTGATGTCGAATATGCAGAAAATTTGATCACTGACAAGACTAAAGCAATTATGCCAGTTCACTGGGCAGGTAGAACTGCAAATATGTCTAAAATCAAAGATTTAGCAAAACGCCATACATTATTAGTGGTTGAAGACTCGGCTCAAAGCATGGGTGGTCGATACAATGGTCAGCATCCCGGCACTTTTGGTATTGCGGGAGCGATATCATGCCATCCTTTAAAGAACTTGAACGGCTTGGGAGATGGAGGATTACTTCTGACGTCAACTGACGAAATTTATCAAAAAGCTAAGCGTTATCGAAACCATGGAATGGTGCAAAGAGACAAAGCAGAAATTTTTGGAATAAACTCGCGACTAGACACTATAAATGCTGAGGTTATAAAATTCCGGCTTCGCGGTCTGGATAAAGTCATATCTAAAAGAAATGAAAATGTGCGCTTATATCGAGAATTACTAAATATCGACGAAATCACCTTTCCTGTTTCAGCTTGTGGAAGTGATATCGATACTCAGGTAATGTTTATCGTGAGAGCAAAACATAGGGATGCTTTGAAAGAGTATCTGAAATCAAAAGAAATTGAGGCTCTTGTTTACTATGGAACACCTTTGCATCTTCATGAGGCCACTATAAATTTAGGAGATGGGCCTGGGTCTTTGCCAACAAGTGAGAACATTTGCAGTGAAGTACTGGCGTTACCGCATAACCAGACCCTGACAAGCGATCAAATAAATTTTGTATGTTCAGAGATAAAGAATTTTTATAAACGTTAAATATGCGCAATTTATTTATCGACTGGGTTAGACCAAAATTCTCTATAGATATAAATGAAAGAATAGACACAGAGGTTGTAGATGAAAAATAATATTTTGATACTTGGTGCTGGGGGTGTATTTGGTAATCTTAATGCAAAGTATATCCTAAAAAATTCAGATGATAACGTTTTTGCTATTGGTAGAAATCCAAGGCTTGGTAGTGAGTTTTCTCTTGGCGTCGGACTGGGTTCTCAAAGGTATGAGTACCACCAAATACATATGGTATTTGAGCTTGAAAAATTAAAAAAATTTATTTCAAAAAACAAAATTAACATCATTATAAATTACGCTGCTTTAGCTTATGCAAATTCATGGTTCGACCCGCAACACTATTTCAGGACTAACACACTTTTCGTTTCGGAATTGACAGACTTTTTGGCTGGATTAGATCATTTTGATTACTTTCTACAAATAGGTACGTCGGAGGTATATGGTAGTACTTTAAAGCCGGCAGATGAAAAAGTGATTTCACCAACGAGCCCGTACTCTATTTCTAAATTATCCGCAGATCTCTTTCTCCAGTCAATGAGTAAGGTCCGAGATTTTCCATGCTCTATAATCCGGCCAAGTAACTGTTTTGGAGAAGGGCAATATGTGTATAGAATTATTCCCAAGGCAATGTTGTACATCCTTGAAGGAAAAAAATTTCCTCTCGAAGGAGGAGGTAAGGCCATGAAAAGCTTTATGCATGTTGAGAACCTATGCTCAGCAGTTGAATTGATACTGCAATCAAGGCCTAAAGGTCAGATTTATAATTGTGGGCCTGAGGAAGCTACTTCAATGGCTAAACTTGTGCAGAAAATTTGTAAAGTGTTGGAAGTCGAATTTGATGACCATGTGGAAATAGTACAAGCTCGGACATTTGAAGACTCAATCTATTGGCTGGATTCTGGAAAAATTAAAACTGAATTAGGCTGGAATTTAACTTTGGGTTTAGAAGAAGGTCTCTCTAAAATGCACAATTGGGTGTGCTCGTACCAAAAGGAATTAAATGCAGCTAACATTAGTTTCGAGTTACGAGCGTAGACTGTTAATTTTTTGTATTGGGCCTACGATACACAAAAAATCAAATATATTTAAGCTGTGTTGATGAGCCTTAAACTAATTGCATAGATATTATAAGTTGATATTTTATCAGTCTATATAATTTGCTAATCGGATTTATTTTCTAGAAAACTAGGAGAAAACGAAACTCGTTTAGGTTTTGTCTGAACATAAAAAGCCGTATTTGAGTATATTCTTTTCAAATTTAAAAGACAATCTTTAGCTACTTTAACTTTTTACCGAGAACGATATGCTTTAATCCAGCTGCGTGAGCATCCGCAGAATTAAGAATAGAAAAGGGGTCTATTACAACCGTCCCGCGCATCCATCGGGATATTTTATTACATTTTAAACCATGAAATTCAGGCCAGGCAGTCATTATTAATATAACATCTGCACCTAAACAGGTTTGTTTGACACTTTCCTTATTTTCAATAGTTTCATGCCAAGCAGGATCACACGAAATGATTGGGTCATAAACTTGTAATTTGTATTTTCTCAATTCTTTAATTAATTTTACTGAGGGAGAATTTTTTATTGAGTTTGTATTTTCTTTGTATGTTAAACCAAGGATACCTATGACAGGGCTTTGGTTTTCAGGGAAAACATGACTTGCGATCATCTCTAAAGGCCAATTCCTTCGCAAGTTACTATGGTCCAACCATGATTGCGCAATGTTAGCTTTTGCTTCAAAAGTGTTCGCTATTTCAATTACGGTTTTAACGTCTCTTTCTAGGTTACCGCCAGAAAGCCCTAGCCCTGGCGAGAGATAACTATATTGACCAATCCGCTTATCCGCTCTGAGCGCCGGAACAATATCTTGCCAGTTAGCTCCAATGTGTTCACAAATTTCTGCAAACATATTTGCAGTACTAATAGAACTAACTAAGCAACAATTTATTGCAGTTTTTGCAAGTTCAGCACTTTCATAAGACATTTTAAAAATTGGTGGGTTACCATGGCTTTCGAGGTATGATTTAAGTTCTCTTGGTAGTTTTGAATCTGCATTATCTAGGCCAATTATGTAGCGTTCCGGATTAAGGGCTCTACTTATGGCGTTTCCAAAAATAAGCGTTTCAACTTGATATGCAATTTGTCGATTAGGTTTTTTGTGGGACCTAACAAATCCTGGCGGCACCTGCGATAAGACAACCAAGGTAGTTTCATCATTTGTATTTTTTATAGCAGTGTCTAAATATGTTTCGACTGGACTTAAATCACTTGCGCCGTGTTCATCGGTATCCACATCTGCCGCAATATATACCAAGTCACATTGGCGCAATTTCTCGTCACAATCGGTAAAGTTCATCAAATGCAGGTTTTTTTTTAATAATTTAGAAAGGTTAGGCTCCTCAATAAAGGAATTTGCGCGTCTTAACGAGGCTATATAATCGCTCTCGTAATCAAAGCACACAATTTTGTGCCCTCGCTCTGCGCCAGCTACTGCTGAGTTAAGGCCAAGATGCGTCATTCCAAGAAAGCCTACTACTAAACTCATTAACGTTACATCCTGTTGGCCAAATTATTAAGTTTTGATTTTGATATTTGCTTTATATTTTCGTTCTACTGCACTGCAGCGAAGAGATTAATCTTGTTATTAGCCTAAGTCTAATTTTTGCATTGTTCGGATGTTGTAATAATTATCATTTTCCATGCTGTCTTGCACCTTCCCTTCTTTAAAGGCCGCGCACAAGCTCCGTACTGCATCTTCAATTGTGTGCTTTGGGCGAAAGCCAAGAGTATTATAAATTTTTTGTGAATTTATGTGATAGGACCGAATATCATCACTATGAGTTGTCACAATATCAATTTTGTTCTTTTCCGGGAATTCTTCCAAAACCACTTTTTTAACCACAATTGCTAGGTCCTTTATAGTCATGTTTTGAAAGCCCACATTGAAAACGTTTTGATGGATTGTTTTTCTCGGAGCCTTAATCAACAGTTTTATTGCATCACAATAGTCTTGAATATGCAGGTTAGGTCTCATTTGCATTCCCCCAAAAACTTTAATCTCGCTATGAGTGATAGCGTGATTGGTAAGAATATTCACAGATAAGTCTAAACGCAGTCGAGGCGCATAACCACAAACAGTAGCAGGACGAAATGATGTTACTGTAAAGTTATCATCGCCATGACTATTTAAGACTGGTTCGCACATTCCCTTGTATTTATTATAAAGAGTCACTGGAACCAAAGGATGATCTTCGGTAACATCCGCGACGTCTGAAACACCATAAACTGAACTTGATGAGGCATAAATAAATCGCTGAATACCGTTCTCTTTTGCTGCCCTTACCATTGGTTCAAATGCGTTCAAGTTTACTGAAGTGGACAATTTTTCATTTAATTCGAAACTAGCATCATTAGAAATACACGCTAAGCTGATGAAGGTATCAGCGTCTAAGATGTTTGCTTTTAGTTTTTGAATGTCGCGTATATCGCCTTCGATTACCCTTAAATGTGGGTGTTCAAGGGGTAGGAAGTTCTTTCCAAAATATAAAGTATCGTAAACTGTTACGTGGTAACCGAGGTTTAATAATTGAGGAGTAAGTAAACTGCCACAGTATCCCGCGCCACCTGTTAAAAAAATACTTTTTGGTTTCATGACTGCTCTCTATTTTTTTACAGCAGTTTTACTGCTTCCTCTATAAAATACTTATATTAATATCTTAATGTTTCCACACCAAAAATAGATTTTAGTTAGTTTAGGTTCCTACGGTCGGCTATTATTATTGCAAATTTTAGTTAAGAATTAAATTTCGGCAATTTCTGGCAATGCTTGGCAATTATTTTAACTGCATCTTCTAAATTATTAGAAGTCGCATTTTGTATATCAGGCTTCTTTTCTTTATATTGCAAGTCTATAAATATAGACTTGCAACCAGCGTTAAAACCACTTTGCACATCACTTGCTCGATCTCCCACAACCCAACTTGACGTCAAATCAAGATCTAGCTCCAGTTGTGCTTTGAAAATCATTCCAGGAGCAGGTTTTCTACAATAGCAATAACTATTCTGTTGGTGAGGGCACATGTATACATGTTCAATCGGAGTCTCTCGAATTAATCTTTCATGGATTTGTGTTGAAACGGCTTCTGAACATAGTCCGTTGCCTATATCGGGTTGATTTGTTATCACCACCAAACAAAAATCTAACAACTTTAATAACTCTAAAGATTTCAATACATTAGGAAGCAGTTCATATTCTTTTATGGAACGAATTGCATATGCTTTTCCTCTTATTATATCTGAACGAAGGAGCACTCCATCTCTGTCAAGAAAAACGGCACTCTTTCTCTTTACCATTTAGTAGGCATAACCTGAAGATCGGGGTGAGATACTATGCAATGCCAAATCACCGCCTGAAAAGACTCAGAAATGGGTGTTACCAAATTACGTGCCAAGTCTGGCACAACTACAACAACGTCGCCTTTTTCTTTTGTATAGCCGCCATCACGTCCCACGATACCAAGCACAGTCGCTTTGTTTAGTTTGGCAAAATCAATAGCCCTTACTAAGTTTACTGAAACGCCCCGTTTTACATCACCACCACCAACTGACAGCACCAATATTGCATCATTTTTTCCTAACTTACTTACTTTTAACCAACCAGCAAAAGTACTATCCCAACCATCGTCATTTATTCTTGCGGTTAGTTCAGAAATATTATCAGTCGGAGCGTAAGTCTCAATGTTACAGAGCTTACGAAAATCATTACATGCATGACTGCAATTCGCAGAGCTTCCACCCACGCCCAATAAAAACAATCTACCGCCGCGGTTACGAACTTCGATTAATTTTTTTACCATGCACTCAACAGTTTTTTCATCAATGCTAGTGGCCACGTTTCCGACTAAATTGAAAAACGACTTAATATGTGAGGCCATCTAAAATTTTCCCATTAGCATTCAAAGCAGCGGATATGTATTTACCAATAAGATAGAGGTTATTATCCATCTAATCTTGTAGCGTTAAGATGTGCCTGTGGTCAATCTCTCGGAGACTGGTGTAAAATATTTAATTCTATTATTCATAGACTAAAACTTTTCTTGGTGTCATAGTTTTCGAGGATGTTGGCCATCAACAAAGAATTTCCTAGGCCTTCGTCATCTGTTGAAGGAATGTTTATGGAATTTGGAAATTTAGGCATAAAAATCTTTGCAGATGGTGCAGATTTAGATGATTTGGAACATTTAAGAAAGAACTCTCTTATTCAAGGTTTCACCACAAATCCCACTTTAATGAAAAATGCAGGCGTCACTGATTATGAAGAATTTGCCAAGAGAGCAGTGGATATAGTTGAGGGAAAAAAAATTAGTTTTGAGGTGTTTTCAGATGAATTAGATGAAATGATTTCTCAAGCGCGTATCATCTCCAGCTGGGGAGGTAATATCAGCGTTAAAGTTCCCATCGTCAATACGAGGGGGCAGAGTTCTTGCGAAATAGTCCGTCAACTTTCACAAGAAGGAATTGCTATTAATGTAACGGCTATATTTTCGCAAAGGCAATATACAGCAGTGATCGATTGTTTTGATAAAGACGCGGAGAGTATAGTATCCATTTTTGCAGGTCGCATAGCTGACACAGGTGTTGATCCTGTTCCCATTATTGCTGATGCAGTTAAATATGCAAAATATAAGAAAGGCGTGGAGATCTTGTGGGCTAGTCCACGCGAAGTCTTGAATATAATACAAGCGGATCAGGTTAATTGCGATATTATTACTGTTCCACCTGTAATGATTGACAAGTTTGTTAACTCCTATGGTAAAGATTTAGAAGAGTTTTCTGTTGAGACTGTAAAGATGTTTCATGATGACGCTATCCAATCGAATTTTTACATTAACTGAGTGAAACTTTATGGTTGACCGATTGTAACAGTTAATTGCACAAAAAAATATCCTTTTTGAACTGGAGACGAGCCGTGCCGATTAGTGTTGTGACTGGAGGATCCGGATTTATTGGCAGCCATTTGGTAGATTTACTTGCATCCGAGGATCATGAAGTCCGGATCGTGGATGATCTTTCTGGCGGCCATCTGAGCAACTTAAATAATCAAAGAGATAATCCCAAAGTTTCTTTATATGAACAAAACATTAATCTTTTAGAGGCCAATGAAAAGGTTTTTCACAAGGCAGATTTTTGTTTTCATTTGGCAGGTATTGGAGACATAGTGCCTTCAGTTATTAAGCCCGTTGAATATATGGAAACCAATGTTCAGGGTACCGTTAAAGTGTTAGAAGCCTCACGACACTTTGGCGTAAAAAAATTTATCTATGCAGCTTCATCCTCTTGCTACGGCCTAGCACAAGCGCCTACTGACGAAAATCATCCAATAAACCCCCAATACCCGTACGCGCTATCAAAATATTTAGGTGAACAGGCTGCATTCCACTGGGGGAAAGTATATGGAATTCCTACCAACTCAATTTGTATTTTTAATGCCTATGGAGAAAGAGTTAGAACTACAGGGGCTTACGGAGCTGTTTTTGGTGTCTTTCTAAAGCAAAAACTTTCAGATAAACCACTTACTGTCGTTGGTGATGGGACCCAACTGCGAGACTTCATTTACGTAACTGATGTTGCAAAAGCTTTTTTATCTGCTGCTGAAACAGGTTCAATGGGGCAACGATACAACATTGGTTCCGGTGAGCCAAAGAGTATTAACTATCTGGTTCAATTGCTTGGTGCAAAAGAAATTGTGTATGTACCTAAACGTCCAGCCGAGCCTCAAGTAACGCATGCAAATATTGGAAAAGCTCTTCACTCGCTTGGCTGGTTGCCTAAAGTACATTTCGAAGTTGGAGTAAACATGATGATAAATGCAATTGAGTATTGGAGTGATGCGCCCCTTTGGGATGAATTTTCAATTGCCAATGCAACGCAAAAATGGTTTGAAGTTTTCAAAGAGGATTGATTTTTTCTGAATTAAAGGCAAAAAATGACTGATGAGCTCAAAAAAGCATATGAAAGAAAAATTTTTGATGTAGAGAAGCTTAAAGTCACAATTGGAGGTTTTGGCAGGGAAAATAAAGTTATTTTGTGCCACGGTGTATTCGATATAGTTCATCCGGGTCACATTAGGCATCTGGCATATGCCAAATCAAAAGCAGACATTTTAATAGTCAGTATTACGTGTGATAATTGGGTAGATAAAGGAGCTTACAGACCACATGTACCCCAAAATTTGAGGGCATTAAGTCTGGCTGCCTTGGATATGGTAGATTATGTGATTATTGATGATAACGAGAAACCGTTAGAAAATTTATATAAGTTACAACCTGACTATTTTGCAAAGGGTTTTGAATACTCTGGGCAATTACCTGAAGCTACTGAAGAAGAAATGCTAGTTGTTAATAATTATGGTGGCAGTCTGGTATTCACACCGGGAGATGTCGTTTACTCGTCGAGTAAACTTATTAACACCCATGCTCCAAGTTTAATGGATGCCAAATTATCTTTGATGATGGCACATTTTGACTTAACTTTTGATAAAATTAGATCAATAATTGATAGATTTGAAGGTATAAAGGTACATGTGGTTGGTGATGCAATTATTGACAGTTATACGCGCACAAACCTTATTGGGGGTGGTTTAAAAACACCAACTTTTAGTGTGTCATTTGAGAGTAAAGATAACTATGTCGGGGGTGCGGGCGTTGTCGCAAAGCATATGAAGGCAGCAGGCGCCGATGTAATGCTTACTACACTCTTAGGCGAAGATGATTTGGGTGAGTTTGCTATCGCGGACCTAGGTAATAGTGGTATTATACTGAATAATATTGCAGAAGAAGCAAGGCCTACAACTAATAAAAACGTAATAATAGCCGATGGATATAGGCTACTTAAAGTAGATACGTTGGACAACGCACCACTGAGGCCGGAAACACTTAAAATATTCATTGAAAAAATTTCGCAGTCAAAAACAGATTGTGTTGTATTTAGTGATTTTAGACATGGTATTTTCAATAAAAAAACGATCAAACTTATGTCTGATGCGATACCGAGCGATACTCTTAAGGTTGCTGATAGTCAGGTTGCTTCCAGATGGGGAAACATAACGGAATTTTTTGGGTTCGACCTCATTACCCCCAATGAAAGAGAAGCAAGATTTTCTATGGGTGATCAAGAAGCAAACATTGCTAGATTGATTTCGAAACTAAAAGACACCACTCAAAGTAATAATGTCATTTTAAAGCTGGGAGAAAAAGGCATGTTTTTACTTTGTGATGACTCGTATTACTCTATTGATAGTTTTGCTGGAACGGTAAAGGATGCTGTAGGTGCAGGGGATGCACTTTTAGCCTATTCGACATTGGCACTTAAGATTAGTGACTGCCTACCATCAGCCTCTTTGATTGGTAGTATCGCCGCCGCTTGTGAGTGCGAATACGATGGAAATATTCCAATATCGCCTGACCAAATATTGACAAAGATCGATAAGATTGAAAATGCATTTCGTGGGTAGGAGCATTTATATCTGGAAAATTAAACTGAGGACATTTTAGGGCTTTTGGACGTCTAATGCGGAAACTTCGAGTTGTTATAGCAGGTAAGGGAGTACAAGGAGAAAAGCGGCGGCAGATTTGCGGTGAGGATTTTGTTTGTTTTGTCGATCCGAACAAAAACGATGCGATTTATAACTCTTTAAATCAAGTTCCACTAGAAAGCTATAACGCCGTTTTAATCTGTGTGCCTGATAAGGAAAAGCCAGATTTAGTAAAATATTGTGTGATGAATGGAAAACATCTAATAGTGGAAAAGCCATTTTTTTTCAGAGATAAAGACGAGATTAAAGAACTTAAAACATCAATAAAAAGTAAAGGAGTAGTGTGTTACACGGCTTATAATCATCGTTTTGAACCACACATTATGGCTATGCGAGATCTAATAAAGTCGAAAAAGTTAGGAGAAATATACAATTGCCGCATGTTCTATGGAAATGGTACAGCAAGACTCGTTCGAGAAAGTAGTTGGCGGGATAAAGGGCCAGGTGTTTTACCTGATCTGGGCTCGCATCTTTTAGACACGTGCAAGTTTTGGTTTGGTGAGTTGGGGAAAAAGGACGCTTGGCGGGTCTATTCAAAAAATGCATTCGAAAATCACTCCACAGATCACATTGTTGTGGGGGGGCGGGTCAATAACATATCCGTCCAACTGGAGATGACTTTGTTGATGTGGCGAAACCACTTTAGCTGTGATATTCTAGCTGAGAAGGGATCTGCGCATATTAGGTCTCTTTGCAAATGGGGGCCCTCAAAATTTATATATAGAGAGCGCGTCTTACCGTCTGGTCTGCCTTTGGAACGCCAGGTAACCTTGGAAAAACCCGATCCAACATGGCAAGAAGAATATAAATATTTTAAAAAATTAATACAAAATAATCATGTTTCTGATCTAAGAACTGATTATGAGATTTTTGAAATTTTATCGAAACTAGATGCAAAAAGTTAATTTATATCAAGGTTGAATTTTCAACAAATTCCATCTCTAAACGCAGATAAACCCCATTACTATGATATCGGTCTTTAGCTAACGCCCAGCCCCTATATAAACAGTGCGATATAATATCTATGATTTAAATAACTGTGGTTGGAATGCTTTATTTGTAATAAATTCACTCAAGTGGTTTTTTGCTTATATCAAGCATAAGAGGAGATTTTTAGCTTCGGAAAATCAATATTTTAAAGTGGCGTCGTGACTAGCGGGAGAGCAGAGAAATAAAAATAAGTTTAAAAACTTTTCCAAGAAATTCGACTTAAGGAACTTAAATGATGCATGTAAAGTGCTGAACTTGCAAAAACTGCAATAAATTGTTGCTTAGTTAGTTCTATTAGTACTGCAAATATGTTTGCAGAAATTTGTGAACACATTGGAGCTAACTGGCAAGATATTGTTCCGGCGCTCAGAGCGGATAAGCGGATTGGTCAATATAGTTATCTCTCGCCAGGGCTAGGGCTTTCTGGCGGTAACCTAGAAAGAGACGTTAAAACCGTAATTGAAATAGCGAACACTTTTGAAGCAAAAGCTAACATTGCGCAATCATGGTTGGACCATAGTAACTTGCGAAGGAATTGGCCTTTAGAGATGATCGCAAGTCATGTTTTCCCTGAAAACCAAAGCCCTGTCATAGGTATCCTTGGTTTAACATACAAAGAAAATACAAACTCAATAAAAAATTCTCCCTCAGTAAAATTAATTAAAGAATTGAGAAAATACAAATTACAAGTTTATGACCCAATCATTTCGTGTGATCCTGCTTGGCATGAAACTATTGAAAATAAGGAAAGTGTCAAACAAACCTGTTTAGGTGCAGATGTTATATTAATAATGACTGCCTGGCCTGAATTTCATGGTTTAAAATGTAATAAAATATCCCGATGGATGCGCGGGACGGTTGTAATAGACCCCTTTTCTATTCTTAATTCTGCGGATGCTCACGCAGCTGGATTAAAGCATATCGTTCTCGGTAAAAAGTTAAAGTAGCTAAAGATTGTCTTTTAAATTTGAAAAGAATATACTCAAATACGGCTTTTTATGTTCAGACAAAACCTAAACGAGTTTCGTTTTCTCCTAGTTTTCTAGAAAATAAATCCGATTAGCAAATTATATAGACTGATAAAATATCAACTTATAATATCTATGCAATTAGTTTAAGGCTCATCAACACAGCTTAAATATATTTGATTTTTTGTGTATCGTAGGCCCAATACAAAAAATTAACAGTCTACGCTCGTAACTCGAAACTAATGTTAGCTGCATTTAATTCCTTTTGGTACGAGCACACCCAATTGTGCATTTTAGAGAGACCTTCTTCTAAACCCAAAGTTAAATTCCAGCCTAATTCAGTTTTAATTTTTCCAGAATCCAGCCAATAGATTGAGTCTTCAAATGTCCGAGCTTGTACTATTTCCACATGGTCATCAAATTCGACTTCCAACACTTTACAAATTTTCTGCACAAGTTTAGCCATTGAAGTAGCTTCCTCAGGCCCACAATTATAAATCTGACCTTTAGGCCTTGATTGCAGTATCAATTCAACTGCTGAGCATAGGTTCTCAACATGCATAAAGCTTTTCATGGCCTTACCTCCTCCTTCGAGAGGAAATTTTTTTCCTTCAAGGATGTACAACATTGCCTTGGGAATAATTCTATACACATATTGCCCTTCTCCAAAACAGTTACTTGGCCGGATTATAGAGCATGGAAAATCTCGGACCTTACTCATTGACTGGAGAAAGAGATCTGCGGATAATTTAGAAATAGAGTACGGGCTCGTTGGTGAAATCACTTTTTCATCTGCCGGCTTTAAAGTACTACCATATACCTCCGACGTACCTATTTGTAGAAAGTAATCAAAATGATCTAATCCAGCCAAAAAGTCTGTCAATTCCGAAACGAAAAGTGTGTTAGTCCTGAAATAGTGTTGCGGGTCGAACCATGAATTTGCATAAGCTAAAGCAGCGTAATTTATAATGATGTTAATTTTGTTTTTTGAAATAAATTTTTTTAATTTTTCAAGCTCAAATACCATATGTATTTGGTGGTACTCATACCTTTGAGAACCCAGTCCGACGCCAAGAGAAAACTCACTACCAAGCCTTGGATTTCTACCAATAGCAAAAACGTTATCATCTGAATTTTTTAGGATATACTTTGCATTAAGATTACCAAATACACCCCCAGCACCAAGTATCAAAATATTATTTTTCATCTACAACCTCTGTGTCTATTCTTTCATTTATATCTATAGAGAATTTTGGTCTAACCCAGTCGATAAATAAATTGCGCATATTTAACGTTTATAAAAATTCTTTATCTCTGAACATACAAAATTTATTTGATCGCTTGTCAGGGTCTGGTTATGCGGTAACGCCAGTACTTCACTGCAAATGTTCTCACTTGTTGGCAAAGACCCAGGCCCATCTCCTAAATTTATAGTGGCCTCATGAAGATGCAAAGGTGTTCCATAGTAAACAAGAGCCTCAATTTCTTTTGATTTCAGATACTCTTTCAAAGCATCCCTATGTTTTGCTCTCACGATAAACATTACCTGAGTATCGATATCACTTCCACAAGCTGAAACAGGAAAGGTGATTTCGTCGATATTTAGTAATTCTCGATATAAGCGCACATTTTCATTTCTTTTAGATATGACTTTATCCAGACCGCGAAGCCGGAATTTTATAACCTCAGCATTTATAGTGTCTAGTCGCGAGTTTATTCCAAAAATTTCTGCTTTGTCTCTTTGCACCATTCCATGGTTTCGATAACGCTTAGCTTTTTGATAAATTTCGTCAGTTGACGTCAGAAGTAATCCTCCATCTCCCAAGCCGTTCAAGTTCTTTAAAGGATGGCATGATATCGCTCCCGCAATACCAAAAGTGCCGGGATGCTGACCATTGTATCGACCACCCATGCTTTGAGCCGAGTCTTCAACCACTAATAATGTATGGCGTTTTGCTAAATCTTTGATTTTAGACATATTTGCAGTTCTACCTGCCCAGTGAACTGGCATAATTGCTTTAGTCTTGTCAGTGATCAAATTTTCTGCATATTCGACATCAATATTCATGTCAGCATTTACGTCACAAAATCTAGGGGTAGCACCAACATGTACTACCGCTCCTACAGTAGCAAAGAAGGAAATTGACGGGATTATTACTTCATCGCCTTTACCAATGCCGTTAGCCCAAAGAGCAATCATCAAAGCATCAGTCCCCGAGTTCAAACCGACACAATACCTAGAACCAGTATAATTACAAATATCAGTTTCGAGTTCATCAACCTCTTTTGATAATACTAAATTTCCTTTAGCTAATACCCTATTTATACACTCATTAAGCTCTTTTTTTTCTTCTTCATAACGTGCCTTCAAGTCAACAAAATCTACTCTCATGCAGCCAGCCCATTCTCATTCTTTATTTCTATGTCGACAATTATAAACCTTTAGCGTGGTAACCGTTGACCTGAAATTTTTTCAAAATTTTCTGCAATCATCCTTAAAATAGTAGCTTACCAATGTGAAGCGGACAAGATAGTCACGCTACCTGTAACCTAACTAAATAAAAATTTTTCTTCTACACAAGCCCAATACAGGCTTAGCCATTTTGATTGTGAATTTGCAATCAAGTGTACTGAAAACTTTATTTTTTTTCGTTTTTTACACAAGGTTTTATCCATCTTCGTAGCCGTAAAACGCAAAAATTGTCTCACAAACATATTTCATATGTTGTATGTCAAGATACTGATGCACCGGTAAAGTTAACAATCGCTCCGCTTGGTACTCTGAGTTTGTAAGTTTTTCACCCATAATACAGCTTTTTTGGGCTGCTGGTTGAATATGCAAAGGCTTAGGGTAATGGATTTTAACTTCTACATTGTTTTCTTTTAAAAATTTTTTTAGCCGATCTCTGTTTTCAAATAATCCCATGTAAAGTGCAAATGTCTCTACATTCGTATCAATTCTATTGGGTAGTTGAACATACTTACTAAGTTTTGAAAGGTTTTCATCTAGGTATTTGGCATTTCTATTTCTTTTTGAAATTGTTTCATCTAAAACTTGGAGTCGTTGTTTTGCAACAATGGCCTGTAATGGTTGAAGCCTCATATTGACACCCCAAAATTCGATTGTGTCTCTGCTTATCATACCATGATTTCTGTATTTGCGCATCCAGTCATTTAAATCGCTATCATTGGTAACTACCATGCCGCCATCACCCATGACATTTAGTGACTTCAGAGGGTGCATGCTGAAAGCGCTCACTCTACCAAATGAACCTGGATGCTTACCGCCGACTGATCCGCCTATTCCCATGCATGCATCTTCTATTATCTCCAAGTTGTAAGTAGATGCTAACTCGAGGATCGTCTCTATAGCAGGTGAAGCTCCTCCCCAATGAACCGGCAATATCGCTTTAGTTTTTTTTGTAATCGCACTTTGAATTGCTTTAGGGCATATTTGAAATCTATCGTCACAATCCACTAAAACAGGTATTGCTCCAACTGCAACAATTGCACCTGCAGTAGCGTAAAATGAATTTGTCACGGTTATCACTTCATCATTGGTTCCGACTCCTATAGATTTTAATGCTAGTATCAGAGCGTCAGTGCCATTATTGGTTGCCACGCAATGCTTGACACCAGCAAATTTTGCAAATTCTTTTTCAAACTCTTCGACATAAAAGCCTAAAGTAAAGTCAGAACTTTCTATCAATATTCGCCATTCGTCAAATATTGCGCTGGTTTCAGCAAATTCCTGCGGCAGATAATTATAGTGAACTTTCATTTTAACCAAAAAGACCTTTTATTTTAATAACTTTAAGGATTTTCAATAAGCAGTTTACGTTATATTGAATTTTTGGTTTGATTATAATTAACTTTACGTATTTGTCTTAACAAATTCTTTCTCCTGCACCTTTTTCAGACCCTCGGATAAAGATGTATATGAAAATTGAGGGAAAGCTCGTTTAATCGTTGTTATATCAAATGCTCGGTACCCGTTGTGAGGCATACGACCTTTTCTTGGCACTGTCTCTATTGCTACATTAGCACCAGAGAACAAATTGATCATGTCTGCAATTTTCTTAAAACTGCAGGTTGTTCCCGTTGCCAAATTCAAAGAACCAACTGACTTATACCTAATAATTAAAGACGTTATTTCTGCCACGTCGCCAATGAAGATATGATCGCGTTCCTCCTCACCTTCCCCAAACAAAACAATATTCTTTCCCATATTGGCCAAACGTCTAAATTGGTTCGGCCCATATCCATTATGGGGATCATCTGACCCGTAAATAAGTGTTGGCCTGACGATTGCAAGTGGAATATTTAAACCTTGAAACATAATTTCTCGAGCCAGGTGCATTACAGCATGCGGATTTTTAGCCTCTCTAACCGAATTTTCTGTCAAAGGTACCGTTTCATCACCGTATACCGCGTCTGAACTAATGTTTATAAGATGCGAAATAGGTTGTTTACTAAGCGCCGCAATAATTGTCTCCAGGATCACTATATTCTTACGAAGCATATAGGCATCTTTGCAGGGAGCAACTGCCGCAGCAACAATCAAAACATCATCTGATTTTAGCTCAGCTGCTAAATCCGAAGAAGCGCCCAATTTTAGTAAGTCGATATCTGCTCTGACTATAGATCTACAATTAATATTCTGGTTACACAGTCGCATACGAATAGCATTTCCTACAAATCCGTTAGCCCCTAAAATTACCACTCGCGATGGTACTTTTGGTTTTTCATAATTATGAACTAGCATCATACTTTATGTGATTTATTTTGTATCCAGTCAACAAATATCAAGTGACCTGGTCTAATATTATAAGGCTTCATTCTTAGCAATATCGACTGAAAGCAAGTAGAAGTAAGCTGATTATATTAAGTTTAAACGATAAAGACTGCTGATACATTAGGACGAGACATAGGTTGCGAACAGCAAGAGAAAAAAGTTAGAAATTTATTCTGCGCATTACAAGAAATTTATTTATTTTATAAACAATTACTTTTTAGCGCAGGAGCTTAATTTATCGTAACGCGTCAGGAAGTCCTTAAGACAAAAATTAACTTTATTTGTAATATTATTTTTAGATTAGTTAATTTGATCACACGTCACAAAACGAGGCTACTGGCATAATATTTGAATTTAAATAATTGTATCGAACATCTTTTCCAAGTTCCTCTTGCTTGCATCAGATATTTGGTTTGATTTAAGAAAATGCTCCACTAGGTCTGTCCCAGGGTAACTAAAGCTTAGCAATTCTTGCAGTCTTGAAAATAGAATTTTATCTTCCGGTAAAATATTATGGTCAAGTGATCTCGCCAAGTAAGTTACTGCAACTTTAAACGATGCTTTTATGTTCTCATCATCCTCAAAGCTGTATCCATGATTAGGTTTACCACCGCTCTCAAGGCGAAAATCTATAATCTCAATGATCTTATCTTTTGTTTCACATTCCCACAAAAATTCTGTCTTTTTTTTCGTCATCGGCCATTGACTGCCAGGGATCATGCCTAACTTGGTTATAAACCAGTTTTCAGAGACGGCATTCACTTCATTATCCAATTCATTAAAAATCACATTATGCCCATTGCCAAAATAAGCTATATTCGCGGGGCCATTATTTTTAAAAAAATTTAAAAGCGATTTTTCATAAATTGCTGCCCTAAAGGGTAGATGAATTGCTGCGACATCCAATTCAATTACCCCATCAAATAATGGCTTAGAGAAAACCGCGTCAGTGTCT
>JAOGIM010000033.1 GCA_028150825.1 Paracoccaceae bacterium
TATCCTAGCGGTTATTCTCGCTATTGGTTCAGTTCTTGTTTATATCTGGCTGCGGTTTGAATGGCAATTTTCTCAAGGTGCGGTAGCGGCATTAATCCATGATGTTCTTTTAACAATCGGGATCTTCTCGGTTTTGCAAATCAAATTTGATTTGGCCACTATAGCTGCGCTTTTGACTATCGTTGGCTATTCATTAAACGATACAGTTGTAGTGTTTGACAGGGTTCGCGAGAACCTTCGCAAATACAAGAAACGCCCCCTTAAGGAAGTGTTAAACTTGTCTATTAATGAAACTCTGAATCGAACGGTAACGACTTCGTTGACAACGTTGCTGGCGTTGATTGCGTTGTTTGTTCTTGGTGGAGATGTTATTCGTGGGTTTGTTTTTGCAATGATATGGGGTGTGATTGTAGGAACTTACAGCTCTGTCTTTGTCGCTTCATCTACTTTGCTTTGGTTAGGCGTTAAGCGCGACTGGTCCAAACCCAACTCGGAGGCTGGAACTCAGGTCCCGCAGTAGTGCCGAGCGAGGTTTTAACCACCGTTTGGGAAACTCAA
The DNA here is from genome assembly GCA_028150825.1 of Paracoccaceae bacterium. Classification (GTDB taxonomy): domain Bacteria; phylum Pseudomonadota; class Alphaproteobacteria; order Rhodobacterales; family Rhodobacteraceae; genus LFER01. The sequence goes on from JAOGIM010000033.1 coordinate 559, forward strand.
GGGCTTTTGTGGATCGCGCTTGCGGCATTTGTGGCGGGGATCGTGCGTGGATTTACTGGCTTTGGCACGGCTATGGTCTTTTTGCCTGTGGCTGGGTTTTTTTTGTCTCCGATTGTAGCACTCACAGTTTTAACAGTTATGGATTTTTTTGGTCCAATTCCATTGCTCAAAAAGGCTGTGCAAGACGCCCGTTGGAAAGATCTCGTCAGCTTACTTATTCCAATGGCACTTATTCTGCCTGCGGCTTTATGGTTATTGAGTTATGCTGATCCACAAATTTTTCGTTACTTAGTCTCAGGTCTTGCGATATGCCTGCTATTATGTTTGATCTTTGGCTTACAGTATAAGGGCAAGGTAGCGACACCGATGCTTTTAAGCATTGGCGCCTTTTCTGGAGTAACAGGTGGTTTTCTGGGAATGCCTGGACCTCCTGTCATACTGTTTTATATGGCAGGACCTTATCGGGCAGCCGTCGTTCGGGCGAATACTCTGTTCTTTTTGTTTTCATTTGATGCCTTATTCATAATGGTTATTTATATTCTTGGATTTATGGAACTGGAGGCAGTTTTTCTTGGATTGGCAATGGTTGTACCGATTGTTGGAGGAAATCTTGTTGGTGCAAAATTTTTTAATCCTGAAAAAGAACGCGTTTATCGGTTTGCCGCATTTTGTATTATTGCGTTTTCTGCAATAAAGGGCTTACCATTTCTAGATTGAGGAGGTCGGGTTGGAACTTAATGAAATTGAATTCGGAAACGCAGTCCCAATAGACGGATATGGGCCTGGTTTTTTTCGGGTCGCCGGAACAGCGCATGAGGCACCACTGTTGGTCACTAAAAAAGGGGTGTTTTCGTGGAGCGGATATGATGAGATTGACGGTCTAGTTGCACTTGCAGATCAGATAGATGTACTTTTTATCGGGACAGGAGACGAAATCACACATATCCCAAAAGAGTTTTGCGCAGCCCTTGAAGATGCGGGTGTCGGAGTGGAGGTGATGAGCAGCTCGTCTGCTTGTCGCACCTATAACGTACTTTTATCTGAAGACAGACGGGTGGCAGTCGCCCTTTTGCCAATCAAAGGGACTTAAATGCTGTCTTTTTAAGTTGGATAGAATGATTTAAGTCTTTTGGTATGGTATTAAGTGTTTTGGATCTTTGTGTTTCTCGGTCAAGCCAGGTACTCCTAGCAAATGTGAGCTTTGAGTTGGCGGCTGGTCAGGCGCTAATCCTTAAAGGGCCAAACGGACTTGGCAAAACCACACTTCTGCGCGCGATTACCGGTTTGCAGCCAGCGCTGTCTGGGCAGATAATTGCCGGGGAGGACAGTTTTGCTTATGCCGCACATGCCGATGGCGTTAAACCAAGTTTGACCGTGGCTGAAAACCTTCAGTTCTGGGCTGATATATTTGATAATCAAGATATTAGTTCAGCCCTATCAGCCTTTGATCTGAATGAGTTAAAATCACGTTTTGCAGGAATGTTATCAGCGGGTCAAAAACGTCGTTTGGGCCTCGCGAGGATGTTGATCACCAACAGGCCCGTGTGGGTATTAGATGAGCCGTCAGTGTCGCTTGATAAAGCGTCAATTACGCAGCTAGAAGAGGTGATCAAACAGCACCTTCAAAACGGTGGTGCAGCTTTAATAGTCACTCATGGTCATCTTGACTTGGGGTCGAGTTGCAGGACGCTAAGTCTTGACAGATATAAATTCAACAGGGGTGTTTATGATGATGCTGAGGCATTTCTATGAGGATAGTTTTACTTCGGGACTTGAAACTGGCGATGCGTGTTGGTGGCGGATTTGGGCTTGCTATAATGTTCTTTTTAATCCTTGTTGTGCTAGTACCTTTTGGAATTGGGCCAGATGCCGCTCTTTTGTCGGCCATATCGCCTGGCATTTTATGGATCGGTGCCTTGCTAGCCTGTCTGTTATCACTAGACCGAATTTTTTCCCTGGACTATGAAGACGGTACGCTTGATCATCTTGCCATTGCACCTTTGCCGCTGGAAAGTGTTGTTTTAGCCAAAGCGACAGCTCACTGGTTGACGACTGGGCTTCCCTTAGGATTGATTTCGCCTCTTCTTGGATTGATGTTGGGACTTCCGATAGAGGGATATTTGTGGTTGGTTTTGTCTCTAGTTCTTGGAACGCCTGCCCTCAGTGTGATAGGTACGTTTGGAGCTGCTTTGACATTGGGCTTAAAACGGGGTGGTCTGCTACTATCCGTTTTGGTGCTGCCACTGTATGGGCCGACGTTGATCTTTGGAGCTGAAGTTGCGCGTAGAGGAAGTGCTGGAATTGAATTGCAAACCCCGTTGTTGATGCTGCTTGGCCTAAGTTTTGGTGTCATGGCCATTTTGCCATTTGCTTCTGCGGCAGTTTTGCGTATCAACCTGCGATGAGAACACGGTTATAACCGTAATAGAAATGTGGAATCAGTGATGTCTCTTTGGGAATATGCAAATCCAGTTAAATTTCTAAACCTTTCGACTCGTGCTTTGCCTTGGGTCTCTGCTTTGTCTGTTATTTGCCTTATAGTAGGGTTAATCTGGGGTTTCTTTTTTACGCCTGATGACTATCGGATGGGCTCGACGGTCAAGATCATTTATATTCACGTTCCCGCCGCTTTGATGGCCATAAATTCATGGTTCATGATGTTAGTTGCGTCGTTGATCTGGTTGATTAGGCGACATCATGTGAGCGCACTTGCAGCCAAAGCCGCCGCGCCGGTCGGATTAGTCATGACACTGATTGCGCTTATAACAGGGGCTATCTGGGGGCAGCCTATGTGGGGAACCTGGTGGGCTTGGGATCCGCGACTAACATCATTTTTGATACTTTTTCAATTTTACATTGGGTATTTGGCACTTTGGAAATCTATCGAAAACCCAGATAGTGCAGCTGATTTAACCTCCATCCTTTGCATCGTCGGTTCGGTGTTCGCTGTTCTAAGTCGCTACGCTGTCAACTTTTGGAATCAGGGTTTACATCAAGGAGCATCTTTGTCGCTTGATAAGGAAAAAAATGTTGCAGATGTGTTTTATCAGCCGCTCTTATTGTCGATTGCCGGTTTTGTATTTTTATTTTTGACGCTTGTACTCATCGGAACCAGATCAGAGATTAGGATTCGCCGGGCCTCAGTGATTGCGGCAAGAAAGTTACTTTTATGACAATAGAATTGGGAAAATACGCCTCATTTGTATTATCGGCTTACGCAATAACAATCGTCTTATTAGCGCTTTTGATAATTTACGTTTTTTGGCACAATTCTAAATCAAAAGCGCTTTTAAAGAATGCGGAGCTGAATAAAGATGCCTAGGTTTTCACTTTTTTTACTTATACCACCGCTAACATTTTTAGGTTTGACGACATTATTTCTATTCGGTATGCAGCGCGACGGTCCGAATGAAATGCGCTCGACCTTGATTGGCCAATCCGCCCCTAAGATCCAAGAAACTGCATTGGCAGGGTACGAGGTTTTTCGCAATGATATGATTGATAATGGTGAAGTGGTACTCGTCAATTTCTGGGCAAGTTGGTGCCCGCCATGTCGCGCGGAACATTCCACGCTGCAAGACCTTTCAGAGGCAGGAATCTCGGTATTTGGTGTGAACGTTAAAGATCGGGATGAGAATGCAATGAAGTTTTTGGAGGAAGAAGGAAACCCTTTTGCTGCAGTGGCATTTGACAATAAAGGGCGAACTGGCATTGATTGGGGTGTTACTGGCCTTCCTGAGACGTTTATCATTGATGGAGATGGTACCGTGCTATTCCGTTTTAACGGACCTTTGATCGCTGAAAATTATACGGAACGTTTTCTGCCAGAACTTGAAAAGGCTCTGGCAGAAAATTAATTGTTTCTAGGTCATCCGAATGGCTTCTTACTTAATAGCCCAACACAGTTTCATTTTTAACAATCTTCGTTGTCCTACTTTGTCTTAGCGTGTGTAGCTTGACTGAAAGTCCAGCGTTGAGGTCAAATAATTCATCTGCATTTAGTAAGCATTCCTGACCTTAATCTCTAAAAGAGGCGAGCTAAGTTTTTGAACATAAGAAATTCTTACTTACATCAGTTTTGCCAAATATTTAAATGAAAATAGCTTCAACTTTACCTCTAGGCAAGATCGTTGCGAGACATTGTTAATTACTTGTTTGTTGTTTCGAATAATTCTCGACCGATACTATCATAACTTATGAAACCGGCCATTTTTGCATCTTTAGCTGAGTAAATATTGCGTAAATCTGCCATTTTAGGTGTCTTCATTCTATTTGCTAAACGCTTCAAGTCGAGCCCACGGAATTCATTCCACTCGGTCAGCAGCACAACTAAATCAGCATTTTGAACCGCACTGTAGGGATCTTCTAACCAATTTACTCCTGGCAGTAGGCCTTCTCCCTCTCGTCGACCCTGTGGATCACAGACACGAACTTCCGCACCGCTACCAACAAGTAAAGGCACAATTGTTAGGCTCGGGGCATCTCGCATGTCGTCTGTATTTGGTTTAAAAGTTACACCCAGAATCGTAATTATTTTGCGATTAAATGAGTCGTCACACAGATGAAAAAGTTTGTCTATCATGCGCCGTTTGACTTCTTCATTTACTTTGATGACCGTCTCTGTGATCTGCATAGGAACGGCATGTTCCTGACCAATGCGTGCAAGAGCTTTTGTATCCTTTGGGAAACAACTACCACCATATCCTGGGCCTGCATGTAGAAATTTATTGCCGATTCGGTCATCCATCCCGATGCCCATCGATACTTGTTTAATGTCTGCACCTACTTTTTCACATAGGTTTGCAATCTCATTAATAAAAGTGATTTTTGTCGCTAAGAAAGCATTTGCCGCATATTTTATCATCTCCGCACTTTCCAAATCTGTGATGAGTACTGGAAAATCTCTCAGATATAGAGGGCGATAAATATCAGATAAGACCCGTCCCGCGCGTTCCGAGTCCACACCGACGATAACGCGGTTGGGTCTCATAAAATCGTCGATGGCGGCCCCTTCGCGCAGAAACTCTGGATTGGATGCAATATTGAAGTCTAGCTTGGGGTTGGCTTTACTTACAGCTTGTTTAACCTGTCTGTTCGTCCCAACGGGTACAGTAGATTTGGTCACAATAACAAGGTAACCTGTCGCCAAGTTTGCAATATCTTGCGCAGCGTCCATCACATAAGTTATATCTGCATGCCCATCTCCACGCCGTGTGGGCGTTCCAACCGCAATAAAAACAGCATCGGCACCGTCAATGGCTGTGGCGAGATCTTTGGTGAAGGTTAGTCGGCCTGAGGCAACATTTTTAGCCATTAACGCGTCCAGACCCGGTTCAAATATAGGGACCTCTCCATTGTTCAGCTTTGTTATCTTGCGGTCGTCTTTGTCAACGCAAGTCACTTCATGCCCAAAATCTGAAAAACAAATTCCGGAGACTAGCCCCACATAACCTGTTCCAATCATGGCAATTTTCATTTTTTTTTACTTTCAGTGTAAATCTTTAGTGCGACTCTCTTACACACCTCCTCAGGCTTTTAATAACAGAGAAAGACATAGGTACAATAATAACCTTAGATAAAAAGTAACCATGGTGAGCCAATCTTGTTATTCGTAATCACAGAATTAGGTTTGTTCTGTAAAGGTGCTACGATTATTTTTTTTGGGGATTATCAAAAAAAACTATGCTTAAGGAGTAAAAGTTAAGAAGTATTCGTTTTTAAAAATAAGTAAAACGATTCACAAATTCATCTCTTAATATGGTTCTGGGTGTGGCTTATGTAACTTTAAGGATGTGTCGCCTCACTTTTGGGTCAAGGGTGAAGTGCTCACTTAAGTCGCCCATGTACTCTCCTTATAACTTGATTTATACCTTAGTCCGGGCTTTAAAAATGTATTTAATTTTAAGGATAGTTTATGACTGAGCCAGAGCTTTCAACGCTCGAGCTGAGGGAACCGAAGGCTTCCAAAAAACTGTCGGCTTTGAGTGGTTTGATTCCTTTTCTCCTTCCCTACAAGCTTTGGATGGTTGTTGCATTTTTTGCACTGATCCTCACAGCCGCTCTCTCTCTTATTTTGCCTCTGGCAGTGCGTCAGGTCATCGATAATTTTGCCTTGGCCCAAGCTGAGCAACTTGATTATTTCTTTGCGGCAGCATTGGGAATAGCTGCACTATTAGCCATTTGCACGGCCTTGCGTTATCTCCTCGTGACGCGTCTAGGTGAGAGGGTGATCGCAGATATCCGCAAAGCAATTTTTGACCGAGTGATTTCAATGAGCCCAGTTTTTTATGAAACATTGATGACTGGAGAAGTCCTTAGTCGCATCACGACAGATACAACTTTAGTGCTCCAAGTCATAGGCTCTTCGGTTTCAATCGCTCTGCGAAACATTCTTTTGTTTGTGGGGGGCATTTCGCTCATGCTGTTCACATCTGCTAAATTGACTGGACTGGTTTTACTGATTGTCCCAATTGTACTCATTCCAATTCTTACAATTGGCCGCAAAGTTCGAAATCTTAGCAAAATAAATCAAAACTGGATTGCAGAAAGCTCTGCAAAGGCATCAGAGGCATTAAACGCAGTCCAGACGGTGCAGGCATTTACCCATGAGCCTGTCACAAACGCAGGTTTTTGCGATGTCATCGAGAAAAGCTATTCCACTGCTAGCAGGCGCATAGGTGCGCGTGCAATACTGACGGTAATTGTGATATTTTTTGTGTTTTCTGGTATTGTCGGCGTGCTCTGGGTTGGCGCACATGATGTGCGCGCGGGTGAGTTGAGTACTGGTATACTTGTACAGTTTGTGATTTATTCTATCCTTGTTGGTGGTTCTGTTGCCACATTATCCGAAGTCTGGGGCGATTTGCAGCTCGCAGCTGGCGCAACAGAACGTTTGGTTGAACTTTTACAGGTTGAAGATACCCTGTCTGATCCCGCCAACCCACAAGTGCTGCCCGCTGTGGTAAGTGGGCATATAAGATTTGATCATGTATCTTTCCGCTACCCTTCGCGACAAGAAAATTTTGCTTTGAACGACGTAACCTTTGAAGTTTCACCTGGGCAGACAATTGCACTGGTTGGGGCGTCAGGTGCTGGAAAAACAACTATTATCCAAATGCTGCTAAGGTTTTATGATCCTGATACCGGTACTGTGAGCATTGAAGGCGTGGATTTAAAACAGATGAGCCGGCAGGATTATCGCAGTTCTATTGCGCTGGTCCCCCAAGATCCAGTTATGTTCGCTGCCAGTGTAATGGATAATATTCGCTTTGGTCGGCCTTCAGCTACGGATGAAGATGTTGTTCTAGCGGCCAAGGCTGCAGCAGCTGATACATTTATTTGCAGTCTTTCTGAAGGCTATGAAAGCTTTGTTGGCGAGCGGGGCATTATGCTTTCGGGTGGGCAAAAACAGCGTATTGCCATTGCACGCGCTATCTTGCGAAATGCGCCGGTACTTTTGTTAGACGAAGCAACCAGCGCCCTTGATTCAGAAAATGAACAGGCCGTACAGAAAGCGTTTGACGCATTGTCCAAGGACAGGACAACGATCATTATTGCGCATCGTTTGGCGACCGTCAAAAAGGCAGATTTTATACTTGTTATGGACGAAGGAAAAATTATTGCTCAGGATACTCATAAGAATTTAATCGCCCAAAAAGGGCTATATTCGCGTCTTGCGCGTTTACAGTTTATGGGCGAATCTCTTGGTACTTCAGAGATAAGTTGACCTTATGATATACGTCGTGCATCGTAACTTAGAACAGTACGCTAATAACAAATAAATCATCACGAATAAAGGAGTACGGAGCAGTGACTTTTGCGACAATCAAAGATATTGAAGCGATCGAGCAACAGATGCCTTGGGAAGATCGCGATTTAGCTAAGACAGTTTATGGCGTTCTAAGCAAAACGGCAGATAAATTTCCGAATAATAATGCAGTGAGTTTCCAGTTATTGTCTGGTCCAACGGATAAAGCTGAAACTATGAATTGGGCGGATATGCTGGCCAAAACGAGCCAAGCTGCTAACCTATTTCGATCTCTTGGCATCGACAAAGATGACGTTGTCGCGTTTATTTTGCCAAACTGCAACGAGACAGTGCTGACGGTTCTTGGGGGGATGACTGCAGGTGTAGTCAATCCAATCAATCCTCTTTTGGAACCAGCGCAAATTGGCGCCATCCTTCGAGAGACAAATGCAAAAGTGGTGGTAACCCTTAAAGCGTTTCCAAAAACCGAAGTTGCTCAAACGGCTGCCAAGGCAATTGAACTGGCTCCAAACGTCAAAACCGTCCTTGAAGTGGATCTGAATCGTTATCTGACACCGCCCAAAAGTTGGTTGGTTCCTCTTGTAAGGCCCAAAAACTTGGTTGCTCACAAAGCGACTGTGATGAACTTTAACGATGCTTTGAACCGACAGAACACAACATTGAATTTTGAAGACGTACAAGAAGATCGTGTTGCGGCTTTATTTCACACCGGTGGTACGACTGGGATGCCTAAAGTGGCTCAACATCTGTTTTCAGGGATTATATATAATGGCTGGTTGGGTCTTGAATTGTTGTATACAGAAAACGACAATGTGATTGCGCCACTTCCTCTCTTTCATGTTTTCGCTTGCCACATAATCCTAATGGGTGCTATTTTTTCTGGCGCACACGTTATTTTTCCAACACCTGCTGGGTATCGTGGTGATGGTGTATTTGATAATTTCTGGAAATTGGTGGAACGTTGGAAGGTCACATATATTATCACTGTTCCGACTGCGATCGCTGCTTTGATGCAAAGACCCGTAGATGCTGATGTGAGTTCTGTAAAGACCGCGTTTTCCGGCTCAGCACCTCTTCCAGTAGAGCTTTACCATCGATTTGAAAAAGCAACAGGTGTAAATATTATTGAAGGGTATGGTTTGACCGAGGCGACTGTCCTTGTGTCTTGCAACCCGGTTGATGGTGCGAAAAAGATTGGCTCTATTGGCCTTCGCTTTCCATACACACATACCAAAATAATTAAAAATACTCCTGATGGTTTAGTCGAGTGTGAAATCGATGAAATCGGCGAAATTTGCATTTCTAATCCGGGCGTATGGGCTGGAAATACTTATACCGAGGAAGACAAAAATAAAGATCTTTACTACAATGGAAATTTCCTACGTACTGGAGATTTGGGCCGAATTGATACAGACGAGTATCTATGGATTACGGGACGTGCCAAAGATCTCATCATTCGAGGGGGGCACAACATTGATCCTGCCTTGATCGAGGAGAGTTTGCTTGGCAATGAAGCTGTGGCATTCGCTGGAGCAATAGGTCAACCAGATATAAAAACTGGCGAAATGCCCTGCGTATATGTCGAGTTAGTCGGTGGTGCTTCAGTAACTCCTGCGGAGTTACTGAAGTACTGTGAGGAAAATGTCCCTGAACGTGCCGCGCATCCAAAATATGTGGAAATAATGGATGAACTTCCAAAGACGGCTGTTGGTAAGATTTTTAAGCCTGATTTGAGAAAACGAGCCATAACACGTATATTCGATAAAGCTTTGGAAGATTCTGGCCTTGTGGCTCGTGTAGATAAGGTCGTGGATGACAAAAAGAAGGGTCTTGTTGCAAAAATTACAGCACAGGATAGCGATGAGGCCGTAGACGCAGCGATTGGTGGCTTCGTAGGAACTTGGGAGCGTATGTAAGATTCGTTAAACAAACTCGTTTAGACATATAGAATTCCTAGCTTTTGAATGCTGTCGCATTTTCAATTTATGTGTTTTCCAGTGGCCTTTCGATCTAAATTACTCATTTGCGACGCTGACAGTATAACAAGAGTTTTGTGAATAAATGCATAAAAAAATCTCGGTTCTGATATTAGGATCAGGTCTCAAGGTGCTTCAGGCGCGGGGGTGAGACACGCGTTCTTTTGATTGCGTTGTCGTGATCAATAATGCTTCGCAGGTTAAAGACGATTGAAGTGATCTTATTTATCCTCTTAATTTTCCAGATGAAAAAACTAAAAAAAATGTAAGACGAGACTTTAATATCATAACTTAGGAAGAGTTTGTTCAAATTAAAAATTGATTAGGAGGATTTCTCTATGTGGAATTAAAGATGGCATTAAAGGTAGGAAACTGGGCACTTGGTCACTTTGACTCTGTCCATATTGCGTTTCTGGGCTGTGACATGCATCAATCGGCGGTGGCCAACACACATTTCTAGTGTAGCGACACTGTGCATCTGTTGTGAGACGGTATTTCACTAATTTCTCTGAAGGTAAAAGATAATCGGTTTTACACCCATACTTTTCGGCAGGGATTTCAGGTTACTTATCCATTGCTCTTGACGTTTCCGCTACAAAGGCGTTTTTGCGGAAACCCAAACCTCTAGCGGTTAACTTAAATTTACAAGATCAAGCTATTATAATAGAGAGCGATCTTAAGTATTTCATTCCCTTTGGACGATGTCGGGAAGAGTCGAAAACCTTTAACTAGAAGAAAATTATTGCGCTTGGCCAGCTTTAGTACAAAGCCGTTGAACGAGCCAAGAACTCCTAGACTTTTCTAGGCGGTGCCCCACCTATAAAACTATTCTGGCTTTGGTATTCACACGGATCATCCTGCATCTGCAAGTGCAAGCCCACGCCATCAAATGGATTCGCTCTTGCAAAATCTTCATCAACCTCAATCCCCAGTCCTGCTCCCTGTGGTGCATCGATAAATCCGTTATCAACAGTAATGCTTCCCTTAATTAGGCGATCGTGAAATGGGGTCTCGATCGTTTCTGCCATAAGCAGGTTTGGGATTGAAGCAGCTAGATGAATATTGGCCGCCCATTCGATTGGCCCGGCATAGAGATGCGGGGCAAGCTGGGCGTTAAAGATTTCTGCAATTGCCGCAACTTTTTTCATTTCCCAGATGCCGCCAGCCCGTCCCAAAGCGGGTTGTAAAATGTCAGCCCCACCACTTTTCAAAACAGCAGCAAATTCGGCTTTTGTTGCCATTCTTTCGCCTGTGGCAATTGGGATCCGTACCGCTTGTGCCACACGTGAAAATTCGCCCACATTGTCTGGTGGAATGGGCTCTTCAAACCATAACGGGCTATAGGGCTCTATTGCTTGGCCAAGACGGATTGCACCGGCTGTACTAAACTGGCCGTGCGTTCCAAAAAGCAAGTCAGCTTTTACCCCGACAGCCTCGCGGATCGCTTTGCAAAATGCCACAGAGAGTGAGATGTCATGCATTGCTGGCATATGCCCACCGCGCATTGTGTATGGACCAGCTGGATCAAACTTCACTGCAGTATAGCCGCGATGGACCATCTCAGTTGCCGTTTCAGCTGCCATCTCTGGCGAGCTCCAGAAGGCTTGGATGTCATGATCTGGCAGAGGATATAGATATGTATAAGCGCGGATCCGTTCGTTCATCAGGCCCCCTAAAAGTGCCCAGACTGGTCTGTCGCGTTCCTTTCCCAAAATATCCCAACAGGCAATTTCCAAGCCGGAAAAAGCGCCCATAATCGTAAGATCTGGTCGCTGTGTAAAGCCAGAAGAATATGTGCGCCTAAAAATGCGTTCAACATTTTCCGGATTTTCACCCTCAAAATAACGCTCAAAGACATCGTGGATCACATGTGTCATCGCGTCTGGTCCGACTGAAGATGCGTAGCATTCACCCCACCCAATGATACCTGAATTGGTTGTTAATTTGACCAATATCCAATATCGACCACCCCAACCAGGGGCGGTTGGGGCGGTTATAATGATGTCGAGATCTTTGAGATTCATATTAAAATTACAGATCAAACAGAATGACATTGCGACGCGCAGAGCCAGATTTTGTGTCGGCAAAAGCATCGTTAATCTGATCGAGCTTAAAGCGGCGTGAAATAAGCTCGTCCAGTTTTAAACGGCCTTGGCCATAGAGATCGACCATCCATGGAATGTCTCTTTTGATAACAACATCACCCAATTTGGATCCAATTAAACCCTGACCAACAGCGGACATCATAACTGGTTCATAGTGAGACTTTTCCCCTAATTTTGGCATTCCGACCATCACGATTTGACCTCCATAAGCCAGATATCTTGCTGCAGTATCATAAGCTGGTATAGCGCCTACAGTTACAAAAACTGCATCTGCGCCCCTTCCCATAGCTGCTTTGGCTAATTTCCATGGTTTGGCGTCCGTTGCCAAGACGCCGTCTGTTGCGCCAAATTCCTTAGCAACTGACAGCTTCTCTGTCGTTATATCAACCGCTATTATACGCCTTGCACCAGCTAAACGCGCTCCCTGAATAGTGTTTAGGCCAACACCGCCTGCGCCAATCACTACGACATCTTGACCCGGGCGCACATTTGCAGAATTTACAACGGCTCCTACTCCGGTGATGACACCGCACGCCAAGAGTGCGGCAACGTCATAATTCAAATAATCAGGAATTTTGACAACCTGACTATGGTCAACTACCACTTTCTCAGCAAATGCACCACAGTTGAGACCGTGTTCTAGGATGCCGCCTTCTTTCGTACTTAAGGGGCCTGTATCCTTGTTATATCCGGTTTCACAAATACTTGGACGGCCAGATCCACAAGTTGAACAATGGCCACATGCCCGAACCATGGTAACCACTACGCGATCTCCAACAGAGAGGCCTATCACGCCATTCCCCGATGCTGTGATTATGCCGGCCGCTTCATGCCCATACACGGCTGGAAGTGTGCCACCCCAAGCTCCTTCGGCATAGGAAATATCTGAGTGACATACTGCAACGGCTCCAAGTTGAACTTCCACTTCACCTTCTTGTGGAGCACGTAGTTGAACAGTTTCGACAAGAAGTGGTTCGCCAAATTGATGGCAGACAGCAGCTTTTACGTGTGACATAAATTATCTCCTTACTTTGGGTTAGGATTGTCTAGCTTATCTAAAGGAGCAAGTCCCAAAATTAAAGTTTTAGATAAATTACGTTCAGGTTGGAGCCTTTGGAGAGATTTTTATAAAAGTTATTAAGGCAATAAGCAGCAAAAGAGCTGATGCCGCAAAAGGCGCGCCGGGGAAATAAATTGTGGCTTTGTGCTCTGTGAACTCTGCGAACACCCAAGTCATCGTAATTGGCGCAACAATCATAGAAATGGCCGTGAGGCTACTTAGAACCCCTTGCAATACGCCTTGACTGTCGTCCGCTGTAGCGCGGGATAAGATTGCCTGTAGAGCGGGTTGACCGATAACGCCCAGCGCTGCAATCGGAATAAAGGCCAATAGAACAATTCCATTGGTAAGTATTGCAATAATGCTCAGTGCAAATATTTCAAACGCAAAACCAATTTTTACCGTTCGTGTTTCTCCAAACCGCGCGATTGCGGGCTTTACCAAGGATCCTTGCACGATCGCAAAAAAGACTCCATAAAATGTGAGTGAAATACCTATCATCCCGGGTGTCCAGTCAAAGCGCTCAGCTGTGAAAAATGGCCAGACTGATGCATAAACAGCCGTTGCAATATGATATAATAAAAAGACAACTAGCATGGGGCCAAGACCTTGAAATTTACTGATCGTGCGCAATGCCCCCAGTGGATTTGCCCGTCTCCATTCAAATTGTCGCCGTATCCTGTCTGTGACTGTCTCAGGCAATATTAGCCAACCCATAATAAAATTAAGTCCGGCCAAGACAGCAGCAGCATAAAATGGCGCCCTTGGTCCCCATTCGCCTAAAAAACCACCCAGAATAGGACCCAGAACAAATCCCATTCCAAAGCCTGCGCCCAATAAACCAAAGCGTGTGGCCTTATCTTCCGGTGCGGAAATATCTGCCATCAAAGCTGTCGCAGTCGAATGAGTGGCGGCCGTAATACCCCCGATCAAACGTCCAAGCAGGAGAAGCCAAAGGCTGTGAGCAAGGGCCATAACAAGATAATAACCAACCATAACAAATAAGGCGACCAACAAAACAGGTTTGCGTCCAACCTGATCAGATAAAGTTCCCAAAAACGGGCCGAATAGAAATTGCATGAAAGCATATATTGAGGTCAAAATTCCGCCCCAAAGTGCCGCTTGTGCAAGCGTGGCATCTGGTAAAACATCCATTAAAAGGGCGGGGGTAACCGGTATAATCAAGCCGATCCCCATAGAGTCTAGCATCACAGTCATCATTACTAGAAACACAGTCCAGTTGCGGCCCTTGGACGGAGTGTGGCCTGCGATATCGCTTCGCTGCATTATAATACTTCTTTCACATGCTCTACGAATGAAAGCGCAAATTGACAGCCAATTTCGCTTTTTGGTAATGCGTCGCTATATATAAGGCTATCAAATACTGAGCCTGCCATTAACCGTCCTTTGATATTTGATCGAATAAAGCTTCTAATTTCGGTGTATCGGCAAGCACTGCGAGGTGTCTGAAGAGTATATAATATCTTCAGCTATCTTGCCAGTTGGAAACCATGTCAAGCTGATATTGGGGCAGGATGATACGGTCTTAATCGCGGCAGATGTAGAAATTTGCCACGCTCGGACGGGAGCGGCCCAGGGAAATACCGGTCGTTTGAAGCGCCAAAGCTTGTTCTTATGAGTTGAGTATCGCATAATCATCAAAGCAAACCGTGTGATACTGATAGAGCAACCCTTCTTGGTGGGTTGCTGACAGTCCAAATCTAAGACGATCTTGCCGCATAAAAAATTTTGTTGTGCTAAGGTTGCTTGGGTTGGTCTTTTATCAGGTCGATTATATTTATGCCGTCAAGGGGCACGTAAGCACAAAGAAGTATAAACAAATAAGTAAGTTTAAGGGCGTCTTATGCTCTAGCTTCTGTTGCAAATCCTGCCATTGAATGGCCCACAATAATGGTGGGTTGGATTATTTCATTTAGAATTGTAAGTTTCTGCGAGACTAATGTCACATTTTTTAATCGACTTAAGTTGTTTCTATGGCCTGTGAGGTCAATGGCTGGCGTGATGTGGACTTAACGTTCAAGAGCTGGCGTGAGGATGCAAAAACAACTGATTCATGGACTCGTAGAAACTTAAACATGGCCAATATCTGTTAAAAACTTTGTTACTACCTTTGCATATTCATCAGGCTTTTCAATACAAGGAAGATGTCCCGCGCCGTGGATAAGATGAAACGATGAGCCTGGAATAAGATCTACTGTCTCAAGCACAAGATCGGGTGGAGTAGAGCCGTCTTCGGATCCCGCGATGCCAAGTGTTGGCAACCGTAAGCCTGATGTTGGGGTAAAAAAGTCAGTCCCAGATATGGCTGCACTACATCCCATGTAGCCATGACTGGGTTGACGTATAAGCATATTGCGCCATAGATTAAGCTCTTTTGTATCGCGAAAATTTTTACTGAACCAGCGCTCCATAACACTGTCTGCAAGAGCTTCAATACCGTCAGTTTGAACCGCTTTAATACGATCATCCCACATGGAAGCTTGACCAATTTTAGCTGCTGTATTTGACAAAACCATACCGCGTATAAGGTCCATACGTTTAACTGCTAGACCCTGCGCAATCATTCCGCCAATTGAAAGTCCGACAAAAACACATTCTTTGACCTTTAAATAGTCCAGTAGGCTTTCGGCTTCTTGAACAAGAGCGCCCATTGAATAGGGTGGGCGCGGACACTCTGAGAGCCCATGACCGCGTTTGTCATATCTTATAATACGCAGTGATTTTGGCAAAAGCGGGAGGATTGGAGCCCAAAGGCGCAAATCGGTTCCAAGCGAATTGGCAAACACTAGTGGGGGACCATCTGGACTACCAGTCTCCAAATAATGCAATTTTATATGGCCAAGATCGGCATAATGCATAAATATCTCCTACTATGGCGCTTAAGTGCAGTGATTTTATCGTTTAGGCTTACGTAATAAGGAGTAGGGTTAGGGACATAATTGGTCCTAACGGTTTTCCATGCCTTAGTTCAGAGTTTTGAGGGCGCGTTGAAAAATCTTGTGATCGACGTTTCCTCCAGAGGCTACGGCGATCACAGTGTCTGTTTCAAGTGTGTCCTTGCAGAAAAGAGCCGCTGCAAGAGCGACTGCTCCACCAGGCTCAATGACAATCTTAAGGCGCTGATAGGCTAACGCCATGGTCATGAGCACCTGTTCATCGCTGACGACAAATCCAGATGGACAGTGTGATTTCATGATGGGAAATGTTATTTCTCCCGGTGTCGGGGTCAAGATGGCATCGCACATACCACCAGAGCTGCTGGCATTTACAACCCGTTCGCCGCTTAAAAGAGATCGCGCTGTATCGTCAAAATTTTCTGGCTCAGCCGTATGGACACGCATCTCGGGTGCATGCTCTGCCAAAGCAAGTGCGATACCGCTTGTCAGGCCCCCTCCGCCGCAACATACAAGAACTTGGGCTTTACTAACGCCAAGCATTGCTGCTTGTTCTGCTATTTCAAGACCCGTTGTTCCTTGTCCGGCAATGACTTGGGGTTCGTCGTAAGGTTTAATCAAGGTAAGGCCATGTTCATTAGATAGCTTAACGCCTATGTCCTCCCGGTTTTCACGAGCGCGGTCATAGCCAATAACTCGGCCTCCAAGCGCTTTGGTGTTCGCGATTTTGATTGCAGGGGCATCATTGGGCATAATGATGACGGCTGGTATATCATGCTGGCGGGCGGCAAGCGCAACGCCTTGGGCATGATTGCCTGATGAATATGCAATCACGCCAGCCTTACATTGGGCTTTGTTCAAAGCCGAAATGGCGGAATAACCGCCGCGATATTTAAAGCTTCCCGTGTGTTGCAGGCATTCTGGTTTTATCAAAATTTGTCTGCCAGCAATTTCATCCAAAAAGGGAGATGATAAAAGAGGTGTTTTGCGGGATTGGCCTTCAAGGCGGGCCGCTGCCGCATGGATCAAATCAATATTCATAAAATCGATTCCTTATTTTTTTTGGCAACGCTCATAAGCGCTGCAATCCCGCTCAATTCCGCCATGACATGCTCAGGTTCCCACGGCAGACGATCCATAGGCTGGCCTGCGCGGTTTACCCAGACCGTTTGAAACCCATAGCCTGAAGCGGCTGCTGCGTCCCAACCATTTGACGATACAAAAAGGACTTCTTCTTTTAAGCAGGAAAAGTGTTCTACAACCAAATCATAAACGCTCCTGTGCGGCTTAAATACCCCAACCGTTTCGACCGACAATACCGCATCTAGGACGTCATCCAAGCCTCCAGATTTTACTGCACCATTGAGCATATCTGGTGAACCATTTGATAGTATGGCCCTTTTCACTCCACACGCCTTGATATCTTGAAGCATCTGTGGAACCTCTGGGTATGTCTGTAGCTCCCAGTATAGCTGTAGCAGACGATTGCGAAGATTGGGGTTATCTTGGAGGTTCAGTGCTTCAAGCGCGAAATCAAGGCCATTTTGAGTGATGTTCCAGAAATTGGTGTGCGCACCTGTCACGGCTCTTATCCATGTATACTGTAGCTGCTTTGCGCGCCATATTTCTGCAAGTTCTGGCCAATTTTTTGCAAAGGCGCTATCTGCGTCTTCGGACGC
>JAOGIM010000034.1 GCA_028150825.1 Paracoccaceae bacterium
ATCAGCCTATTTTCATCAAATTTACAATATGTTACAAAATGGAAACGAAGTTTCACCTAGACGCTCAAATTTCCTTTTCAGCATCTCAGGCGGTGCTTTGGTACATTCGTAGATCAAAATATGGGACCCATGTAATAAAACATTCACCAGTTTTAGGGGTCACCCTAAAAAAAACCTTGTCCACACCCCGTAAGTAAATCTAACTTCAAAACTGAATGTGATAATTGAGTTTATTAATGAGAAAACTAACCCTACTTGTTTACCTGCTTTTCTTATTTCCAAATATTGCATTGGGAGAAATAGTAGAAATTTTTTCTCTAAATCAATTGGATGATAATAGGGGATTTTGCATCGATATAAGAGGGCACAAATCAAAAGCAAAAGTTAATAAGGGACTGCAGGCACATACTTGTTACTCATACCAAGGAGAAGTTGCTATTGATCAGGGCTTTGACTCCCTCAAATTGACCAAGAACCAATTCTACTTGCCCGCCTTTGATGTTTGTATGGAAGCAAATACAAATACGGCATCATCATCTTTAATACTACGAAAATGCCAGGACGAAAAACTTCAGAAATTTGAATGGGATAACGAAGACAACATTCATCTAATTGACAATGAGAAATTATGCCTGACTGTTTCTCAGGGAAAATCTAGAAAAGGTGGCGGTGGATCACCAGTTCATCTAATCCGAAACCTTTCACTGGAACTTTGCAGTGATACCCTCCAACCATTTCAAAAGTGGAGTGTTAGAAAAACAGAATAGATTATAACGATCGGCAAGGTTACATTTAAATCTGTTATCTTTCTAACCATGATTTGATGGATGAAATATTTTCTAATTCTACATAATCTTCTGAATTGTAGTGAATAAAATTATGCTCCCAAGTTAACTTAAAAGGAATGTAAACTCCCTTACCTCCGAGAATATTGACTGGCATAATATCCGATTTTAGTGAATTTCTTACCATTAGAAAATTTCGTAGATTAATTTTATACTTGGTTAAGATTTACTGTACGTAGTTGCATTTTTTCAGATACAATTTCAAGATGATTTAAATATTGAGCGATTTGAATTACTTATCTATTTCTCTTAGTCTAAAATGTCTCCTTTATAATTAAAATTAAAATATAACTTTTTGAAAGGAACTCTAAAGTAGATTTAACATCAGGCAAAACCTGGCCAGGATCAGAAAGCATTTCCTTTCCTAATTTTGAAAACTCTGCAATGCTTTCATTATCTATTTTTCCATTTGATATTTTTATCGATGTTTTAATAATTAAACGAATAAAACATTTTATTCCATAACCATAATATTCAAGATTTTGTTTCTCAATTTTCAATAATTCTTGGAAAAACTGGTCAGTATAGTTTTTTAAAAGGTCCTGAAACCGCTTTTGGGCATTATAAAATAATGTCTTATTTCCCCAAAGTGTATCATCTGCCTCAAAACCTATTATTTTAAATTCAGGGTTTTCTTTTCCTGTAAGCATTCCTAAATCTTTCTTATCGCAGACCTGAGTTTAGCAGTGTTATTAGACTATTATTTTCTTATAAAATTGGACACAAAATAGTATTATTAATACTGATTAAGCAGTGATTACTTTGCCTACAGTAGTTTTTCCAATCTTAAACTCCTTGGATAGTCCTCTGATTCCCCGAACATCTTTTCGTTTCTGACGTATCTGCATTTCCACTTGAGTATTCAGATTAGATTTCCTTCCCCAAGTACCACCGTTCTTCCATTTGGCATGACTAATCCGCGACTTGATACGGTGAGATAAGTGGAATAACTCCATCTTTGATATGGTAACAATCATAGATTTCACCCATTGGTATACTCGTATCAATTGGCTCCCGTACTGATACTAGATATACTTGAATTGTTTTAGTTCTTTTAATCGGTTCAGTTACAACACAGTCATGATCATAATAAGCTTAATACAATATTTTTATTGAGTGGAAATGAGGTTTACTTTTTAAAGCATTGAAAATATTATATTAATAATTATTAATAGCAAAATAAATTAAAATAGGCCATTGATAAAAATAGGCTTTTTTTATGTTACATATAAACCGACTAACTAAAAGAACTATTGTAGAACGTTGTAATGACTGAAAAAGGGCCATTACTACTATTGGAAAGGAATAAAGTGAAAAATAGTTAAGAATTAAAACTTTCGTAGTATGTAATGCCTCCCCATTTTGGGAAAATTCAACAACATCATGAATGAGCGTAAGGATATATTAACAATTTGGGTTTAAAGATATATTACCTCTTGGTCAAACGACTGTAGAAAAGGCAATTTTTGACTATTTGATTCCGTTTTGATGCCGCTCTGTGAAGGTATTGGGATCTAGACCTGGTCTATTTGGACAAAAGCTTATTGTAATTAATGATGAGTGAAACCACTTTTTAGGCCTGACGACAAGTCTATATAAACAATGTAACCGTGACTTAAAAAGGATTACCTTTAGACATGAGCAAAGAGAATTTTATAGACGCCGCAGCGACCGCAAGAATTACAAAAGTCGTGACAAATCTGGCGCGCAAGCAATCATCTTTTCCGAATGTACTGGGATCCCTTAACACGGATAATATGGCTTTGGCTCTGAAGGAAATCTCAAGTTGGCCAGGCTATGCTGCCACGCCTTTGCGCAGCCTGCCAGACGTTGCTTCTGCCTGTGGTGTAAAAGCGGTCTTATATAAAGATGAAGCGTCACGATTTGGTCTTGGCTCGTTCAAAGCATTGGGTGGATCTTATGCCGTTGCCAGCCTCGTATTGGCTCAGAAAGCCCTCGGAATTGATGCGGCAGATTTAACGGTTACAACCGCTACGGATGGTAATCACGGACGATCTGTTTCTTGGGGGGCACAGCTTGCTGGGTGTGCTGCCAAGATTTACATACACGAGCACGTCAGTGTAGCCCGCGAACAAGCGATGCAGTCACTTGGTGCGGACGTAATCCGCGTGAATGGCAATTACGAAGCATCCCTTGCCGCATGTCGGAGCGATGCAGAGGCAAATGGTTGGCACATTGTTTCGGATACTTCATGGGAGGGATATCGGGATATCCCGCTGCAAGTTATGGCTGGTTATTCCGTCATGTCCCACGAGCTACTGGCGCAAATGGGGAATATGAGACTAACGCACGCGTTTTTACCTGTTGGCGTTGGCGGCCTTGCGGCTGGCCTCGTCGCTCCGTTATGGCAGGCAATGGGCGATGCCCTTTGTAAAATCATATCTGTCGAATCTGATATGTCTGCTTGTTTTTTAGAAAGCATTAATTCTCAGGCGCCAACGCTGATTGAAATTTCTGAAGAAACTTTGATGGCGGGGCTGTCGTGTGGTGAGGTGTCATTATTAGCTTGGGATGTTTTGCGCCCGACTCTTAGTCACTGTGTGTCGATTACGGACGATGCCGTTGCTCCTTTAATGCGCTGTTTAGGGCAGGGACTTGGGAACGATTTGTCTATTGAGGCTGGTGAATGTGCAACTGCAGGGTTGGCTGCTTTAATGGCTGCAAAGCGTGACCCGCATCTGTGGTCAGAACTTGCCTTTGACGAGAACTCGGTTGTTCTATTGATTGGGACAGAAGGTGCGACGGATCCAGAATTTTATCAGTCGATTATGGCAACTACTGCTGGCTTGGCTTGATCTGCTTCGGAGTTTAGGGTCATTCTTCTTCAATTAAGCGTTCAAACTCGAGTTCAATTTCTTTCAACTCGGCAATGGCGGCGCGAATATCTGAGGTATCAAAGATATCAATGGATACGCGGCTTCCTTGTTTTTTAAATTGAGCCGCCTCGCGGACTTTTAGTTTAAGATTGTGATTGGTCAGAATAAAAGTATTCACGGGTGCTGAAAAGCCCTTTGGTGTTATTGCTTTGTAGACTTCGCTGCCGACTTGCTCGCCTACCAGTTCTTGAGTGGCTTCTGACATTATAATGCTGCCGGCTGGAGCCAGAGTTTCTAATCGCGCTGCCAGATTAACTGGGCTGCCAAATGCTGTGTAATCTAATCGTTGTTGCGATCCAAAATCTCCAACTGTGCAATAACCAGTTGAAATTCCCATACGTACCTGCATGCCATTCCTGATACCCAGTGTCTTCCAATAGGTTTGTAATTCGGCAATCCGGTTTTGCATCTTTGCTGCCATTTCAACACAGGCCAATGCATCGTGACGTTCACCATTGCTTTGAGGGTCGCCAAAAAAAACCATCACAGCGTCACCAATGAATTTGTCTATTGTTCCGCCGCACTCAATAGCGATATTGGTCATCTCGGACAGATAGTTATTGATCAAGGCCGCGAGAACTTCTGGTTCAAGAGTATCACTTAGCTCGGTAAAACTGACAATGTCGGAGAAAAATACAGTCAGGTTTTTACGCTGATGCTTCTTTGAAATCACCCCATTGCTTTGAAAAATGCTATCATAAACTTGCGGCGAGAGATAACTTGCAAGCCGTTTTGAAATTTCTTCGAGACGTTCGCTTTTTTGTTTGATGATATTTTGGTTTTTAAGTTGTTCTTCAACCAAGTGATCCTTTTCCTGACGCAGTTTGTCTTCTTGGGTACGATCTACAAATTGGCCCTGAACGCCACGCAAAAATGAAAAATCTGTGCTTTCGGTTTTTGTTGAAAGTAATGAAAACACCTTTTTATCATCCCCTTGGATGATCTCGAGCCTCGGTATCAGAACTCTTCCATTTTTTTCGATAGTCTCTATGAATTCATCTATATGCTTTTTTTCAACATCTAGCGCTTCTAGAATTTCAGGAAAGTATACCCCTTGTAAATTGCCCAAGGCGGGAAAGAACTGTTTAAAGTTCTGGTTAGTTCGAATAACTTTATAGTCAGAGTCCGCAAAATAAGCCGCAGTTATCGCATTTTGAAAGTTGAAAAAACTCAAGTCTATAACTTTACTAGAATTAAAAAACTCTTCTAAGACCATTTTACACCTATTCTAGCAAGCTGATTAAGAGAGCCTGCTCTTACATTTACTTGCCGCTCGGTCGTGATTGAGAGGCAATTTTTGAGAAGAGATCAATTAAATTTAGCTCTCACAAGTTCAAAGACTAAATGCACTTCGACAGTAAAGCGTATAGTGCAACCCCGCGTATCTAATTGGCTCTTCTTATATTCGGGCACCATTTTAACGTCTTTTTGATACCTATTAAGTGGGGTAAAGTGTTTTGGTGGCAAGGTGCCAATATGCTACCAAATGTTAACCCTCATTATCTGTAAATCTTAAGTTATAGTTTTTTAGACTTATATTTTTTATTAAATCAATGCTCAACTGATAGTTGGTGTATTTAAAAACACATTTGCTAATTTATTTAGCGATATTGTTTGATAGGCGTAGGTTTGAATAGCGGCAACGCAAAGCTGATATGCAATAATTTGCCTTGGAGATAGGTCTTAATCTGTTATTATAGAAAAAAATGATGGAACCGGACCGTGCGTGATCTTACCCTGCCAAAACAGCGACATCCTGAAAAGGCCCATAAAGCTGACAACATGCAGCCTCAAAAGCCAAGCTGGATCAGAGTAAAAGCTCCTATAAGTGAAGGTTACAAGAAAACACGTGATCTAATGCGTGAAAACAAACTTGTTACAGTCTGCGAAGAAGCTGGTTGCCCAAACGTTGGAGAATGCTGGTCTCAGGGTCATGCGACGATGATGATTATGGGAGAGGTCTGCACGCGTGCCTGTTCTTTTTGCAATATTGCAACTGGTAAGCCGCCTGAAGAACTTGATATATTTGAGCCAGGCCGTGTTGCTCACGCCGTGGCAAAACTTGGCCTACAGCATGTGGTCATAACTTCTGTTGATCGGGACGACATCGAGGATGGTGGTGCGGAACATTTTGCCCAGACAATACGTGCCATCCGCCAGCGTAGTCCTGCAACCACGATTGAAATTCTAACGCCTGACTTTCTACGGTGTGATCCTTCAATTTTAGAAGTTGTTGTCAAAGCGCGTCCGGACGTGTTCAATCATAATCTGGAAACCGTACCAGGGCTGTATCCAGAAGTACGCCCTGGGGCACGTTATTTTCATTCTTTGCGACTTTTGCAACGGGTGAAAGAGTTAGACCCTCGAATGTTTACCAAATCTGGTATTATGGTTGGCCTAGGCGAAGACCGGCAATCCGTTTTACAAGTGATGGATGACATGCGAGCAGCCGAAATTGATTTTCTCACTATCGGTCAATATTTGCAGCCTACTCCGAAGCATCATGCGGTTGATCGGTTTGTCCATCCGGATGAGTTTTCAACCTACGAGCGCGCTGCCTATGGTAAAGGGTTTCTCATGGTTTCGGCGACCCCCCTGACAAGATCTTCCTATCATGCTGGCGATGATTTTGCTCAGCTAAAAAATGCGCGTCTTAAAAAACTTGGACAAGTCTGATCAGTTTTCGTTTGGAACAGCTATTTTGGTTTTTCCGTTACCTTTGGGATTCGCAATTGATGTATCCGACCATTCTATAATTCTCTTAATACCCTTAAAGATCACGCGAATGGCAATGAGACTGACCAAAGTGATAGATAATTTCTGGCCTTTCCGATCACATTTTAAGAAGGGTTTGTTGGAAGTTGTGGTTTTAAAAGCCTCCTCAACGTGTTTTTGAGATAGGGTTGGTGTTGGTTCACTTTTTTTGTGGGAGTAGGAAAAAAGGGGGGGGGGCTCCGCGGCCTGGTTGATTATCTAATAAACGTACTTTGCTTTCAAATTAGATGAGTTCTGGATCTGTTAAAATTTTTAGGTGGGAAACTGCCAGTCTTCTGCTGCTTGCGTTATTTGATTTGCGGTTTTTTGTAAAATTTTAGAATAATTTTGCAAGCTTTTGAGGGAGTTGCGGGCAGTCGTTGACGTCAATGATATTGCTCCAATCGCATGTTTTCGAGTGTTTAAAATTGGCACTGCGATACAAATAATACCGATCTCATGTTCTTCACGGTCAAATGCGATACCGGTTTTAGCTATTTTGGTCAGTTCAATTTTTAATGCCCCTTCGGAAGTAAGCGTGTTTGATGTGTACTGATAGAATGACTGACGTCTAAGTGCGCGCGATTGATTTTGTGGAGACATATAGGCCAAAATTGCTTTTCCGACGCCCGTACTGTGGCCTGGGCCAATTTTACCCGCTGAGCTGAACATTTCTACAGGCTCGGCGGCGTTGCGTTTGTCCATATAAAGGACCTGACCATCATCCATCTGCGCGAGATGCAGCGTCTCGCCTACATCTTTTGCAAGTGCATCTAAAAACGGACGGGCAATTGGGGCAAGAGAACTTTGACGCCAAGCAGAATGTGCGAGCCGTACAAGCCTTATACCTAAAATATAAGTACCACTTTCCTCGCTGTATGTCAGCATGCCTTGGTTGGTTAGGGTTTGTATTAGTCGATAAAGAGTGGCTTTGGGATGGGGGCTGCAATCTAATATTTCGGAAAACCGAATGGGGCGTTCGAAAGCTGCTATTTGGTCCAAAACATCGAGAGCTTTTCCAACTGTCCCATCCCTTGAAGCCTCTTTTCCCATTGATTAAAAATCCTTCACTTTTTTGATCATGAAATGTTTGACATGTTAAAATTACTGCCGCATAAACTCGATAGTTGAAGTATTGTCCCACTATTTGGAACAAATTGTCAACTTATGAAATAGGGAGAAAAAATAATATGACAGATAAATTAAAGTCCTCGTCGTTAGCAATCTTGCTAGCTTCAGGTATAAGTCTGACTGCAATGAATGCCGCTATAGCCGAAGAAATCACGGTTTGGCTGTGGGATATGAACTTTAACGGTGCCACAATGATTGAAGCAGCGGAGCGTTACAAGAAAATCAATCCTGACGTCACAGTAAATATCGTTGACTTTGCAAAGGCAGATGTTGAGCAAAAACTGCAAACACAATTGGCATCTGGAACGACCGAAGGGCTACCAGATATTGTTTTAATTGAAGACTATGGCGCACAAAAATACCTTCTGTCATTTCCAGGCTCGTTTGAACCGCTTAACGACGTTGTAGATTATAGTGGATTTGCAGATTATAAAGTTGCTTTAGCGTCTGTTGATGGACAGACATATTCCCTACCCTTTGATTCTGGAGTAACGGGACTTTTCTACCGATCTGACATCTATGGTGATGCCGGTTATGAAGCAGATGATCTAGAAAATATTACTTGGGAACGTTACATCGAAATATCAAAAGACGTAAAAAGTAAAACTGGATACCCAACATTTCCAATAGATATAAATGATGCAGGAATGTTGCGTATTTTAATGCAATCTGCCGGTAGCTGGTACTTTACACCAGAAGGCGATCTAAACCTTAAAGATAACCCTGCATTTCATGCCGCACTAGATACTTATAGCCAGGTTCTACAATCGCCCGAGATTTATAAACCAATATCGGGTTGGACTGAATATGTAAGTTCGTTCACAAGTGGTGACGTGGCAAGTGTTATCACTGGGGTATGGATGACAGCTACAATTAAAGCTTCTGGAATGCCTGGACAGTGGGGCGTAGCGCCGATCCCGCGTCTTGGAAGTGTTGAAGGATCGGTCAACGCTTCTAATCTTGGCGGATCAAGCTGGTATGTCCTTGCATCCTCAGAAGAAAAAGATTCTGCTAAAGACTTTTTAGGAAGCGTTTGGGGAACTGATTCTGATTTTTACCAAAAAATCCTCGTCAATCAAGGAGCAGTTGGATCACTTTTGGCTGCTCGTGATGGCGCAGCTTATCAAGCGAGTGATGAGTATTTTGGCGGTCAAGCTGTTTGGCAAAATTTCTCTGAATGGTTGGGTAACATACCAGGTGTAAACTACGGTATTTTTACCAACGAAGTTGACTCAGCCGTTGCTGTCCAACTGCCTGCATTGGCAAAAGGCGCGTCCGTTGATGACGCTATAGAAAAGATTAATGCGCAGGCCCAGTCGCAAACGCAATAATCTTTAAAACTAATCTCGCTCGAGCATATGCTCGAGCGAGAGCATCCTTTGGGGGATCTGGCTTGGCAAACAAGAATCTCGCGAATAGTGAAGGATTAAACGGTTGGTTTTTTGTTATGCCAGCTTTGGTCTTGCTCGGAATCTTTATGATATGGCCGATAATTTGGTCGCTTTGGATGAGTTTTCAAACAGGGCGTGGCATGAATACCAGCTTTGGTGGATTTTCTAATATCAAGCGTTTATTGGGCGACCCAGTCTTTTTTAGGGCGCTGGTCAACACACTTACCTTTTTGCTTATACAAGTTCCCGTAATGATTTTCTTGGGTTTAGTTTTGGCAGTCGTGCTAAACAGTCCAACCATAAAAGGGCGCGCATTTTTTCGGACTGCTATATTCTTACCTTGTGTTACGTCACTTGTTGCCTACTCGATTTTGTTCAAATCTATGTTTGCAACAGATGGGGTTATAAACAATACATTGATTGCCGTTCATTTACTTGGCGATCCAATTTCATGGCTTGGCCAGCCATTTTACGCAAAAGTGGTCATAATACTGGCAATTACTTGGCGATGGACAGGATATAATATGATTTTCTATCTTGCTGCGTTGCAGAACATTGACCCAGCTATTTACGAGGCTGCTCGAATTGACGGGGTGCCAAGACGTGCGCAATTTTTTAGAATAATAATTCCAATTTTAAAACCTGTTATTTTGTTTACAGCTATTATTTCGACGATTGGAACACTGCAGCTGTTTGACGAAGTAAATAATATAACTGCTGGCGGTCCAGCAGATGCCACTCTGACTTTATCTCTTTATATATACAATTTGACGTTTAGATTTATGCCAAGTTTTGGATACGCCGCAACCGTTTCGTATGTTATTGTTCTTCTAGTTGCTGTTCTGAGTTATGTTCAGTTTTTTGTTGCAAGAGACCGTAAATGACCCTGTTTGATAGAGTTCAGAGAGCCATGGTTTACGTACTCTTGTCATTGGCGGCTTTCGTATCTATTTTCCCATTTTTTTGGATGATTGTGGGAAGCACAAATACTTCTGCTGATATCATACGAGGGAAGGCCAGCTTCGGTGATCAACTCTTAATAAATATTGTCAACTTTTTAGCAAGCGTTGATCTATTTAGCGTGCTTTTTAACTCGACATTTATTGCCGTCACAACAACTTTTTTTACACTGGTGGTATCATCCTTGGCAGGCTATGGATTTGAAATGTTTAGGTCTGCGTTTCGTGAACGTGTTTTTGCAGTTTTACTACTAATGCTATCGATACCTTTTGCTGCAATAATGGTACCTCTTTTTGTAATGATGGCCCGGATGGGGATGATTAATACGTATTCCGCCATTATTCTGCCTACGATATCTTCGATCTTTATTATTTTTTACTTTCGGCAATCGACAAAGGCATTTCCCGGCGAATTGCGAGATGCTGCTCGTATTGATGGTCTCAATGAATGGCAGATCTTTTTTCGTATATATATACCGGTGATGCGATCCACTTATGCAGCGGCGACAATTATTGTATTTATGGCAAATTGGAACAATTACCTCTGGCCATTAATTGTCTTGCAAACAAATGAGATGAAAACGATCACATTGGTAATTTCATCTTTAGCATCGGCCTATTACCCGGACTTTGGATTAGTTATGGTCGGAACCATTTTGGCAACGCTTCCGACTTTGGTAGTATTTTTCGTTCTTCAGCGGCTCTTCGTCGAAGGTATGGTTGGTTCAATTAAATAAGGTTTAGGATGCGAACAGTAACAGTTTTTAATGGTGATTGGCTGTTTGAAGGCAAGGATGAAGTTTGCCTGCCTCATACAGCTGTAGAATTACCATTTTCATATTTTGATGAAAAAGTATACCAGCGTGAATTTAAATATGAAAAAATATTTTGGATGCAAAGCGAATGGATAGGTAAAGAAATTTCGGTGCTCTTTGAAGCCGTAATGTCCAACGCAAAAGTATTTTTAAACGGTGAGTTTATCGGGGGCCATAAAGATGGGTACACCCCATTTGAAATCCGTTTAACCGCGCATCTTGAAAATGGTCATAATAAATTGACAGTCATTATTGACGGCAGCGAAAACCCGAATATACCGCCTTTTGGCGGTAGAATTGATTATTTGACGTTCGCAGGAATTTATCGCGATGTTTTTTTGAAGGTGACCGAACCGCTCTCCATCGGGTTATACAAGGTAGAAACACTCGACGCTATGGCCGCATCAAAGTCTGTAGCTGTTACTATTGAGATTGATAATCCGCGGAACCATAATGTATTAGGCCAATTTTATGCAGAAATAACTGATCTTTCAGGTGATGTTTTGGCTGAAAAGAGCCTGTTGGTCGATTCTAAAGAAATATCTTTTATTCTGGATAACCTTATAAATTTGGATCTTTGGGATATTCAAAACCCTGTTCTGTACACGCTAAGGCTAAGACTGGACACTGATTCTGGTAGAGATACAGTGACAACTCACTTTGGTTTTCGCACGGCTGAATTTACTCCAGATGGGTTCTTTTTGAATGGCAGGGAAGTTAAAATTAGGGGCCTTAATAGGCATCAATCCTATCCTTATTCTGGGTATGCGCTTGGTAAAAATGCTCAGGAACGGGACGCCGAAATATTAAAAAATGACTTAAAGCTTAATTTGGTAAGGACATCACATTATCCCCAGTCAAAATGGTTTCTCGACCACTGCGATCGGATAGGGTTGTTAGTCTTTGAAGAGATACCGGGTTGGCAGCATATTGGTGAAGATGATTGGAAAACGGAAACCATAGAAAATGTGGGTCGTATGATCCGACGAGATTGGAATCATCCCTCGATTATTCTTTGGGGGGTTAGGATTAATGAATCAAATGATGATGATGCGCTTTATGCCCAAACCAACAGAGTGGCGCACGAATTAGACCCCACAAGACAAACTGCCGGTGTTAGGTATATTTCTGAAAGTAATATGCTTGAAGATGTTTACACTATGAATGATTTTATTCTTGGCGATTTTGAAAATGGTGGAAATCGACCAAGAACCGCTCTAAGATCTCAAAAAGAAATTACTGGCCTTAATAATTCAGTACCTTACTTGGTAACTGAATTTAACGGTCATATGTTTCCGACAAAATCAACAGATCAGGAGCAACGTCAAGCAGAGCACGTGATAAGGCATCTCGAGGTTCTTGATGCGGCATATGGTGATGATAATATTTCTGGGGCCATCGGGTGGTGCGCATTTGATTACAACACGCACAAAGATTTTGGGTCTGGTGATCGAATTTGTCATCATGGTGTAATGGATATGTTCCGTGAACCAAAATTTGCAGCTTACGCTTATGCCAGTCAGTGTGAGCCTTCAGATGAAATCATCCTGAAACCAGTGACTTTTTGGGCGAGGGGAGAACGTAATATTGGTGGTGTATTGCCCCTTATCGTTTTGACCAATTGTGAAGAAATTGAGTTGCAGTATGGAGATCACAAGCCAAAAATGATCAAGCCTGATCGTGAGCGCTTTCCTAACTTGCCCAATGCACCGGTTATTATTGACCGGCGACATTTTAGTGAAGATGAACTTGGCCTGTGGGGCATGAAATGGGAGGATGCTGTTTTTACGGGCTATATAGACGGTAAGCCTGCCATTGAACAAAGGTTTACGTCTGAACCCGTTCCAACTGTTTTAGAAGTCAAAGCTGACATGGCAGAAATTGATTTAAAATCTGTTGTTCGTGTTATTGTAAGGGTTCTAGATCAAGCTGGAAACAAGCTGCCATTTTTTCCGGAACCTGTAACGATAGATGTCAGTGGCGCTGGCCGAAGAATTGGCCCGCGCGTGGTTCCCCTCCGCGCGGGCTCAACAGGGTTTTGGGTGCAATCTGAAGATAATGGCCTGATAAAACTATCTGTGAGCCATGATCGTCTTGGCACAGTAGATCAGAAAATTCAGGTCAGGTTAGGAGTCGATAATGAGCCATCTTAAACTGACCGGTATTAGGAAATCGTTTGGTAAAGTTGATGTCATCGAAGACGTTAATCTTGATATTTCTTCAAAAGAGTTTGTTGTATTTGTTGGTCCATCTGGTTGTGGAAAATCCACTCTTTTAAGGATGATTGCGGGACTTGAAGAAATCTCTGCAGGTGAATTATTTATAGATGGTTCCCTTATGAATAATGTGGACGCGTCAAAGCGCGGCATCGCTATGGTGTTTCAGTCTTATGCGCTTTATCCACACATGACCGTGAAGGAAAATATGGGCTTTGCACTGAAATATGCTGGCGCAAAAAAAGATGAAATCATAGACCGTGTCGCTGAGGTTGCTAAAGTTCTTGAGCTTGATCAATTGCTTGATCGCAAACCTAAAGATCTTTCAGGCGGACAGCGTCAACGCGTTGCGATTGGACGTGCGATTGTCAGGCATCCTGATGTTTTTCTGTTTGATGAACCGTTGTCAAATCTTGATGCAGAATTAAGAGTGCAGATGCGAATTGAAATCGCAAGACTGCATAAAGAACTTCAAACGACTATAATTTATGTCACCCACGATCAAGTTGAGGCAATGACGTTAGCTGATAAAATTGTCGTTCTGAAGGATGGCAAGATTGAGCAAGTTGGTGCACCACTTTCATTATACGATGATCCAGTAAATCAATTTGTCGCTGGATTTATTGGATCGCCAAAAATGAATTTTTTACCTGCGAGAGTTGAAGATGGGTTACTATACTTGGAACATTATGAAGGACAGTTTATCAATCTTCCAAAACTATCTGAGTCCTTGAAAAATGGAACGAAGGTTGTTGTCGGGATTAGGCCTGAACATTTCTCAAATTCTGGCGGCAGTTCGTTATCATTAAAGGTTGAAATTGTAGAGCATCTTGGTGGTGAAACATATGCATATGCGAGTAATGGAAATGCTGAATTAATTACCATTGCAATGGGAGCAAATAGAAACATATCCTCCGGTGAGGAAATTGAAGCACGCTTTGATACGGAAAATGCACTTCTTTTTGACAATTTCGGTGCTCGTATACGATAGCGTTTTGATACGGGCGCGTGCAACAATAGCTGGGGTCTGTGTTTTGTAAAATTATAACAGCATAGTAAACGGCCGGAAGTAATTATTATGGGAGTTTTGCCGTTGCATCAAAAAATTACTTTTATTGGGGCGGGTTCTACGATCTTTATGCGAAAAATACTTGGGGATGTGTTACATTATTCAGCACTTGAGGATGCGACTGTCGCCCTAATGGACATAGATCCAAACCGGTTGTGCGAAAGTGAATATGTGGCTCAAAAGATGATTGCCAGTATGAATGTGCAGGCTCAAGTGCATACATATTCCACTCAAAGGGAGGCGCTTGAGGGTGCCGATTTTGTTATTATCTGTTTTCAAATTGGAGGTTTTAAACCTTGCACAATTACTGATTTTAACATCCCAAAATCATATGGCCTTGAACAAACAATAGCAGACACGTTGGGTATTGGCGGTATAATGCGCGGTCTTCGCACAGTTCCGCATCTTTGGGCTATTTGTGACGATATGATGGCTGTTTGCCCGCAAGCAATCATGCTGCAATACGTAAACCCAATGGCAATCAATACGTGGGCGATTGCTCAGCGTTATCCTAATATTCGGCAAGTAGGATTATGCCATTCTGTACAAGGCACCTCAGAAGAGTTAGCTCACGATCTTGGCCTCTCGCTCGAAAATATCCGTTATCGTGCTGGCGGGATTAATCATATGGCTTTTTTCCTTTCATTCGAAGAGCGCTGCTCAGATGGAACTTGGCGAGATCTTTATCCGGCTCTACGTCGCGGCTATGCTGAAGGGCTTTTTCCAAAAACTACAGGCGCCAATGCTCGCTGCCCAAATTATGTGCGATATGAAGTAATGAAACACTTTGGATTATTTGTAACAGAAAGTTCAGAACATTTTGCTGAATACGTGCCATGGTTTTTAAAATCACATCGGCCGGATTTAATTGACAAGTTTCAGATACCTCTTGATGAATACCCCAAACGCTGTTTGGAACAGATCGAAGAGTGGCAGGATCAAATCGTTGCTTTTAAAGGGGTGGCCAACATTGACGTTAAGCAGAGCCATGAATATGCGGCTGAAATTATGAATGCAGTCGTGACTGGATCACCAGTGGTGGTCTATGGCAACGTGCCGAACCAAGGTTATATTCCTCAATTACCAAGTGGGGCTTCTGTCGAGGTGCCCTGTCTCTTTGATGAAAACGGTCTACAGCCCACAGTTGTTGATGACATTCCACCGCAATTTATTGCTATGATGCGGACCAACTTAAATGTTCAAGAATTGACCGTTCAGGCGCTTTTACAGGAAAACAGGGAACATATCTATCATGCTGCGATGTTGGATCCTCGGACAGCTGCTGAATTGGACCTTGATCAAATACGTGCGCTTGTAGACGAACTAATATCTGCACATGGCAGTTGGATGCCTAAGTGGTTAGCAAATGAGGAAGCAGCATGAGTAAGACAGTTACATTTCACGACCTTTTAGGCGCCTCAGTCTTTATCACTGGTGGAGGGTCTGGGATTGGAGCCGCGCTAAGCGAGGGCTTCATTGCACAAGGTGCCAACGTGGCCTTTGTACAACGCTCAGATGCCTATGAATTTGTTGCAGATATGGTAAGAAAATATGATAACAAACCACTTTTTATTCCCTGTGATATTACTGACGTAGACGCATTAAAGGCAGCATTGCAACAGGCGGCTGATGCACATGGTCCTGTCTCCGTGCTCGTAAACAATGCTGCAAATGATACGCGTCATTCTCTGGCTGATTACTCTGTAGCCAATTTTGATCATAATATAGCGGTCAACTTACGACCACATTTTTTTACTGCACAAGCCGTTGCTGAAGGAATGAGGAATATGGAAGGTGGGGCAATTATAAATTTTTCATCCGTTTCGTACATGATGGGGAATTCTGGTTATCCGGTTTATGCGGCCACTAAAGCGGCCATCACCGGGTTGACACGATCACTGGCGCGTGAGTTGGGGAATGACAATATCAGGGTGAATGCATTGGTGCCCGGATGGGTCATGACAGATCGACAAAAAGAGCTTTGGGTTACACCCGAAGCTGTAAAGGGGCATATTGAGCGTCAATGCCTTAAAAAAGAACTTGTGCCTTCTGATATCGTGGATGCAACTCTATTTTTGGCCTCAAAAGCGAGTCGTATGATGACGGGGCAGGCGATGGTTGTCGATGGCGGTGTGGTGGTCACTGGGTGATGAAAGATCAGGCAATAAAAACATCACTTTGGCTCGCGGCTGATTGGGGAACATCTTACCTTCGGGTTTGGGTTTTAGACAGGGAAGGAAAAGTCATTGAGCGTTTCAAATCTGGCTGTGGTATGGCGCGTATATCTTCCGATCAATTTGAAAGTGAGTTTCTGGCGCTTATACAGAAGTATTTGTCAGATGATGCGCCGACAAAGGTTATTTGCTGTGGTATGGCAGGATCCCAACAAGGGTGGTGTGAAGCTCCTTATTTGGAAGTTCCATGCAACCCTCCTTCGGCTGAGCATGTCAGGCGTGTTCAAACGGTTGATCCACGCATAATAGTGTATATCCTGCCAGGAGTAAGGCAAATAGCTCCAGCGGATGTCATGCGCGGAGAAGAAACGCAAATCAAAGGATTTCTTGCACTCAACAAAGATTTTGATGGCGTCATCTGTCTACCTGGAACCCATACCAAATGGGTCCATGTCAGTGCTGGTGAAATTGTAAGTTTTCAGACGTTTATGACTGGAGAAATATTTTCTCTGATTTCCAAACAGTCGGTATTAAAACATAATATGGATCACGACAGTTGGGATAGTGACGTCTTCCTATCTTCTGTTGCTGACGCTATGAGCAAACCAGCAGCGTTTTCTTTGGCTTTGTTTTCTATGCGTGCGCAATCGCTAGTATCTAAAAGCGCAGATCAATTCGATCAAAACCTATCTCGGTTATCGGGCTTGCTGATTGGAATGGAATTAGTCGCCGCGCGTACCTATTGGCTCGGACAAGCTATCGCTGTTTTGGGGGATGCAAAAATAGCCAAAGCCTACACGGAAGCTTTACAAGGGCAGGGTGTTCCTGTGCTGCTTGTAGATGCCGAACGTATGACACTTGAAGGTCTTAAATCCGCCTATAAAAGCTTGGATAGGGAAGTCGCGCGATGAGCAGGAATATCATTGCTATTTTACGTGGTATCACTCCTGCTGAGTGTTCGGATGTGTGCGATGCTCTAATTTCTTCTGGAATAGATAAAATTGAAGTACCTTTGAATTCGCCTGATGCATTTGAAAGCATTTCTATAATGGTCAAGCTTTATGGACAGGATGCCACAATTGGTGCCGGTACTGTTTTACAGGTCGATCAGGTTCGACAGCTGTCTTATTTAGGGGCAGCAATGGTTGTGTCTCCAGATTGTAATACAGATGTCATAACAATGACCAAAGACTTTGGAATGGCGTCCTATCCAGGCTGTTTTACCGCAACCGAATGCTTTAGTGCAATTCGAGCTGGTGCCGATGGTTTAAAATTATTCCCTTCTTTTGTTCTTGGAACCAAAGGGCTGAGTGCCTTACGTGCTGTATTACCTAATGAGATTCCTTTCTTTGTAGTGGGTGGCGTGGATGCTTCTAATTTTGCAGGTTGGCGCAAGGCCGGCGCTTTGGGTTTTGGTATTGGAACCGCACTTTATGCCCCAGGGAGCAAATTGAGCGACATTAAAAAAAGTGCAAATGACATCGTCAAATCATATGAT
>JAOGIM010000035.1 GCA_028150825.1 Paracoccaceae bacterium
AGCGGCGCTAAGTCTTTGGCAAAAAGAGTTCATTCTTGCAGCACGGGTCAGCGGGAAATCAAAATTGCATATCTCAGCCGAGCATATTCTGCCCAACCTGACAAACTTATTGATCGTGCAGGGAACGATCCAATTTTCTCTGGGTATTCTTGCCGAAGCAGGCCTAAGCTATGTCGGCCTTGGCGCCCAACCACCCACACCAAGTTGGGGCCGTATGCTTGCAGATGCACAGACAATGGTAAGCTTTGCCCCACATTTGGCTTTGATCCCAGGCAGCGCAATAATCTTGACAGTGCTCGGGCTCAATCTTTTGGGAGACGGCCTGCGCGATTTCCTGGACCCCAAACTCAGGAAGTTGCAGTTATGAGCCTCCTGTGCGTAGACCAGCTGAACATAAAACTGGGACCCGTTTCCGTTTTAACGGATGTTTCTTTTTCTCTCCAACAGGGCGAAATTCTGGCGCTAACGGGGGAGAGCGGGTCAGGTAAATCTATGACGGCACTAGCGTTGATGCAGCTCTTACCAGATATTGCAAAAACTGATGGACGCATTCTGTTTCAAAAAGAGGATCTTACAACAAAGACCGAAAAAGAGCTCTGTAAAATACGCGGTGCAGATATCAGTATGGTTTTTCAAGAGCCCATGACAGCCCTTAACCCAGTCAAAACCATCGGCGCACAAGTCAGCGAAACACTCATTTTACACAAGGGGAAAACACCCCGCGCCGCCAGAGAAAGTGCCCAGAGAATTTTAGATAAAGTAGGACTGTCTCCCTCTGTTGTTCCCATGGAACGCTTTCCCCACGAACTTTCAGGCGGGCAGCGACAAAGGGTTGTCATCGCAATCGCAGTTGCTTTGACCCCTTCCCTGTTAATCGCTGACGAACCCACCACAGCGCTTGATGTGACCACCCAAGCTAAGATACTGGATTTGCTAAAATGTTTGGTCAAAGAGACCAATATGGCCATGATCCTGATCACCCATGACCTGGCCGTTGTCACCAATATGGCCGATAATATTGCCGTTATGCAGAAGGGACAGATTGTTGAGATGGCACGAACTAAGACGTTTTTTTCACAAATGCATCATCCTTACACAAAGTCGCTCATTGCCGCGTCTGGGCATACCGTTAATTTGCCCAGCATCGCCGCGAATGCAGATAACTTGCTCAAAGTCACTGATGTTTCTAGGCAATATCGCCTTCCCAAGAAACATCTCTTTGAGGCTGCCAAATATGTAAGAGCAGTTTCGGATGTGTCTTTTTCGATCAATCACGGAGAACGGCTCGGTCTCGTTGGTGAATCCGGTTGTGGAAAATCGACGCTGACCCGCGCTATTTTGGGTCTTGACCCAATCGAAAGAGGGACAATCACGCTGAATGGCCACAATGTTCATAATGCCAAGGCCAATGTCCGACGTGATATCCAAGTGGTTTTTCAAGATCCATATGGATCTTTCAATCCCCGTCATAAAGTGTCTCGTTTGGTGTCTGAGCCTCATCATCTTTTACCAAACGCTCTATCTGGAAGAGAAGCCGACCATAAGATTAGTAGTGTCCTGGAAGACGTGGGCTTGAGCAGTGCGGATAAAAGCAAGTATATTCATGAATTCTCCGGTGGTCAGCGCCAGCGAATAGCGATTGCCAGAGCTTTAATCATACGCCCCAAGCTGGTCATATTTGACGAAGCTGTTTCAGCCCTTGATGTCACTGTCAGAGCACAAATTCTGGATTTGATTGCCAAACTCACTACGGAATACGGGCTGAGTTATCTTTTCATAAGTCATGATTTAGCAGTCGTGCGCTCTGTCACAGATCGCTGCCTTGTGATGAAGGATGGCCAGATTGTTGAAACGGGCCTAACTAAGGATATCCTAGGCAATCCGACCCATCAGTATACCAAAAAACTCATCAACGCCGCACCTAAATTACCGGCTCTATCCAAAGGAGTGTCTCCTCATGCCCAATCTTGATCTGCCTTTTGATCCGACCTGCTGCCTTATCGATGGTGTTTGGAGCAAACCTGTCATTCAAGAAACATTAGAGCTTATCAATCCATCCGATGGTCAGATCCTATGCCATATTGCAAAGGGCGGGGCCGTTGACATAGATTTGGCAGTTCTATCCTCACAGACCGCCTGGGATGGTGAATGGGGACATACACCAGCAACCGATCGTGGACGGATCTTAAGTAAGCTAGGCCGCTTAGTTCTTGAAAATGTCGAGTTCCTGGCAAATCTAGAAGCGTTGGATGTTGGCAAACCGCTCAAACAAGCCCGCAGCGATGCCGTGGCACTTGCCCGCTATATGGAATTTTACGGTGGGGCGGCAGATAAAGTACACGGGGAGACAATTCCTTATCGGGATGGCTACACCGTCTACACATTACGCGAAGCCCATGGCGTAACAGGCCATATTGTCCCTTGGAACTATCCAATGCAGATTATTGGCCGTTCTGTTGGGGCAGCTCTGGCGATGGGCAATGCCTGCGTTTTAAAGCCCGCCGAGGAAGCGTGTCTTACCGCCCTCGCATTTGCCAATTTGGCAATTGAGGCAGGGCTGCCAAAAGGTGCGTTAAATGTTGTGACCGGACTAGGACCAGAGGTGGGCGCTGCGCTTTGCGTCCACCCTGGCATACATCACATGAGCTTTACCGGATCTGTGGCCACTGGACGACGGATACAAGCCGCCACAGCCCAAAACGTCATACCGGTCACTTTAGAACTTGGCGGGAAATCGCCTCAATTGGTATTTGAGGATGCCGACGTCGATGCAGCTTTGCCATTTCTGGTTAACGCCGGCATTCAAAATGCAGGTCAGACCTGTTCAGCGAGCAGCCGTATTCTGGTTCACAAATCACGCTATAAAGAGGTTACTGATAGAATGGCCGAACGCTATAGCACTCTTGTTGTACGACCGGCCAAAGATGATGGCGATATTGGACCGCTGATTTCAGCCAGGCAAAAGGCAATTGTCACAGGTTTTTTAGAAAAGGGATCCGACCTGACGCTGTGTGCTAAGGGATCCCTGCATCCAGATGCGCCCAAAGGGGGATGTTATGTGCTGCCCCATCTTTTTAAAGATGTTTCAGCAAATCACACTTTAGCGCAAGAAGAAGTTTTTGGGCCAGTCCAAGTCCTCATTCCATTCGAAACTGAGGCTGAGGCAGTCGCGGTAGCGAATGGAACCGACTATGGGCTTGTGGCAAGCATCTGGACGAAGGACGGTGCGCGCCAAATGCGCTTGGCTAAAAAGTTGCGATCAGGACAGGTTTTTGTGAATAATTATGGTGCCGGTGGCGGCGTTGAATTACCGTTTGGTGGACGTGGCCTGTCAGGACATGGCCGCGAAAAAGGATTTGAAGCGCTTTACAGTTTTTCATCCCTAAAAACTATTGCAAGCTATCACGGATAACCCGAAAGGAAGACATTATGCGACTGAACGGCAAAACAGCGATTGTAACGGGCGGTGCCTCTGGCTTTGGTGAAGGCATTGTGCGTAAATTTCTTTCCGAAGGAGCCCAGGTTGTGATCGCGGACATTAACCTTAGCGCTGCACAAATAATAGCAGATGAACTTGGTAAAGAAAGTGTCGCAATGCAAGTCGACGTCGCAGACGGGACCTCAGTCGAGAACCTACAGGCACTGGCCAGTGAGGCTTTTGGGAGAATTGATATCATTATTAATAATGCCGGCGTTACACATTTGCCAACCCCGTTGGACGAGGTAAGCGAAGAGGACTTTGACAGAGTTTTCACCGTAAATTGTAAATCGGTTTATTTAATGGCCAAATCGTTCGTTCCAGACATGAAAGCCCAAAAAGGCGGTATTATTTTAAATGTTGCCTCGACGGCTGGAGTCTCACCCAGACCC
This sequence comes from Paracoccaceae bacterium, assembly GCA_028150825.1. Lineage (GTDB taxonomy): Bacteria > Pseudomonadota > Alphaproteobacteria > Rhodobacterales > Rhodobacteraceae > LFER01. Next base: position 3,871 of record JAOGIM010000035.1, read on the forward strand.
AACCTAAACTGGTATAACAGTTCAAAGGGCTGGATGAACACGGCCACCAAAACTATGGCCGTCGAACTTGCACCATTTCGGATCCGCGTAAACGCTCTTAACCCAGTGGCGGGTGAAACACCACTACTTGCCTCTTTTATGGGAGAGGATACCCCTGAGATGCGGCAAAAATTCATCTCAACTATTCCACTGGGCCGGTTTTCAACGCCACAAGATATTGCTAATGCCGCTTGCTATCTCTGTTCAGATGAGGCCAGCATGGTGACCGGCATCTGCATGCAAGTGGATGGAGGAAGATGTATCTGATGATGCACCCTGGTCCAAAGAACCTCATTACCGATGTAAGTGGTGTACGCGTCGGAAATGCCCATGACGAAACCTTAAAATCAGGCGTTACAGCCTTTTCCGCAGACCATAGTTTTATCGCGTCTTATGCAGTGATGGGAGGAGCGCCCGGTACGCGTGAAACAGACCTTTTAGCTCCGGATAAAACAGTTGAGAAGATCGATGCTTTGGTTCTATCTGGAGGATCAGCCTTTGGTATAGATGCCGCCAGCGGTGTGGTCGACCGCCTTCGCTCAAACGGACGCGGGTTTACAGTTGGACCTTATAACGTGCCAATCGTTCCAGCCGCTATTCTGTTTGATCTCAACAATGGTGGGATTAAGGATTGGCAGGAAAACCCCTACCCATACCTTGGCAGATTAGCCTTCGACGATCTCTCACAAGAATTTGATATTGGCAGCATTGGTGCAGGGTTTGGAGCCCAGTGCGGTATGATGAAAGGCGGGCTCGGGTCTTCCTCATTCCAGTTGCAAAATGGGATCACCGTTGGAGCCTTGGTTGCCGCAAACCCGTTTGGAAGTGTGACAGACGCCTCCGGCAAACATTTTTGGGCAGCCCCATTCGAGGTAAATGATGAATTTGGTGGATTTGGCCCCCCCAAGGGCAATGGACAGGCACAGTCGTTTGACCACACCAAGCTCACTTCTTTGACTGAAGGAGCCAATACCACAATCGCAATTGTAGCAACGGATGCCATCCTGACGAAAGCAGAGGCTCAACGCATGGCAACCGCTGCCCACGACGGGTTTGCGCGGGCCATTGTCCCCTCGCATCTTCCTCTAGATGGGGACCTAATTTTCGCGGCCGCAATGGGTAGGCATAAGGTTCCCAAAGGACGCCTCGCCTTTGCCGAGATATGTCACGCCAGCAGCCTTTGTGTATCGCGCGCAATTGCACGCGGCGTGTATCACGCACGTTCTTATACCGGGGATACATCTGTCACTTGGCAAAGTATAAACAAAAAATAAAAGGCTTTGATTATCCCTTTTCATGAAAAAACCCAAAGATTTTCTCCGCTAAGGCCGCGGAGACACCTTCCACAGCTTTTAAATCTGCAAGATTGGCCCGGCTAACCGCTTTCGCCGATCCAAAATGGGCCAAGAGTGCCCGCTTGCGCTTGGAACCCACCCCACCAATATCATCCAACGGAGAAGCAGAAATAGCCTTTGAGCGTTTGGCCCGATGCGTCCCAATCGCAAAACGATGCGCCTCATCGCGTAAACGCTGAACAAAATAAAGAACAGGGTCATTTTTCTGAAGTGCGAAAGGGCGGCGCCCCTTGACATGAAACTCTTCTTTGCCATGATTTCTATTAACCCCTTTGGCAACACCGACCATCGCAATATCCTCGACACCAAACTCTTTCATAATCTGGGCAACAGCAGAGACCTGCCCAGCGCCACCATCAATCAACAAAAGATCTGGCCATTGATCCTCCTGCCGGTCTGGGTCTTCCTTTAACAATCGCTTGAAGCGGCGCGAAAGAACTTCTTTCATCATTCCAAAATCATCACCTGGCGTAAGGTTTTCCCCTGTAATGTTGAATTTTCGGTAGCTATTTTTCATAAATCCGTCGCGACCAGATGCAATCATGGCTCCCACGGCATATGCCCCCTGAATGTGAGAGTTGTCATACACCTCTATTCTTTTAGGCGACCTATTCATATTAAAGGCTTCCGCCAATCCTTTAAGTAGTTTTCCCTGAGACGCAGTTTCAGCCATTTTACGCGCCAGGCTTTCTTTAGCATTTCGTAGGGCACTGACCATAAGATCGTAGCGTTCGCCGCGTTGAGGCACCGATACCTGAACCTTCCGTCCAAGCTTTTTGCTTAACAATTCGTGCATGAGATCCGCATTTTCAATGCCGTGGGACAGTATAATTTGGCGGGCCGGATCTTTGGTCGAATAGAATTGCCCCATAAACGCCTCAAGAACCTCATCGTGGGACATGTCCGCACTCACACGCGGGTAAAAATCACTATTACCCCAGTTTTGATTTGCGCGAATAAAGAATACTTGCACACATGCTTGGCCCGCCTCAAGATGAAGCGAAATTATATCCGCCTCAGCAACTGTTCGAGGGTTTATACCCTGATTGCTCTGCACTTGAGTGAGGGCGCGAATACGATCTCTTAAGCCCCCAGCGCGTTCAAACTCCATCGCCTCAGAAGCTTGTAACATCTGCTTAGCAAGCGTTTCTTGAACGCGGGTCGATTTACCCTTTAAAAAATTATCTGCAGCTTTAACTAGTTCTTTATAATTCTCTTTGCTAATCTTTCCGCCACAGGGACCAGAGCAACGCTTGAGATGATAATTCAGGCATGGCCTGTCACCGGCTTCGACCTCTTTGTCACTACAAGAGCGCAATAAAAATACCTTCTGCAAAGTATTCAACGTCCTATTGACCGCACCCGCACTTGCAAAAGGGCCATAGTAGCGTCCAGGTCGGGTTTTCGCCCCCCTATGCTTTTCCAGTCGCGGAAAATCATGTTCAGTCGAGATAAAAATATATGGAAAAGATTTATCATCCCTTAACAACACATTGTACTTGGGTTTGAGCTGTTTAATTAAGTTCTGCTCAAGCAGCAGCGCTTCGGTTTCAGTATTTGTTGTTAGAAACATCATTGACTTGGTTTCAGATATCATTCGCGCAATCCGCGACGAATGACCTGCAGGTCTAGCATAGGTGGACACGCGCGCTTTTAAATTACGCGCCTTGCCAACATACAACACCCGCGCCTGTTCATCTAACATCCGATACACACCCGGCGCAGCGCTCAAGTTGGTGACATAAGTCTGTATGAGATCATAACCAGTTTGGGACATTAAATCAGCTTTTAATTCTACAAGATAACTTTAGTAGTGATGATTCTTTGTCCCTGCAATGTAATGCTGTAGGAATCAAGCCTAAACCTTTCCACCAAACCTGTGGATAACTTGGGGGATAAATAGCTAAATAGTCAAATTTTCTATTAATTTTGCTCACCTTCCCTAAAATGCCTAAAAAATAGGCAGTTTGTTAAGCTATTGTTTTAGTTCAATATTATTTATTTTGATCACCAAATAATTGAAAACACTAGGCTTTTTTTATATTTTATAAAAAAATTACTTTTAAGTGCACAACTTCGACTAAAAAAGGACCATAGTCTTATTCTACACCAAGGACATCGGGAGTTTGCCAACATAGGTGTTGTCCACCATCAATGCACATTAATTGACCTGTAACGGCAGGTGCATCCATAAAATACCCAAGTGCAGCCAAAATATCAGAGGGGTTTGCTCCACGCTCGAGTATTGTGCTGGCTCTCTGTTTGTCAAAATGCTCTTTTGATTGCCTAGATCCCTGCAAAGTTGGGCCCGGACCAATCGCATTAACCCTCACTTTGGGTGCTAGCCCCTGTGCTGAGATCTGAGTAAGTGCCCACAGCCCCATTTTCGCAATAGAATAACTTGAGAACTCCGGCGTTAACTTTCTTACACGTTGATCGATCATATTGACAATGGATGCAGATGCCAGGGGCTCATCATTTTCGTCAATTTGTACTTTAGGGGCTTGATCTGCAAAATACTGAGTCAGAACAAAAGGCGCCCGCAAATTGCTTTCGATATGTCTATCCCAACTGTCTCGCGTGGCGATAGGGACCGTATCATACTCAAAAATTGAAGCATTGTTAACAAGCATGGTTAACGGCCCACCAAGTTGTTTGACAGCCTCAGGTACCAATTCTACAACTTGGGATTCATCCAATAAATTAGCTTTTATGGAAAAAGAGTTTCGTCCCAGAGATCGGATTTCAGACACAATGTCCTCTGCCTCACTTGCAGAAGAATTGTAATGCACTACCACATCCAATCCGCGGGTAGCCAAATAAAGTGCCATTTCACGGCCTAATCGTTTGGCTCCACCTGTTACTAATGCGCGCATAAAACTCTCTTATTTTGTGTCAAACTAGTACGAAGTAGACATAGATCAGATATCCAGTAGTCAATGCAAATCCCCAAATTCGCGTGATCCGCCAACCCAAAAGCACAAAGGGTGCTAAAAATGTTGATGCGGCAAGCATAACCCAAAGATCAAATTTCAAAAAAGATGGATCAACGGCCACATAGTCAATCATTGCCGTAACGCCAATGATGCCAAGTAGATTAAATATATTAGATCCGATGACATTGCCAAGTGCGACATCGGCCTGATTTCGAAACACACTCACAATAGCAGTCGACAATTCTGGTAAAGACGTACCAATGGCAATCAAGGTTAGCCCAATCACTGCCTCGCTAATGGCAAAACTACGCGCAATAATAGAGGCACTGTCGACCAGTATATCCGCGCCCAATGGCAATCCAACCAAACCTAAAATAAGAAAAAGCGCAATTCGCCATCCCGGAATAGATGCATCCACGGCACCCAGATCAAGGCGCTTCGGGACGCATGGTTCCGCATCTCCGTTACGATGCACGTTTGCATCTTTCAGATTTTTCAGCAAGAAAACCGCAAGCATGAGAAGTAAAATAGCCCCTTGCCAAATCCCAAACCCTCCAGTGAAGGCCAATGCAATGAAAACAATCGACGCAACCACCATATAGTAATATGTTGGTTGTGTATCACAATTAGCAGTATCCAGGGACTTCAAAAGGGCTGGAATCCCTAAAACCAATAGAACATTTGCAGTGTTTGACCCTACGACATTCCCGATCGCAATCCCAGACGACCCGCTAATGGTCGAATTGATCGCAATCAAAAGTTCTGGTGCTGAGGTACCGAAGGCTACGATTGTCAGGCTGACGATCAATGCAGGAACACCAATCCTCAGGCTAAGATTAACCGCACCTTTTACGAGACAGTCGCCTGCGCCAAGTAGAATGACTAATCCAATGCCACACAGCAGCCATTCCATTGGCGGTACCTATTTCTTACTACAGCTACAGTCAGCACGCCCAATGCGAAAACGTCCACAGTTTCGGCATCGTCGCGACTCGAAGGCCTTCTGACCGGGCAGACGCAATCTGCCAAACATTGCCAAAACAGCCATAGCAATCAGAAACAGAAACACAATCTTTAATATCATATCAAAGGCCAAACTTTGCATAGGCAACTTTTTCTTCAATCTGCGCAGACGCGCTATCGAATAAACTTGCTCCCAGCCTTAGTCCCCAGCCTTTTTTTGGGCCATAGGTCTTATAGCGAACTTTATCGCCAAAGCGCTCTTTCATGACTTGCTCCAAATGACCAATATGATCCGCAAGCCCCAACTCAATCGCTTTTTTCCCAACCCAGAACTCTCCTGTAAACAGCTCATTATTTTCGCTAATCCGCGCGCCTCGACGTTCAGATACATAATCTGCAAAGGTTTGATGAATGTCTCCCAACAACCCTTTAAGCCGCTTAATATCTTCAGGCTTTTCTGGCTTGAAAGGGTCTAACGTAGATTTTGATTTTCCAGCTGTATAAACTCGGCGCTCAATGCCGTAACGGCTTATAAACTCATGAGCACCAAAGCCTGCCGAGATGACACCAATTGAGCCCACAATAGAGCTGTGGTCGACATAAATTTCATCTGCTGCCGCAGCGAGCCAATACCCACCAGACGCAGCAACGTCTTCAACAAAGGCATAGACTGGAGTTTTCTTTTCGCTCGCCAATGATCGGATACGCGCGCCAATCAAAGAAGATTGGACAGGCGAACCACCTGGAGAGTTTACCACCAGAGCAACCGCATCAGGCTTGCCTTTGCTAAAAGCTTTTTCAAAAACTGGCGCGAGAGATTGATCGTTTAATTGCCCCCGTGACCCACTTGAAATCACACCTGACAAGCGCACGACAGATACCAGTGCCCGTTTTTTGCGAAAAGGAATTTTTAGTTTCATACTGCCTCATGTAGAACGGTGCAGCCTAACAAACAAGAAGGCATGGACTGCCAACCTCAATTTATTGCTAAAGCTGCCGTTAACTTATAACCGGATACGCCATCCAGTGCGAAAAATCCACCAAATCACAACAATACACAAAACCGTAAAGGCAAAGATTGCCATCAGGCTTGATCCAACAGGTACATCTGCTGTGTCAAAAAACGACCAGCGAAACCCAGAAATCAAATAGACAACAGGGTTAAACAAAGTGATCTTCTGCCAGATGGGCGGCAACATTGAAATCGAGTAAAAGGATCCGCCCAAAAAAACCATTGGGGTCACGATTAAAAGTGGTATTAGTTGGAGCTGTTCAAAATTTTTGGCCCATATGCCGATGATAAATCCCATCAAAGCAAAGGAAAAACATGTCAAACAAAGAAACAAAACCATCACGAGCGGGTGGGCAATTTGCAAGGGCACAAATAAAGTAGAGGTCAACATAATGATACAACCAATCAAAAGTGATTTGGTAGCAGCTGCACCAACATACCCAGAGACAATTTCCACGAAACTGATAGGAGAGGATAACAGCTCATATATAGTGCCTGAAAATTTGGGGAAATAAATCCCGAAAGATGCATTGGACGTCGCCTGTGTCATAACAGTCAGCATAATTAGACCTGGCACAATGAATGCGCCATAGCTGACCCCGTCTATCTCTTGCATCCGGCTCCCAATAGCCGTACCAAAAACAACAAAATACAAGGACGTCGACAATACAGGGGAGAACAAACTTTGAAAAATCGTTCTGAAAAATCGAGTCATCTCGTAAATATATATTGCCTTTATTGCATGATAGCTCATGAATTCTCCTTCTGGATCATATCTATGAAGATATCTTCCAAAGATGTTTGCTGCGTTTGCAAGTCTTTGAGTATCAGCCCTGTAGAAGACAACTCAGATAATAATTTGGTAATTCCCGTGCGATTGGCATTTTTATCATAGGTATATAAAAAAGTGGATCCGTTATCTTCAACGTCCAGATTAAAGGGCTCTAGGACAGTGGGCAATACTGCGACTGGCTTTTGCAACTCAATTCTTAAGGTTTTCTTCCCGAGCCGCCGTAAAAGTGACTCTTTTTCTTCTACCAAAGCAAGCTTACCTTTTGATATAACACCCACACGGTCTGCCATGGCCTCGGCTTCTTCGATATAATGCGTGGTCAGGATAATTGTGACCCCCCGCTCTTTTAAGGCTAAGACCAATCTCCACATATCTTTTCTTAACTCAACATCAACACCTGCGGTTGGCTCATCTAAAAATAATATCTTGGGTTCATGGCTGAGAGCTTTGGCGATCATTACCCGTCGTTTCATGCCACCAGACAGCTCCCGTAATTGGCTATCACGTTTATCTATTAAGGAAAGTTTATCGAGAATATCCTCGATCAGAGCATCATCTTTGCGACGACCAAATAGACCACGCGACAAGCGGCATGTGCGCATTACAGTTTCAAAAGAATCAAGAGCTATTTCCTGAGGCACAAGGCCGATGAGATCTCGGGTCCAACGATAATCCTTTACGTAATCATGTCCATCGACCATAATAGTTCCTGAAGATGCCCGCACTATTCCACAAATGATAGATATCAAAGTGGTCTTTCCAGCCCCATTAGGGCCCAACAGGGCGAAAATCTCACCATCTTTGACGTTAAGATTGACGTCAGACAATACATTTGCCCCATCTGCGTAAGACTTCGATAAACCCTCAATACATATAATATCAGACATAGTTACTAACCGCACAGCCGAAAGATTTGATTCTTAATCCCTTCAAACCTGTTTTCATCGCGCTTTTTTTCAACATTTGTTGTTCTCCAATCCTTTGAGCCAACCATAAAGTTAATGCACTTTGGTGCATGGTAAATGATATATGGAAATAATGATGCTTGCTCAGACATACTTTATATTTAGAGGTTGTATGGCCTTATTCATTATTAATAATTAAACTTAAAGACTTATAATTTAAAAACACTAAGTTGATTAAGTGCTTCGCACAGTGTCAATCATCAATTGAACATTCTCAGGATCGGCATCAGGAGTAATCCCGTGGCCCAGATTAAATATATGCGGTCCATTGCGAAGCGCTTGCACGACACGCTTTGTTTCGTCAATTAGCTTCTGACCACCAGTCACCATATGTGAGGACTTCAAATTGCCCTGCACACAGCCATCAGGCTGCAGATGCTCAGCCACCCACTCGGGACTGACCGAATTATCGACAGCAACACAATCCGCCCCAGTTGCTTTACCAAATCCGATGTATTTATCATTCGCTTCACGTGGAAATGCGATGACTGGTAGATGGGGAAAACGTGCCTTCATCTCTTGTGTTATTCGTTTTGCCGGTTCCAGCGCAAACTCTATGAAATCTTCACCCTTTAGAGATCCAGCCCAACTATCGAAAATCTTAACAACTTCTGCTCCTGCATCAACTTGACGGGATAGATATTCAATCGTTGATACGGTAAGTGTATCTATCAATTTGTTAAACAAAACCCGGTTTTCCGCTTTGAGTTTGTGGGCGGGGCCTTGGTCTGGCGTCCCCTGCCCGGCAATCATGTAAGTGGCGACGGTCCAAGGTGCACCAGCAAATCCGATCAATGTGGTTTCTTTGGGCAATTCTTTTGAAACAATGCGCACTGTCTCATATACAGGAGACAGAGTTTCATGTATGTCTTCAATGTTACCCAACTTGGCAAAATCAATATCCTCAGTAATTGTTGAGAGTCTTGGGCCTTCGCCAGTTATAAACCATAAATCCGCGCCCAGAGCTTGCGGAAGCAAAAGAATATCGGCAAATAAGATAGCCGCGTCAAACTTGTATCGCCGGATAGGCTGCAGCGTTACTTCTGCGGCGAGCTCGCTGTTATAACACAAAGATAGAAAGTCACCTGCTTGAGCACGTGTCGCGCGGTACTCGGGTAAGTACCGTCCCGCCTGGCGCATCATCCAAATCGGTGGCGTATCAAGTACTTCTCCTGCCAAAGCTCGCAATATTTTCTTTTTTTCGGCCATTTGTCACCTCTGTTTTAAGCCTTCGTCGCCAGCTTTGCAGGCAAAGTCAAGTATCCTGTCTTGTCAGGACCAGTTTACAGCTTTAAACCGTACTTATGAGTTTACATTTACCCTCCCCCGCCAAACCTATGCGCATAGGCACTCGCGGGTCACCGCTTGCTTTAGCGCAAGCCTTTGAAACCCGCCGCAGACTTTGCAAGGCCTTCAATTTAGATGAAGCTGCTTTTGAAATAATTGTTATCAAAACAACTGGTGACAAGGTCCTTGACCGTCCTCTTAAGGAAATTGGGGGTAAAGGTTTGTTCACGCGTGAAATAGAAGATGACATGCTTTCTGAAAAGATTGATATCGCGGTTCACTCGATGAAGGACATGCCAATTTTGCAACCAGGCGGACTTGTGCTAGATACCTATCTTCCGCGGGAAGATGTGCGCGATGCATTTGTAGCCAAAAGCTATTCAAGTCTGGAAGAGCTTCCAGAGGGCACAGTTGTGGGAACTTCGTCTCTGCGCCGCAAAGCGCAATTGAAAAATAGGCGTTCCGATCTTGAAGTTGTTGAGTTTCGTGGCAATGTTCAAACCCGATTGAAAAAGCTGGACGATGGAGTGGCAAGCTGTACCTTTCTTGCTATGGCTGGGCTGAACCGGCTCAATATGACTCATGTCGCAAAATCTGCAATTGACACTGACAAAATGCTACCCGCTGTGGCGCAAGGAGCTATAGGGATCGAACGACGTACTTCAGATCACAATACAGCGAGTATCCTTGAAGCTATTCACCACGGTCCCACTGGGCTCCGGCTTTCCGCAGAACGGGCCTTTCTTGCTGGGCTGGATGGGTCTTGTGAAACGCCGATTGCCGGATTGGCGGTACTGAATGAGGGATCGATGCGATTGCAAGGCGAAGTTTTGCGTCCAGACGGATCAGACATCATCACGGATGACGCAACAGCGCCGATAGAAGACGCTGCAGAAATGGGGACTGAAATGGCCCACAAGTTGTTGGAACAAGCAGGACCAGGATTTTTTGAGTGGCGTGAAAACTGAGATATAAGAAGCGCAATAAGCTCTTACAATACGTGTATCATTTGGGAATAACTTTACCGGGGTTCATTAGATTATTTGGATCAAGTGCTGCTTTGATCTGACGCATGACGGCCATCGCAATTGGGTTTTTGCGTCGTTCCATTGAGGAAAGCTTGGTAATCCCAATCCCGTGTTCCGCAGAAAAACTGCCCCCAAGCGATATAACGATTTCCTCTACGGTTTCTACGATCTCATCATGCACGGCAGGGTTTTGACTTTTCGGCCAGACTGCATAATGGACATTACCATCGCCTAGATGTGCGACACAGACCGGTTCAATCCCTGGGTCAAGCCTCTCCAGCCGGTTTCCAATCGTTTCAAAGAATTCACTGATTTTGTCCAAAGGTAAGGCAACATCATTGTTGATTAGTGGTTTATGGCTAACAGTTACTTCTGCTGCCGCTTCGCGTCTTTCCCACATTTCATTACGTTGAGCTAAATTTTGTGCAACCACTGCTTCCAGGACCCGCCCCGCTTCAAATTCTTGTTCAAGAATACTCTCTAGACTATGGATCAGTTGTATTTTGCTGTCTACTCTCGTTTCGTAAAGCTCTTTTATCGTTGTACCGAGTTCGATCATTATATTGTGTTGATGTTTTCGAGCGAATGGTTGGCGAGCCTTGGGAAATATTTTAAAATATTTTTCCAGATATTTGTTGGGCATATATTCAAAGGCCTGAACTGAACCGCCCGTCGTCATCTGAAGGCTATTTAAGAGCAGCAATGCGTCATCTAACGACCTTGTAGCCACCATAGCGGTCGCATAGGCTTTTGGCTTGGGCTGTAATTTCAGTACGGCAGCTGTAATAATTCCAAGAGTACCCTCAGCCCCAATCATCAAATGCCTAAGATCGTAGCCAGAATTATCTTTATGCAGCTCAGACATCAAATCCATAATCTCACCACTGGGTAAAACTACTTCCAATCCAAGACATAAATCACGCGTGTTTCCATATCGCAGAACGTTGGACCCACCTGCATTGGTCGACAGCATACCGCCCAGCATAGCAGAGCCTCTGGCCCCAAATGTCATTGGGAAAATAAGATCGTAATCATCGACGGCTTTATGGAGGCTGTCCAGAACCACACCGCCCTCCACGACTGCAATCCGGGATGATTTACGCACTTCGCGAATGACATTCAGACGCTCTAGGGATATCACTAATGCCCCTTGGGCATACGTTCCACCCGCAAGCCCCGTGTTTCCACCCATGGGAACAATGGCAATTTTTTCTTCATTCGCCAGTTTGACTACCTCAGACACTTGATTGGTATCTGCCGGACGCACGATGGCTAAGGGTTTAAACACATACGAGTGGGTCCAGTCGGACCCATATTTGCCACCTTCTTGTTCTTCAAAAACGTGGTATTCACCAACAATATTGCGCAGCCTATTTAAAATTGTCATGCAATAATCCCTCGGTTTCCTGCCAATATAAAAATCTTTGGACTAGGTTTTGTTTCAATGCCATTTGGCCATCGGAGGCAAGCTCATTAAAACTGCATTCGCATCATGCCCTGTGGTCAACCCAAACTTGGTGCCCCTATCATAGACAAGATTATACTCAGCATAAAGTCCACGGTGCTCAAGCTGCTTGTTTTTATCACTATCGTTCCATTCATGGGAGAGTCTTTTTTCCACAAGTGGAACATAGGCAGGTAAAAACGAACGACCAATATCTTTGGTCAGTTCAAAATCTTTATCCCAAGCCCCTGTAGACCGGTCATCCATGAAAATACCACCAACACCACGGGCCCGATTACGATGTGGTATGTAAAAATATTCATCTGCCCAAACTTTCAGTTCTTGATAAAGCCTTGTATCATGGGGGTCTAAAGCCATTTTGAGCGTATCGTGAAAATGCGCCGTATCATCGTCATATTCAAGACAGGGATTCAAGTCTGTTCCACCACCAAACCACCATGCATGTGGAGTCCAAAACATACGTGTATTCATATGTACAGCTGGGCAATGAGGGTTTTGCATATGCGCAACCAAGGAAATACCGCTAGCCCAGAAGCGCGGGTCCTCTTTCATCCCAGCAATACCTTTGCGCGCGGCCATCGCATTTTGGGCCTGCTCACCCAATTCACCATGCACAGTAGAAACATTGACCCCAACCTTCTCAAAAACGCGCCCTCCACGAAGTACGCTCATCAGCCCGCCTCCAGCATCCTGATCATCTTCGGCATGCCGTTTGGTTTTGCTTACCTCAAATTCGCCTTTTGCGCAGTCTGAAAACGGTCCAGAGGAATGGGTGTCTTCAAGGCGTTCAAACTCAGCGACGATGTCATCACGCAACGACATAAACCAAGCGCTTGCCATTCCTTTTTGCAATTCTGAAACTTCGCTCATCACGCATTTTTCCTCTCTGATTTTGTTGATCCCACAAGGCACGTGACGCAACAAGATGTCAAGAAAGAGGTTTTCATATTTAAGTTTGAGCGACCTAGTGAACTGGTGCTGCGACAGGATCAATCAGAGTGCGTCCACCATCCACAGTCAACACATGCCCAGTTACAAAGCCCGCACTTTCAGAGGCTAGATATTGCACTGTCTCGGCAACCTCGGTTGCGGGCGCAACACGCGCCAGCGGCGTATGCTCTTCAATGTCACTTCTGAAATCGCCATGATCTTTCAGAGCCTGTTGCAGACTTGCAGACATAACAGACCCAATTGCAACGGCATTTACCCGAATCCGTTTCGGGGCTAAGGCCACGGCCATTGAGCGCGTCATCTGATCCAAAGCTGCACTTGAAATTGAATATCCCAAAAGAGATGAAGTCGC
>JAOGIM010000036.1 GCA_028150825.1 Paracoccaceae bacterium
CTAGTTGAATAGGTCAAGCTCTTATTCGGCAATCTAGTCTGAACCAACCTTACTAATATCTAAACTAGATATTTAAAACTTAATCTAAGCGACGATATAGGGTGGGCATGCCGCCTCCTTGTGCAGAAATGCGCAATATAGCTGCATCAAGGTTTTCCCAAACTGAGGCCATATGGAAAGCATTTGCGTGAAAGATTGTATCGGGAGCGGAAACCCAGGCAACGTGACCTTTCCAGAACACGAGATCGCCTCGTTTGAGACTATCTTTTGGTCCCAAAACTTTTCCAATTGATTGCTCCTGTAGATCGCTATCGGCGGGACATGCAATCTGGCATAGCGCACAACTCAGCTGCACTAGGCCCGAACAATCTATACCCAATGCGCTATTACCTCCCCATAGATAAGGTGTCTGGACAAGAATTTCTGCAACGGAAACAGTGTCAGTAAACTTTGATGGGATGAGCGAAACAGATTGCTTTGAAACCCAGCCCGCCTCTGTTTGATAAAACCCATCTCTCTCGTTAACAACCTTCACTTTAGCTCCCATAGTGAGTTGTAATAGTGGTTCGGACTTAATGTAAGGATTGGGATATGCGTGGCATAGAGGTGAAATTACAATATGGCTGGGCTCATTTAAGGATTGTGTAACGGCCGCTCTAGTCACATAGCCAACATAGCGATCCTTATCCGCTTGGACAAAAAAACTATTAGATATTTCATCATAAATTTTTATTGTCTCCCCATACAACAGTTGACGTTTACGCTTGCCGTTTGGAGCATCTCTCAAGTCTACAACAGGTGATGAAATTCTAGCGCCACATCCTTCGATAAACTTGTCAGCCCGAACTTTTCCTATGAGGTCAATCGTAGCGACCCGGCCGTTGCATGCTATCAGCCGTCGATCAGTCATTGAGAAAAGATATCTTCTAAAGCTTTCAAAACAGCGCGTGGTCCTTGAAGAGTTCCCCCTTGCGGACGTCCCGGGACCTTTGTTGGATTCCAACCGTATATGTCAAAATGTATATAGCGACTCGGATCAGGGACAAACCTGCGAAGAAAAAGAGCCGCAGTTATAGATCCTGCAAATCCACCCTTTGGTGCATTGTCCAAATCTGCTATTGTAGGTTCGATCATAGCCTCATAGGGATCCCAAAAAGGCATTTGCCACAACGGATCCAACGTAGTTTTGCTGGCTGACATAAGAATTTGTGCGTGCATATCTGAGCCTGCATAAAAAGGTGCCAAATCAGGCCCAACAGCGATCCGGGCAGCGCCGGTAAGCGTGGCCATGGAAATAATTAGGTCAGGGTTTTCTTCGCCTGCGTAAGCCAACGCGTCGGCAAGGACGAGGCGACCTTCGGCGTCTGTATTATTTATCTCGACACTCAGTCCCTTTCTGGACTGGAGAATATCCTGAGGCCGAAAAGAATTTGCGCTTAACGAGTTTTCCACTGCTGGAATCAGAACCTGCAATTGATAAGACAAGCCCGATTGCATAATCATATGGGCCAAAGCCATAATATTGGCAGCCCCGCCCATATCCTTTTTCATCAATCCCATTGACGTGCCCAATTTCATATTAAGACCACCGGTATCGAAACAAACACCTTTTCCAACGAGAGAGATTTTAGGCCCTAGGGATCCATGACGCAGCTCAATCAACCTGGGTACTGTTTGGGCTGCGCGTCCAACGCAATGGATCATTGGGAAGTTCTTTTTTAAGAGATTTTCTCCTTTAATCACAGAAAAATCTGCTCCAAATTTTTTAGCAAGTTCTTTTGCTGATTTTTCAAGATCAGCTGGCGACATATCACTTGCGGGCGTATTTATCAGATCACAGCAAAGGCATTCCGCTTTGGCCATAGACTCAATTTTTGCCACGTCAGCCCAATCTGGAGCGACAAGTCTAGGTCCTGCATTAGATTGCTTGCGATACTTATCAAAGCTATATCCGAGCATAAGCCAGCCGAGCAATTCGTAGTCGCAGTTTTCCAAAATTAAATCATTTTTCAGATAATACGTACCCTCTGGTAGCTTTGATGCGGCACTAGCTAAAGTGAATCGTATGCGAGTGCGGTCTTTCGCGTTACCCAATCCCAATAAAGCACATTTTGGCTCCCCATTAAGGTCTGGACAGATAACTGCTTGACCAAAATTCCCCAAGAATCCATTGAATCTGGCCCAGTTTTGAGACGATTCCTCCAGCTGATTTAATATTTTGTCTAGGCTTTCAGGGGCCACAATGTACACTGGTAAACAACTTTGATCACGTTTTGCGAAGCTCACGGTCATTTAATCTCCTTACTTTCTTTACAGCCTGCAGGTAGCCAACATCGCACGCAAGGCGAATTATTGCTCGCATAGATTTACTTCAAAAAAGTTATAACCCGATTAGTCGCGAACCCGGAAAAGACTATTCACGATCATAGACAACGCAAAACTATATCCGTCTTATAACGCGAGTTGACCACCCGCAGCAATGCGGGCCAGTTTTAAGAAGCCAATTCTATTGGAGATCAGTCTAATCAAACTGGGTGATGTCATACAGTTGCTTTTGTCAAATTTATAATAGTTATGTTAAGCGGGTGCTAAGGAGTGGATAATTCCCCCAGTGTACCAAATAGTATCTTCTGTGCTTAATTTACTGGCATGTTTCTTAATAGTTCACTTATTAGATCGTGATCCAGGCCAACCGTTTCGTTGGGATTTGAGACTTCTATTAGTTGCATAGTTTTACTCTATCTCTCATAGTATTCCGTAAGTTTTTAATTTGGATATTCTTAAAAGATTGATCAAAACTGGCATTCTCTCTCGTAAAAGATTAGATTTCATCTTACCAGCACCGTAATGCATTTTTAAGAAAGGTTGAGACTGCAAGATGAAATTTTCCAAGCCCTTGCCTAACTATTTAATTCAGCGCTATCATGGTTGGTTTGCGACGGATTACTCTGAAAATAAAGCTTGGTATAAGCGTCTTGCACAAGAAGGGCAGCGCCCAAGAGCAATGGTTATTTCTTGCTGCGACTCACGTGTTCACGCGACTTCAATTTTTGGTGCAGAACAGGGTGAGTTTTTTATCCACCGCAATATTGCAAATCTAGTACCACCCTACGAACCGGACGGTGAAGCGCATGGGACAAGTGCGGCAGTGGAATATGCAGTTACTGCGCTACAGGTGGCTCATATCATCGTTCTAGGGCATTCAAACTGCGGTGGGGTAAAGGGCTGTGTGGATATGTGTACTGGTAACGCTCCTGATTTAGAACAAAAAAGTAGCTTTGTTGGTCGATGGATGGATATCTTGCGGCCAGGGTATGAAGCTGTCAAAGACATATCAGATGAAAGTAATCTTTTTGAAAATATGGAAAAGCAGGCTGTATTGGTTTCGCTTGAAAATCTGATGACATTTCCGTTTGTGAAATTAGGAATTGAAACTGAGCGTCTAAGCCTGCATGGCCTATGGACGGAAATTGGCGAAGGAAGTCTTTCAGTCTATGATCCAAAGCTGGATGATTTTACAAAGGTCTGAGAGATTTTATTAAAAGAACCGTAAACTCTTTTTATAGGCTTAGATTAAGCAAAGTCGTTTTCAGAATATTGAGTTCTATAAGATTACTTTTTCAGCTTTCAGGGCAAGGACCAACGCGATCCATTTCCAGGTTATCTGGATTGAAATAGAGGATGAAGGTCTAAAAAAACTGTATTTGGATAAAATTGTGAATGGACAGATTTGTCTCATTCCAATGATACAGCTCCTAATCTTTAATTTTTTTTGGTGGCTTTCGGAGGATAAATTGTTTACGGAATTTATCTTGATTTTTGAGATCGTAAAGACTGAAGTTTTCAGTTTATAGGTGAAAACTTTTTCAAGTTAACTGCGAACTAAGAGAGCCTTGAGTTCTTTGTGTAGATCAATTTCTATTAAAGGTTCTTTTTTGGATAAGTGCATTACGCTTAATGATTATATTAGCTTGGAGAACAACAACTTTTTATCATACATATTGTTAAACCAGCCTGGCACCCAAGGTAGGGGATGCTGTGTCTAAGGCACTAGACCAGTTCAACCCCTAGCGCCTGCGTCGCGGCCGTGACAATTGTCATTTAGCATTTTGTGCTTGTGCAATTTCGTCAACAAGAGCTGAAGAGAAAAATGTTCATCGTGGTTTTCTTATTAATACTACACAATAAAGTAAGTGCAGTCATATACTTTGGTGGAAAATTGCGAATTTTAGCTATGAATCTCGGCAAAGAACAAAACGGTTTGGCTTGGTTAGCCTTTCTTTAAAACACGCTGACCAAGTGTTTCAGCGATTTGAACAGCGTTTAACGCCGCGCCTTTTCGCAAATTATCAGACACGCACCACAGGTTTATTCCATTGTCCAAAGTACTATCTTGCCGGATCCGGCTCACAAATGTTGCGTAATCTCCGGCCGCCTCGACGGGCGTCACGTAGCCCCCATCCTCGCGTTTATCGATCACCATTAAGCCTGGTGCTTCGCGCAAAATATCACGCGCCTCATCTTCATCTAGAAAATCTTCAAACTCAATATTTATAGCCTCTGAGTGGCCCACGAATACTGGCACGCGCACACAGGTTGCCGTTACTTTTATTGACTTATCGATGATCTTCTTGGTTTCAGCTACCATCTTCCATTCTTCTTTAGTGGACCCGTCATCCAAAAATACATCGATATGTGGAATTACATTAAAAGCTATTTGTTTGGTAAATTTATTTGCTGAACAATTGTCCGTTGGATTATAGATCGCCTTTGTCTGATCCCAGAGTTCGTCCATACCTTCTTTACCTGCCCCTGAGACAGACTGATATGTGCTGACAACGACGCGCTTAATTGGCGACCTGTCGTGCAATGGCTTAAGTGCAACTACCATTTGAGCGGTCGAGCAATTTGGATTGGCGATAATATTTTTTTTGTAATAACCCATCACCGCTTCTGGGTTTACTTCTGGGACCACCAATGGAACATCTGGGTCATAGCGATAAAGCGAGCTATTATCAATGACAACGCATCCATTAGCCGCAGCACGTGGTGCATAAGTCTTTGTAGCATCCGATCCCACAGCGAACAGCGCCATGTCCCAGCCGGTGAAATCGAACGTATCCAAGTCTTTTGTCTTTAATGTTCGCTCACCAAAGCTTACATCTGTTCCAAGAGATTTTCGACTTGCGAGTACTTCAATTTCATCAATAGGAAATTCGCGCTCGGCTAGAATATTCAACATCTCGCGGCCAACATTCCCAGTCGCGCCAACCACTACCATTTTGTAACCCATCAGAAGTGCCCCTTATGAAAAAACGTATAATTTTATAACCCGACGGTCAGATAAATATCTATAGTAGGATTTTGAAACTTTAAAGCTCTTCTTTTTATAAAAAAATTAATATTATCAGAGCTGCATAACTTTCCACAATAAACTATCTACGCCACTTTTAAGTCTATGAAAAATATAATGAAAAAAACTACTTACTAAATTTTTTAGCTGAGTCTTTGATGGCGAAAAATTGACCAGATGGGCGATAAGGCCAAAGGTATTCAGGCAACACGGCGTCTAGGGCAGTAGGTACAATCTCTAGGTCAGAAAATGTTTTGTGCGCTCCGGAAACGATATTATCAACCCTCAAGCTTTTGACTTGATCAGAGGTTACAATACCGTTTTTTAAAATACCAAAAGATGCGCGATGTAAGAGATCAAATCCCCAGGCCATTATACGGGCAGCAAAGAAGGGAATTCTTAATAGTAAACGCTGACGCTTTATCACATCTAACATGCGTTGCATAAGGTCTTCAAAGCTCGCAACTTCAGGTCCACCAAGTTCGTAAATTCCAGCCTCCACATCACCAGTTACCGCATTAACCGCGGCAGAAGCTACATCATCGACATAGACGGGCTGAAACTTTGTCTGAGCTCCAATCAAGGGAAGAAAGGGAGACATCTTACTCATTGTAGCGAAGCGATTGAAAAATTGATCTTCGGATCCAAAGATAATCGAAGGCCGCAAAATAATGGAATTTGGTAAATGCTTTAAAATACCAATCTCCCCGCTGGCTTTTGTACTGCTGTAAACGCTATCTGAGTCAGCATCGGCACCGATTGAAGAGATGTGAACCATTTTTGCAATGCCCGCTGCAGCAGCGAGCCGCGCGATGCGAACCGCACCTTCAGATTGAATTGCCCCAAAATTATTTTTGCCCGTTTTGTCAAAAGTCCCAATACAATTCACAACGGCATCAGCACCTTGCAGGGCCATCATCACCATTCCATCATCTCTAATGTTACAAAATATTGGCTCTACTTGACCGACAGAGCCGTAAGTTTTTACGAAAAGTGCCTCGTTAGGCTTTCGAACAGCCACCTTAACGCGCCAGCCCTGTTTGGCCATGCGGCGTGCAATATATCGGCCCAAAAACCCAGATCCACCAAATATAGTGACAAGCTTTGACATGTAGCTTCTCCAAAAAAATTACAAAATTTTATAGTACATAACATATAAAGAGAAAGATTATAATAGATGCTTGAAAGGGCGGCAAATTGACGTTGACACGATTGTCACACAAGTCTACACCGCAGCCTCGTACCACCTGCCCAGGTGGCGGAATTGGTAGACGCGCTAGCTTCAGGTGCTAGTATTGGTAACGATGTGGAGGTTCGAGTCCTCTCCTGGGCACCACACTTTCAGCATAACTTATTGATTTTCCTTAATGTTTTATCATCGAGGAGTACAGTCATGTCACACATTCAGTACACAATCTGTCGTTCAGGCAGGTATTATTATAATAGACGTGTGCCCATACACGCAGTCAAAACCTACGGTTCCTATATCAGGCAAGCCCTATCACAATGTCCTGTAGAAGCTGCAGCATATTCTAAACGTCTTAGTAATGTACTTGAGGGGTCTTGGAGTGGAACGACTGAAACCACATTAGTCGATATTGAGTCGATAATCCAAAGTTTCACACCTCAGTCGTTTTTATTATCCCAAATAGCAGAAGAGTACTTAACACTCAGAGACATCAATCAGAAACCACCCAGAGTGGCATTGGCAGTCTTCATCTCATTGGCAGGTGACAGGGACATCAGCCAGTACACCAGAGAAGATGCAAAGCTGTTTGTTCGTCATTTAGAAATGAGGGGGAACAAAACAGCTACTATCAGACGTAGGATCAATAGCCTGTCTGCCATCCTCAATTATGCCTATTCAGAACTAGACTTGGACAAACGTAATCCATTCTCCAGACTAATTATAAAAGGTGAGGGAGATGATAGTTTTAAACGTGGTGTCTTTACCAATGAGCAGCTTAAGCAAGGCTACGACATAGCCATAAACTCAGGTAGTCAGGTCAAACTCTTGATGCCTCTATTGGGAGAGACAGGCTGTAGACTTGCAGAGATCGTAGGCTTGAGACTGGAAGACATAGACCTTGAGAATGACCTGATCCATATTCGTCCTAGTCCAGCAAGACGATTGAAGACTAGGAGTAGTCAAAGAACTTTGCCCTTGGTTGGTTATGCCAGAGCAGCAATGGAACAAGCACTCAAGCATTCAGATGGAGAGTGGCTATATCCTAGGTATATCAAAGATGGAAAGTGCAAAGCTGATCATGCTTCTGCTGCTCTAAACAAATGGCTAAAGAAAGACTTTGATGGATTAACTGCCCATAGCCTCAGACATACGTTCAGAGACCGTCTGAGGGCTGTAGAGTGTCCAATGGATATGATTGATCAGATTGGTGGATGGAGGTCTGTGAGTTCCGTAGGCAACAACTATGGACAGGGGTATTCAATGGGCAGATAAGGAGATGGATGAGGTTGGTTTGACTCTAGCCGTAACTCAGAATTAACCTCTCGTCTGTAGCAAGAGATTAAATGGGTTGTACCTCAGCTAATATCCAGGAAGTGAAGACAGGAGTTGTGGGACTGCCAGAGTAGTTCTTTGGGAGGAATAGGTGGCGGTGGGTGTTCAAGATTTAGGAATCATATCAAATGCAAGTACTACTCGACTTTCATCAGCTTCGAATGGGATAGTGTAATGCAGTAACGAAGATGGAAAAAGACATAGGCTTCCTGTACCTACATCAATGCTTTGACTGTCTCTTTCGCTATCCAAACAAACCACAAAATTTCCACTATCTTGATTTACTTTAGGCGGAACGTTTATGTAAATACTTCCGCTAATCCAGCCTTTATCATGCATATGCGCCGCTAATTTACCCCCACTTTTCATACTGACAAGCCAGCCGTGTAACTCATAGTTAGACGGCCAGTTCTTTATAAAACCCTCTTGGCTTTCCTTAAAGCTTATCTGATATTTTTCAATCTCTGAGCGGAGAATGTTCTCGATCTTATCTGCAAAAGCACCTATTTGGTTGAATATATTTCCCGTAGTTTGGATGCCGTTGGTTAGAAGAGATTGCGATCTAATTTGCACTATCTCATTACTTAGAATATGTGATGCACCTCTGACAAAGATATTTTCAAAGTCACAGCGGTTAATCAGATTAGTATGTAATACGTATTTTAACGGGTCGTTGCAGAACGGGTTTGCCCTGTAAATCCCATATCTAATTTGAGATCGAGAAATATATGATCCTATTACAGCGTTATTCTCATCTTGATTGATCAGATAGTCTAATCGATCATAGAAATTGATCTGCTCATCTCGTCCATAAAAACACTTTAAAAGAGAGATTTGACTTTTTTTGGAACCATCTTTCTTGAAAGCCTCTATAGCTTCTCTCAGCTTATCCTGATCTTTGAGAGCATTGCCAATGTTGTAATAGGCATCAGCATAATCAGGCTTGATGGCGAGTGCTTTATTGTAAGCCTCTATCGCCTGGTCCAGCTTACCTTGCGCTTTGAGAGCAATACCCATGTTGTTGTAGGCGTCAGCATAATCAGGCTTGATGGCGAGTGCTTTGTTGTAAGCCTCTATCGCCTCATCCAGCTTACCCTGTTCTTGGAGAGCAATACCCATGTTGTAATAGGCCTCAGCATAATTAGGCTCGATTGATATTGCCTGTTTGTAGTTTTCGAGAGCAGCATCCAAATAGCCTAAACCCGCATTGGCTGCACCACTAATATTGTTCAATATAACTGATCTGGGAAACTGTTGTAAAAGTTGTGAAGTCTCATCCAAAGCTTGTTGGAGCTGTCCTTGACTATAACGGTTTATGATAGAATGTAGCTTTTCTTGAGGTGGGTCTTGGCTTTTCGAAACTGCAGTTTTAGAAGGCTCCACCCCATCTAGCTGTTGCTCGAGTCCAAAAAACTGATCCACTTTAGCCCCATTTTTTAGGGCTTGATACAATGCTTCCTTAGCATCTGCTAATCTATCCACTTTTATCAAAGCATCAATATAGCTGAGCCAGAATTGTTCGATACTAGGATTTGTTTTCAATGCAGTTTTGAAGAATGGTAGTGCCTCTTGAACCTTACCAACCCCAACAGCCAGGACACCCATATTATGATTAGCATCAGGATGTTTAGGCTGGGCTTTTAAAATAGCTGTATAAAGACGATCTGCTTCTTGAACCTGTCCAGCTTTATGAGCCTTAATGCCCTTTTGTAGAGCTTGATCTATCGTCAGTTCCAAGATGGCGGCTTTCTATTATTTGAATAAATTATCAAATTGGTAAAACAAAATTCTGATTGGATCAATAAACATGGTTCCAATGGATATGATTAATCAGATTGGTGGATGGAAGTCTGTGAGTTCAATAGACAGCAACTATGGACATGGGTATTCGATTGAGAAAATGAAAAGATCGATGCAGATAACTTTACTGTAGCCGTAACTAATTAATAGTACCTAATCCCTAGCCAATGGTTAGATGGGTTTGCTCCTAATTTATTGCCTTAGGAGTGAAGATTGAATGAGTGGGACTGCTGGTATATTTCTGTGGTAGGAATAAGTTCTGGTAAGTGGTCTAAGATTTATGCTATTTTTTGACACCAAAACTGATACATGCCTGCAAATGCATTAGGGTGAGCATTTTCAAATATTTGCCACTTGTCTAAGTCATATGGATCATCTTTCTTATTGCATGCTATGTTATATTCCTGAACTATTTTATTTTCTGAAAAACCGCAAAATTCTAAACCTAATTCAGATAGGCACTCTTTTATTTTTAATAAAGTAAATCTCTTCTCTTGGACATGGAATAAGAGATCTCGCAAAGTACTTAAGCTATAAAAATCATTGGAATAATGAATTCTCTTGTGGTGCTCTTTATCTGAAGCAATTATCAAACTTCTAAACGATTTCATTGCGGTTGCATTTGATCCAACATTTGACTTTTTAATTTCACTTCGTATTTCAACGATATGCTGTCTAGCGAGTTCACTGTATAAACCAATCATCATTAAACCACCTGGTTTTAAGCAGTCACTTAATACTTCCCATCCAGCCAAGGGATCATTCATGTGGTGCAATACTCCGCCACTTTCTATTATGTCAAAGTTCTTATTAAGTTTCCTTAGATCCAAAATATCTGCCTGCATATACTCTACGTTGAGAATACCTAGCTCATCAGTCTTTCTTTTGGCATAAGCCAGGCTTGCCAAACTTAGGTCAATTGCAAGGACTTTAGAGTTTCTAAATCTAGCTGCTGTCCCAATGGAATGTTGTCCCGTACCACATCCAGCAATTAGAATCTCTGGGGCTATAAGATCATTTATCTGATTATCCAAAAGCTTAAGATTGGCTTCTTTTGTAATCTTTCTAATTGAGGTGGCTGGCAAGTCTAATCCTAAATTTACCCATCTAGGGTAAGGATTTGCTTCGTATTGTTTCCTTACCTCAGACGATACCAGATCAGTAATTGGGTTTAAAACTGGAATCTGAAGTTTTAACAGGCTTTCTTGCTGAGGTTCTAGAATTTGTTGTTCAAAAACTTGATTGATATCGTTGTTCACAGTAAGTTTATTTTTCCATTCATACTCTTGTAATGCCTTATAACTTGCCAAACATAATACTTGCTGGCTACTCGGTTGCTCTCCGTCCAAAAGCTTCTTCTCGACTAAATTTCCCAGTGTCTCAAGTGCTTTAGTTTCAATATCAGATTGGTTATAAATGTATTCATTTGTGAAGCATTGAAGTGCTAATGCAGATTGAAACTGTAAGACATCTGGAGAAGTGCCTAGCTCTGAAACAATAAACAACATGCCAGATCGAATTTCCGTTAAAACACTTTCCAATTCCAAGTCAGCTAGAGGACAAACACCCATTAATTTTAGCAAAAGTGGTACCTTGCCCAGGGTGGGCAAAACCTTTTTAAGGTCTGATTTCAAAAGGCCAGCGGCATGAGTATCAAAAACTGTTTTGACGATAGGATCAAATTTTAATAGGCTAACTGCAGCGTTGGAAATATCTTTGGGTCGTATTAAAGTTTTTCGATTAATCATTGAAATAATTAAATCTTGAATTATCGGATTTGGTTTAAAAAAAAGCACTCCGCTTAACGCATTCGCCATGTTTTTAAAAGCGGTTCTGCTACTAGGTTTAATCGTTATTGCACGCAAATAACAATCAACAGCTCGTTCCACATCGCCTTCAATCTCTATTGCTGCACCCATGTTATTATAAGCATCAGCATGGTCAGGCTGGATCTCTATTGCCCTCTTATAGCTTTCAACAGCTGCCTTAATTAGACCTTTTCCTTTTAGTGCATTCCCCATATTGTTGAAAGCATCGGCGTAATCATCCTTAAAATCTAAAGCCTTCTTAAAGCTATCTATGGCAGCATCTAATTTACCCAATTCATTTAGGGCAACACCCATGGAATTATAAGTTTCTGCAAAGCCTGGTTTTAGCCTAATAGCTTTTTTGTAATTTTCAATGGCTGAGGTTACTTCACCCTTTTGCATTAAAGCCACGCCTAAGTTGTTGTGAGCATCAGCATGGTCAGGGTTAATACTCAAGGCTCTCTCGCAACAATCTATTGCTTCTTCTAATTTCCCCACTTCCGCTAGGGCGCTTCCCATATTGCTGTATGCATCGGCATGATTAGGTTGAATTTCGATAGCTTTTTTGTAGCTGCTTATTGCTTTTTCTAAACCGCCATTAAGTTTGAAAGCTACCCCCATATTATTATAGACATCAGCATAGTCAGGCCTAACCTCAAGTGCTTGCTTATAGTGTTTTATAGCTTCATTAAAGTTTCCCAAATCTGCGTTAGTGGCTCCGATAATACTACATAAAATTGCTGATCGAGGAAAGATCTTTAACATTTTGTTAACAGAAACTAAAACTTCTTCGTAACAACCGTTATTGCGAAGGTTAATAATCAACTGCAGTTGATCTTGCGGTGGGTCTTCACAGTTCGAAGTGATACTTACACTTTGCTGTGTGCCTTTTAGCCTCTGCTCAAGCGTATTAAATAAATCCCCTCTAATACCTTTCTCATAAGCTTGATCTAATAGAACTCTAGCATCTGCTAATCTATCCACTTTTATCAAAGCATCAATATAGCTGAGCCAGAATTGTTCGATACTAGGATTTGTTTTCAATGCAGTTTTGAAGAATGGTAGTGCCTCTTGAACCTTACCAACCCCAACAGCCAGGACACCCATATTATGATTAGCATCAGGATGTTTAGGCTGGGCTTTTAAAATAGCTGTATAAAGACGATCTGCTTCTTGAACCTGTCCAGCTTTATGAGCCTTAATGCCCTTTTGTAGAGCTTGATCTATCGTCAGTTCCAAGATGGCGGCTTTCTATTATTTGAATAAATTAAAGACAGAGGTAAATCATAATTCCCGTTGGATCAATAAACATAAGTCCAATCAGCCACCCAAGGTTCTGGATCAGGTTTATCTTTAAATTCCCTGAATAAGTCCAATTCTTTAAGATGCCTCTGGCTTGGTGGATTAGCATAATGATTATGGTGTGTTGGTGGAACATCAGAAGGTGGCTCTTGCTCAATCTTATCAAAATATTCCGTGGCATGATTCACAACAGAGCCAGATATTCCTGTAACCTTCTCAAAGGCAGCCTGCATCTCCTTTTTCAAAAAATGATCATAACCAAAGGGAACGATATAGCTGTCGTGTACTGTCAGGATTGGACATTTGTAATTGTGTGTGAATGTGCTGATAAGATCTTCAGTAATTTGGCTATCCACGTACATCAGGTCTATTCCAGCCCCTGATGCTAGTATGTTGGCAATAGGGTCATGTTTTTTCTTTAGGTCATTCAGCATTGAGCTTAGCTGCTCGTTGGTCATTCTCTTCTTAGCAGAACCTTTCTCTGCTTGAAACCTAAATGCTTGGTATGCGGAAAGATCATCCTCTGCATTAATGGCTGTCAGCATCAGGAGCTTTGCAGCATCTTTTATATTAATATCTGGATAAATATCGTTCATACCATTCAGCTGATAGGGGTCTTGGTTTATCTCTGCCCAGAAATTGATGCCTTCTTGGGCATATAGAATGACTATATTAAGACCTGAGAAATCAATCTCAGCTGTCATGATCCCGTCCATCATGATCTTCTTGCGGTATCCCTTGGGACACCTCTGCCACCACCCTCCATAGAAACTTCCACCTTGGTTCCATCTTCCATTAATAAAGACACGTCTGACAAACTTATCCTGCTGATTGATCTGAAGCCTCATTATCTTTGTACCAGAACCAATTTCCAACACTGGTGTTTCAAGATCATAAATATCGATATGGGTATTGGAGAGCAGTTGATTATAGCCGCTCAAGACTTGTCTCATTCGCAGGGTTTCTGTTGTATCCTGATATTCTTCAGGATCTTTATCACCATTACGTAGTATGACTGTCTCTCGATCTTCGTGAGGCTCTATTGCAAACTGACTGAACTTGGCTTGTTTAAAACGTTCTTGCAGCCATTCAGAAGCCCAGAGACGAGACTGAAAGCCAATACCACTCACCCTGTCATTGAAACCTTTTTGCTCACAGATAATGCCTTCAGAAACTAGAGTATCAACAATACCAATGATCGTTTTGCCTATGTGGAGTTCACTATATCTGAATCTGGACTTATAAGTGTTGTTATCCCTGCTGAACATAATCTTTAAAGAGGGGTCACCACACCAAGCTATATATAGATCCAGCAGCAGAACTTTTACCAACTTCTTGCCAGTGCTCTCATGTCCTTTAATTGATTTAAGAATAAGATAAATATCATTAACAAAGTCATTTACTTCAGGATTCTCGGACTATCTATGCACGTCTAAAGGTCTGGCATTCATTAAATTTAGATCAGGAATGGAAATGTCAGTGACACTTGAAGCCATTAGTTCTCCTTTATTATTATTATTTATTAATTGGATAAGGGATATTAGACTGGTTTAAGTATACTAGGTAAGAGACCTCTAGTCTAATCTTATATACATTACTCAGACGTTTTTTAAACACTTACAACATTCTAATCTCCACAGTCATTTACAAAACTCAGCCACACCCCATTGGCAAAGTCCAAGTATATATAACGGGTATAGGGGGTGTGGCTTCAATATTAGGGTCTTAAAACTTATTGATTTTCTATGGTTTCAATTGTCTTTTGAATAACTTTCTTAACTTTTGGGTCCCAAGCTTGCTTCTTAATATATTCAAATATAGATAAGCCTATATTAGATGCACGCAATTTAACTTCTTCATACTGCCACAATGCATCATCATACATTTCCAAATTCCATGCTGCTGTAATATAATTAAGCATTGCTTGAGAGCTTTCAGGGTTTCTTTGTAAATGTTGCTCAGCAAGACCAAATGCCATTTCATACCTCCCCAAAGCAATGTTGCCTTGTGCTTCAGCAACCAAAAGAAGAGCAGGGAAAAGTGGATCTAATTTCTTGACAGAATTTAAAGCTGCTAATCCATCCTCATATAAACCTTGGTTAACTTTTATCGTTCCATCAAGGATCAGCGCTAGGGTATCGTCAGGATCTACTTCCAATGCTTTTTTTAATACTTGTTTTGCTTCTTCAAACTCTTTCGCTAGGTTATAAGCTAAAGCAGAAGAAAAATATCCAATGGCTTCATTCGGAGATAATTCTTGCGCAAATTTTGCGTATTTAAGTGCTTCATCTCTTAAAAGTTTTGCTTCTATTTTGCTTAAAGAAGATCCTTGGGGACTTATGATTTCTGTTGAGATATTTATTGATAAAGAAGCATATGCCCTTCCAAAGTTTGGATCCAATTCAATAGCCTGTTTATAAAGCCTTCTAGCTGTTTCACGGTCATTTGCGGCCAAGCCTTTTTTATATAGATCATATGATATCAAATTGGCCGTGCTTTGTTTTTTGATCGCTTTTGTTTCTTTGTCTTGAAGCTCTATAGACAAATGATCTGCTACACCTAAAATAACTTCGTCTTCAATTTCTAAAATTTTATTAGGTTTCTTATTGAATTTTTCGGCCCAAACTATATTGCCATTTGATCCATCAATTAGTTCGACATTTAATCTAAGGTCGTTTTCAGTTTTGCGAATGCTGCCTTTCAATAGAAAGTCTGCACCTAATGTTTTAGCAGCATCCACATCAATGAATTTTTCACCTTTAAATTGGAAAGCTGAGTTGTTGGAAATAACGGAAATCTCTCCAATTTTTGAAAGATCAATATTTAAATCTTCGGTTACCCCATCTACGAAATAGTCTTGAGATGTATCTGCTTTATTAATAAAAGGCATTACAGCTATTACGATATTTTCGCTTCTAGTAAATTCTTTGTTTGTATCTAAAGCAAAATAAGTGCCTAAAATCATTATAATTAAGGCTATAGAAATAAACCAAGTCGGTTTTAATGTGAAAAACGATTTTGTGTTGAACTGGTTTACTCTTCTTCTAACTTTTTGGTCTCCTTCAGAGTGAACATCAAATGCATGCAAGACAGTGTTCTTTACTTTTTGTTCGCCCAGATCATTGAAGAAAAAATTTGTCCTGGAATTAACTAAGTCATGTACATTTTTTGAAAGACAGATGCCGTTTGGTTGGGACAGTGCTTCAAGCCTTGCGGCAATGTTTACGCCTTCTCCATATAAGTTGCCTTTTTCTTGCACGACATCTCCCATATTTATTCCGATACGGAATTCCATTTTAAGACTATT
The DNA here is from genome assembly GCA_028150825.1 of Paracoccaceae bacterium. Lineage (GTDB taxonomy): Bacteria > Pseudomonadota > Alphaproteobacteria > Rhodobacterales > Rhodobacteraceae > LFER01. Next base: position 16,092 of record JAOGIM010000036.1, read on the forward strand.
GTCTCCAGATTGATTTCTTTCTTTAATTAAGTCCTGAAACTCTGATGCACATACAACTGCAGAGACGGCACTAGAGAACTCACCAAGGACTGAGTCTCCAGCCGTATTAAATGTTCTGCCGCCATGTTGTTTAAAAAGGCCTTCAAGAATTTTACGACAAGCTCTGAGGTTTTTGAGTGTTTGTACTTCATTTGCTTCCATATGTTTGCTGTAGCCAACCA
>JAOGIM010000037.1 GCA_028150825.1 Paracoccaceae bacterium
ATCCTGACATATCCCTCCATGCCCAGCGCAGACCCTGGTGTAAACATCACACCTGTTTCCTGCAGAAGTGCTATACAAAAATCATAAGACGCCATTTCTAAACCTAGCTTGACTAGCGCAGTTGTTCCAGATCCCGGTTTTATCCACGATAATTTGGGTTCCCCTGCGATCCAAGTTGCCAGATGCGCCAAGTTTCCGCGCGTAATGCTGCGCGAGCGCTCAAGCAAGCGATCGCAATTTTCTAGAGCAATAGTGGCAAAATGATCGTCGATCACACCCACGCTGATCGTGTCGTAATCTCGGTGGATCATCACCTCCTCGATCAACTCATCAGGTGCGGCAATCCAACCCAGCCTCAGCCCTGCAAGACTATAGGCCTTGGACATCCCTGCCGTACTGATCCCTTTTTCATAAATATCAGCCATGGATGTTGTTATGCCTTGACCCTGCTGGTCAGTTCCACGGTAAACTTCGTCGCAAAGCACCCAAGCACCAGCATCGCGGGCAATATTGGCAATTTCCTCTAACATTTCATGTGGGATGAGTGCCCCTGTAGGATTATTGGGGTTTGTCAGGACAATCAACTTTGCTCCACACGCCACATTTTTTTTCAAGGCATCCAGATCCGGGAGCCAGCCCAAATCTTCCCGCAGATGCAAAAAGTCGATCTCCGCACCAATGCTTTTGGGGATGGAATAATGTTGCTGATAAGTTGGCACAATCGAGATCACCCTATCTCCAGGTTCGACCAGAGTTTTATGGACCAACATATTTGCACCAATTGTACCATGGGTGATCAAAATATTTTTGTAACTTTGTTTGTCGTAAAGAGCCGCAGCTGCATTTCGAAGACGGTCCGAACCTTTGATTTCGCCATAGGCCATTTTAATCGGGAGAAGAGAAGACAAATCGGCTTCGTTACGGCCCGTGATCTCAAGTAGTTCACCTATTGTTAAGCTCTCCACGCAAGTTTCAGCCAAGTTGAGCTCGCATTTTGTCTCCCATTCGTTCATCCACATTTCGACGCCAAAAGTATCAATCTTCATATCATATGCCTTTTTGGACCTAGGGGGGTTATGTAAATAGCCGACACTCGGAAGGGCCAATAGACCATATGCCCCTGCTCGAACTCGTACCTCGCGCCACTTTGATATTGATATCTGGAAAATACAAACTCATCCGCATGTCTTTTTCGACATTTGCTCCAAGGCATTTCCCGCAGCCTCGATCGAAGCGTCAATATCGGCCTGGGTATGTTCGGTACAGCTTAGATTATGTAGAATTTTATTGCCTGAAAAGAAGATCCCTTGATCCCTCATTTTTTGGGAAAATTCAGCATATTTTGCCAAATCAACTGTTTGGCAGAAATCCCGATAATTTGTAACTTCGTCAAGATCAGTAAAGACCGGGTGGAACATTGACCCAATATTTTGAACACGCATATTCTGCCCTGTATCGGCCGCAGCTTGGTTTAAACGTTTGGTCATTTGATCGCCAATTTCAGACATCTTTTTATATCCCGCGTAATTATCCCGGCTCATTTCCTCAAGCATGGTTTTAGTCGCAAACAAGCCTAAACGTGGGGCATTGTGGCTTCCATAGTGTAAAACCTTACCATATTCGATGCTTTCCATGATATGATCGGGACCTGCGATGGCCGCGATCGGAAAGCCTTGGCCCAGAGCTTTGCCATAAGTGACGATATCAGGATTTAACCCATATAGTTCGGCCACACCACCCGGTGCAAGCCGAAACCCAGTGACCGTTTCATCTAGGTAAAATAAGACACCAAACGCCTTACAGAGGTCTTCTACTGCTTTTAAATAACCCGGCTTTGGTGGAATGACACCCATATTTGACATCACACCTTCCATCACGACACAGGCGATCTCATGGCCGTTAGAGCGCAATACTCTCTCCAAGGCATCCACATTGTTCCAGACACAGACCAAAGTATCCTCCCATGAACCCGGCGTTAGACCAGAGCTGTCAGGAATGCGCACGGGATCATTTGGATGACCAAGCGATGTGACATACTGTGGATTAGAGCTTACCAATAAGCCATCATACCAGCCATGATAATGGCCCTCAAATTTGAGGATTTTACGCTTACCGGTAATGCCGCGTGCCATTCTAACACCGGTCATACAGGCTTCTGTACCTGTATTGGCAAAACGCACTTTATCCACATGAGGCAGCATTTTAACCATTAATTCTGCAGTCTCCACTTCGACCTCAAGGGCTGTGGCAAAGTGGGTACCCCCAGCAACTTCTCGCTGAATGACGTCGACAATTTTCGGATGAGCATGGCCCATTGGCAGGCAGCCAAACGAAAGTTGCCAATCGATATATTCATTGCCATCCACATCCCAGACCCGAGAACCCTGACCCTTTCGAATATAAGGCGGAAAAGGCTTATAATTCATCGGCCCGCGCGACGCAGAGCTACAACCTTCTACTAATACGTCCATTGCGCGCTCAAATAGACCCTCAGATTGTTTATGTTGCATGTCTTATCCTATTTATAATGTGTTTATCTCAAAGCATTCAAAAGATCGTTGGCCTGATCTTGTGCTATTTCCGTCGAAAGCGTCTCAATATTTTTTCCAAGTAGCTTATGCAGTGCCACCTGTGTTTTGGCTGTAAAAACAATAGTCCCATCCTGTGCCATCTCGTCAATACCATCCCACTTTAAGGAGGCTTCATTAACCTCAATGGCCTGTTTTAAAGACCATTCATCTGGAAGATCAATCATAATACCCGACTTACTGGCACGTACGGGATACCCCCCAACGAGAGTACCGATGCCCGGCAAATGAATTGATTTTTCCGTTTCCCCAGTAAGAGCCTGCAGTGCAACAAGGGCTGATGACGCCGTAACTCGGTTAAAATGTAAATCATAAGGAAACGGAAAAGCCTCGCGTAAAACATTTTTGGCAATTTGCGTAACATCTTTGCCCGCCAAAGTCACTTTGAGCAAATAAGGAGGCAACTGCTCTGGTGCGTGATCATTTAAAACAAAATACTCAAATGCATGTTGTGCGACTAGCTTTACGTCAACATCGTTTGGAGCACAGTTCAGTAGGCGACCAACACCTATTTGAATTTTTGCAATTGGTTCTTGGACATTGCCAATACCAAAGTCTGGGCCAAACCCTGTCCGGTTCAGCATGGCGTTTATCACATCCGGAAACGAAGCTCCAATCCAGACAGAATTAACATTGGCCTTGGAGATTTGGTTTCGAAACTTCTGCATAAGTGACAGGTGAAGTGCAGTATAACCTGCAAACGGAATATCAATCCCACTTGGCGCTAATTTCCACCACGGCAATAGCGAGGGAGCCGAGAAAATGAAATCCGGGTTTATCTCTCTTAGTCGCGCAGAAAAATCATTACCGTGAACATCTAACTGCTCTGCAATTACACGTGGGAAATGCCCCTCGATCCCGGCACCTAATACAGCGTTGTTGACCCTTTTTTGGGCCTTTTCAAAATCTCTGCTTGCGACCACAATAGTGCTAAATATGTCAGTTCTTGCTACGACCTCTAAGAGATGGGTCGCAAGTTCGCCTATCGATATGAAGAGCAAAGTTGGTTTGGTCATAGTATGCCGCCTAACAAAATACTTAACTGTGTTTCAGAGATGTATTTGCACCGTCTTGGGCGTTGTAGATTTATCAAAAGAATGAAGCGATTTGTCGACTCCATTTCTTAACCGTTCGACGCCTCGCAACAGAGCAGTATTATTGATAAGTCCTATCGCATTGATCTGCACCACGCCAGCCTGAAGTCCCACAACCATCTGATGCGCCCAGCTTAAAGAGTTCGTCCATGCTTAAGCTGTAAGACTATAGTCAGTTCCATTTGACAAAACAAAAGCATCTTCATCGGCATCAAAAGGCGTCGTTAAAAGTATCGGGTCAAAGACCTTTTCTTTATAAAACCATTGATCCTTTTGTGCACCGGACAACACAGTTGGCGAGAGTTCTAGTTCAGTTCGATACGTAATCCATCCGAGCCCAGATAGAATGGCCCAGGCCATTCCGGCTCAACGGCTTGTCGCCAATGGTTGGCAGTGAAATTTGGATCATCCGAAGGGATTAAATGATTAAGTGCCAGTGCCTTTACACCGGCCAAAGTTGCGATCTTTGCCGCATCGGCTGCAGGGGTATGTGAGGCATATAAATGCTTGAGCAACCGATCATCACCGTTGGCGATACGCGCCACTAAAGGCAGTATACCGGCCTCCAACATGGCCTCATGAATGAGCAAGTCCGCACCTTTAGCAAACTCTGCCAGTTCAAGCATATAAGTTGTATCACCGCCGAACACGACATGCGTTTTGTCCGTTTTGAAAGACAGGGCAAAAGTGTCAGTTAGCGGCGGATGAGTATTGCGAAAAGAAGTGACATGCATATCACCAAGCGTCACAACATCGGTTTCATCTATCACATGAAACACCACTAGATCACGGATATCAGGACGCCCTTCATCTTCAATTCGCAGATCAATGTCACTCTGCATCGAAGTCAGAAAACCCGTCCAGTGTCGATCCAGGTCAGCAGGACCGTAAACATCAACTAAGCTATTTAGCCCAGCCGTCCAAGCTGTGTGTAAAAGTGGCCCAAGCTCCAGATAGTGGTCAGAATGTAAGTGCGTGATGAAAATCAAACTTAGATCTTTAAGAGCCATCCCTTGATCGACGAGTCCTCGCGATACACCCAAACCACAATCAACAACAATATGCCGCCCATTAAGACACAAAAGATTAGATGTTGGCATTGTCGATCCAGGCCTGATTGCAGGTCCACCTTTGGTGCCTAAAAGTGCAACATAATCAGACATAGTTTTTCCTTTCATCATAACCAAGACATGGCCAGCATATTATTAATTCCTTAATTCTTATCAAAAACTATTGGAACCTAACACCCAAATGCCGAAGCGCCAGCATTTAAATCCGGCCCAGGATCACACATGTATTGTGGCAAAGGCTTTCTATGCCAAACTTTGCAAAATCTTTACTTTTGCAGTTGTGAAGGTGGTGAAAACCATCGATAGTGATTTTCTTTTTGCATTAAACCACATTATGGAGCTCTTGGCTTGACTGAATACAACCTTAGAAACGGTCTGCAAGTCGCACAAACGCTTATTCAATTCATTGAACAAAAGGCACTGCCAGGAACAGGTGTTTCCACAACTGTATTTTGGCAGGGGCTAGCCGATTTAGTCAATGAACTTGGACCAAAAAATAAGGCGCTTCTCGCACATCGATCAGAGTTACAAGGCAAGATCGACCAATGGCATATAAGACAACGCAATCAACCTCACGGCCATGAGACTTATAAAGAGTTTCTCAAAGTAATAGGTTATCTCGTCCAGGAGGGCCCAGATTTTGAAATCAAAACCAAAAACGTTGATCCCGAGATCGCGACTATTCCCGGACCACAACTTGTCGTGCCAGTGACCAATGCGCGCTACGCCCTCAACGCGGCCAATGCCCGGTGGGGTAGTCTTTACGATTGCCTTTATGGCACTGACGCTATGGGCAATCCTGCGCCAAAGGGCGGCTATGATCGTGGCCACGGCGCACGGGTCGTAGCCCGAGCTCGGGTATTTCTTGACACAGCCTTTCCCATTGTCGGAGCCAGTCACGCTGATGCGCACCGCTATTACGTGCAAGATGGAAAGTTGATGATTGATGATTGCCCCCTTGCCCAAACCGAGAAATTTATCGGATATCGCGGAAATGCAAAAGCCCCAGATGCCGTTGTCCTTTGCAACAACGCCCTGCATGTCGAACTTGTCTTCAACAGAGCACATCCAATTGGCAGTAGAGACCAAGCTTTGTTGGCTGATGTCCAAGTCGAAAGTGCGGTTTCTGCGATTATGGATTGCGAGGATTCTGTTGCCTGCGTGGATGCGACTGATAAAATTAGTGCATATGAAAACTGGCTTGGCTTGATGAAAGGGGACCTTGAAGAGACCTTTGAAAAGGGTGGTAAAAGCCTGACACGGAAGTTAAATCCAGATCGCACTTACACGAGCGCCAATGGGACTGAGATTACTCTCAAAGGCCGGGCTCTGTTATGGATCAGAAACGTCGGTCACCTGATGACAAATCCAGCTATTTTAGACGGTGATGGCTATGAAATTCCAGAGGGCCTGTTGGATGCCGCTGTGACCACGTTAATCGGAATGCATGATCTCAAACGTGCTGGTGGGAATTCTGTAGAAGGATCTATCTACATTGTGAAACCTAAAATGCATGGGCCAGACGAAGTTGCCTTTGCCGACGAGATTTTCGAAAAAGTCGAAGAGTTTCTTGGCCTGCCGCAACACACAGTCAAAATAGGCGTGATGGACGAAGAACGCCGTACAAGCGTGAACCTGAAGGAATGCATTCGTGCAGCCGACAACCGCATCGCCTTTATTAATACAGGGTTTCTGGATCGTACAGGAGATGAGATTCATACCAGTATGGAGGCAGGACCCTTCAGCCGAAAAGACTTTATCAAACGGAAAAGCTGGATCATTGGCTACGAAAACCAAAATGTTGATATTGGCCTTGAGTGTGGTCTATCAGGTAAAGCGCAGATCGGGAAAGGTATGTGGGCAATGCCAGACCTGATGTCCTCGATGCTTGAACAAAAGATTGAACATCCAAAATCTGGTGCAAACTGCGCTTGGGTGCCCTCGCCCACGGCTGCAACACTGCATGCACTTCACTATCACATGGTGGACGTGTTTGCAGTCCAAAAAAACCTCAAAAAAGGAGGCCGGCGCGCTTATGTAGATACACTTTTGGATATCCCATTGGCCACCTATCAGAAATGGTCGAAAGATCAGATAATACTCGAAGTGGAAAACAACGCGCAGGGGATACTTGGGTATGTTGTGCGCTGGATCGATCATGGTGTGGGATGTTCAAAAGTACCTGACATAAATGATATCGGCCTGATGGAAGACCGCGCCACCTGTCGGATCAGTTCTCAACACTTGGCCAACTGGCTGCATCATGAGGTTGTAAGCCAACAAGACGTGATGGCTGCGATGGAAAAAATGGCTGGCGTGGTAGATCAACAAAATGCATCTGACCCAACTTACATTGCTATGGCGCCTAGTTATAGCGGCATTGCCTTTCAGGCTGCGTGTGACCTCGTTTTTAAAGGCCGTAGTCAACCATCTGGCTACACGGAACCAGTTCTTCATCAGCGACGCCTTGAGCTAAAGTCTTCCCGCACGTTATCTTGATTGGAAAGGGGCCGGCCTAACGGGCTGCTACTATTACGCTGAGTTATGGAAAGATAAAAACTTTGCATTGAGCGGAAAAAGGCAACAAACTAACATTGATATAATAGATTTAAAGGAACCCCTATGGCTCATATTCTTGCAATAGATCAAGGAACAACCTCAAGCAGAGCTATTATATTTGATCCAGACATGCATCCTGTAGCAACAGCGCAAGAAGAATTTACTCAACATTTCCCCAAAAGTGGCTGGGTCGAGCATGAAGTTTCAGATCTGTGGTCCACCACAGTGCGAACATGCCACCAAGCTATTGAAAAATCAGGGCTTGGAAGCATAGATATCGCTGCCATCGGTATTACCAACCAACGTGAGACGACAATAGTCTGGGATAAGAAAACTAGCGAGCCAATTCATCGGGCCATTGTTTGGCAGGATCGTAGAACTTCCAAAATGTGCGAAGACTTGCGCGATGCAGGGCACGAACCAATGATCACGGGTCAAACTGGTCTTCTCCTAGATCCCTATTTCTCAGCAACAAAACTCAAGTGGCTTTTGGACAATGTCGAGGGCGCGCGCGCGCGCGCGGAAAATGGGGATTTGCTTTTTGGAACCGTCGATAGTTTTCTCATTTGGAAGCTGACGGGTGGTGCTGTACATGCGACGGACGCCACCAATGCCGCCAGAACGCTACTATACGATATTAACAAAGGCGTTTGGAGTTCGGATATTTGCAAGTTACTCAATATACCAATTAACATGCTACCAAACGTCAGGGATTGTGCTGCAGACTTTGGGCACACGCAACCGGACCTATTTGGATCCCCACTCCCCATCCTTGGCGCAGCAGGCGATCAACAGGCGGCAACGGTTGGACAGGCCTGTTTTAAAAGTGGTATGCTGAAATCCACCTATGGAACGGGCTGTTTTGCTTTACTTAATACCGGATCAAGCCCAGTAATTTCAAAGAACCGCATGTTGACCACAATTGCCTATCAATTGGACGGTGTTCCAACCTATGCATTGGAAGGGTCAATCTTTATGGCCGGTGCCGTTGTGCAATGGCTGCGCGATGGGCTTGGGATCATTGAGAATGCGAGCGAAACTCAAACACTGGCAAGCCAAGCAGACGCGACACAGGATTTGATACTTGTCCCAGCCTTTACAGGTCTTGGAGCCCCTTATTGGAATGCCGACTGCCGCGGGGCCGTATACGGATTGGCCCGCAATTCGGGCCCCGCAGAATTTGCCAAAGCTGCCTTAGAAAGTGTTGGATATCAAACCCGCGATCTACTTGAGGCCATGCATGCCGACTGGCCAGAAAGTACCAAGGGGGCCGTATTGAGGGTCGATGGCGGCATGACCGCAAATAACTGGTCTATGCAATTTCTGTCAAATATTTTGCAGGCTCCAGTAGACCGTCCCAAAGTTTTGGAAACAACGGCCTTGGGGGCCGCATGGCTGGCTGGTATGAAGTCAGGGGTTTATCCCGACCAAAGCGAATTTTCTAAAAACTGGGCCTTAGACTGGAGTTTCACACCAGATATGGAGACATCACAGAGTGACGTGAAGTATCAACGTTGGAAGAAAGCCGTTTCAGCTACTTTGAGCGTTTAAAAAATTATCAAATACCACAATCAATAATCGCATGAGCCAAAATAGGAACGGTTTTGGCGTTCAGACCTGCAATATTCAAACGACTGTCGCCAACCATGTAAATACCGTGTTTCTCGCGCAACAAATCAACTTTGTCCGAGGTTGTTCCAAGACGCGAGAACATACCGCGATGTTCCCCCAAAAATCCAAACCGATCTGACCCAGATGCGCTTTGCAATACCGTGACCAGTTGCTCACGCAAATCCAGCATTGAAATCCGTATTGCTTCAAGCTCGTTTTGCCAGTCTTGACGCAAATTAGAATCGCCAAGGATCATGGTAACCAAGCGGGCCCCGTGATCTGGAGGAAAGGAAAAGTTCTGTCGATTAAGATAGGCCAACGTGCCCTGATTTATGGCCAGCATGGATTTATCTTGCAGAGTTACCATCAGTATACCGGTCCGTTCGCGGTAAATCCCAAAATTCTTCGAACAACTTGATGCAATGATACATTCAGGAACAGATGAGGCGACCAGTCGGGTTGGTGCCGCGTCGGCGTCAAGCCCATCACCAAAGCCTTGATAAGCAATATCAATCATTGGCGTTGCACCAGTTTTCAACAGAACGTCAATCACATCTTGCCATTGAGAAATATTCATATTTGCGCCTGTCGGGTTGTGACAGCACCCATGAAGCAAAACGATATCCCCAGGCTTTGCTGTGGCCAGGTCCTCAAGCATATCTGAATAGTTCACACCACCCGTGGCGCTGTCAAAATAACGATATGGCACCATTTCAATGCCCAAGTGTTTTAGAATCGACAAATGGTTCGGCCATGTCGGATCAGAAACAAAAACACGCGCCTTCGCATTTGCCATTTGAACGAGTTCGAACCCCTGTCTAACAGCGCCTGTCCCACCCGGTGTTGCGGCAGCCGCGACCCCATCCCGCGGCACCGCATCCCCCAAAAGCAGATCAACCATCACGTCCGAAAATGCGATATCGCCGACCAAGCTAACATAGCTTTTGGTCTCCTGATTTTCCCAAAGCGTCTTTTCAGCCGCTTTGACAGAACGCATAATCGGTGTCAGGCCGTTAGAATCTTTATAAACGCCAACGCCAAGATCAATTTTATCAGAGCGGGGATCTTCTTTAAAACGCTGCACCAACGAAAGAATTTTATCTGCAGGCTGTTCTTTTAGATTGCTAAACATCACGTAACTCCAGTTTCAATAGGCAGGGTTGGAAACTGGCCCCACTCCGTCCAGCTACCGTCATAAAGCGCATGATCCGTTTTCCCGATCAAGCTTAGACCAAGGCTCAGAATAGCCGCCGTGACGCCAGAGCCACAGGTCGTAATCGCCGGCTTATCAAGATTGATCCCAGCATCTTCAAACACTAACTTGATGGCTGTAGCATCTTTCATTGTACCATCTTTATTGAGAAGGGCTTGAAAGAATAGATTTTTAGATCCGGGGATGTGGCCAGATCTTAAACCCTCACGCGGTTCGCGCACTTCGCCCTTAAACCGTGCCGGAGATCTTGCATCTATAATTTCATAGTCGCCAAGCTTCGAAGCAGACGAAACTTGCGTTACATCTTTGACCATGTGGGTTTGACGGCGCACCATCATATGCCTATCGCGTACAAGCGGGGCCATATCCTCAGTCGGATGACCTTCTGCCTTCCATTTGGGAAGTCCACCGTCCAGAACGGCAACATCATTTTGCCCCATCAGCTTAAACAACCACCAAACCCGCGCAGAAGAAAACAAGCCAGCTCCATCGTAGATCACGATTTGATGACCATCACCAACACCCATGGCGCGCATCCGAGAAATAAATTTTTCAACTGGAGGAACCATATGAGGCAAATCTGAAGCTTTGTCACTGATCTCATCAATATCGAAAAAACGGGCACCAGGAATATGGTCTTCCTCGTATTCAGCCCTTGGATCGCGTTTCATATCCGGAAGATACCAAGAGGCATCCAGAACTCTTAAGTCTGGATCAGATAAGTGTGCCGCCAACCATTTTGTAGAAACAAGCATTTTGGGATCATCCATAGCCATTCGGGCCTCCCTTGAAGAACTGTATTCTGATTACTATCGAGACTATTCGATGACAAGGCCAGCAATGACAATTTACAGCTTTTATTGCAAATTGAGGAGGTCATTATGCTCAATCAGCATGCCGCAGAAGTCTTTGCTTTTGCCGACCCCAATCGCGCTTGGCCTGATCCGCACGTTTGTCATGGGCCTTTTTACCTTTGCCAACACCAATCTTTAGCTTAACTTTACCGCGATGATTAAAATACAAGACCAATGGAACCAACGTCAGACCCTTACGTTGAGTTTCAGACCATAGCTTGGCAAGCTCGCGCTTGCTTACCAAAAGTTTGCGCCTGCGGCGCTCTTCATGGCCAAAGGTCCGCGCCTGTTCATAAGGTGCAACATATGAGTTGACCATCCATAGTTCACCCTTCTCCACAGCGGCGTAACTTTCAGCGATATTAGCACCGTTTACACGTAGGGACTTAACCTCTGAACCCAAGAGAAGAACACCACATTCCAAATCTTCCTCAATCGCATAATCAAACCGCGCGCGGCGGCTTTCTGCGATAACCTTGTAGTTGGGATCTTGCTTTGTTTTGTTCATAGATTGGTTGATTACACGCACTCTTGGCCGCTGTCTATGGTGATGACACCGCTCTAAGCATGCCACTAATGCAAACCCTTGCATGCGCGTCAAAAACCTTAGCGCATAGGACGTAATTTACTGGACACAGCCAAGGCATACAGATTACTTTTGATCAAATTCTCAAAGTTAGGTGATGCCATGAAAGACGATAATTTTATAAAGGAAAATAATGCCAAGCATCTTTGGCACCCCATGGGACATCCAGCAGATTCGCTGGCCAATCCACCCAAAGTTATCGTGTCAGCAAAAAACTCATCTATTATTGATACGGATGGGCACACAGCGATCGATGCCGTCGGAGGCCTTTGGTGTGTCAATTTAGGGTACTCCAATACTGCTGTTAAAGATGCCATTGCCAACCAAGTTTATGAGCTACCCTATTATTCGAGCTTTGCAGGTACAACTAATGGACCAGCCATCGAAGCATCGCTGGCTGTGAGGGAAATGTTTGGCGCCGATGGCATGTCGCGGGTGTTCTTCACATCTGGCGGGTCAGACGCTGTTGAGACATCGCTTCGCCTCGCTCGTCAGTATCACAGGTTGCGCGGCGAACCTGGGCGGACAAAGTTTATTTCGTTAAAAAAAGGCTATCACGGTACGCACTTTGGAGGCGCCTCTGTCAATGGCAACAACCGGTTCCGGATAAATTACGAACCTTTGCTTCCAGGCTGTTTTCATCTTCCGAGTCCTTATACGTATCGCAATCCATTTAACGAAACAGATCCCGCGACACTAGCTCAGAATATAGCGGCCGCCTTCGAGGACGAAGTGGCCTTTCAAGGCGCAGGAAGCATTGCGGCCTTTATCATGGAACCAATCCAAGGGGCTGGTGGAGTAATTGTGCCAGATAGCTCATTCATGGGGTTGATGCGAGATATTTGTGACAGACATGGAATTTTGATGATTTCTGATGAGGTCATCACAGGGTTTGGGCGTACCGGCGATTGGTCAGGAGCGCGCCACTACGGCGTCAAACCAGATATGATGTGCATGGCAAAAGGTATCACAAGCGCCTATTTTCCCGTCGGTGCCACCTTATTGAGTGATAAAATCGTAGATGTCTTTGAAAATGATACCACAGGCGATGGGGCGATTTTTCATGGCTATACCTATTCCGCTCACCCTGTTGGGGCGGCTGCTGTTGTGGCGTGTTTAGCCGAAACCAAACGGCTCGATACCAAAACTAATGCTGCGGCACGGGGAACTCAGCTCTATCATGGGGTTCTAAAACTGCAGAAAAAATATGATATTATCGGGGATGTGCGGGGTGGAGAGGGTCTTATGATAGGTATCGAAATTGTAAGCGATAAGACTACCAAAACACCTATTGATAATGACACTATGAAGCGTATTCATCAAATCTCTTACGAAGCTGGTACGATGGTACGATTGGGTCTGAACAATATCTTAATGTCACCACCTTTAGTCATCACAGAACAAGAGGTGAACCAAGTGCTCGCCGCACTGGACAAAGGATTTTCCGCGGCCTGATCGACCGTCATTGAGGGCTTATTTAGAAAAACTTTAGCGGGGTCGCCAAATTAGCTCCTAGCCGATTAAACGGTATTTTCCTGATTGTAGGCCACCCAAGTACCACTCACCCACTTGTGCCCGGATCAATCGCAATGTCGGAAAACCAATCGCCGCCGTCATGCGGCGCACTTGTCGATTGCGCCCTTCAATGATTTTTATTTCAAGCCAGCTATCAGCTACAAATCTACGTATGCGGATTGCCGGGATGCGTGGCCAAAGGCCCTGTGGTGGATCTATTATTCGCACTTTTGCCGGTAGGCAGACCCCATCTTTAAGCATCACTCCCATGTGTAATGGATCAAGATCATGTTGGTTTGGAACGCCTTCAACCTGTGTCCAGTATGTTTTTTCCACTTTATTTCTTGGATTGGAAATCTTAGCCTGCAAACGACCGTTATCCGTCAGAACTAAGAGCCCCTCGCTATCACGATCTAATCGGCCAGCGGGATAAACGGCCGGAATATTAAGATAGCGGGACAGTGTTTCACGTGCGCTTTGATGGCTAGAGTTATCCGTGAACTGAGACAACACATTGAAAGGTTTATTGAATAGGATAATCATATGGTCAAATCTTTGGCTGGCCGGACAAATCCAGTCTTAATACCGCGCCAATTGATGATCGGTGCGTTCATGCGTTTCTTGGTTGCTGGATGATCCGGATTAAGCACACCAATTGCAACCAGCAAAGCAGCGATTGCGCATTCACTTCCTCGGCGCGCGCCGTCGGTAACTTTGACGGCAATACCGATCTTTTTCTCAGGGACAATAGCAATGAAGACACCCTCTGCGCCAGTTTTGATGGCAACCTTTCCATCCATTGCGTGCATCAGTTCCGTACAGGCCCGCCCCTCACCTGCAACCAGTTCAGGATGAAGACGCATGGCATCAACTAATGTACAGGCGGCATTTGAAATGCGGTCTGACCTCTGCGCAGCAGAGGCAAACCACGCCATTGCGCGAGCAACATTGCTTAGGCTGGCCGCATAGTTAGGCGCGGAGCAGCCATCAATTGCAAAACCTGGGCTTTTTGCATTGGTCGTCATTTCAAATGCGTCAAGGCAAGCCCGCTGTACAGGATGATCGGCCTCAATATACTCCGGCCCTGCTTTAAGATGTTTGGAGAGAGTCAAAAATCCACTGTGCTTTCCCGAACAATTATTATGGAATTGACAGGGCATGTGATCAGATTTTACGAGCGCTTCTCTCGCCGTTCTATCCTCAGGCATCTGTGCACCACATCGAAAATCAGCATCCCCCATACTTAGGTTTTCAAGCCAGTTTTTGACAGCATCTGTATGAATGGCGGCCCCTTGATGTGAAGCACAGGCCAAAGCCAACTGGCGCGTCGATAACCTAAAGGCCTCACTTGCGCCGGAAGTAATCAGCGGTAGGGCCTGTATCATTTTGCAAGAAGAACGCGGTAAAATCATTTCATCTGGATTACCCCAATATTTTATGACGTTCCCTGTATCATCACAAACAACAGCGTGCCCAAAATGGGCACTCTCTAAAAACTGTCCGCGTGAAATTTCTGCTAGAACAACCGGCTCATTCATATGGTCCTCCAATTTTAAGCAAAATTATGCCAACAGGGCTTTCGCTGACCAGCACTTTAAGGCTAGAATACTGTCTACGAGTAGGCAAATGCTTTCTATAAGAAAATTGGCAAGAACCAAGCATAGAACCGATATACAAAATGTCTAACAGGCGCGAGGTCAAAGAATGGATAAACTCTTAGTACTTATAAGTGTGCTGTGGAGCTTATTATTTGCGGGAACGATCAGCTGGGCGCAAAGTACCAGTACAAATAAAGTTGCTGAAAAAACAGATTGGGCGGTTTTTATTGATAAAGACCCGACCGAATGCTGGATAGTTGCTCAACCAAAAGAAACGGTGAATAAACTCAACGGACGGATTGTCGCTGCCAAGCGCGGCGATATATTGTTGTTTGTTTTTTATCGACCTGGTGAGAAACTCACAGGCCAAATTGCATTTACTGGTGGCTATCCATTTTCTAAATCAGCACCATTAAGCCTTGATGTTGACGGTAAAAAATACTCACTGCCGACGATTGACGACAAATGGGCGTGGGCTGCCAGCAGCACAGACGATAGTAAAATAATCAATGCTATGAAACGTGGCGCAATGGCCAAAATTACTGGTAAATCTACCAGAGGGAAAACCACGATCGATACATTTTCGCTCAAAGGCTTCACCGCTGCAATCCAAGATGCCAAGAAACGCTGCAGTGGTTAGTGTAAGGGCACGAAAACTGGGCGTGAAACAATAAGCTGTTGCGGTATGATTTTTTGCTGAACTACATTATACAGGCTACTAGGTGAACGCCTATACATTTGATCTTGGGACGTATTTGCGACCAATCACGACTAAGTCACAAGATGTTAAAATCTGATTTTATCGTGACTTCAACTGGATTTATATGCTTCATACTGAAGAATCTTAAGTTTGTTTAAGACGAGCACCGGATACAGATCCAACGTTTGCGCTGGCGCACTGCAGTTTCGCCTACATAGAGGATCCAAACTACAATATACCTTCCGAAGTTTTCCCCGTCGAAATCAAAGAGTTGTTTCTTAATTTCCAACATCGGTTAGATTTGTTTACGAACGGTGCTTGGTCGAAAAAGGACAGAAGTGAGGCGGGATTTGGATTTAGCCAGACTAATCTCGACAATTATTCACTCGCCGTGACAGCCTACTGTCAATATAGGTTCTATTTTTTTATTATAGATCGCGCAACACAGTCCGCACCGACTTATTTCTCCAACGGCAGCATGGTCCGTTGTAAGAGTGCAACCTTGGTCAAAGCGTCACCATCTATTGCGAAAACCTCAGCAAAAACAACCGTTATACTCCCACCTTGCCGAACCACCTTACCAATGGTACAAAGTTCCTGTCCAATTGCCTTAGCTAAATAATTGATTTTAAGCTCTACCGTGAGAACATCCGATCCAGTTGGTAAATAGCTCTGCGCCGCATAACCAGCCGCTGTATCCCCAATTGCAAAGGCCAGTGCTGCATGAGCAAACCCATGCTAGTTCAAAGAATAATCTTACACTGGGCACTCAATTTCGACATGTCCAAGCCCAACATGAGTTAACTGAGCACCAAAAGTTAATAAAAAAATTTCAAAACTGGCGCGGATACTATCACCAACAATATTCTAAAGGTCTGGCACAGTTTTTCTTTCTATTTTCCGTACATTGATAAA
>JAOGIM010000038.1 GCA_028150825.1 Paracoccaceae bacterium
GGTAATTAGTAGAGCCGCAACCAAAGCGCTTGAACAGGGCTATACGCGTTACACGTTTTCGCGTGGCATTCCAGCGCTGCATGAAGCGCTACAACGTTATCATAAACGTCATTGGGGCGTTAATATTTCTACTGACAGGTTCAGTGTAACTTGCGGAGGTATGGGCGCTGTCATGCAGGCATTTCAGGCTATACTAGAGCCTGATGAAGAGGTAATCGTTCCATGCCCTGTTTGGCCGAATGTTTGGGAAACCGTTAGGATCGTTGGGGGTAAAGTTAAATATGTTTTACTAGACTTTGATGAAACCAAGGGTTTTTCACTGGATCTTGAAAAAATAGCATCTGCGATTACGCCTAAAACGCGAGCTATTTACATTAACTCTCCCCATAATCCGACAGGATGTGTTTTGTCACTAGAAGAGATGGAATATCTCTTAAAACTTACACGTCAGCATGGCTTATGGTTGGTTTCTGATGAAGTTTACAATCACTTTACCTATAGCGATAAAATCACTCCTTCATTTTTGCAGTTGTCGGAGCCTAATGACCGTTTGATTGTGACCAATACTTTTTCAAAAAATTGGTGTATGACGGGCTGGCGTTTGGGCTGGATGATCTATCCACAAGGCATGCAAGGTGTTTTTGACAATCTGGGCCAGTTTAACACCACCAGTGTAGCCACATTTCTCCAATATGGTGCCATTGCTGCACTAGATGAGGGCGACGAGTTTATCCAACAATTTGTTCAACGTTCAAAAATTGGTCGCGACATTATTTGTTCCTCTTTAGAAACGGTGTCACGAGTGAGAATAGTCCGACCTGAAGCTACTTTTTACGCAATGTTTTCAGTTGACGGAATGACTGATGGATTGGAGTCAGCGAAGCAAATTCTTCGCGAAGCAAATGTTGGTGTCGCACCAGGCGCTGGTTTTGGATTAGGTGCTGAAAGTTACCTCAGGGTTTGTTTTGGAGTTGACCACAAAATCTTAAAAGACGCCGGCAATAGGTTAACCAAATTCTTTGCAAAGACTTGAATGTGACTCTAGAAGGGGGGGGTGCCTTACCAGATTAAAATATGAAACTTACAAGCAAAACTTTGTAACCCAAATTTTAAGGAGTTTAATAATGAATAATTTAACTGAACGCCTAGGGCAACTTTATGCCAGTGCTGTATATGATGCGCTTCGCTCAATGGGACACGATAATTGTGTACTCCCGCCAGGTATCTCGGCGCTTATTCCTAACCAAAAATTGGCTGGTGAGATATTCACTATTGATGGACATTTCGAAGTTGGACAAGACGCTAATAAAACCCTGCTTGAATGGTCAACAGTTCTATCGAAAGCACCCTCTGGGAAAGTCCTAATTTGTCAGCCAAATACCCATGAAGTTGCATTGATGGGTGAGTTATCCTCGGAGGTGCTGAAGAGAAAAGGTGTTCTCGGCTACATTGTCGACGGGGCTTCGCGTGACGTTTCATTCTTGTTAGAAAATGAATTTCCAACCTTTTGTAGATTTAATACACCAAAAGATATTGTTGGGCGCTGGGTTGCAAAAAGTATGGGTGAACCAATAGAGATTGGAGGAGTCAGAATTGTCAGTGGAGATTACGTTCTTGCTGACATTGATGGTGCAGTTATCATTCCAAGATCCTTGGCAGAAGAAGCGATTACGGCGACTGAAGTGAAGGCCAGTACTGAAACTGAAATGCGCTCCGCTCTCATGGATGGTATGGATCCGGTTGATGCTTATAAGAAGTATGGTGTGTTCTAGTATCAAAGTTTTTAATTCAGTCCCGAACCCCAATGACAGAAATGACAAAGTCCCCTTTAAGAGGCGTAGGGGGAGGTCGTTAAAAAACTAGAAGGGCAGCCAATCTCAAATTTCTTTTTGAGGGAATTAAGGAAAACAGGCTGCAACTTATTCTTAACCGGCATTTGGATCCTAGCAGAAGTGATAAACACGGAACTCCAGACTTGTTCCTGTTTGCGCTGAATCCCATAAACAACACAGTATCGGCAACTCGTTTTGTAGAGGTAAAAAAACCTGAAGAACCTCTGAGTCTTGTTCAGGTTGAAGAAATACGATTCCTGAGGGAAATTGGATTAAAGGCTAGGCTGTTGCGTCTGATCGAAATTTAAAAAGTGCGCATATTTTTCAATAGTATTATTATTTTTGAATGCTTATTTTTAAACTTAACTTAAACAATGAAAATACATAAGCTACCAGTTAAAATTTATCGCAATTTTTTTGCTAGTTATTGGTAAACTTGGTGGTAATCTTTTAGACTTTCTGAAAGGAAGTAGATTTATTGCCAACCCAAAAGATATAAAATATTCAATTATTGGCGAACAGAACCACCCCAATTGTTAATCAATCTCTTGTTAATGATACTCATTTAAACGAAGCTTTTATAATAGCTAACATATTGAAATAATGGCCACTTTCTGTTGTTCAGCACCCTCTAAATGTGCTAGTGTTAGAGTCGAATGAAACTACATTTAGTAATATTGCAACATTTCACGCGACGGATTTGGGAGCGCCGCTAACATGAAAGGAGAGAGATCATGTCTCTTTCAACAAAACCGGTACGTCTTACGGACATCAAACTCCCAAATTCTCATCTAAGAGCGCACTCCGCAGCTCAGCACAAAAAAGCCCAACGCCTGTTTGAACGACAAGGAATTGTTGCACCTGTAATTCTAGATGAAACTCTCAACATTATAGATGGCCGGCTGCGCGTTGAAGTGGCTCAAGAGCTGGGTTGGAAATCTCTGGACTGCATTATTCTTGATGGGCTGACAGAGCTTCAAAAAAAGGAACTTGCTCTGAGCCTCAATCGGTTGGGCGAAGACACTGTTTGGGACCCTGATCAGTTAAAACTGCACCTTGAAACGATCCTTGAGTTTGAAACCGACCTTTCCTTCACGGGCTTTGAGCAATCCGAAATTGATAACGCTCTGAGCTTTCAAATTATCCCCGAGCAAGTTCCTGAAGATTTGTCCCTGCCTCCTGAAGCTGTCACTCAGATAGGAGATGTGTGGCAAGCGGGAGATCACATCTTGATCTGCGCAGATAGCCTGAACGCAGGAAACCTTCTTTCCCAGTTTTTAGATGACCCTGTGAAAGTGGTTATTACCGACCCACCCTATAATGTTCCCATCAAGGGCCACGTCCGTGTCAATAAATGCCACCAGGAATTCCCAATGGCGCGTGGAGAAATGACTGATGATGGCTTCACCCGTTTTTTGAATCAATCAATCGCCCAATGCCTGCCACATCTCAGCACCGAAGCGCTCCTATATATCTTCATGGATTGGCGACATCTCTCCCACCTTACCTCTGCAGCAATTACCAATGGCCTTACACAGCAAAACTTGTGCGTCTGGGCCAAAACAAATGGTGGCATGGGATCTTTCTATCGCTCCCAACACGAGCTTATTGGCGTCTTCAGTAAAAGCTCCAAATTCCAAAACAATATCCAACTGGGAAAACACGGGCGATACCGAACCAATCTTTGGACCTATACTGGTGTTACCTCATTTGGCACCAACCGCGATCAGGACCTGGCAGATCACCCAACAGGGTGCTGTCAGACAAATCGGCTCAAGCATCAGAAGCCTGAAGAGCGTGCATTTTATGAGGCGATAAGAGAGCGCCACTCTGTAAGAGCAGCGTCGCGGTTTAGCTTGAAAGTACTGCGAGTTGATAGTGACCTTTGTGAATTGAAGTGATTGTGAAATAAGGCGTGGATTGAGGCGAACTTTTGGAGGCTGTGCATACGCCTAAATCGCAGCATCGCACGTTCTCGTCGTCGAAAGGGTAAATGTGAATTCTCCGCTCTGTTATTTGCCCATCGCTGTGTAACTTGCTTATCTGCACAGCCAAGCTCTTTTGCTGCTGCACTGTAGGATCGAAGCCTATCTGTAACGATCTCATTGGGCGATCCAAACCGACGCATGGCTTTTTTCATGAACTTTAGCGCAGCTTTTTTATCCCTCTTTTTGGTGACGTAGCTTTCTAGCACCTCGCCCTCATGATCGACTGCACGCCATAGGTAATGTCTTTCTCCATTTATCTTTACAAAAACTTCATCAAGGTGCCACTTCCAGTTGCTTGACTGCATGCCCCCTGCTCTTCGCTTTTTAATTTCGCTTGCGAACTGAGAGCCAAACCGGTGCCACCAGTACCGGATAGATTCATAACTTACATCTACTCCACGCTCATGAAGCAGGTCTTCCACATTTCTCAGTGAGAGTGGAAATCTCACATACAGCATTACCGCAAGCTGGATGATCTCTGGACTGGTTTTGAAGTAGCGAAAGGATACAGGATTGGGCATGTCACAGAAGTTAATTTCCACGATGCTGTCAGGCAAGGTGGTTTATTCTGACAAAGCCGCTCAGAAAATTTGCCGATGGTTGGTTTGATAAGTTTCCTTATCTAGTATTGTTTCGCTCATTTTTGACCTCTAAGATTTGGTAACAATAGGAGGTGATACATGCGTGTTGGAATATGTGCAGTTTTGGAATTCCAGTCTGAGGAGGATATGGAGACTGAACTTCCAAAATTTGCAAAAGGAAGAGATTATTACTTTCCTAAAGCTGAATTTGTGGCCGATATAAATACAGGCCCCACATCATCACTCACATTGATAATTTATGCTTCTGAAGAAGACGCTGAGTTAGAAAGTAATGCACGAAGAAAATATATAGATAGTGTTAGGCATCATGTTAGAGATGTTTTTTCATACGAGGGATCGCTAAAATATTTATTCAACCGTTTGCCAATTGGCGACCATTTATGATCCCACAATCCCCACAGCGCAGTAATGCATGAACGAATAGTCGATAATGAAAATCAAAACGACAGTTGCTCTGTGCCGCTGGATGTTCGCCGCATAACCTCGATAGGCAAACTCGCCAAAGTGCCTGATATGAAATTAACCGCTGCCCATATCGCAGGAACGCCAAGCGCAGTCTCGACATTGACCGTCACACCAGAGGCAGCGGTCGTATCGCCATATCCTAAGATGTGCAGAAAGTTATCAGCAGACACAGGTATATTGGGGTTTTCGAGTGACCTTACCTCTTGGTATTTAAACCTATCAAAAATACCCATTATATGATTTCCTCGCATTATCGTTAACAAAGGAGAGAGAAATGGCGAAATACGCAGTTCACACAAAGTGGTCTTGGCCAGACGGTGTTCCAAGCGCAGAAACTATGCAAGCTAGGCATCGTGAGCTTAAAGGAAACAGTAAAGCCGAAGACGTTATTTGGTTTAAGATTGACGAAAACACTCATCAGTCGGTTATCATTTATTCTTCAGAAGAAGACGCTAAGCAAGAAAATGAAAGGCGACAGGAAATGCGCAAACAGACAATTAGTGAGACTGGTCATTCAATGGTCGAAGAAACCATGGGACCAATTCTCTCCATCATGTCTGAAGCCTAAACTGCCATCGTAAATTCAGGATCATCCCAAGGTGAGCTTTCACCCAAGGCGTCCTTAACAAAAAAGGAAAAGCATAATGCTAGTTGTAACTACGATACGTTTATCTAAGGGGTTCCAAGCATGGAAAGACATGGTTCACGCAATTGAAGACAAGATGAAAGAACATGGCATGACATTTGTCTTTGCGGGAACGGAGAAGGACGATGACTCCATGCTTCACACTGTCATACATTTTGAGTCAGAAGAGCATTTAAAGCGATTTGGGGCAGATCAGGAACTTACCAGACTGAGAGCGGAGGCAGGCGCAATGGTCGAGACTGGAACATTTACGCCGATCACAAACGCAGCGTTCATTAATTATCCTAAAGTTTTGAACCTCGATTAGAATACTAAACCGCCATTTTAAATTCAGGATCATCCCAAGGTGAACTTCCACCCAAGGCATCCTCAGCAGACATGCAGCCCAGAGCCATAGCTAAAGCCACCAGACCATCGATCTTGGAGTAGCTTTTGGCTTTGTGCAGTTTACGGTTTCCCGCTGGATCGCTTTGCACAACAGCTCCTGCCGCGCACATATTTAGAAGCGGGTGACCAGCGTGGCATAGCTTCCGTTCGGCAACCAGTTGCTCCAGCTTATCGACTGCGGGAGCCATATCTTTGAAGCCTTGACCGAACGGCTGCATCGGTATTTGCGCACCGATATTGTCCAGCTCACGCTTGAAATCTGAGATGCGCCAGCGGTCATATGCCAGCAAGTGCAGATCGTATTCTTCCGCTACCTCTGCTACCGCCATAGCAATCACTTCGGGCTGGATAACAGGACCACTGATTGTGGTCAGATACCCTTGGTCAGCCCATACATCCCAAGGGACTTTCTCGCTTTGAGCCTTGTCCCTCAACCCGTCCTCTGGAAGCCAGAAGTGTGGCACGATGTGGAACTTCCCGTCCTTGGGAAACACCAAGACCAGAGCGGTCAAATCGCGGCTTGCCGATAGATAAAGTCCAGCGAATACAACATCACCAGCCTCGACATCAGGAGGAGCTGCGTTAGCCTCCCATTCCGCACGGGAGAGGAACGGAGACTGCGCCTCTATCCGCTGATTGAGAAACAACCATCGGAAGGAATTGGCCTTTGCTGGTAAGCGGTCGGCCTGCTGAGCAAAATCCTTGATGTCTTGTAAAGATCGAAACTTACCAAGCGCGGGGTTGGCTACTTGCCACGCTTTCTTGTCAAGAATTTCGCAATCTTTCGGAGCCGTGTGAAGATGCGAAACAATCCTTTTATCCCCTGCCACTGCTGCGTCATCCAGCCAAACGCTAAATAGATCACCATCCGTGGCAGCTTGCGTAGAAATAGCAATAAGTAGCGGATCATTATGTGCGCCTTGAGCGGTTTCAATTGCCTCAATAAACGCATCGTGTGGGCCGCGTACTTGTCCTACTTCGTCCAAGACAGCCAGTCGGGGGGAAAGGCCATGTGCGGTCCCACTCTCCGCGCTTATGGCCTTGTATTCTACATTGCAAACCAAACCAATCAGCATTTTCTGATTTGGTACTATTCGCACAATCTTTGATAGCTCAGGAGAAAGCCTGACCATTTTTTCGGCAAGTTTAAAAACCAGTGACGCCTGATCACGTGACCTTGCACCAGATATGATCTGGCTGTTTTGCTTGGCCTCTGGACCGACGATATGAGCCAGCGCGACAGCCGCGATCAGTGCTGACTTACCATTCTTTCTGGCAACGCTGAGATAGGCTCGGCTGGTGCCATGAGGGTTGTCATAGACATCCAGAATAAACTGCTTCTGGAACTTCATCAGCTTCATGGGCTGACCGACCTGTGCGCCCTCTGGTATTTTGCAATACGCCTCAATGAACGCAACGATCTTTCCACCACGGGTCATTAATGTGTTAACCTTGTTGGGCAAAAAGGAGAAAGATATGTTTGCTACTTTTACTGACTGGTCGATGGAAGACCCTGAAGAATTTTCAGAAACTGCAAAAGAGATATGGCCCAGCATGAAAGCAGCGGGTGCGCTTAGCATGCGTATCGTCAAGACAAATGATAAATGCGCACGCACCATGACGATGTGGCCGGATGCAGAAACTGCTCAAATAGCAATTGAGGCCATAACTGCCGTAGGGACTTCGCAAGCTGGAACCAAGGCTGTCGGTGGTGCAAAGGGAACGGTCCTGCGTGAATTGAGTTAATTCATTGGTTGGCCGATAAGCCCAGCCACACCAACATCCTTCAGCGCGGTTCTTGCCTGTGCCTCACCCTTAGCCGTGCCGTTTAAAGTGCGTGGATCAGAGGCCGTTTGGTTGAGTGACATTGATCTGATCACAGCAAGCTGACGCCTTTCCAAGGTATCGATCACAGAAATAAGTGGGTTGGGTATTTGAGTGCCGCGCTTGTTCTCGACCATCATGCCGACTGCATCCAGCTCAGCTTGCGCCGTGCGAATATCAGCCTCCATCCTGACGATTTTAGCCAGCAGAATTAGGTCCATATAACGCCAGTCAGATTTCGCGCAGGCGCGTGTGAACTGGCTCCAGATCAGGTGTTCGTTTTCGTTCCTAAGCTCGACGCCAGCGGGAGGTAGGACGGCATCATCTATGACACCCGCAAATCCTGCCACCGCAGCGGTTGCGCTGTTCTTGTCAGTTCGTTTTTTCATGAATATTTCCGTAAACGCAAAGTAAGTTTAGGGGGGCACTGGTTTGCAGTTCGTAGGTTGTAGTCTTTGACCCACCCCTCCATTCCTATTTAAAAACTTCGCGTCACTTAGGCTTTCTCAAGCTAGCGAATATTTTTTCTAACGCTATGGTAATTATATCAGCACAGGAGAATAACTAATATGAATTATGCCTTCCACATTGATTTAGGCGATATGGCCTATGAAACTTGGCACGAGATGTACACGAAGCCAGAGAATGCCGAAAAGCGTGCTGGTTGGTGGGGGCCAGAACATATCGGACAAAGCGGCCCGAACAGTGTAGTTATGCTGGCACAAGTAGAGGACGAAGATAAATTAACAGCTCATATGAAGTTCGTAAGAGAAATGGCTGCAAAGATGGGTATGCACCATGAAATTTACAAACTAACGCCTGACGAAAGGTAAAGCTATTCAACGCTTGGATGTTTCTGATCGCTAGGCCACTCATCGGCTCCAATAGCTTTATCGTATCCCAACGCTTCCTCTGACTGTATCGCACCAGAGTGACAGCTCCAGCATACGGCCTCAAGATTATCAGGATCGTAGAATAAGGTCAGATTTCCCTTATGTGGTTGCTTATGGTGAACGATAGCTGAGCGCGGGTTGGAGCGTCCATCGGTTAGGGTGACATTGCACCGTTGGCAGCAATACAAATCACGGGTCAGGATGGTGCCTCGCAAGGTACGCCACTGTTTCGTGAAGTAGTGCTTGCGGTATTTATCAGCAGTTGTGGATCGATTGGTCATGATGTGTGGCGACTGGGAGTTATAGCCGCCACACAAGTGAACGACCCAATGGGTGTCAGAGCCGTTAAAGGAGCAGTACAAAAGGAAAGTCAGAATTGGATCAGGCATACGATTTTCCAATTCTAGGTAAAATCTCACCATAGTCTCACGTTTTATCAACCCCTTAGTTTTGCTAATTGCATTATTTTTTCCCAGACGTCTGAGCAGGCGTCTTTCTGTGCCTTCCATAGCTGCTGATAATTCAGCCCCGTCCTGTCTCTGACGGCCCTTGGACGCATGCCTGATGCCTTGAGATATACAGCACGCTTCAGTCGCTTGCGGTCACCCTTATCGCTCAAGGCAACATGGTGCCATAGCTCCAAGATTACCTCAGCCCGTGTGACTTGCTGCGCTGAAGGACGTGGTGCTTTCGTCTCAGAAGATGGCAGGTTTTCTATCTCACCCTTGAGGTACGCGCTGACCATCTGCCAGACCGTCACATCATCCACAACATCAGGCAGAGATGACTTGGCTGGCAATCCAGCACGTGGTGGGGAGGCATACGCAAGGTGCTGTCAGACAAATCGGCTCAAGCATCAGAAGCCTGAAGAGCGTGCATTTTATGAGGCGATAAGAGAGCGCCACTCTGTAAGAGCAGCGTCGCGGTTTAGCTTGAAAGTACTGCGAGTTGATAGTGACCTTTGTGAATTGAAGTGATTGTGAAATAAGGCGTGGATTGAGGCGAACTTTTGGAGGCTGTGCATACGCCTAAATCGCAGCATCGCACGTTCTCGTCGTCGAAAGGGTAAATGTGAATTCTCCGCTCTGTTATTTGCCCATCGCTGTGTAACTTGCTTATCTGCACAGCCAAGCTCTTTTGCTGCTGCACTGTAGGATCGAAGCCTATCTGTAACGATCTCATTGGGCGATCCAAACCGACGCATGGCTTTTTTCATGAACTTTAGCGCAGCTTTTTTATCCCTCTTTTTGGTGACGTAGCTTTCTAGCACCTCGCCCTCATGATCGACTGCACGCCATAGGTAATGTCTTTCTCCATTTATCTTTACAAAAACTTCATCAAGGTGCCACTTCCAGTTGCTTGACTGCATGCCCCCTGCTCTTCGCTTTTTAATTTCGCTTGCGAACTGAGAGCCAAACCGGTGCCACCAGTACCGGATAGATTCATAACTTACATCTACTCCACGCTCATGAAGCAGGTCTTCCACATTTCTCAGTGAGAGTGGAAATCTCACATACAGCATTACCGCAAGCTGGATGATCTCTGGACTGGTTTTGAAGTAGCGAAAGGATACAGGATTGGGCATGTCACAGAAGTTAATTTCCACGATGCTGTCAGGCAAGGTGGTTTATTCTGACAAAGCCAGTATAGGGGAAGCTAGGTAGTGATACTGATGTAGTACTACTCTCTCAGTAAATACCTCCACTAAGTCTAATGAATGTAGTTTTACTTACTGCTTTGCCAGTTAAGCTGTGGGGGTGGGCATGGGCCACTGGGGGTGCATACGTATATAAGCATGGCCTCTGCAACACACGAGTGTTTTACTTCAGGAGAACCACTACGGTTTTTTTATGGAAATCCACCACAACTATTGCAACATTTGCAGTAGTTGTGGCTTTTAAATGCGTATCTCTAATTAGGCTAATTTTTTTACCTGATTACAGATGTGGGTTATGTAATCAAGTTTTGTTGTCAAGCGCGAGTAGGCAAGTGCGTGCTAAAGCATTATTTGGTTTTTCTGTACCTAGAGGCGTGGCCCAGCCTGCTTTTTCCAATATCCCAGGTCTAGAATAAACAGTACTTTTGTCTAAATTAGCCATAATATCAGCTGATAAAGGATCAGTTTCTGACGCCAAAACACAATATGGCGTAAGTGCTTCAGCTACAGATGATCTAGAAGCTTTTTGCGACATCTCTATAGCCTTACTACTTGTCACCCAGCCACCCCAATTAAAGCCTAAAAGAGCTAGGGCGATAGCACCTGCTATAGCGCCCCAAATTGCAGGCCCTGTCCATTCTGGAAGTTTCACAAATATATCCAATCTATGTTGAGAAAAGCACATATTATCATGTGCTAGATAATGCCTAGCATGGATCTGTTAATCTGCGGCATGTTTATTTTAATAGTTAAACTTCTAGAAGGTTCCAACCTGTCTCATAAAACTGAAAGTCTATTGGCACATAAGCATTCGGGAGTGTCTCGCTTAAAGGTTCAACGCCAAACAATAAGACTCCGCAATACGCCAACCATTTGCTTAACTACAAAGCATGGCTGGCTAAGTCATACATTCCTGCAACACACGAGAGTTTTACTAAAGGTGGGCTAGTGGCTTTGCTGTGGGTGGTTCTAAAGCAGTGCACCTGTACTAAACCTCACCCAGTAATCCCTCTAACTGAACTCCTGCCCAACACCCTATCCAGCTTTTGTGAGAGTACAATATAGCTGCCTATGAGCATTGCAGGGGGTGTGATGACCACCCATGCCAGTAATCCTCTGAAGGTGATCTTCTTGTGCATGATGAGAGAATAAAAATCTTTGACGCCCTCAGCAGCCACTTGGCTCTGATGTACCCACTTGTCTGCAACTATACGCCCCCAGATGTGATACCCCTCTTGCCACACACGTGACTGCTTTACATGCCATCTACGGAGTTCTTTGACATCTTTTATGGCCATAGCCCCTCGTTTGTATGAGGCTGTGCAGCACCAGGTGCCACCATCGCTGTTCTGCAACGCCCCCAGATCTCCATCCATTGTCATGAACTCCAAGACTTGAAGATCCATGTCTAAGGCTTCGTCTAAATCCAGCCCTGCTATCTTAACTTCTGTGCCTTGATCAAAAAACAGCAAGGCCCCATCACTTGTCGCAGTCACATGGGCTGTAATATCCTCTGGGCTCTCATAGCCAAAACCAGCAAGTGTGATCGCATCTTCCTGAACGTTGAAGTCCTTCAGGTAGATCACTTGATCAGACGCAGAGAGCAGCTTGCTCTCATCAACCTTAATCTCGTAAAGCTCAGTCCAGTTCTTACCCGTCACAAACACCTGATCTGTCACTGCATTATACGCAATCCCGTTTAAGACATCCTGACTACCAGCTTGCTCATTGATCTCACTGAGGTCTATGCGGCTGTTCACCTCTCCTGTCTCAGGATTTATACGTACAATCGTTGGGCTCTTCCAGACATTTGCCCACACTTCCCCATTGATGTATTCAAGCTCGTTAAGACGATCTACACCAGTCCCCCCATCTGTAACGGTGACACTCTTCACTTCTTCCAATGTCTCAGGATCAAGATAACGCAGTGTGTTACTTCCATCACTCATGATCAGATGTGTCTCGTCATGGGTCAGACCCCAACCCTCTCCTGTGATAGAAAGAGTGTTCTCAAGGGCAAAGCTCTCCTTGTCGTAGACAAACACATCTCCTGATGTCCACGTTAGCTGGTAGATCTTATCTCCAAAGACTGTAATGCCCTCGCCAAAATACTGGGCATCAAGATCACTTTTCTGCAGGACTTCGCCACTTTCCAGATCAACCTTGCGTAAGCTGGATGCCCCCTTCTGGCCTGTGCCTTCATAAAGATGACCATCCAGATAAATCAGACCTTGTGTAAAGGCTCCTGTATCGTGGGGATAGCTGTTCACAACACTTATCCCGTAAAGGGGAACAGAAGAAAGAACGCCTATGACATCCCTGCCATCATTGGTGTTGAAGACGAACTCATCAAAGCCCTCCCCACCTGCAAGAACATCATCTCCTGTACCACCCACAATCTTATCATCCCCACCAGCAGCCAATACTATGTCATTGCCAGCCTGTGCATAGACTTCATTGGCTCCTAGTCCTGCATAGATTGTGTCGTTGCCAGCACCCGCAAAGACTTTGTCATCTCCATCCCCAAGCGTAATAACATCATCGCCATTCCCACCGTGGATTGTGTTTCTGCCACTCTCAATCGTGATTGTGTCATTCCCACCAGCTCCAAAGAACGAGCCTGACTGTGCACTCGTAATCGTATCAGCAGCCTCTGTGCCTACAAACATGTTAGTATTGCCATCAGGGCTCTCTTCAGCAGAGCCTATAAGATCAAACGCCTGATCAGGCCTGTTGCCATCCTCATAGACCAGTGTCACAGCCTCAAGGGCAGTACCTGCCATAAAGGCTCCCTCAACTGTAACACTGTTACCTTCCCCTGACTGGGTTACAACAAGATCATCTCCAACACGCTTAAAGCTTGTTTGAACAGAGACACCTTCTGCATCCACCACACTCACACGCAGCTCATCAGTTCCACCTGTATCTCTGATCTTGTCTGTCCCTGCTAGCAGGTAGCTATAAACATCATTACCAAGGCGACCCCTGAAGATCTGGTCTTCCGGTGTATTGCCCAGCACATCATTGCCATCAGAGCCTTGTACAAGCGCATCGTCCTTACAGGCACTCAGGGCCATAGCCAGACCAGAGACTGTTATAAGACGTAAAGACGCCTGATGCTTTCTAAGGCGTTCCTCTAGGCGTTCTACAAGCTGTTCTTTTAGGCTTAACTCACGCTCTGACTTCCTCGCTGGAATAAACCCAAACCCTCTGGCTATAAAATCACGCATGTCTAAACTCCCACGAAGAAATATGATGATATAAAACTGATCAGTAACTTAGCCCAAAATGTCTCATGAGGGGGAAGGGGGAGTCAATCAAAGAGTTTGCTGTACCTCAAGCCAAACACAATAAGACTCCACATCTTAGCCAGCCTACGCTTAAACTAGCTGCATGATGAAGAGATGGGCTTTACAGATTTGCATGGTGGTTGTGGCACTGGTTGGTGGTGCTGGTGAGAGTAGTGCTGCTGGATGTAGTCAAAGTTCTGCGCATCTCTGCAGTGATAGAGGCTTATGCAATATAGTTGATAAAAGGTTGACAGGCAGATGGTCAACATATCCACCATTCACATCTTATGTACAAGAAGGGAAGCGAAGAGGGCTTAATTGTGTAAAGTTCAAAAAGAAAGTATTGCCTAAAAGTTTGCTTCATATTCTCTTCAACAAACTCTCAAATGATCAACGCAAAGTCATACAATCCAAACTAGCTGAAAAAGAATTCTATACCTCTGCAATAGATGGACTTTACGGCAGAGGTACAGCAGCAGCCCTAAAAGCATACAATAAAGAGTACTTGGGTAATGCTGACTTAGGCAAGTCTGCTAACGTGAAGACATTAATTGATACAGTGCTGGATTTAAAACCAAAGACTATAAGCCCTGCAACACAAGTACCACAAGTTGAAGACACCTATAAAGTAGCATCAGGCACAGGCTTCTATATTTCAAATGACAGTCACATTATCACTAATCATCACGTTATTAATGGATGCAAGGACATTAAGGTTCACTCTAAAGGTGAAACACTAAAAACTGTAAAGATTGCTGATGACCGCCAGAATGACCTCGCTCTCTTAAAAGTATCTTACAAGCCCTCTCATGTATTTCCACTCAGCAATGATAGCCCTTACCCACTGCAGGATATAGTTGTTGCTGGCTTCCCTTTTGGTGATAGGGTTAGTTCCTCTCTCAAGTTCACTAAGGGCATTGTGAGTTCGTTAAGTGGTATAGGTAACAACTACTCAGAAATACAAATAGATGCAGCCATACAACCTGGTAATAGCGGTGGCCCTATTATGGATGAGTATGGAAACATCATAGCTGTGGCAGTTGCTAAGTTAGACATGAAGAAAATACTGAAAGACTACGGTGTGATACCTGAGAACACTAACTTTGGCATTAAGGCTTCTGCAGTTAAAAACTTGCTGGAAGGTAATGCTGTAGCATTCAAAAAGCCCAACACAGAAGTAGTGTCCAAGCAGGAACTAAGCCGTATTGCTACAGATGGCACAGTCTTCTTGTCCTGCTGGATGACGGTAGCACAAATAGAAGATATGAAAAACCGTAAGGTACTCTTTACTGATCTTCAGTAACTAAGCAGTAATCTACATAAACAAAAAAGACTCTACAGTTAGGATGATCTTGGTTTAACTAACCCCATGAGATACTTAGTCAGCTTCATATGCATAACACTGCTATCCCTGTGCTTGAGTGCTACAGCTAGTCTTGCGGCTGAGTGCTCCAGTGACCCTAACGAATGTACTCCCAAGAAGCTCTGTGAAGTGGCCACACAAGTGCAGGACGGCAATAAGCTGTGGTCTACCAGTACAACTTCAGCAAAGCACGTTAGCTTTGCACAAGAGCTAGGCATGAAGTGTGGCGTAGTCCAAGTAGCACTAGACCCATGTGATACTGATCCAAATGAGTGCAAGATTAGTGGTGCTGTCAGAGGAACTCTAGCTGGTCTTTAAGCACCACAATTCGAGATCACTATGAAGCGCAAAGTTGGAACCACTCCGAAAGAGGGGCGCAGCGTTTTTCCTTGTAAGTTTGTCTGTTTTCGAGGTGTCTTTCATGATTGAAATGATTATAA
>JAOGIM010000039.1 GCA_028150825.1 Paracoccaceae bacterium
TCAAGTGGTGACATTTGCTCAGAGCTTGGCGCAAGTGAATGAATGATTTTGAAACTTTGAAATTGGATTGTGATACACGTGGGGTGCTGACGGTTACGCTCAATCTTCCCAAAAAGAAAAATGCGCTTTCAGCACAAATGATTTCAGATTTAACGCAGCTTGCGAGTGTTGTTGGCTCAGACACAAAATATCGAGTTATGATTTTGCGCGGTGCAGGGGATGTATTTTGTGCGGGTGGCGATCTTGGTTGGATGATGTTACAGATTGAAGGGGAAAGAGAATGTCGCATCGCCGAGGCACGCAAGCTTGCTCACATGCTTCGCAAATTCAATGAAATGCCATTGCCCGTAATTGGCGCGATTCATGGAGGTGCCTTTGGGGGGGGGATCGGAATGGCATGCGTATGTGACGTCGTGATTGCGGAAACGGGAACTAAGTTTGGTTTGACTGAGACGCGGCTTGGCTTAATACCGGCGACGATAAGCCCTTATGTCATTGCCCGTATGGGCGAGGGAAAGGCGCGTCGCGTATTTATGTCGGCTCGCATTTTTACCGCCAAAGAGGCGAAAGAACTTGAAATTATCTCCACCTATGTACCATTGAAAGAAATGGACGCTCGTATTGAAGCCGAAATTTTGCCCTACCTTAGTGCAGCTCCTGAGGCGGTTGCTGCGTCAAAAGCGCTGGCTCGCTCGCTTGGTCCATGCATTGATGACGCTGTCATTGAAGAGACAATTCAGCGCCTCGCTGATACTTGGGAGGGGGACGAAGCTCGCGAAGGCATTGATGCATTTTTAAAAAAACGCAGACCACGCTGGGCCTAGAATAATATTTAAAAAGGCTACCTTTTCAGCGTTTTGGCCTTTTATTTACGAAATGATCTGACATGCCATGCTGAGAATTACAGCTGTTGGGATGTCATAGTAAAAATATGAAAAAGATCTGTGGTTTGATAAGTGCCACGACAGCAATGGCCGCAGGGATGCAGCATGCTCCACCTGAGATCACAAGGCTCATAGTGGCCCCTAGGCTTATACCTTGGCTTTGTAGCACCTCCACAAGAGGGACAGTGACGTAGCCGTTGAGGTTCGCCGGAACACCGATAATTGCGTCCAATAAGATGTCTTAATTCCACCACCGCCGAGCACTCTGGAGATCCACTCAGCCAATACATACTGTATCATGATTGCTTCGATGACATAGGCAAGGCTTAGCCACTCAAAAAGAAAGACAGCATTTTCTAGAGTGAGCATTTTAAGGATGTCAGGTAGCTCGGGTTTGCTTTAGAAATACCAAACACGCTTTCCCTGAAACGGATAGTTACACTTAACAGCCGCCAACCTTTACTTTTTCCCATAATTGGTTTGAAAAAACAGCTCTTTTTAAAAATAACATTTTTATAGGGCCACTCTGAACGCTGATTCTAAATGCAGAGACTGTCTTGGTAATTGCAAAATCCCAACCAATCATACTGCTGGTTATAAGAAAACTGGCAGTATTCATCAGAGGAGAGACCAGCCGAAACGCTGTGACAGCATGTAGCTTTGCGTCAACAGTAAGAAGGGCTGAAGTAAATGGGATGACTTTGTAGGAGAAAAAGGGTAATAAATCACTAAGAATTGTGACAGGTATTATCAATCCGGCCCTGTGAACCTTCAAAACCATGGGCTAGTAATGTTTTCCGATAAATACCAGCTTGGACAACAAGAACGATGGAAGGTGCCGTACTGATGAGTGCCTTGAGTGTAAATGAAATAGTTATTATAACTTCGCTACTAACACAGATAATAAAGCCAATCATAAATCACTACGTCACAAAGACCTTATAAATTTTTCTTGAATATCGCTATCAGCTCAGCGTTATTTCAATAAAAATTCACTTAAATCTTCGACTTATTTATAGGTAATTGCCGCAGAAATAATTTATCGGCCCTATGTCTGCGGTATGACTGAGCTGGACTGGATTAGAATTTTGACATAATGCGTTGGATTTGAACCAGTAGACGCCTGAACGGGCGCCAAATTCTTCAATGTTAAGTCCCTTAGGACCTGCATTAAACAAAATTTTCAATACGGGCAATTGCTGCTCTGATCCCAGAGCAGTAAAGCAAGAAGCCATAAGTTCTATCGCCAGAATTGGGTCATCAAATATTTTGTCTAATTATTTTGACGAAAGCCAAAGTATTGATTGTTTATTTGGGGGCGCTTCTTAGATTGGTCCTATGCGACTTGCAATAGCTTCGGTTGATTTTTTAAATTTGAAAGCATACACTTTTTGCATTTTTTGCTTTGTGGCAACGGTGACGGCGCATAATCCAAGACCCGTATTTTCAGGGCTGGGGTCTGCCGTATTTTGATCGCTGTTCGGGCTCATGGTGCAAGAGTCTACAAAAATGGACACGCTTATAGATCCTTCAGGTGACACGCTAAGGACATGGATGGGCATTGGTGAAGGTATATTCTATGGTGATTTCGGAATTGCGGTAATGACGATGTCTTTTTGTTTTCCGGGTGTGACGCAAAAGGTGCAGATTTGTCGATACCACAAAAGTGTGTTTTCACGTTGTGTTAGATGATCCTGTCGCAATTTCCAAATATTATCTTGACCAAATTTATTGTTGCCTATGCGCGAAAGGTGGATTTAAAGACCACATCAAGCATGCAAGAGGTTTTTGCCTATTGGCAAGTCCATTTACCGCACTTCGTGCCCTTGCCACATCCGAGCTGGCGCAATATTGCTTCGCTGAGAAAATATAGATGGCTAGAGGCCGAAGTTGTTCCGGTCTTGCGCTAAAAAGTGCAGGAGGCGATTTTATGAAGCTATCTACGCCATTGGACCGGGCCCATGCTCTCATGGAGGGCAGACCGGATAATACACAATTAAGATTGCGGTTTTTTGAGCGACTGGCCGATTGTGAATTATTTATACTTTTAAATGAAGAGGTGAAGAATGAAAACTTGTCGCCAGAGTTGCTATCTTATGAAGAGGCACAATTTGTATTAGTATTTGATAGCGAAGAACGACTATCACAATTTTCTGGTCAAGTGTCTCCTTATGCAGCCATCTCGGGGCGTATGATCGTAAACATGTTGGCTGAACAAAATATTGGCATCGCATTGAACCTCGACGTAGCTCCGTCTTCCTTTTTGTTGCCCTCAGAGGGCGTGGATTGGCTTGATAATTTAATCAGACAGACACCAGATGAGCTTCATGCAAAGCCGGTTGCATTTTTTCCTCCATCTGACCTGTCTGCGGATTTATTGCAGGCCTTAGATCAAAAATTAAAAACTGCGTCGGGACTTGCCAAAGAAGTTTGGCTGGCCCGTGTGGAATATGAGGATGGTCACAAAGGTCTGTTTTTGGCAGTGATTGACGCTCGCTCCGGGTCCGAAGGTGCCTTGGCAAAAGCGGCGCATGAAGCAGTCACATTTTCTGCAGAAGAGAATATACAATTTGATGTCGTATTCCTGTCCAACACTGATAAAAGCCTCGAAATTATTTCTCGTCAGGGACTTCGGATAGAATTGCCTGAACCGGAGGTGCTCAAACCAATAGTTTCTCAAATACCTGGTGGCGATCCTGCCAAACCTCCTAAATTACATTAGGCTTGGTACCAGTTGAGATTATTGCCTCCTGCGTTTGTCTGGATGCGATGTTGTAAACGAGCTTGACGGTTAGGTTCTCAATATTCTCCGTTGATACGCTATATATGCCCCAACGTAACGCGGGAAGGACAGTTTAATGGCATAACTATAATTGAATTTTCATATGCGCTATCGTGCCAGCGCGATAAGCGATTTTCAAGAGAATCCAAATGCATTCGAGATTTCTATGCTAAAATTAGTTTCTATCAAAAATAGTCTCGTTTTTGAGCTTGCCAAGCATGCTTTGCCTTATATGCATTGGGGGCGCGGATTTGAGGAGGACCTCGTGTTCATGCCGCGGGAGAAAAAGTTTATATTTTGTCGGTAAAGGCGCATTGGTGGAATAAAGATGATGTACAGAGGGTATTGGGAAAAGGTGACTGGGTGTTTAGCAGATCCAATATCAAGCATAAATCTTGCACCACAGACTGCCATGTCTTGGCTTTATGACGTTGGTCTGGTGATTTTGGAAATCCAATATAAGTTGTACTAAGACTGTTCTGGTTAGTCCTTTCCGCGCCGTGCACAAGCTCTGAGTACAGCCATAAAAAAGGCAGTTTGTACGGCTAGCGCTCCCAGTGCACATCGCCTAAAAAGATATATCCTGCACCATAAATTGTCTTTATCAATCGAGGATTTTTAGGATCTTCTCCTAATTTTGTTCTAAGGCGTGATATCCTTACATCCATGGCCCGGTCAAAGCTTTCGCCTGCCGCACCGCCAAGAGTTTCCTGCATATGCGCTCGGCTGATTAGTCGCTGTGGACTTTCCAAAAACAGCCTCAATACTTCGCCCTCGGCATGAGAGAATGGAGTCTCTATTCTATCCGAATCTATCAGCATGTAGCGGTCAAAATGAGCAGTCCAACTT
Source organism: Paracoccaceae bacterium (assembly GCA_028150825.1). Lineage (GTDB taxonomy): Bacteria > Pseudomonadota > Alphaproteobacteria > Rhodobacterales > Rhodobacteraceae > LFER01. The sequence goes on from JAOGIM010000039.1 coordinate 4,516, forward strand.
TTGAGTTGTTTGCACTCAAAACGAGCCTTGGTACCCGATTGCGTCGTTTCCTTATTTGCGCGAAGGCGTGCGCGGATGCGGGCGACAACTTCTGCAGGGTCAAAAGGTTTAATAATATAGTCATCCGCTCCTAGATCCAGTCCGGTGACACGGTCCTGGACTTGCGCTCTGCCAGAAATAATAATCACAATGGCACCCTGTTCAAGCGCAAGCCTGTGGACGATGGACAATCCATCCCGGTCTGGCAGGCCCAAGTCAACGAGACAGGCATCGGGCATTGATGATTTTAGAGCCGCCTCGAATTCTGTGGCGCGTGCAAAACTCATCGTGCGAAAGCCAGCGTCCTCAAGGGCTCTTGATAGCATCGACCTAATGGCTGGCTCATCGTCCAGAATTGTCACTAAAGGTGCGTTCATTCGCCATATCCATTTTGCAAGAGATCCTTCAATTCGTCCTGATTAAAAGGTTTGGGCAGGACGGGCCCAAGGCGCAGGGCGTTTTGATGCAGTTCGTCAGGTTTGGGCAACGATGTCATAAAGACGAAGGGGGGACCAGCCTTATCCAATGTCTGCGCGAGATCGACACCAGTCTCATTCCCTTCAAGTTTAAGATCGCAGAGTATTAGGGCAATTTCGGGCAATCCAGCAATCAGCTGTCGGGCCTCTGTCGCTGACGCAGCCTCCACGACACTATGTCCTAAATGAGTCAGCATCGCACGGATTGTATCGCGCAGATCAGGATTATCTTCGACCAACAAGACCATGCCACAGGCTTGGTGCAAGAAACCTTTGCGAAGGGGTAGACGCAAGACGACACGGGCGCCGGCATAATTATTTCTTATCGCCATTTCGCCACCAGAAATTTTTACCATATCGTAGACCATCGTCAGGCCAAGCCCGGTTCCTTCGACGCCCTTTGTCGTGAAAAAAGGGTCAAGGCCTTGATCTAAAGCTTCTTTTGAAAATCCCGGTCCAGTATCGGTGACTATAAATTCTATCCACGTTGTTTTAACCTCCTGTACTGTGACTGTGATATGGCCTTCGGATTCTATTGCGTCGTGTGCGTTTAGAATAAGGTTCAACAGTGCGTCCTGTAGCAATCCGATGTCCAAAAGATAGCTGCTTTCCGGCAACTTGTTGCGAATGATTAATTTTATATTTTCAGGAAGTGCCGATTGCGTCCGTATTTCTATGTGTCACTATAATTCAATGGCAGAGGTCACCAGTCTTTTAACCGCGTTTGAAGAGATTACAAAATCCGATTAGCATCTTTAGGCCGGTGATGATCACGGCGGTCTTTTATGTCGATCGTATTTAAGAATTTTTATCACTTGTCCAACGATTCTTGAGCTGATCAAAAATCTGATCTCTTGTTTGGCGATAGACTCCAAGCTTACTTTCGCGGGTTTCGGCCAATCCCGTTGGATCCATAATCGGCCAGTACTCGACTTCAAGATGAAAAAACCGTGTCAAATCCAAAGCACGCCGTTGACTGGCAGGTGAAAGGGCCACAATTAGGTCAAAAGAGGAGAGATCATCGCCAAGCTTATTCATTTCATCAAAGCTGCGCGAGCGATGGCGTGATAATTCGACTTCAATCTCCTCACAAACCGAGATCGCAAACCCGTCGATTTCAAGGTCATTGGAAACGCCTGCTGACTGTACGTAAACACCAGTCCCATAGAGCTTTTTCATTATCCCTTCTGCCATAGGAGATCGCACGGCATTATGATCACAGCAGAAAAGGACAGATTGAGGAAACTCCACTAACACTTGACCTAGTTTCCAAAATGCAAGACACACATAAGCGTGAAAAGGCGCCTGGCTGTGTCTTTGTCAACTTCTGCTTTGCAATCCAGACGCTCTGCAAGAATTCGAGCACCTTCATCATGAATACCACGACGCGCCATATCTATAGTCTCAATTTGGCTTGGCGGCATATTCTTAACCGCATCATAATAGCTTTCACAAATGGCCCAATAATCTTTCACCACCTGCCTGAAGGGACTCAGTGATAGATGAAATTCAACAGCTTTTTGTTGTCCTTCAGTCTCGACGTCAAAGACGAGGCGCTTTTCGCGTATCGCTAATCTCAGCCGATAGGGACCACTTGGATAATCTTTGTCGACATGGTTAGGTAATTTAAATGAATTGTCTTCTAAAATATCAAACATCGCAACCTTGCGCTCTTGCTCAATTTCCGGTGTTGGCGGCGGCAAGTTGGCATCATCTATTTCAATGTGAATTATGCGTGTCATTATTTAACTGTCCTGTTCTGGTTTACAGCTAGCTGATACGTTGATTTTGAGCAATATCTTATGGCTTCCTAACAATCCTAAGAAACGATAATTGGACTGCGCGTTTAGTTTAACTTATCCAAGCGTGCCATGACAGATAGGCAATGCGCTTCAAGGCTTTCGGATTTGGCAAGTGTCGCGGCCGCGGGCCCAACTTCGCGCAACGCATCAGCACTCATTGCAGCCAACGTCGTACGCTTCATGAAATCCAATACTGACAAGCCACTGCTAAAGCGCGCAGAGCGAGCAGTTGGCAACACGTGATTTGGCCCACCAACATAATCACCAATAGCTTCTGGAGTCCAAGCGCCAATAAAAATGGCGCCAGCATGGTGAATTTTTTCAGATAGAGCGTGAGGGTCCGCAACACAGAGCTCGAGATGTTCGGGTGCAATTCTGTTAGAAAGATCAGCAGCAATATCCAAAGATGAAACTGTAATAATTGCGCCAAAATCTCTCCAGCTCGCTCCAGCGATAGATCTCCGCTGAAGCGTTTTTAATCTTTTATCAACGGCTTTTGTAACCAAATTTGCAAATTTGCCATCTGTCGTAATCAAAATGGATTGCGCACTTTCGTCATGTTCAGCCTGAGAGAGTAGATCAAGTGCGATCCAGTCAGGATCGTTCTCCTTGTCCGCGATTATCAAGATTTCCGACGGACCCGCAATCATATCGATACCAACTTTGCCAAAGACGCGCCGTTTGGCTGCAGCGACAAAAGCATTGCCCGGACCCGTTATTTTATCCACTGCGGTGATGCTTGCAGTACCATAAGCCAAGGCAGCAACGGCCTGAGCCCCACCAATCCGATAAATTTCTGTGACCCCCGAAATCTTAGCGGCAAGCAGTACTAGAGGATTAACCACGCCGTCCGGTGTCGGCACCGTCACCACGAGTCGTCCCACCCCAGCAACTTTCGCTGGGATAGCATTCATCAAAACTGATGAAGGATAACTGGCAAGTCCACCAGGCACATAAAGGCCAGCCTGAGCAACTGGTGTCCAACGCCATCCAAGCTCTGCCCCATTTTCTTCGCGCCACATTGCATCTTGGGGCAATTGCCGCTCATGATAGGAACGGATGCGCTGCGCGGCCAACTCAAGGGCCATCCGCTCCTCCTCAGGAACTTTTAGAATATGCTTGGAGATTTCATCTTGAGAAATTTTCAGGGTCTCAGCCGTCAACGCGAGCCGATCAAATTTTTGCGTCAATTCAATAACAGCGTCATCTCCGCGAGCACGTACGTCAGAAATAATTTCAGCAACTACATGATCGACATCTGGACTATCTTCACGCTTTGCGTTCAACAATTTAGAAAAAGACATTTCAAACTCGTCATCATTTGCGTCTAAAAATACTGGCATTCCGACCTCCATATGCAGATGCGGACATAGCGCTCAACTTCCCAAGCCTCAAGTGCTCTAATGCTATTCAGGATGTTTTGGAATTTGACTTGATTGCGCCTGATAGGGACGTGTCACGTCTTTCAGGTTCACTTCGATGGCCTCAACGCACGCCTTGACTACACCATCACCTGCAAAAGTGATCGACAGATCGACGGCACCATTCTCGACTTCTTTCATGCCGAAAGACAAGAGCGAAAGGATAAGGTCGTTCTGTTTACGATCGATACCTTGCGACGACATAGACATCACGTTTTCGACCAACAAAAGGGATTGTACTCGCTCAAAAGGTCGACCCTGCGCTATCGCTTTATCTTTGTCTTCCCAACGAAAGCGATTGATCAAAAGCCCTAACCTTCGCTGTTTGGGCAACCAGCTAATCTCAGTGATTGGGATCACAGAATCTTGGATCATAGCCGAAACCACTTTAAGGTCTTCTTGGTCAAAGGCTCCAAGGTTCAAAGGACGCTCAGCTCCATCCTCAAATCTCGCATCTTGGCTCATGTGCCTGTTACTCTTTGTACTTTCGCACCAACAGCTTGGAGTTTTTCTTCAAGCTTTTCATAGCCGCGGTCTAAATGATACACACGGCTCAGAATTGTTTCCCCCTCAGCCGCCAAACCTGCCAAAATAAGCGATACTGACGCACGCAAGTCAGTCGCCATGACCGGTGCACCTTTGAGCTTTGAAACGCCCGTTACCGTGGCAGTCCCCCCCTTCACGTCAATGTGGGCCCCCATGCGGATCAGCTCAGGTGCATGCATGAAACGATTTTCAAAAATCGTTTCCTCAAGGTGGCAAACGCCATCGGCCGTGCACATCAAAGCCATCATCTGCGCTTGTAAATCTGTTGGAAAGCCAGGAAACACGCCAGTAGTCACATCGACTGCCCGAATATCTCCATTTGTTCGCTCAACCCTTATCCCACTTTCTGTTTCGCCAAACTCCACACCTGCTGAGGACAGCTTTTCACAAAATGACGTCAATAAATTTAAGCGCCCGCCAACCAAATCAATTGCACCCCCTGCGATCGCTGGGATAAGCATGTAAGTTCCCAATTCAATCCTATCACAGACTACGGGATGGGTCGCGCCATGCAATCGATCAACTCCTTCTATTATGATCTTGGAGGTACCTTCTCCCTCAATGTGAGCTCCCATTTTACGCAAGCAACTGACCAAATCCACAATTTCTGGCTCGCGCGCAGCATTTTCGAGAGTGGACGTACCTTTGGCGAGGGTCGCAGCCATTAGAAAGTTCTCAGTTGCACCAACCGAAGCAAAACGCATCTTGTGATGCCCACCTTGCAATCCATTTATTGGCGCACAGGCATGGAGATAACCTTCTTTTAACTCAATCGTTGCACCCAGCGCCTCAAGGGCTGAAATATGGATATCCATCGGGCGTGCGCCAATTGCACAGCCACCAGGAAGAGATACGACCGCCTCTCCAGCACGGGCCAGTAGCGGGCCAAGCACAAGGTTAGAGGCGCGCATTTTTCGCACAAGATCGTAATCCGCCGTGATATCATTCAAAGCATGCGACGACATTGCAATAACTAAGCCATCATTGAGACTGCGGACTTCCGCTCCAAAAGACCGCAAAAGACTTGACATCGTCTTGATATCGGATAGGCGCGGCGCATTCGTCAAAGTCAAAGGCTCTTCGCTCAAAAGTGTCGCGGGCATCAGTGTCAGACAGGCGTTTTTTGCCCCAGCAATAGGAATAGTTCCGGACAAAGGACCATTACCGGTTACTAAAATCGAATCCATATACTTTAATCCTTGCTTGTATCAGCCACCTCATCAGACGTCACACTTTGAACCCTCACGTCAGACTTACGGCGCGCTTGCTCCTTGCGTTTAGCCATATTTGACTTCAACGCAGCCTTGAGGCGATCATCGCGGCTTTGCGCTATCTTCGACCCAGATTTTTTGTGCTCGTTTAACTTCATGGCGAAAGGCTACTGCATTGGCACACTATGGTCCATATACCGCTTGCCTACAAGCAAATTTCCGTCTACTCAGCGGACGTGGAGGGCCGCAGTAGCTCAGTGGTAGAGCACACCCTTGGTAAGGGTGAGGCCGGGAGTTCGATCCTCCCCTGCGGCACCATTTCACTTTCTGAAAATCTGTCCAAACACTTGAACTGTAAGCATGTTTTGTTTTGCTGATCATGTGGAGAACACGATATGGTATACGAAGGTGTTCGTTACGTAATGGACAAGGGGGGTTTATTACTCCACCAGACATGTGCCAAACGATTTGCAAAACCCGCAGTAGGATGTCTGCCTTGAAAGCTAGTCAGTCGCTAGCAAGTAAACTTGATGACTTCTGGATACAGATGCGTATTTCAAATATGGATGTTCCTGCAGCAAAACTTTTAAGCAAAGGGCTAACGAGGGAACTTTCACATAACGTGCTCCCATATTGTCTAATAGGTTAGAAAAGTATTGCAGACTTAAAGGTAAAGATCGTTTGGAGCGATTCTTAAAATCGGCATACCGTAAAATTGGATATGTGATCCAAAAACTAGGTGATCGCTCTTTAGACACCTACTCATCATCAGAGGCTGCTACTTTGCAGAATTGGCTCTCACATAGAAATAATTCAACACCAATTATTAAGAGAGTATTCCCCACTGTTCGTAATGAAATGAACCTTACCATTCAAGAGAATAGGTTGAACTGTACTTATGCCTTTTCCAAGACGTTCATGGCCATTGAGGAAAGACCTAAACATGCCTCAATATCACCTGCAGACATGAAAAGTATTCAAGTGGTAAGCTTATATATTGCTAACGAAAGAAGGTTTTTATGTACTCTTATCTCTGGTGCAGGGATGCGCTTATCAGAGAAGCTCTAGGGCTTGTATGGACGGATATAAGCCTTAATCGTGAGACCCTCACACAAACTTCAAAACACACAGAAGGTGGCTTTTAAATATTGCTGGGAGCAAACGACTTACACCACTGGTAGTGGTATCATACGAGGCGCTAAAAGTTATGCATAGTCAACGCATAACCCAATTTTTATTCACACTCCTAATGATGCAAATAAGTGCAAAGGCCTCTCATGCTCAGCAGCACTAAATAATTAGCTGAAACAACACCTGCCTAATGCTGCGATATATTCCTTTACGCAAAGTTTCCGTAACGAGTTCAGAAACACAGTTATGCAATCTGAGGTAATTGATCAGCTAGGGGGCCGGGTCTAATCAAACCGTTGGCCAGGGGTATGGAAAAGGTTTCGATGTAAAGATTCTATCTGACGCTACGGCAGGAATTGCACTGCTTCTTTTAAATTAATTTTACTTCTTCGGCCATAGCAGGTTGGCTCTTAGTGAGCGAAAGCATAATGTGAAGTGAAGATAAGTGATCTCACTTTTGTTTCTAACGGTATGGCGGTTGCGGCGAACTCACCAGCAAGCTTAAAGATGATGTTTTCAGTGGATGAAGCATTAGCATAAGATGAATTGAGCTTTACTCAATGGGAAATGTTTTCTCTTGCTGTTTCACAGGCAAATAATTGCAAATATTGCCTTTCCGCTCATTCAGAATTATGCTCAATAGCACCAGAATTTGAATCCACAAACATCATCAGAGCCAGACTGTGCGAAGCTGACGATCCTAAAGATCAAGCAGTGCTAGGCCTCGCTGTTGCAATCGTTGAACAAAGGGAAGAATTGCCGGATCGGCTATCAGAAAGTGCACGGAAAAGTGGCTTATCGGATAGCACAGTAATTGAAATTATTTCAAGTGTGATCAGTGTTATATATGGGATTTACGCAAATCACATGGCAAAAACGGACATCGATTAGCCTCTGTATCGAATGGATTTTTAGAATTGATCTCCACATCACCCGTTTCACATAATATGCCTACGGATCAAATAATAAGGTAAGTTGATAGGAGATAAAACGGTACCGCAAGGTAGTGTATCTTTTTTTTACCCTGCAATATTCATATTCTTACGCAAATAATATCAATAGGTTATGTGGCCCACAGTTTAAAATACAATTAGGTCTGTTTGTTTGCTGTGTCGTACCACAGCTTTCTGCACTAACAGTACGTGTTTCAAATGGGTGTATATGCCCTAACCGATTCTGGCATAGTCAATAAATGTTCCAAAATAGGCATAGCCATTTAACCAAGCGTAAACCCCTTTGCCATCTTGCTTACTATTACCAACTTCGCTGTTGTTGGTAGCACCTAATGAATATTCAATTACAGGCACTTCGATCCATTACTCTTAGCCAAGTGAAGATAATGTTTTAGATTGAAAGTTTAAACTTTGCGAAATAAGGATAGTATCACAGGCTGATCAATCTGAGAATTAAGGCTTTAGATTGGCAAAATGTAACGAACGATCTTCCGGTAAAACTACCATCCAAATAAAACAAACCGATCGAGAGTGATTCTCTATCGCCCTAAATACATGCAAAAGTATTCAATTCTTTTACACCTCCATTAATATTTCCATTTCGCAATATAAACTTTATTGGAAGGATTGAATAAAGATTTTTGTATAAGTTAAGCAGCTACGGTCCAATCAAATGTTAGCAAAAATTTATCTATCTATTTTAAATACAAACTTGGCGCGTAAACTCGGCATATGGGGTAGTAACGCTTCTATAGTACCTATTATTAAAAGAATTTTCCTTTTTAAAAAATTAATCTAATTCTTTTGTCAGTAATAAACTAAACAAATTTTTCGCCATACCGTTAAGTGTGTTGGGAACAATTCCCTTTTTTTTTTAAAACTCAAGCTATGGTTAATTCCATAGCTTTTTTTCTTTTTGTTGACATTGATGAGATTGTTTGCCCTTTTTAAAGAAAAAAGGGAGCGAAGGTTTAACCTCAAAGAGGAAACTTTCGCTATTATATATGACAGTTTCCTTGACCGCTAACAGTGCGGCGCTCGTTGCTGCGTCTGCACTATATAAAGCAACTAAAAGCCATGAAGTGTCTTTAGAAAGACTTGCAACTGGAAGCAGGATTAATGCCGCTAAGGATGATCCTGGAAGTATACATAAGGTCTCGCGTCTGACTTCGGAAACTCGCGGGATACAGATGGGTATAAAAAATGCTCTGGAATTCCAGAGTATCCTAGATATAGCAGACGACACCACTTCGGAAATTTCAAATTTGTTGCAGTCTTTGCGTGAAAAAGCGATTTTGTCGATGAACTCGACGTATACAACTCAGAACAGAGCTGACCTGCAAATAGACGCAACTCAAATTATCGCGGGTGCAGAGCAAGCGGCAACAGCGGCAACTTATAATAACCAAAAATTGACTGATGGGAGTTTTACGAGCAAAACTGTTGCATTAGGTGGACGAGCATCTGACCAAATTACACTCAGCTTAGAGAATGCAAAAACTACAGTGATTGGACAATACTTCATCTCAGGCACGGCTCACCTCAAAGCGGGTGCAAGCAATGATACGGCTGCTGCAAACGATGTAACTTCGCAAACGCTAAGTATTACTGGTAAAGGAAATGCAAGCGTTTCTATCACAAGTGGGAGCTCCGCGAAAACTGCAGCTGCTGCCATTAACGGAAAAACAGCCACCACCGGTGTATCGGCAACAGCATCGACGGTCTTAAAGTTAGACACTCTTTCAAATTTGGCTTCAGGAAAGTCTGTAAGCTTTAAGATTGGAACAACTCAGATTGCAAGCACACTGGTGACATCTTCTGATTTATCAGCTCTGGTCAGTTCTATTAATTCTTCTATGACTACGACAGGCGTTACAGCCGTGTTAGGGAGCACAAATGCAGAATTATTTCTAAGCAATACAGACGGCTCCGATATTCTGATAGATGATTTTTTAACCACAAATACAGCCGATTCAACTGCATCTCTGCAAGTTACCGCAGTGAACTCAAGGACAAGGGCAGAAGTTGGGAGTGCTGTGTCACTTAATCACCAGATGGCAAGTAGCACTAGGCAGGCTAGCATCGATAGCGTAATGGGAATTGGTCATCTGGAAATAAGTTATCACAAAAACTTTTCTATGACCGGCGGTGCATCGACATCGACCCTCCTGGCGCGATCTAACACTGTAGCCTCTACTTTTGTTTCCTCTATCGATATTTCTACTCAGTCCGGGGCAAAAACAGCCGTGAGGGTACTGGATGCAGCTCTGAACAAGATCAATGAAGATAGAGCTAACATCGGGGCTTCTTCTTCAAGAATAAGCTCTGCAACTAATTTTTTGACGTCAATCAATATACCCGTGAGTTTATCACTCTCACAGATACAGGATGCAGATTTTGCACAAGAAACTTTAAATCTGACTAAATCCCAACTTATCAGAAATAATGCAGCAGCTATGTTAGCTCAGGCCAATTCATCAATGGCAGCTATTCAAGACAAAATACTTGGAAGCCTATGAGCCACCAAATCCTTGTGGCGGTAAACTTACTGGCTCACACTTCAGTCCCAATTACATTCTTAAACGTTTTGAATAATATAGCTTTACAACCTATTTTAAACGATTAGTTGGCGTCCAAAAAAATAGAATTTCAAGTTAGGAATGATATTTATTATTAGGACGCGGTTAAGGCTTTGGGAGATTTTATTCCTATATTGATCGGTTTTTTGCCTGCAAAGGCTCCAATACCGAGGATAAAAAACCGCTTATTCTTACTATCGAAGGCTCAGTTATACGGCGGAATTCATTACAAATGGTCATTCAAACCTAATTGGATGAACCAGCGGTAGATAGATTTACACATGCTGCGAAGATGCAAAGTCCCAACCCTAAAAAAGATATATAGGCTAATATTATTCCGCAACATTAGTCCGATGAAGGATGGGATTGGCTAGTGGTAAATAGTGGAGGAAACAATCTGCTGTTTGGCCTTGCTTGTATGCTTTGTATTAGGGTCATAGGTGGCCTAATATCAAATACAGCAACACCGATTAGATCCTTGAACCATTCAAAAAGATCCGCCACTACGGGCAAAAGTGCTATATTTCAGATGTTTCCGCAGTTCAGAGCTTTCACCCAAGTAAAACATTGCAAATCTGTTATAAAAAAATTTTAAAGATGAATCTCAAAACTGGCTAAAAGTAACAAGTCAATTATCT
>JAOGIM010000004.1 GCA_028150825.1 Paracoccaceae bacterium
TTGGGCCGGTAGATTAAATCTATCCGCTAATTGAACAAGCGAGACTTTCGACTCAACTATATGCCGCACAAGGCGCGCCGGTCGTCGGCCAAAGCTCAGCGACCGAGTCAAAATAATGTGAAAAATATCGGTATATCGTGCAGCTTTTCACATTGATTATTGATAGTCTGTGCAACCTCACTTAATTACTAAAGCTATGTTTTAAATTGAATTTATTGAAAAAACTGAGTTCCGTAAGGTAACTTTTGCTTTAAAAATTTTTAGCTTAGAATGAGACTTGATGATTTCCTCCTTAGGTCAAATGGAGCTTGCCGTGGAAAATAAACCCCGTGATTGGTCTTTTTTATTTGCTCATATATCCGCCGCAATAGCATCTTTGATCGCTGGATTTTCGGTTATCCTCACAAGTCTTGCAATGGATACGATGCAACCAGTAGAGGCGACATTTATTAGGTATTTTTTTGCTTTTGTTTGTGTTGTGCCATTTTGCGTGTTTTACCGTACAAAAATATTTAGCATATCCCGCCGTGATTTCTTAGCAATTTCAGCTTTAGGGATTCTGTTTTATTTTATCTTTCCAATGACTTTTAATAAGGGATTGCAATTGACAACGGCTTCTCGAGGAGCACTCATCATGTCGTTAATACCGACATTGGCATTACTTTTTGGTGCCCTTTTCAAAGTTGAAAAACTAAACGTGTTTAAAGCACTTGGATGTCTTATGGCCATTGCAGGAGTTACAATTGGCGTCTCAAGCGGGCTTGCCACAACTGTCCCTTCGAGCAGTATTGTAATGGGCGATTTGTTTATGCTTGTGGCGATATTTCAGGCCGCCATATTTTCTGTATTTTCTCGGCGCTACTTTCAGAAATATGGTGCATGGCTTGTATCGGTTGTATCAATAGCAATTGGATTTCTTGTTCCCAGTCTGTTTTTTGTAGGGATATCTGGAATTAATTTTGTTTCGAATTTAAGCAGTTCAGAGGTTCTTTACTTGCTGATATTAGGGACAATTGGTGTGCCGATCCAGTTTGGATTATTTGCCTGGAGCCTCTCGCGTTTAGGACCGTCACGCGCAACGATGTACATTGTCCTCACGCCCTTGTCGGCAACATTTCTAGCAGTGGCTATTCTAAATGAGACGGTCACGTCTTTATTTATCCTCGGATTGCTTGTAGTAATATTAGCAATTTTCTTGGCCAATCGAAAAGATGAATAAAAATTGCATAAATTTTAGTGTATTGCTCAATGTTTAAAAAGTTTTTCATCTAGTATTTTTTGGTCAGATTAGTTTTTTTTATTCAGGTAGAATTTATCGTTAGTTGATTTGGAAATTGCTCAAACTAAGATGGATTTACAAGTAATTAAAATAGGGAGGAAGATTGAAATATGGCGCCTAGCTCATACCAACCACCTACTTTGGGTGACAAATCAGGCCTTTCTACAAAAAGCCAGTCAGTACAAAGTAATTTATCTCAAAGTCAGTCTACCGTCGCAGACATTCTCAATGAAAAGGGGAAGTTGTGTCTTTTCTGTAAAATTCACGCATACTATCCACGACGTTGTTAGGATACTTAAGGAAAAGAGCATTGGTGCATTGGTTATCTCTAATGACCAAGGTGCGGCACTGGGTATTCTGTCAGAGCGAGATATTGTTCGCCGTATGGCCGAAACGCCAGGGCAGACGCTGCCGCAATTGGTTGGAGATTTAATGACTCATAATGTCGAGACCTGTACTCCACAAGACAGTATTTTGGACGTTCTCAACCGCATGAATAAAGGTCGCTTCCGTCATATGCCTGTAATTACTGATGGACGTCTTGGGAGGATTATCACAATCGGCGATTTGGTGCAGTTCTGGCTTCAAGAACTAGAGTATGAAGCTTTGCAGATGAGACAGATGATCGTCGGCTAAAATTTGGTCTATTGGATCTTGGGTCTGCTTATTATCTTTCGGACAAATCCAAGGCATATTTTATTTTATGCTCACAGTGCATTTCATTTAGATTCTTCAGATAACTGAATAGGGCCTGAAAGATTAGGATACTTTCCGCTATATGGTTCGTAAAATGCGCGAATAACATCCATATCCGCAGTTATACTTCCCGTCAATTTTATGAGAGTACCAAACCCTCCTTGTTTGTTTACATAGTCAAGGAAAGTGGGTAAAACTGGGACATCTGCACCGAGTGCTATATGATAAAATCCAGATTTCCAATTCTCTGTACGGCTTCTTGTTCCTTCGGCTGGCACAACAAGCATTAATTGTTCGGTTTGTGCAAATAACTCAATCATTTGGTTAACCAGTTTGTTACTTCTACTTCTGGTTATCGGTATTCCGCCTAATCTTCTTAAAAAATACCCAAGCGGTCCTATGAATATGCTATCTTTTCCCATCCACTTTATTTCAATGCCAAAGGCATTCATGAATAAAATCATCATTGGGAGATCCCAATTTGACGTGTGTGGTGCCGCTATAAGAACACATCGCGCGTGGGGTGGGTTGGTAGGATCTATTTTCCATCCTGCAAGATATAAAATTTTGCGCGCTATCCATTTTTTCATGTCTTTATCTCCGACTTAACTTTATAAATTTTCCCTTAGCACTCTCAGATTAAATTGCGGAGATAGAGTATATGGTACTTTTTACCATATGAGCGTCGATGCAAGTAACTTAACATATCAAATAAATTAAGGCGATAAATGTGACTTTTAGAAAGATTATTGGCAACATTTAACAACAAGCTACCAAAACTGGTCCACATTTCAATCATAAGTTGTCTTTGTTTCATTGTGCCTTAGTTCCAACTATAATTAAAACTGATACTGATCCTCTCTTCATCGGTCAAATTGAGAGGCACTTCGTGGCGTAGCCAGCTTTCCCAAAGCAAAACTTCACCATCTTCTGGAGTAAGATAGATGAAATTGCGTAATTCGTCCCGAGTATGTGCCTTTCTAAGAGGTGCGGCCATCATCATTGCCAGCCTTGGGTCTTCAAATTTTATTGCACTGGTGCCTTTGGGCATGGTTACATATGTGGTACCACTGATCACGCTGTGCGGATGTAAATGAGACGGATGGATACCACCTGTGGGCAAGATGTTTATCCATAAAGAATCCAGCTTAATCTTCTTTTTACCTAGATCAAATTGTAGGTCTTTGACAAAAGCTGTAACATGTTTATCTAAGACTTTTACCAAATCTTTAAACGTAGGAAACCGCCAGGCTAAATCTTCTAAGGACGCATAACTGGTATATCCTACATAACCATTTTCTTCGCACCACTCTTGTCCCGCTTCATCATCTTCCGCAATAGACATACATGCTGCCTCAAGCTCTGACGCTGGAGGTGGACTCCCAATTTCACAAAGATGTGCGCGGTAAACGCGGGTGGCAAAAAATGATTTAATCTGTGGCATATTCCCTCATAGCCCAGCAATGCTCATATGGCGAGAGGGTGTTTACTCGTCCAAATGTTTATCTTCTCTCACGAGGTTTATTAAGTTCCACCTTATAATCAGAGCAGAGAGTGCAAGTAAAAGAATTGCACCGCTTTCATATAGCAAGTCGATGGTATTAATTCCCTTGCCTTGCAGAATTATGAGACGGCAGAGAGCTGTAATAGCTATGAAGATTGGGACTGTGATCGGTATTTTTCTATATTTGTAGAAGGCTGCCACCATGCCAAGAACCTCTGCATAGATGAACATAAGCAATAGGTCAGTCAACGTGACTGCCCGTGAACTAACAACAGTTATCATTTCTACAATCACAGCATAAAGTGTCAGAAATGCTATTACCACCAAAAGACCTTTCTCGAAAAATGTGATTATCGAATACCAGTCCAAGTTAAGCGGGTGTTTTTTGTCTGAGCTCATGAGACTTCCTCTTTCGCAAACTTTAATCTAGCATAAGTTTTCACCAGTTCAATAAAACAGGTATTAAATTTGGATCTTCGCAGGTGAAGTTGTACATTGCGGCCTTTATTGTCTTTTTTAAGTATGCCTTACCTAATAAAAAAATTCAAAGATTTAAAAGTACACTCTATTGGCTCGATTTATAAATTTAGTGTCAATAACATAACAGGTTAATGTTCAATTATTCTGCGCGCAACGACAAATTCATGAAAGATATACGTTGTGTTTATGGGGCGGCATCTTTCATGGGACCGGCCAGTCTGCTTTCCAATAAATCACCAGACTCAGAAAGGATCGGGTGGGCGACTTTGGAGAAAGATGTATTGATCTGTTTCAGAGCCCGCAGAGTTTCTTGGTGGATATTACTGGTCGCAATACTTTCCACTAGCCCGTCACGCAAACGGCTGAGGTGCTTTTTGTGTAACTCCTGTTCCAGAATACGAATATCCTCTTTTTCAGCTACTAGTTCTCTTGCTTCGTTTGGATTCTGCGTCATCATCACTTGGAGGGCTAGTTGAACGTTTGCCAAAACGCGATCATGAAAGTCCGAGATTTCCTTCTGCCCTGCAACCGAAAACCTGATAGCGTCGGTATCAAGCCGTTTTGCAAGGCTAACCATATTGCGAGTAATTGTGTCAGAAGCCGCATCTAGATCTACGGCAACTGCAGACAGTTCAATGGATTTCTGACGCACATCTTCCCCTAGCTCGTTTCTGTTCAACTTTGCTAAGTAGAGCTTTATTTGAAAGTCATTTTTGCGCACCTGAAGATCATTGGCGATAATTGTTTCAGCAGTTTTGTCGTCCCAGTTTTTGTAGAGTTTATCGACTGAACGCAACATGGCTTCAATATTTTCGCCAATATGCATCAGCTCCCGTACTGCACAGATTAATGCGCGATCTGGCGTCGCCAATGCTGTGGGATCTAAAGCGCTAACCCGCTCCAAAGCAGCATCTGGATCTACTTTTGGCTTTATCAGTGATTGCGCTAATTTAGCTACGGTTCCAGTGAATGGTAGAACTATTAACGTCAATCCAACGTTAAATAAAAGGTGCAGGTTGATCACTTGCGCTGCCTCGGTGCTCCCAATCCATGCCAGAGAGACACCTGATGACGTAAGCATCAATAATGTAAGGCATGCGGCTCCCCCACGCAGAATAACGTTAGACAGGATCACTTGTCGGGCCTGGGCTGGAGCTGAAAAAGTCAGTATATTGGCGATCATTGCGCCACCTAGGTTAGCCCCTAAGACCATGGCAACCGCTGCCGATTGTGGCATGAAATCTTGAGATAACAAGGTAATAAACAGCAAAACCGCTCCAACGCTGGAATGTACTAGTAAAGCAAACCCAGCACCTAACACAAAAGCTGTCAGCATATCTTGCCCAAGATATTCCATTACTGCTATCGTGGCTGGGTCGCCCATCAAAGGCGCGGTTGCTGCGCGGATCATATCGAGCGAGACAAAAATCAGAGCTAGGCCAATAAGAATTCGGCCCGAATGCCTAACCCTACGCTGATGACCACGCAAAAATAAAGCCACGCCCAATAATAATAGAAGGGGCACTAAAAATGTTTGTTTGACGACTAAAATTTGCACCACAAGTGCAGAGCCAACATCTGCTCCGAGTAAAATTGCAATACCAACTACTGTCGCTATGCTTCCAGCAGAGACAAAATTGGAAACCATAATTGCAACCGCAGTGGAGCTTTGTAAAAGTATTGCTGATATGGTTCCAGTAAATGTTGCTAAGACCCGACTGCTGCCAGACCTGCGTAGCCAAAGCCGCAAATGATTGGAAAATGCACGCTCAACACCAGTCCGGACCAATCGAACAGACCATATAAGAAGCGCTGCTGCCCCTGCAATATTCAGTAAGAATATGATAATAAATGGTTCGTTCATCTAACTTAGCCTAAATTATTTATACAATTCATGAAACTGCTCTATTCGGGCGCTTGATCTAAAATGCAAATGGTCCCGCACCGCGCTGTGCCTCAATTCGAATTGATTTAAAACTTTGTGACCAATCATGAAGAATTAATCCGCCGGCCTGTTTCAAAAACCCAACCGGTGCATTCCTGTGAACGTTGTATAAAAAGCTGCTGCATGTGGATGGCGCAGATATCACTGTGTGTCCAGCTAATCGAGTAACTATATTTCTATGAATGTGGCCGCAGACAACAATCAATTCACCAAAATACAACTTAAGGATTTCACTTAAACGCGATTGGCCTGTATGCAAACCGATTGAGTCCATAAAATTAATGCCAGATTTAAATGGTGGATGATGAAACATCAAAATAACTGGAGCATTGTTCAGGTTTTCCAAAGTAGTTTCTAAGAACTGAAGCGTTTTAGAGTCTAATTCACCTCCACCTTGACCTTCTATGAGAGTATCAAGACCAATAATATGAACTTCACCAACTATCTGATGCCAATTTAATTTATTTGAATCTGGAAGATAACCTGCTGATGAAAAGGCGGCCCGAAAAGAGGATCGTACATCATGATTGCCGGGCACTGCAAAAAATGGTAAGTTTAAAGGGCTTAAGATTGATTTAAATCGGGCATAGCTTTCAACACTGCCGTCATCACTAATGTCACCACTAATAATTATTGCATCAATTGCTCCAACTTCTAATTGGATTTCTGAAATTCGTCCGATTAAGTCTTCCAAAGGTGCGGCGGTTTCTAAGGTTTTAGATACAAAATTACCCTCACCAACTAAATGGGTATCTGAAATTTGAATAATTCTAGTCATTTAGTATCTCCGGTTTTAAGAAATTGGCAACGAAAAGGGTTAATTTACTTACGTATCGTTTTGTTTGAACTGAACTGGCTTGACGGGCACTAAATAAAAGACTTTTGCTCTTTATTGTGTTTCCATAAAACCTGCTTTTACTTATATCTGTTTTTGACGATTTTGCTATTTTTTGCAAAATTGAACCAGGCTTATGCTCCATAGTCATCGATCTGAGTGAGGATTAACTTATCTTTTATGGCTTCTAGCAACTTCTTATATTTTTCTTCTGGAACTTTGTCCAAGATAATGGTGTCAACGTCTAAAATATTCTCACCTACCGCAGGTGCAATTCGCCCAAACTTAGAGTGATCGAGAACCAAAACTGACTTCAGAGAATTTGTTCTTATTTGTTCGCGCACCTTCACTTCTGCAGCATGAAACTCTAGTAAGGAGCCATCTTCAGCCACTCCGGCAACGCCAAAAATACCAAATTCCGCTCGGTAGCGGCTAAAAAATTCGAGTACCTCGTCGCCAAGAATATCACGATCTGGAAGCCTTAATTCTCCACCAGGTAAAATGATTCTGTTTGTCAATTCCTCACTTAGCGCCATCGCCGCACTCAAATTGTTTGTAATAATGGTCAACCCTTTACGGCGCTGCAAGGCTCGCGCTACACTTAGGGGCGTGGACCCGATAGAGATGAAAATAGTCGACCCATCTGGAATTAATTCTGCTACAGCTTCTCCAATATCGCGTTTCTCGGCCAAATTTGTTGAAACACGTTGATCAAATGGAGTATTGGAATGCCTTTGCGCCAACTCGACCCGGCCATGCCTGCGGCTCAAAAGGTTACCCTCGCAGAGTTTATCAATATCACGACGAATAGTTTGCGTTGAAACATCCAAGATTTCAGCCAAAGCACCAATAGAAATAGCTCCGCGTTCAAGCACGAATTTTTCGATATGTTTACGTCTTTTATTTTTCTTTGCTGACATCTTATGGTTCCATTACTTACTCACCAAATCCTCCAAAAACTCAACAGTCGTTTGCAGCCGATGCATATTTTTTCGGACTTCCACGATTAAATGTGGGGTAGACTGGCGTGTACATAATTCATCCATAACAGCTTGCCAGGGAATATTGCCCTCTCCAGGATGCCAATGACGATCAGCATAGCCATCTACATCTTGAAGATGAACATGTGCTAACTGATCTTCTGTCGCCGATATAAAATCCACCACTGTGGGAGCTTGATAATTGCAATGTGCAAGCTGCGCGTGACCTGTATCCACTGATAGTTTGAGATTTGGATGATTAATATTTTGTATAGCCTCCATTCTCATATTGGGGTCAGTATCATCACAGTTTTCTAAAACCAGCGTACAACCAATTTCGCAGGCACGTTGCAGCGGTGCGTGTAAAATATCATCCATGCACATAATAGTGTTCGGCTTAACAGCTGGATATTGTAATCTGTTTAATCTCATCCAGTCTGTAAAAGGACTGTGTATAACCATGTAATGTCCATTTAGTCGCTCGCAAAATTCTAGGGCTTTTAATAGGCGTTCAGAAATAACTTTCTGAAACGCTCTTTCTGGATTACCTATATCAAGTCCAAAGAATGGCCCATGGACGCCGCGAACTCCAGTATGGGATTTTAATCTTTCCTGGTAGGTGCGCAAAATGTCAGAAACATCATCTGTCAGTATGTTTGGGAGTGTAAAATCTTGGATTTCTATTGGGCGGTCTTCTTCGCAAAGCCAGTCTATTATAGGCTCCATATTCTTAATCGTAACCGCTGCACCAATTTTAGAAATCATTTCCATTCCCTTACTTAATACCAGCGCGAATAAAGCTTTGCACAAATTGTCGCTGAAAGAGCAAAAAGGCGATCAATAAGGGCCCAGATGTCATCAATGTTGCAGCATTAATGACAGACCACTGAACGCCCGAATCCGTTACCGCAAAGATCGAAAGTCCAACTGTTAATGGGCGGGTTTCTACTGAGTTTGTTACAATAAGTGGCCAAACAAAATTATTCCAATGATGGCTGACTGACACGAGCCCGTAAGCGAGGTATGTTGGCTTGGCCAGAGGGATATATACGCGCCATAGAACGCCAAGGAAGGAACAGCCTTCTATTCTAGCCGCTTCATCTAATTCTTTGGGTACAGTCATAAACGTCTGCCGTAAGAGGAATATACCAAATCCCGATGCAATATAAGGTAAACCAATTGCAGCTATTGTATCGATCAGTCCAAGGGAGCGCATGGTCTGATAGTTTTGTACGATCAAGATATCTGGCATTACCAAGAGCTGCAAAAGCACCAATGTAAATAAAATATTCCTTCCAGGGAATGTGAATCGGGCAAATGCATAGGCTGCAAGCGTACATAAAAAGAACTGTGCCGCTACAATGCCTGTGACCAAAATTACAGTATTTAAAAAATACCTTGCAAAGGGCGCCTCATTCCAAGCTTGAACAAAATTTTGTAGTGTGAGAGGTGCAAATAAGTCAAAGCGCGTTTCAAATTCACTTGGATGGAACGCCGTCCAAACTGCGTACACAAGTGGTGACAACCAAAGGATAGCTAAACACCATGCTGCAAAGGTATTCAAAGAATGATCAAAATTAAATGATCGAAATTTGCTGGCTGGTTGCGCTGTTTTTAAGACTTTTGAATTCATTTGTAATGCACTTTTTTGTCAAGAAAAAAGAATTGCCCAATGGCAACAGTGGTCAATATTACCAACATGACTACCGTTAGGGTCGCTGCATACGCTGTATCCCAGTAATCAAACGCCACTTCATAGATATAGAACAACAAGAGGCTTGAGGAATTATTTGGCCCACCTTCAGTCATGACAAAAATATGATCAACTAATCGAAAAGAATTTATAACTGCATTAATTGAAACGAACAATGTCGTTGGCATAAGAAGGGGAAATGCAACTCGTCGAAAATAGTAAAATTTACTAGCCCCTTCAATAGAGGCAGCTTCCCGAAGAGAAGGTGGGATTGTTTGTAAAGCGGCCAAATAAAAGATCATAAAAAATCCAGCTTCCTTCCAGATTGCAACGGCAATCATAGAGTAAAGAGCGGTATCAGGGGATCCCATCCAATTTTGCTCTGCAAAACCGAATAATCCTCGAATTTGATCAATTAACCCAAAGCCAGGCGTGTAGAAGAAAAGCCAAATATTGGCGACCGCTATCAAAGGTAAGACTGTGGGTGTAAAATAGGCCATTCTTAAAAAACTGCGCCCCCGCAGCTTATCGTTTACCCATAAAGCCATAGCTAATGATAAAATAATTGATAAAGGTATCGTCCATACCGCGTACCAAAAATTATTTACAAGAACCTTCCAAAAGACCTCATCTAACAATAAGGTATCATAGTTATCCCAGCCAATAAAAACTGATTTACGACGTCCCCGGCCTGTAGAAAAAAATGAGCTTATAATTGTCTGAACAGCAGGGTAGTGTGTAAATGTGATAAGAAAAATCATAGCTGGGCTCAATAGCAACCATGCATATATCCACTGGTGTTTTGCAGAATTTCTCATTTCTTTTAATCGCCTTCAAGGGTTGGCCCTGCCCAAAAAATGGAAAGAGCCATTTCTAGTAATTAACGATAAGGCTTAAGAATGCGATCAGCTGTAGCTTGCGCTTGATCTAGAGCGTCTTTAGCCGTTTTTTCACCGGCGATTGCGGCCGCTAAAGCGTCGTTAAGTGTTTGTGTAACTTTCCCATTTTCGAATGTAGATAGTTCAGCAACGGCAAATTCTAGTTGATCTCTAGCAATTAAAGCTGGGGGAAAGTCTTTTGTGTAAGCTTGCATAGCATCTGTTTGCCAGGCGTCTGGACGCGGTGCAACATAGCCAGTCGCAATTGACCACACGGCAGCCTGCTCTGGAGCAGTGATCCATTGAACAAAAGAAACAGCGGCATCCTTCTGTTCATCAGTAGAATCCTTGAAAAGGTAAAAATTACCGCCACCTGTTGGGGCTCCACGGCGCTCTTTGGCAGGCAACATGGCAACACCAAAATCAAATGGCGCATTTTTACGAACATTGACAAGGTTGCCAGTAGTTGTCCACATCATAGCTGTCTCACCCTCAAAGAAGGCTTTAGGAGTTGGACCCCATTCAATTGAGCCTGGCTGCATTATGCCGTGCTTGGCTGACAAGTCGACAAGATACTCAAGAGCCTCAACAACTTTTGGATCGTTGAAGTTAGTTTTATTACCGTCTGAGTTTGCTAGTATTGCGCCTGCTGGTGTGGAAAGACCCTGAAACAACCAGTAGGGGAAACCAGCTGATGGAATTCGAACACCCCACTGAGAAACATTACCGCTTGCATCTTTTTTGGTAAGCTTTTTACCAAAATCGACCATTTCATCCCAAGTTGCTGGAGCCATTTCTGGGTCTAGACCAGCTTCGGCAAACGCTGCCTTATTCCAGTAAAGAACTGGAGTTGAGCGTTGAAAGGGAATACCGTAGGTTTTGCCACCTGTCTGACTATTTTCCATAAAAGACGGATAAAAGCCACCAATCCAACTCTTTTTTTCTTCTGCTGAAACGAAATCGTCGAACGGTGTAATAACGTCCTCATCAATCAACGTGAACATCTGAGTTGATAGAAGAACTGAAAGCTGTGGTGGCTTACCACCACGTGCGGCTGTAAGGGCTTTTACGCCCGCGTCCGAATAGCTACCCGCATATATGGCATCAATATTTACACCTGGATTGGCGGCTACATAGTCTGCGGTTAGTTTTTCAATTGTCGTTGCAGCTGCTCCACCAACTGCCACTGGAAAGTAAAACTCAAGGTCAACTGCAAAAGCAGAGCCTACACAAACGAGTGATGTTAAAGAAGCTGTACTGGCTATCTTGAATATTTTTTGAAACATAATTTACCTCTAGGTTTGGGTTTAACGTGCCAGCTTGGAGCTGGCGTTTTGGGATGACAGGGCCATCTCAATCTCTGGAAGCATTTCGGCCGTGCGCTGCCCTGAGGCCGTATTAAATACGTGCAGGTCCTTCACATTAAATGCTAAACTGATGGGGGTTCCTTCAGTTAACTGGGTCCACCCGGGTGCACGACAAAGTAGAATTTCTTCTCCAACCTTACATTCAATCAAGGTGTCAGCCCCAAGATACTCAACATTTCTGACTGTGCCATTAATTAAGCCGTTGTCACTTAGAGAAAGGGACTCTGGTCTTATTCCAAAGGTAAGGCCGTGACTTTTCTGAAGAAAATTTGGTGTTAAGCAATGAGATAAGAGTTTTGGTGAAAACGTAACCATAGGTGGTGTACCTATAAACTTTGCTGCGAACAGCGTTGCAGGCGTTTCATACATTACTCGTGGAGATGCCATCTGCTCTACTCGCCCGTGGTTCATCAGAACAACTTGGTCAGCCATCGTTACTGCTTCGACTTGGTCGTGAGTGACGTATAACATTGTCACCCCAAGACGATGCTGTAGAGCGCGGATCTCGTCTCGCATTTCAGCGCGCAGCTTAGCATCAAGGTTTGATAACGGTTCATCCATTAAAAAAATTGACTTATCTGCAACGATTGCGCGGCCTAGTGCAACGCGCTGCTGTTGTCCTCCGGATAGTTGACTGGGCTTTCGATCTAATAACTCGCTCAAACCTAATAGCTGGGCTGTGGCTTTAAGCTTTTCGTCCCTCTGCTTGCGGACTAGACCGCGAACTCGCAACCCAAACACAATATTTTCAGCTACAGTCAGATGAGGAAAAAGAGCATAAGACTGAAACACCATTGCGATATCGCGGGCAGCTGGCAGCGTATGCGTAACATCGTGGCCTCCAATAAATACTTGGCCTGATGTTGGTTCTTCTAATCCCGAAACAATCCTCAATGCGGTTGACTTTCCACAGCCTGACGGACCTAGCAATGCAGTAAATTTTCCTGCAGGTACATCAAGAGATATATCATTCAATGCGGGGCTTTCATTCCAGCTTTTAAAGATATTTTTCAGAGTGACCTCTGCACCGCTCATAATTCTGCCTTCCTGGCCATAACGCTCGGGTCTAGACAGTAAGTTTCCAGCATGAGGCGTTTCACATTTTTATTTCTGCATGAGTTTCGCACAATTAAACTCTTATCCCTAGTTTCTTTTTTATTTTAAAATGTCGTATAAAACTCTTTTTGATAGCTTTAACATTTTTGAATAAATTTTTATCTAACAGCTGAGTTATCGTTTAAGTTAGAAAATCTGATTTTTTTACTATTCATTCCTTAATTTTAAAGCCCTTCTATTCTGAAAACATTCGTCTTCTTAATTTAAAGCGAATGACAAAAACTATTTTAGTTTTTGTTGTAAGTCTGATTTCTCTATCTGAGTATCATTGCGCAAAAAAAACAACAAAACAACAAATATATTGGAGAATAAGTGACATATTTTGCTTAAAACGTATTTAATTTTACAAAATTAACAAATTTATGAAATTTTGTAGTTTTTACTTTTTTTTAAAGTTTGTTTAGAGTGAACTTAAATAAATAGTCACTGAAAAAAATTTATCAAAAAGCTTGAATGGATAAGGTTTTCTAAATTATTGGCACTTCAAACTTTTTGACAAAATAGGCAAAGATCAGTTGTAGCCTAGATTTAAACACTAAAAAAACTGACGTTTAGGCTGAATAAAGCAGAATGCCACAAGGACAATCGCCAGACATGCTTACCACACCTGAGATTTTCAAACGCTATGAAGAAGTGAGATAACGTATGCCAAAAGCTCGTTGCTTGCGCAGCATGCGCGATATTGACGAAGTAAATGAAATAACTGAACAGGCGGAGGCTTTTGTCTTTGATGCATTTGGTGTCTTGAATGTTGGTGAAACTCTGATTGAAGGCGCTGATTAAAGACTGCGCAAATCACGGTCACTAGGGTGTAAAATCCGTATTTTGACCAATGCTGCAAGCTATGAACAGTCTGGGACTATTGTTAAATTTTTAAAACTTGGCATTGAAATTGGAGATGATGAAATCATTTCCAGCAGAAAAGCTGCGCTGTTGGTGCTAACTGCAGGTTTATGGGGCATAATCGCTACGAAAGAGGATCATCTAAGTGATCTAGACGTAGATTACCTGCGCTTGCGCCACAAAGCCCAAGATTATGATCTCGTAGACGGTTTTTTATTTTTATCATCTTTGAGTTGGACTGACGTTGAACGACAACATCTTACGCAGTCATTGTTAAAAAATGATCGGCCAGTTATTGTTGCAAATCCAGATCTGGTCGCACCGCGTGACAATGGCTTTTCTATAGAACCAGGCTACTTTGGACATCTTCTGGTTGATTGTGAGATAAAGAATGTTGGTTTCATTGGAAAACCATTTTCTGAAGTCTATGACTTGGTTGAAATCTCTCTGCCTGGCACCCCTACCAATAGTACTGTGATGTGTGGTGATACTTTACATACTGATATCCTCGGCGCAGCGGCACGTGGTTGGCAAACAGTGCTCGTCACACAAGATGGGCTATTCTCTGGGTATGATACAAATCAATATTGCTTTGAATCAGGTATATATCCAGATTGGCGTCTTGCTAGGATATAGATTGATCATAGTTTTAAATATGATGTATTTTGTATTCATATGATATTTCTCAAAGTTTATGTGGCTTGCGCAACCGTTTCAAAATGTTAATTTTTGGCTATCGACAGAGCTATGGATCATTTCTTTCCTGCCGTGTCATCTCACCATTGCGTGGTAATCTGGGTAGGGTAGCACTAAAATATTGAAACATTAATTTTTTGTGTTGGTTGTAACAAGTCTATCGCCAGCGTTGGTTTAAGAGCCTAAGGCATTGGATAAGTTTTCTGACATAGAAAATATTGTTTGTCACAGGATTTGAACGTCTGGGCAGCATTTTTGCGTCGGGTCACTATGGCCTTGAAGCTTATATTATTACGATCGCCAAGGGTCTTACGTCGGCTTATGCACCGTTATCAGGTTCTATAATGGGTGAAAAAATGTGGTAGGTTCTCGAAAAGGGTACTGATGAGAACGGCCCAATTGGCCATGGTTGGACCTATTCAGCACATCCCATTGGAGACGTGGCTGGAGTTGCAAACTTGAGATTGATAGGCAAGCTTGATCTGGTGGCCAATGCTGGGATGTGGGCATATACCTTAACACATCAATTAAACATATACTTGGGGATCATGCCCATGTTGGAGACATCCGTGGCGATGGAATGATTTCTGCGATAGAATTCGTGAGAGACAAAGATAGCCGCACTTTCTTTGATGCTGCAGACAAGATTGGACTTCAAGTTGCTTCTTCGCTCCTGTCTTAAAATGAAGTCATTGCGCGTGCGATGCCGCGAGGCGATATTTTAAGCTTAGCGCCACTATTCTGTTTGACAAAACAAAAGTTTGATACTGTGGTTGCAGCGACCGCCCATGCTGTCAAAACATTGCTCGGTTGATAAAATACTGCGCCAGAGACTCAAACTTGATATACATAAAGAATGAATTGTTAAAAATGAGAGAGCAAACATGAAGCCAGCCTATGTAATAGTCGATACCAAAATAGAAGATTATGAAACCTATGAAAAATATAAGTTACTTGCAAAGCCGATTGTCGAAAAATTTGGGGGTGAATATCTGACAAGAGGTGGCGAGCTTCATATTGAACAGAGTGAACTATGGGAACCAAAGCGTATTGTAATCGTCAAATTTCCCAGCATGAGTGAAGCCAAAAAGTTCCATAATTCGGCAGAATATGAGCCAGTAAAATCTATTCGATTAGGTGCATCAAAGGCCACATTAATTATTGTTGAAGGCACGTAAGCAAACTAATTTTGAAAGGCTGGAATAGAAAGTCATATTTCAGACAAGTGCAAAATTGTTTGCAAAATTTGTTGAAGGCCCTCAAGTTCTTTTGAGATATCGTGAATTTTGTAATGCGATCTAAAACTCGCCAATAAGTTGGGTATGCGATTCAGTGATATTTTCTCTGCGTACTTCATATTACTTTAAACCAATAAAAAGGCTTTTGTATGTCTCAAAAACGCGCGATGTGTTTAATCCTATTGGGTGGCTTATTTATGAGTTTTGTTGGACTTTATATGCGCCTACTGTCAAATGCTGATGGCTTCCAAATTTTATTTTATCGCTCATTAAGTCTATGTTTGATGGTTGGCTTTGTGTGTTGTTTGCGCCGGCGCATTTTACCGATTGCGTTCTTTAAAAGCATAGATAAAAATGATGTTTACATGGGCATGGCTCTCTCATTAGCGTTTACTTGTTATATTTTTGCCATGATCCATACCACTGTTGCATCGACGTTACTTATCCTGTCTGCAACACCTTTTATGGCCGCTATCCTTGGATGGTTTTGGATCGGTGAGCGGCCGAAACAGATTACTTGGATCGCCATGATTTTTGCCTCAATCGGCATTTATTTCATGGTGGAGTCAGGGCATAAACTAGGAAATAATCTGGGTAATTTGATTGCGCTTCTCTCAGGGTTTTGGTTTGCACTGATGTTGGTCATCGCGCGCAGAAGTGGCAAACAAGATGTCTTGGGTGGGACCTTTATTGGCGGCGTTCTGTGTGCAGTCATTGGTGCGATTCTAGCATTTGTATCTGGGACAGGTTTGACAGTCTTGAGCTCTGATTTGCTCATTATCTTGGTGATGGGAGCTTTTGGAATCGGAATTGGGATCGCTTTTGTCACTTGGGGTGCAAGCTATGTGCCTGCGGCTGAAGTAAGTATTTTAGTGCTAATTGAAAGTGTAGTAGGGCCTATCTGGCCTTGGATCATTCTTGGAGAGGCGATGACCTTATCGGAAGTTCTAGGAGGGACTTTGGTTCTTGGGTCAGTCGTTTTATTTGCGCTCTTCAGTGCGGAGACTTAGGTAAGCCTGACCTTGTCTTGAACCATTGAGCTGTGCAGCGCTATCATCTATTGAAATTATTAAGCGATATGTATTCTCCATACAATATCTGCCCTGATTTTTGTTATGTTATCTGCTTTCAGATATCCAGACGTTTTTTTGATACTGTTTCTATGCCTGACCGTGTACTATTTAGATTAGGTTTTAGCTATACCAATCGTGAGTTTCTGTGTACCTGTGAAGTATTATTTAAGAGATAGGCATACGAATGAAAACCATACATTTATTTTACGTCTCAATATTGGCACTTATCATGCCGGTAAGCGCCATTTATGCTGAAGATGAGTCTAGTTTTTCGTTTGGTTTGGTGTACATAAGCAGCGAACCTATATATTTAAAAGCCAACGCAATATCCCGGGTAATGCCGTTATTGAGATATGATCGTGAGAACGTCAGTGTCAGTTTTCAAGAGGGCGTATCTTACCAAATTCTAAATGGTTCAGCTTCAAGTTTCACTATTTCTGTTGCCCCCAAATTTAAGCCTTATGATAGCAGTGACTCTGTAGCTCTTAATGGCATGGATCGAAAAATGTACTTTGATGGTTCCGTGGCAGCTTTCTATACAATCAGCAGGGGTCTAACAGCAAAATTCAAATATTCTAAGGAATTCACGAATGAATTTAATGGAGATGCTGTCGATCTATCCCTTAGTCAGTTTATACCCTTCGCTGGCGTTCCGGTTATCGTAACGGCTGGTTCAAAGTGGTACGACAGAAACCGTTCAGAATACCTTTATGGCGTGTATTCAGCTGAAGCCACTAGCCAACGATCTCAATATGCGCCCAGTGATGGTTTTGTGCATTACTTAGGTTTAAACGCATTCTACAAAATAACGGACAGCATTGGGATTTTCTCAAATATAAATGTGAATTTTTTACCAGCGGCAGTAAAAAATAGCCCTATTATAAGCGACAAGAATACGATTAGCTTTGTTATTGGGCTTGGTTACAGATTCTGAGAAAATTATTTTATTTGCTTATCTTTTGGCTACTTTGTGCGGTGGCCACTCTTCCCAATAAGATATTTCAATTTCTGTTGGGTAATAATAATAAGATAAGGATACAGAGCGAGGGCAGTGATATTCGCAAGTCTGATAAAGCTCGCCAGTGGCAAACCCATCCAAGATTGCAAATCAATTTAATTTTGCTTTTCAATTTTAAAAAAAAGGCGGTGCCAAAGGCACCGCCAGAGAACTTAAGAACATCAAGGGAGTTGAAAGTTCTAAGTAGCTAACACATCAGGGAGGAAATATTTGCTGTCCTCTTCATAGAACAAAATATCGAATGGTATCAATCATAAAGATTGCATTTCAGCTATGCAGAAAATGCAATGATCAGACTTTGAGATAGTTGGAATTTATGGAGGCTAGACGATTGCGTGCTTGACATCAGTAACGGCGATTTGTCCGTGTGGAAGAATATGTATGAGACCCAAGATCATGTAAACTCATGACGTTTGCCGGGCTAGACGAAACAAGTGAACAAATGGCTGAAAGTGTTGTGGGGTCTCCCTGAGGAGCCTTTCCAACGGTGCATCAAATGCTCGCATAGTTACCAAAGTGGGGTCATTCAAAGAAATTAATGATAAAATTGGCATCTCTAATTGCTCTTAGGCCAATTCAATCCCCTCAAAAGAAAATGTGTTACAACGAAATAGAAGACGATTTATAGCTCTCAGGCAAGGACTTAATTCACTCGTTTTTCAGTAAATTTATGGGAAGCAGAATTTGATCTTAGTCTTGCTTTACAATTCAATGCGACGGTTTGGTCAGAATTTGTTTACGCGCTTACCGATCCCTTATATTCGCCCTAGATTAAACACCCAGTCATTTCCTAGCCGGCCGAAAAACAAAACATATTAACAAAACAGTTTTATTTAATAAGATCTAGACGTCATTATTCCTGCTTTACTACCTGCAATTTGTCCTAAGCTTAATGCAGTCAGTAAACCATTACCTGACAAATAACCTGAAACGTCTGGCCCAGATACGCCACAAGCGGCACCACCGCATGCAAAAATAGTGTCAAAAGGTACTCCATTAGGCCGGCAGATTTGAGCATTGCGGTTAACGCGTAGTCCACCTTGGGTATGAAACAAAGCGCCCGTGACTTTTACAGCATAATAAGGTGCTGTCAGCCGTTTTCTAGGCTCAAAATTTCTCCCGAATGGGTCGACTTGATCGCCGCCAGCATATTGCTCGCATTTGGCCAGTGTTTTGCAAAAAGTAGCAGGCTCAACGCTGATCTTACTTGCCAGCTCTTCAATGCTGTTGGCTTTTATTAATGCACCACTCTCTTCGGCTTTGTTGAAATCATCGAAACCGCGGCCAAGAACGGCTAACCGTTCGTCAAAAATATTAAAGGCTATTTTTTCCTCTTGTCCAAGCACAGATACCGCTTGCT
The DNA here is from genome assembly GCA_028150825.1 of Paracoccaceae bacterium. Taxonomy (GTDB): domain Bacteria; phylum Pseudomonadota; class Alphaproteobacteria; order Rhodobacterales; family Rhodobacteraceae; genus LFER01. Next base: position 19,002 of record JAOGIM010000004.1, read on the forward strand.
CAGAATAGCCATTATGTTCGTTTGAAAACCGTTCACCCTTGGCATTGACCTGAATCCCACCCTCCATCATCAGGGCCCAAGTCACTAGGATCCCATGTGGATGTGCAACTGATCCATGACCCTGATAACCCGATAAATGTAAAAGCTCAGCACCGAGAGCTTTCCCCCATAAAATTGCTTCACCTTGATTACCGGGGTGCCCAAAATAAAGTGCATCGTTCATTTCTGGGATATGTTCCGCGATAAGAGCTGGATTGGCCCCATAGCCATTGCAGGCCAGAATGATGGCTGCGGCAGCGATGTGTTCGTGGGTACCATCAGGTCGCAAACATATTGCACCTAAAGCTTTATCAGTCTCATCGACTACAAGCTCGATTACTTGAACACCTGTTGCAACCGTCACGTCTTGCATAAGGATAGCTGTTTCAAGATGATGGATCAGGCCAACCCCAGTCTTTTCGGGTACGGTGTGCATGCGATGGTTTGTATGCCCTGGATATAGAAAATTATCCAACACATGAAACGCAATGTCGTATTTTTCACTAAGCCAATCTATAGTTCTAGGAATTTGGCTGACAATTATTTTTACATGGTCAACATCTGCAGTATTCTTGTTTTTTGCCATAATATCAGCAAAGAAGATGTCTTTACTATCCACAATAGATTGGTTGTTTTGAGCTTTAGTCCCAGCGGCGGGAATGAGGCCAGATGACAATGCTGTTGACCCTGAAAGTCGTTTTTCACGTTCGGCAATCAAGACAGTTGCGCCAGTTTCTGATGCAGCCAACGCAGCTGTCAGCCCTGCTGCGCCACCGCCAATAATCAGGCAATCAACTTCAATATCTGCATTAAATTTCGAAGTACAAACGACGCCTGGCACAGTTTATCCTCCCTCAAACAACTTGGTGGCATTAGTGATGGACATGACTTCACCAACAGTCGCCAGAGATGCTATAGAAACGTCATGGGTTTTTTTGGAAAAGGCGGCACAGCCATCTTCTAAAGTGATTGTGTGAATATCGCGAACATGGGCATCACGAACAGTTGATGCGACGCCACCATTGGTGACAATGCCACATACCATCAACGTTTTTATCCCCGCTCGGTTTATGGCGAAATCTAGTCGTGATTGGTAAAAAGCTGAATAGGCGACCTTTTCAATTGTAATGTCAGCAGGTTGAAGCTCTTCAACAAGTGAATGGCCCCAGCCTGATGGCATGAAATCTCCTTTAGTCAAAAATGGCCGCAATTTCTTTAAATGGTCTGATATAAATGGTTCGCCCTTCTTACCTGGCAAAAGGGTAAATTGTGTTGAGATAATCCAACCTCCTGCCTTGCGCACAACATCAAGAAGGGGCGCAACTTTTGATGGCAGTGCAGCGATATCCTGGCTTGACGTTCCAGAGCGACCATACGCGCCTTTAGCGTGTAAGAAGTCATTCTGTAGGTCGACAATCAGTATGGCAGTTGTTGACGGTTCAAAAGGCTGTTTAGACATTTAAGCCACCTCTTGTTTCATAATGATATTTCCAAAATCGTCAACCACGGCATAGATACCCGGATCAATATATATGGTTGCATCTGGCTGAACCAGTAATGCTGGTCCAGATATTTTACCTCCTTGAGGTAATAACAGTCGGTCAAAAATAGCAGCGTTATGCCATTTGCCGTTAGAAAATATCTTTTGTCCTGTCAAGCGGCAGGCCTCGGCACTGTCAGCGCGGGGACCGCGGGCCAACATTTTGATGTCAATTTGGGGCCGTTTCCCGATTATAGACAGCTTGAGGTTTAGGATGCGAATTGGGATTTCATTGAGCAGCCGGCTGTAGGCTTTGAGGTAACTTTCCTCAAAAGCATTTTGGATCGCATCAATTGTAACAGCTTTATTGCTTATGATTGGCACAGCAACGGCATGTGTTTGACCTGAGTAGAGCATATCAAGTTCAATAATGCGTTCGATACCATCAAGTTTGGCGTTTGACTGCTTAACAATCTCCTGAGCCGAGTTTGCCATCTCAGTGATTAGTTCATTCAAATAAACTTCATCAAGAGTTTCTAGCATGATGTTTAACGTCCGCACTTCATCATGCCGTAAGTCGGACATTACACAGCCAAGTGCGGAGGTAACGCCTGGGTAGCGGGGCACAATGGCCGCTGCCAAACCAATATCTTGAATTAGCGCCCCTGCATGAAGTGCGCCCCCGCCCCCAAACGGCATCGCTGCAAATAGTTTGGGGTCATGCCCACGTTCGATAGAAATAAGGCGGATTGCGCCAGCCATCTTAGAATTTGCTACTTTTATGATTGCTTCAGCGGCATCTTCGACACTCAGATCAAGTGGGTTAGAAATATATTTTTTGATTGCTGCTGCTGCCGCGTTTCTGTCAAGCGTGGTCAATTTATTACCGATAGGTTTACGAGAATCAATACGCCCTAAAACCAAATTGGCGTCCGTTACTGTGGGCCGTTCATTGCCAAGGCCATAGCAAACAGGTCCAGGATCTGATCCGGCACTGTCAGGGCCAATTTCAAGCAGCCCAGTCTCATCAATATGAGCGATTGAGCCTCCTCCCGCCCCAATCGTGGACATTTCAATCATTGGTGTTCTGATGACCATGCCAAAATCAATACTGGCCTGAGCAGTAAGCATATTTTGACCAGCCGCCACCAGAGATACATCAAAGGATGTACCGCCCATATCGCCAGTAATGACATTGTCAAACCCAGCTGCCTTTGCAATTTGTCGTGCTGCTACCACGCCGGCAGCAGGGCCAGAAAGAGCTGTGCGAACCGGTAACGATTTTGCCGTATCAACCGACATAATACCGCCGTTCGACTGTACTATTAGGATTTCAGAATTTGCATTTTCTTCTGCAATTTTAGTTTCAATCTGGGTTAGATATTCGGCCACCACTGGCTGAAGGTAAGCGTTTAAGCTAGCGGTGGAACAACGTTCAAATTCTCTAATTTCAGGCAGTATTTCTGTCGCAACGCTGACATATTCATTCGGCCAAACTTGCCGCAAGATTTTTGCAGCTTTTGCTTCGTTCTCTTTATTGGCATATCCATTGATAAAGAACAGGCAAATGGACAAACAACCTTGGTCTATCAAATCTTTGGCAGCCGCTTTGATGGATGCGGCATCAATATCTGTGATAATCGTGCCATCCGCCAATGTCCGCTCTGGGACCTCAAGGCGGCATTTCCGGTCAATGACAGGTTTAAATTGTCCCCATAACCCCCAAGTGGTTGGGCGGTCACGTCGGCGCATTTCTAGAACGTCTCGAAACCCCTGGGTAGTAATAATTCCAGCCTTTGCCCCTTTGCGTTCAAGTAGGGCGTTGGTTGCCACGGTTGTACCATGGATGATTGTTGAGACCGAATTTAAATCATTGCTGGTCACCGCCATAATGCCACTTAAGAATCCGCTGGATTGGTCCCCTTTTGTTGATGGAACTTTTTCAACACAAACTTCACCGGCTTCTTCATCAAGGGAAACTATGTCAGTGAAGGTACCGCCAACATCAACGCCAATTACGATTGATTTTTTCATGTACTTTTCCCTGAGACATAGCCTTGTTCTATATCATTATCTATGAGATTTTGTGGTCGACTGTTGGGGTTTCCATAACCACCACCACCAGGGGTTTCAAGTCGAACCCTTTGACCTTTTACGAGTTTTATGCCTGTCATTTTTGATACAAGTGCAGGCGATTTCTTTTTGTTTATGGCACCCTCATCATTACTGTCGTAATAAAATCTGTTCATGGCTCCGGCACCGCCGCCCACGACCCCTGCTGGCGCGAATTTGCCGCGCTCACCAAATAGGAATGCGGTTGCACTCTCTTCTAAAAGTTCGATTTCATAAATTGCGCCCAGGCCACCACGATACTTGCCTGAGCCGCCAGAGTCAGGTCTTAGCGCCCATTGGGTGAACACAACTGGATAGGCGGCTTCTAGGATTTCTAATGGTGGGATTGTTGCCGTTGAAATTGGGGCATTACCGTGGTTGAGGCCATCGCCTTCAGGGTGACCTCCATGACCGCCGCCAAAGAATGAAAACATGACCCAGCGGCTACCATTTTTCCGATGGCCGGCAATGGAAAGTGCATTAATTGTTCCATATGCACAGCCATTTACTCGTTCAGGCGCAATATTTTCGAAGGCTTGAAACAAGACATCGATCAAGCGCAGGATTGTTTCGGTATACCCTCCCACAGGTTTTGGTGCTTTGACACTTAAAAAGCTATCTTCGGGGATAATGAACTTAACTGGTTGTAGTACCCCAGCATTTGCCGGCACATCGGTAAAAATATGTTTAAGTGCTACATAGGTTGCTGCTATCGTGGTTGATCTGGAAATATTTACAGGCCCGGCGCAGGCAGGACTGGACCTACTAAAATCAAAAATAAGCGTTTGATCCTGTATAGTCATGTCGACGGCCAATTTGAGCGCTGTGTCGTTAACACCGTCATTATCGAGAAAATCTTCTACTGAAATTGTCCCATCTGGCAACGCTGAAAGATGGTCACACATCATTTTTTCAGCCCGCGTTTTTAGAAGATTGAGGGCAGTTTTGATATTCTCCTCGCCATAATGGTCGAGCAGATCATCAAGCCGCTGATGACCCAGGTCAAGCGCATTAATTTGCCCATTTAGGTCGCCATAGAGCGAGTTTGGTAAACGTGAGTTCGCAGATAATATATCAACAATATCACTATTCAAAATACCAGCTGAGAAAAGTTTAACTGGTGGGATCAACATCCCTTCTTGGAAGCTTTCAGTGGCTTCAGGATTATAATTGCCTGGCACATTACCACCGACATCATGCCAGTGACCAACTGAGGCAAGGTAGCAAAATACTTTATTATTCCTATATATCGGTTTGACTAGCCTAAAATCAGATAAATGTGTGCCCCCTTCATACGGATCATTAAAAATGAATACATCGCCATCTTTAAGGCCACCATCACGCGCAATTTTATCAATCACCGCTTTTACTGCAAACGCCATCACACCAACAAATATCGGCAAGCCTGATTTGCCCTGAATAAGCGTGTCACCCGTCACAGCGTCGTAAATTCCATGGCTGGCATCATGGGCTTCGGCGATGATAGGATTAAATGCAGAACGGAAGAGTGTTGCATCCATTTCATCTGCGATTTGTTCAAGTCTACCCTTTAATATTGCAAGGGTCACGGGATCCATTTTAATTTTGCTCATGTTGTTACTATTCGTTTCCTTTATCTTCATATTCAGCACCTAGATCAATCAAAGCCTTGGTGCCAATGAGATCATTTAGCCCATTGAAATCATGCATTTTATCTGAAAATCTATCGTTGTTCCCATTTGCCAGTAACCCGCTGTAATACGCTTGCATATGATGCGAGATCGCTCGTACTGCACCACCTGGAAAGATTGCGATTTTATACCCTAGCTTGCCTAAGTCTTTGGCCGATGCGATAGGGGTCTTTCCACCCTCAACCATATTAGCCAGTAATGGAATTTCATGCGCAAATTCAGCACAAATTTTGTTCATTTCATTCATGGATTGCGGCGCTTCTATAAAAAGCACATCCGCACCAGCCTCTTTATAAGCTCTCGCCCGGTCGATAGCTTGAGAAAACCCTTCTACGGACCGGGCATCTGTACGTGCAATGATTAGTGTGTCTTGGCTATTGCGGGCATCTAGGGCAGCATGAATTTTGCCAACCATTTCATTTTTTGTGACCAGTTTTTTGCCATCTAAATGGCCGCATTTCTTGGGAAAAGATTGATCTTCAAGTTGGATCGCACTTGCACCTGATCGCTCAAAACTTCGCACGGTGCGCTGCACGTTAAGCGCATTACCGAACCCATTATCTGCATCAACAATGATGGGCGTATTAATGCGATCAGTGATAGCTGCGATGGTGTCATTAACTTCAGAGACGCTGACCAGTCCAATGTCGGACCGTCCAAATCTTGTGTAGGCAATGCTTGCACCAGATAAGTAGACCGCTTTTGTCCCTGACTGTGTTGCAATTAAGCCCGATAGCGCATCATAAATGCCTGGTGCAACCAGCAAGCCACCTTCGGATAGTAAATCACGTATGCTCATGACTGCGTTTCTTCCTGTTCAAAACGTTTCTCAAGGTGGGGAACTAACCCTCCATCTAAAATCAACTTTTTGAGAAAATTGGGGAGAGGGATCAGTTTAATACAGGTCGCGTTATCCAGAATTTGCAACTCTGCGTCATCGAAATTGAACTCTATCTCAGCGCCGTCTGCTAACGCGGGTATGCTCATGAGCTTCTCATCAATTGTAAAAACTGGCAAACCGAGGTTGATTGCGTTTCGATAGAAAATTCCTGCAAAGCTTGGTGCGATGACGGCTGATATACCTAAATATTTCAAGACTTCAGCGGCTTGTTCGCGGGATGAACCAACCCCCATATTGGCATTGGCTAAAAGAACGTCGCCTTTTACTACAGAACGCGCAAAATCAGGCCTAACAGCCTCTAGGCAATGACGTGCAAGCTCATGTAATGGAGATTTCATATAAAATCCAGGCGCAAGAATGTCGGTATCGATGGTACCTTCAAACCTCCATAGTCGAGGCATGCGTTACTCTCCCATGACTAGTCTGGGGTCAGTAAGCTTTCCCGTGACTGCAGATGCCGCGACAGTATAAGGCGAAGCTAAATAAACCGACGAGCTCTGCGCCCCCATCCTGCCTTTGAAATTACGGGCGGTAGATGAAATACAAACTTGCCCCTCGGCAAGGCGGTCTTCACCATAGCCTGCACAAATGCCACATGAATTTGCCAAGAATTCAGCACCAGCATCTTCAAGAACCTGCATAATGCCATCTTCTGTAGCGCGATGTTGGTCGCGTAAGCTGGCCGGTGCAACTTTCAATGTGACACCCTTAGCAATTCGCTTGCCTTTTAATACCTCGGCAGCAGCGAGTAGGTCGATATACTTTGCCCCTGTGCATGCACCGATATAAGCAACATCAAAAGCAGTATTTTGAAATTCGTCCGCATCATCAGAGTTTTCAGGTGAATGTGGTGCTGCAATTTGTGGCGATAGATTTGCGGCGTCGAACTGCATTCTATTTCTTGTATCTTCGACTGTTTCAATCTGAAAGTTACGCCAGTTATTCGGCACCTGTCCACCAGCAGCTTCAACATAAGCAATCGTTGTCTCATCAGGGGCGATAAGCCCTGCTTGCGCGCCAAGTTCAGCGGCCATGTTTGATAAAGTCATGCGTTCTTGCATGGGCAAGTTTCGGATAGTTTCACCCGCAAATTGTATTGCCTGATACCGGCCACCCCCCATCCCAATTTTTCGGCACATCGCCAGCATCATGTCTTTTGCAGTCACGTATTTGTGCAATTGGTTTTTCCATGACATTAAGATGGTTTCTGGTGTTTTAATCCAAATGGACCCTGTGGCCAGAACACCAGCCATTTCAGTAGCGCCAATGCCAAACATATAGGCACCAAAGGCCCCGCCAGTGGGTGAATGGCTGTCTCCACCAACGCAAAAAAGGCCTGGTGTCAGATGACCGCGTTCAGGTAATACAACGTGACAGATACCTTGTTCATCATAAAAATTGTTAATTTGGTTATCTTTTACCCATTTTTTTGTCAGTGCTTGAATTGCGCGCGTTTCATCGCTTTTAGCAGGAACGTAATGGTCAGTAACAACAACAATCTTCTCATTATCCCACACATTACGGTTTAAACGTTCCAGAATAGGCTTTACTCTGCGCGGGCCGCCAGAGTCATGAATCATGGCAAGGTCAACATTGCAAATAATAATATCCCCCACGTCGAGGTTTGCTTTTCCAGAGGCATCTGAAAGTAGCTTTTTTGCCAGTGTAATCATAAGCAAAGCGTATCATATAACGGCAGCAATGCTATAAATATTTTTGTCTTAATGAGTCACATATATTAGTGTAATTTGATAACAGTCCACACGTTTTTGTTTTGAGCTTGAGGAGAAAAAGAATGCCGTTAATTGAATGCACGCTAATTGAAGGATACGATGCAGATACACGTCGTTTGGTATCAGAGCGTATTACTGATGCTGCATGTTCTGCGATTGGTGCATCGCCTGATTTTGTAATTGTTACCATAAAAGAAGTCGCGCCAGAAAATTATATGCGAGGTCGAAGCCAAAAAACGCCTGCTCCTGCTGCGTTGCAGCCTGATGAGATTGTGAAAAAGTTCCTTACCTCGATGCAGGATCAACAGCTTGACGATGCACAAAAGTGGCTTGCTGATGGAGCACAGATGATATTTCCAAATGGACAATGTTTTACAGATTTGTCTGATCTAATGGCATGGACGAAAACTCGTTATCAATCCGTTTTGAAAACGTTTGAACGCATTGAGACCACATTCAAAAGTCAAGATGCGTCGGTCTATTGTTATGGAACATTGCAAGGTGTGTCGCTGGACGGAAGGCCGTTTGAAAACATTCGTTTTATTGATCGGTTTGCCATAAGCAATGGTAAGATAACTCAACAAGAAGTTTGGAACGACCTAGCGCAAGCAGAGGTAGTAAAAAATGAAATTATCTAAAATTAGATCAATGGTAAAAACTTATTTTCGCGGCGTTGACGACGAAGATTTGTCATTATTACTTGGGACGCTTTCTGAAGAGTGCGTGTTTTCCATTGAAACACATGGCATAAAATTAATTGGTCATGATGCGATTAGCGGAATGTTCCATCGTCTTTGGTCAAATCATAAATGGGTGCGCCATGATCAGTTTTCCTTTGTTGAAGATACACAAAATGATGCAATAGCGGTCCGGTTCATGGTAACGAACCAACTGCCTGATGATCAACTCGTCTATAAATCAAACTGCAATTTTTTCACCCTCAAAGGTAATAAATTTAGTGAAGTTCGGGTTTATATGTCTGGTGAGAATACACTGGACCATGCCAATCAGTCTTAATGGTCAAAATCCCCAGCAGCCTTAAGCATTGCATGCAGCATCTTATCGCGTGGTACTGGCGACTTAGGATAGGCCACACTGCTATGGCTAAGCCCTAAACCAAGAAGTGATTCAACCATTTTATATGTCAATGGGCCAGGATTGATCACTGGTACTTCCAGAACGCTGGAAAGATAGGCATGGGCCTGATGCATTGTCGTTGAGCCCAAAAGAATAACATCTGCACCGTCTTCATCTATAGCTTGGCGCGCTGACTTTTCTAACAAAGGAAAAATATCATCTTCCTTTCCGCCAAGCAGGGCTTGGTTGTCGGGAGCAACATCAATGGACCGCATAGATGCTAAGTGTGCCTGCAAGCCAAGATCTTTTACTATCTTCTCATAAAGATGAAACCATTTGCGCCACATCGTGACGATTGAAAACCGCTGACCAAGCATCATCGCCGTAAGCATCGATGCACGACCAGGTCCAACAACGGGAATAGATAGGGTTGATCGTAAAGCGGCCACACCTGAATCGCTCATCGTATCGACACAGACAGCGTCAAAGCCTTCCAATTCTGCCGTTAATCCTGCTTCGAGGATAGTTATATCAGCCAACACCATATCCGCTTCGGAGATATAGTTTTTTGGCCCAGCTTTCACAGGACGGAAGGTGAATTCCATATCATTAGAAAGCTGAACAGAGCCAAGCTGTTGTTTGCGCATAGCCAGATTTTCATTTGACATAGGGAAGGGGACTATCACTAAAATTTGCTTCATCTTTTTAACCGCCTATGCAAGCATTGATAAATCTTCGTTAGTATAAGGACGCCACCAATGATCACACTTGTCAATAGAAGCCTATTTATAAGTGGTGTTGGATCGGGGATCGGGCTTGCGACCGCGCGTCTTGCCCATAGCCTTGGAGCAATGGTGTCTGGTACCGTTTTAAGTGACGATCAGATCGGAAATTTGGAAGGCATCATCCCTGAAGAGCGCTGTTTTAAACTTGATGTGACGGATGGTGTTGCTTTGAAGGCTGCAGTCGATAAAGCGGCGTCTAGATGCGGTGGCCTTAATGGAGTTGTTACCTCAGCGGGCATTATAAAACTGCTTACCAGTGAAAACACTAAACCCGATGACTGGGCTCGTATTCTCGATGTCAATTTGAGCGCTAGCTTTAACCTTGCTCGATATTCAATCCCTTATTTGCGAAAAGGCACATCGGGCTCTATTATAATGATCTCTAGTCAGATTGGATTGGTTGGGCATCGCAATGCAGCTGCTTATGCAGCATCTAAATCAGCCATTAATGGATTGGCAAGATCTATGGCGCTTGAACTTGCAAGCGAAAATATTCGGGTAAATGCTATTGCTCCAGGGCCAGTCGCAACTGATATGACGGCTGAAACTCGGGCAAATAAAGACAGGTCTGATACATTGCGAGATAGCATCCCTCTTGGACGATTTGGCACAGCCGAAGAGATCGCAAATCTCGCAGTTTTCTTACTATCTGAGGCGTCTTCTTTTATTACTGGACAGGTTGTCGTTGCCGATGGCGGCTTCACTGCACAATAATCACAAGCCCAGATACGATTTTTTCAAATCGCTATTTTCACGTAACTCATCGGCGCGGCCAGAAAGGCTCACAGTACCTTCTGAAATAACATAAGCACGGTCTGCGATTGAAAGAGATTGTATCACATTCTGCTCAACTAGAATGACTGACAAACCGCCTTCATTTATCTGTTTAATCAAATTAAACATTTGCTCTACAAGTAATGGCGAAAGGCCGAGTGATGGTTCATCCAGCAAAAGAATACGTGGTTCGCTCATCAGACCGCGACCTATAGCAACCATTTGTTGCTCTCCGCCCGACAGTGTTCCAGCAGTTTGGCTGATGCGGTCTCTAAGCTTTGGAAAAATTTCCAAAACGCGCTCAAGATTTTTGGCGCGATTGGGTTTACCACGTCGATAGCTGCCCAGCTCAAGGTTTTCCTTAACGGATAAGTTTGGGAAAAGCTTGCGTCCCTCTGGAACATGAATAAGGCCCATATCAACAATTTCTACTGGATCACGGCTCGAAATAAGTACATTCTCAAAATAGATTTCACCAGAGGTTGGCTTAATCAGCCCAGACAAAGTATTATTTAGCGTTGTTTTGCCAACTCCGTTGCTGCCTAATACAGCAACAATTTCTCCCTCGCCAACTTCAATATTTACATCCCGCAGAACATTAACCAAGTCATATCCAGCGTGTAATTCATGGATCTTAATCATTTTTTCACCCTCGCGCCATAGTTTTAGCGGCGCCATGCCCGAGGTATGCCTCGATAACGGCAGGATCAGAGGCGATAGAATTGGGTGTACCGTGTGCAATTAATTTACCATCGTTCAAAACATAGGTTCGATCGGAAAGGTTGACCACTGCCTTCATCACATGTTCGATCAAAAAAATCGTAATACCGGTGTCCCTAATACCTTTGATGACATCTACTATCTCATCAATTTCGGTTGGGTTTAGTCCGGCCATTACTTCGTCTAATAGCAGCAATTGCGGATCGGTAGCTAAGGCGCGCGCTAGCTCAAGGCGTTTTCTCGCAGCTACTGTTAATCCATCCGCTGTTTGATATAGAAGGGAGGTCATACCGACAATTTCAGCAACGCGTTCAGCGTTCGATTTTGCAAGAGGTTTGTTACTCGTGTTTGCGTAAGCACCGATCATGATGTTCTCGAGTGTATTCAACGTCGCAAAAGGCTGTGTAATCTGGAACGTTCTCACCATACCCTGCTTGCAAATTTTATGTGGCTTCAACTTGGTTATCGATGTGCCATTTAAAATGACTTCACCCTCATCGGGCTTTAGAAATCCAGCAATACTTGCAAATAATGTTGTCTTACCAGCGCCGTTTGGTCCAATGAGCGAGACAATCTCACCTTTCGCAACATCTAGGTCAACATCTGATACCGCAACCAGCCCGCCAAAGCGTTTTGTAAGGCTTTTTACCTCAAGCATCATTGTCTTCCTTGTTCTTCTGGGTTTTGCGGAATAGTCCAATGAGCCCATTTGGTAGGTATGAGATAATCACAATCAGAATAAAGCCGTAAACAATCAAGCTGAGTCCAGGGGTACTAATAAAGTGGCGGGCAATCTCATTTACAGTATGAAGAACAAATGAGCCAATAAGTGGCCCAAAAACTGTGCCCATGCCACCAACAATCGTGACCAAAAGCATTTCCACCGAAAGCGCTATTGAATATGAAATTGGTGGATCAATATATAGGTACTTCTGAGCATAAAACGTACCTGCTGCACCACCCATGCCGCCCATTATCATGATCGCATAGATCTTACATTTAAGTGTATCGACGCCAAGGGCCTCTGCCGCATCTTCGTTTTCACGGATCGCAACTAGTTGCGCTCCGAAACGAGAGTGTTCAAGCCACATTGCTATGGCAAGTGAAATCACTAGCAGAATGAGCGAGAAGTAATAAAACCCAGTTGGTGAAGTAAACTGAAGATTATACAAACCAGGCGCATAGCTTAAAAACAAGCCTACACCGCCGCCTGTAAATTCAACGGAATTGGCCAATACGCGCAATAATTCTGCAAAGGCGAGTGTAATAAGGGCAAAGTAAGACCCCCGTAATCCTGAGCGAAAGCTAAGATAGCCGACTACTAATCCCAACAGTGCTCCCATGAAAATAGCTGCAAAAATTCCTATGATCGGGGGCAATCCAAAACTGCTCAATAATATTGAGGAAGTATATGCACCTGTACCAAAAAACATTACTCCGCCGAAAGAAAACTGCCCTGCATAACCACCTAGAATATTCCAAGATTGGCCAAGGTAGGCAGTAAAGAAGATCAAGGTTAGTACATCAAGCTGAAACTTACTTGAGATACCAAACGGAGCAAGTACTGCTACGAGCAAACCGAGAGCCATAAAAAAAGTTGATTGAAAGGGCAATTTCATACTTTGCTTCCAAAGATGCCAGTCGGCTTAAAGATTAAAATTAGGATAAAGATTAGGGAAATGCCAATTTGGCCGAGACTTTCGCCTAACAGCAATCCCCCGACAGATTCGGTAACTCCGATAATAAAACCGCCCAATAAAGCGCCGACAATACTACCCATGCCGCCCAGTACAACAATCGTGAAGGCGATAATGACAAACATATTACCAGTGTACGGATCAACATAGAAAATTGGCAACAACATGCAGCCTGCGGCACCCAAACAGGCAACGCCGATCCCAAAGGTCACAGCAAACACATGTTCAACATCAATACCAACTAGTCGGGCGCCGTCACGCTCCTTTGCAACGGCACGAATGGCTTTGCCCAGATCAGTGAGTGTCATCAACATCCATAGTAAAACGCATATAACCAGGGACGCTACGAATGAGATCAGCTTGGGGTACGAAAGGTATAGAAAACCAAGATCAAAGGATTCGTAACTGTAAGGCAGACTTATAGTTTGCTGGTCTCCGGTGAAGAAGAAGAGTGCTGAGTTCTCGAGGATGATCGAAAGCCCTAAAGTAATCAACAGAATATTTTGATCGCGACCGCCTGATAGCCTACCAATTCCCCATCGATAGATTGTATAACCAAAAACGTAGCTTGCCGGAGTGACAATTAAAATCGAGATGTAAGGATCGATATTTAAGATTTTGAATAAAAAATATGCAGAATAAAGAGCCAACATTAGCATAGCTCCATGGGCAAAATTTATAATATGTAGCACGCCGTAAATAAGTGTTAGGCCAAGTGCTACAAGCGCATAAATGGCCCCAAACATCAGTCCGTTTATGATACCGGCTGGAAGCAAGGAAAGCGTTACTGAGAACATTTTCTGACTTTTCTAAAAAATGAAAAAAGAAGTTTTGGCAGCTCTAAACAGCATTTAGAACTGCCAAAATCAGCATAATTTTTACATTAGCTGCGAGGGAATATAGCCTTTGCAGAAGCATAAGAAGAAGGTGCAATGATCTGCACGTCGCCTTTTTGCGCCTGAATAGCGACAGCACGTGAACCCATATTTTGACCGTTTACCATTTTCGTCGGGCCGTATGGCATAAAATCGACCTCAAGCGTTGAACTTGAAAGTGCAGAATTAACTGCTTCTTTATCAGTTGTCCCTGCACGCTCAAAACCATCTACAAGAAACATTACAGACATATAAGCACAATAGACTTCAAATGTGAAATATTTGCCATCTGCCTCGGTACGTGTACGCATTGCCTGACCAGAAGCAGAGCTTGGGTTATACCAATGGTTTACATCAATCATGTTCTCAGCAATTTGTGGCATTTCTTCAACAAACTTAAAGTTAAATCCACCGCCAAGGACAGAATAGCTAGCCATAAATTCTACACGCTGTTGGCGCAAAGTTTTCGCCAGTAAAACATATTCGCCCGGGTAGTTAATAGGCATGATTATATCAGGCTTGGCCGCCTTCAGCCTAAGGGCAATATTATCGAAGTTCCGAGTAGGATTGGCGTGTTTGATGGTTTCGATGACGTCTAAGCCATGGCTTGTAAGTGCTTTAGTGACCATTTTGGCTGTACCAGTGCCAAACTCTGACTCTTCATGCACAATAGCAACTGTTTTCGCAGGAGACCCTGCTGCCTTGTTTATCTCTGCAAGGTTTACAGAAGCATCTGCCGCAATACGTCCGTAACCGTCAGCCATACGGAAGACATTTGGCAGTCCACGCTGAACCAGTTTGTCCGACACACCCACGTCAATTGAAAATGGAATGTTGTATTTTGCTGCGGCTGCTGATGCTGCAAGGCCAACTGCAGACTGGTAACAGCCTTGGATAGCATCAACACCTGCCTCATTCATTTTTTCAACTTCAGCGGCGCCAATTTCAGGTTTTGTTTGAGAATCTCCAAGAATTGCTTCCACAGGAGCGCCACCCAAGGATTTAATACCTCCTGCAGCGTTGACGTCTGCGATAGCCATTTGGGCACCGTAGCGAAGTTGTGCCGCTGGAAATGCTGCCCAGCCAGTCGCTGGATGGATTAATCCAATTTTTATTGCACTTGCTGCCTGTGCTAGGTGTGGGATGGTCAAACCGGCCGATGCCAGAGCAAATGTAGCCGAAGCTTGTCCCATAAACTGGCGCCGTGAGCCAGAAAGTAACTCTTTTGTTCTTTTCATTTTAAACTCCCATTTTTTTATTTGGTACTTTTAAATTCTTATGACTTTATAGAACTGTAAAAGGTATCTTATGTCCAAAGAATAATATAAAAGATAGAACAATTGCATTAATTTCAATATTGGGGATGCTCATATGACTGAACACCTCAACGTGTTTTCAGCGTTTATTCGCCAAACTAACTTTGATCATATTCCCACTGACACTGTATCTAGGGCTAAGTTAATAATAGCAGATTGCATTGGTGCAATTGTTGGTGGGAGCGCTGAGCCCGAAATGTTGGCTTTTGCCAATTCTATAGCATCTTCTGGCAACGCGCGAATACTGGGCAGCTCGAACTTTGCTGACCCGCAGATTGCGAGCCTGATAAATGGAACTGCTGGTACAGTATTAGAAATGGATGAAGGCCACCAATTTGCCCGTGGGCATCCTGGCATGCATGTCCTGCCAGCTTTGCTTTCTGCGTCAGAAAACGCCGTTGATCCAGTGTCAGGAAGAGACTTTTTAACGGCATTCATAGTTGGTTACGATATCGCTGCGCGGATTGGACTTTCAACGTCACTCAATCCAAACATGCATCCTCATGGGACATGGGGTGTGGTTGGCGCGGCCGCTGCATTAGGAGCCCTTAACAAACTTAATGAAATACAATTATCAGAAATGATAAATATTGCATCGAGCTTAACATTAGCCACAAGCAGAAAAACCATGTTGGAGGGTGGAACGGTTCGCAACGCTTACACTGGAGTTGCTAATCAAATGGCTCACTTAGCACATGGCTTGCTAATGGCTGGATTTAGCGGTGAAAAAGATGGCCTGCGCTCAGTATTTGATGGCGTCGTATCATCTTTTTTTGATGTTGAGGCCGCATTGGAGAAAATAGGAGAGAGATTTGAAGTCAACAGAAATTATTTTAAACTGCACGCGTGTTGTCGCTACAACCACGCGGCTTTGGATGCCATTTGGATAATGATTGAGCAACACTCTGAACTTCAGTGTCCAAAAGATATTGTACGCATTGATGTTGAGAGTTATTTTCTCGCGGCGGAACTTAATAATCAAAAGCCACGCAACGCTCTGGCAGCACGGTTTTCTATACCTTTTGCAATCGCAACGACTTTGATCAACCGGTCCTCAAGTGTCCACAGCTTTACAGGTTCTGTCTTGAGCAATCGTGAGATACTGGCTTTAGCGGCAAAAATCACGGTCACAGAAAACAGTGATATGTCAGCTAAGTTACCTGACCTGAGACCTGCATTGGTTAACATTACTATGAGGAATGGTTTTATTTTTAGCCAAGAAGTTGAGACCAATCGCGGTGATTGGCAGGATCCGTACGATAATGCGCAATTAAAAGACAAATTTATGAGCTTAACTGCTAGACGTTGGAGTACTAAGATGAGTGAGGCAGTTTATAAAAACCTTATGGTGTTAGATGAACTTCCAGATGTTAGTAAAGTTTTTGATACTTAAAATTTATGCAATTCTTTAACAGATCTATGAGCGTTCATACGGTGAAACGATTTATTGTCTGAACTAGTCTATAACACGGTGATAGCTGCTGAAATTCAGTCATAAATATTCCACCGCAACACGATGTCAGATCTTTTGGATGCTGCATCAGATATTTTTTGTTAAGTGTATGCGTTATAAAGGAATTATCTAACCCTCTATATTATAGACTTATAAATAGATTAAGACGGTTTTCTCCAAACTGACCCTATAGTGGTGAAGATGGCAAAAAAGGTTGAAGCAACGCATACAATGGATGGCCCGGCGGGTGTATCAAAAACATAAGCCGCCTTTAGGCCTGCTACGGCTGAAATAATACCTATCACAGCACCCATGACCGCCATCGCTTCTGGTGTGCGGGCCAGATTGCGCGCTGCAGCAGTAGGTATGATCAACATTGCTGCAATTAGCAGGACGCCCACGACCTTAATTGCAACTGCAACAGTAATCCCCAATGAAAGAGTGAGGATAAGCTTTTCACGGTTTGGATTTAGGCCGCTTGCATGGGCCAATTCCTCATTTAATGTTGTGATCAAGAGAGGGGACCATCTCCAAGAGATGAGTGCAATAACTAGCGCAGCACCACCCCAGATTATTGCAAGATCAGCATGCGAAACAGCAAGAATATCTCCAAACAGATACGCCATGAGGTCAATTCTTATGCCAGATAGGAACGATACGACCACTAAACCAACAGCTAGTGTTGAATGTGCTAAAACACCTAAAAGCGTGTCTATCGCATAGCCTCGCGCAGAAAGCTGCGTAACTGTCCATGCCATCAAGAGAGATACTGATAGCGCGCCTGCAAAAATCGAAATTTCCATAGCTAACGATAAAGCTATGCCCAAGATTGCTGCATGCGCAGTGGCATCTCCAAAATAGGCCATCCGGCGCCACACAACGAAACACCCTAACGGAGCTGCTGCTAAGGCAACTCCAATGCCAGCTAATGCAGCGCGCATCATGAAATCGTCTAGCATTATTCAGCCGTCTCATGGGTCTTTAAATTATGATCATGGTTATGATCATGGTTATGGTCATGATCGTGTCGATATAAGGCTAGTGCTCCGTCCGTTCCATCTCCGAATAAGGCCTTATACTCTGGTGCAGAAGCAACAACGGCTGGAGTTCCAGCGCAACAGACATGGCCATTCAGGCATATGACGCGATCAGAAGCACTCATTACCACATGCAGGTCATGACTAATCATCATAATAGCACAACCTGTTTCACGTCGCACGGCCTCAATCTGACGATAGAATGCTGCAGAACCTGGTTGATCAAGGCCCTGGGTTGCCTCATCTAAAAGTAGAATTTCTGGACGGCCCAGCAAAGCGCCGGCAAGGAGAACGCGTTGAAATTGCCCGCCAGAGAGGCCCGACATTTGCTCCTTAAGTACCTTGGGCACTCCTGCCGTCTCTAAAGCTGCTATGCAAGATCTTGTGTCAGCTTTGGCAGTAAGCCGCATAAAGCGCTCTACGGTGATCGGTAATGTTGGATTAAAATTCAACCGCTGTGGCACATATCCGATTTTCAAACCTGGTTTCAGCGTTACACAGCCTTTAGCAGGTTCAACCGCTCCAATTATAGCTTTTAAAAGACTGGTTTTTCCTGAACCGTTGGGACCAACAATCGTCACAATCTCGCCCTTTTCAATGTCAAGATCAACCCGTTGCAGTATTGTATTGCCGCCGTACCTTACAGAAAGGTTCTCAACAGAAACTAGCTTCATAATTGCTCTATTTCAGCACAGGAATTACACACGCCTTTGGCTTCAATAATCGTTTGTTCAATTCGAAACGCCGATACGTCTGCGGTTGCTGACAAATTTAAGTTAGACATCGGCGATTGTGTCTCTGCCACGATTTCACATTGCCGGCAAATCATAAAGGCTGGTGAATGTTTAGTGCCGGGAAGGCTGCAAGCCACAAAAGCATTCAATCTTTCTATTTTATGAGCAAAGCCATTCTCGACAAGGAAATCTAGTGCGCGGTAAGCGATTGGTGGTTGCGATTTAAATCCCGCTTCTCGCAATAAATCGAGGATCGTATAGGCTCCGAGCGCACGATGTTCCTGAAGAAGCAATTCAAGAACTTTTCGCCTTGCAGGAGTCAGTTGGAGCTTGTGTTCTTTGCAATAGTCTTGCGCACTTTGCATTCCTCTCCCAGAACATTCGTTATGATCATGTTGTTTAAAGGCAATCGAAATGGGTTTTCCGTCTGACAAGCCTAACTCCCCTATTGCAATGCTATAACATAATAATATAAGTAACGTTATGTAATATTATATCATGGAGAAGATAATGTCCAGAAAGCTTGTTTCATTTGCTACGATTGCCGCTCTTGTAGGAAGTACAGGTATGGCAGATACGCCAAATGTTGCAGTTGATATAGCACCGTTATATTCACTAGTTTCGCGCGTAATGGCTGGTATAGAGGGACCAAAACTCATAATCCAAGCTGGTGCTTCACCTCATGAATATCAGCTTCGCCCGTCCGAAGCTAAAGCGCTGCAAGATGCAAGTTTAGTGTTTTGGATGGGAGAAGGTCTCACCCCTTGGATGAAAAATGCAGTGGAAACTCTCTCTAAAAATGCTAAAAAAGTAATACTTTTGGAAGTGCGCGAAACAAACCTGCTAAAGTTTAGAGAAAACGCTCTTTTTGAAAAACATGATCATGACGACCATGATAAAAAAGATGATCATGATGACCATGACAAAAAAGACGATCACGATGACCACGATGACCACGATGACCATGACGACCATGACGACCATGATGACCATGATGACCATGATAAAAAAGATGATCACGATGATCATGGACACGGTGCGCATGATCCGCATGCATGGTTGTCACTCGAAAATGCTAAAACTTGGTTGAATTTAATTGCTGCGGAACTCTCAACGGCTGATCCAGAAAATGCGGGAACTTACTTTGCAAATGCTGCTTCTGGGCGAATGGAGATCGATAGTCTGGCTATAGAGATAAATGAAATTCTTGATCCGGTTAGGGGCAAAAGTTTTGTCGTGTTTCACGATGCATATCAATACTTTGAGAAAAGCTTTGATTTCCCTTCAGCAGGAGCAATTTCACTGAGTGATGCTTCTGATCCGAGCCCGTCTCGAGTAGCCAAAATCCAAGCGCGGGTCAAAAATGAGAAGGTGAGCTGTGTTCTTGCAGAGCCCCAGTTTAATCCCGGAATTGTTGATACTGTGCTATCTGGAACTGATGCTAAAACTGGCATAATTGACCCGTTAGGTTCTGAACTAGAGCTTGGTCCAGAATTATATTCCCATCTTATGCGTAACATAGCTAAGACTTTAGCTGGCTGCTTATAAAAATTTTATAAACTAATCGGCGTAATCTGGCGCCGGTTGGTTTTGAAAATTACTGTAACGTGTTAAGCATGGGTTAAAAATTAGTGTTTTTGTTTTTATAAATTGGTAAAAGTGATGAGACGAAACTTAGGCGAAACAAAACTGCGCAAGCGCCGTCGAAATTCTAGTTCTATGGTGGAGTTTGACCAAATGCCAAGAATACTGCGAAATTGGTTAAACGAAGCGGCTTTGCCTTGGCGACCCAAGTCTGTTCACCGTGCTTATAAAAAAGCTTTTTTACGCACTGGAGATCCGGCTCTTGCCTTGATCGACTTGGATAGAGTACAGCAGCTACGACTGTCTAAGGATCTTAGATATAATATAGAAAATGAGATAGGGGCAATCGAAGGAAAAACTATCGTCTAATAGGGTAAAGCTAGATATGTTGATAGAAGAAAAGCAAGTTGAAGACTTTATTAAAAACTTAAAAGGCCGGATAAACTACGAAGCTAAAAAAGCCACTAAGTTGGGATTTTCCTCACTTGATCAATATGTGCGTGATAAACTCTCAAAAAAGCCTGAGAAAACTGAGATTAAATCTAAATGTATGAGAGCGCCAAAAGCTTCAAATATAGTTGTGAAGAAATCAAAAATGAAAAAAAATAAGACTTGCGGATGTTGCTAGCTTACAGTCTGTATTTCCATTATCATAATATAACTTAAATTTAGACTAAAGCTCGTTTATGCTCCCCTCCAATTCCGCAATGAGGTTATCCTCCCAACGTAGGAATGTTTTTCCAAAAGCATCGGCGCAACTGTGCGAGCTTTTGCAACCAGGACTAAAATCGTATTTTCATAGGTTATGCGCCACAGCTGTACAGATCTGGCATAAGGCAAAAAAGCATCGCGGTATGATCGGACAATTTATTGTATCATCGAGGAAAAGCCACTTTTTTCCTGTTGGACAAGTTGCATTGGCCAATATGGCAGCCGAACAGACTTAAATTATGATGTTAGTATGAAATAAATTTATAAGCAGTATTTGCCTTCAGTCTGGATCTTGTAAGGAATGACACTGAGATATTAATACTATGCCTCAAAACTAGCATCAACTCTGAAAGCTTTTGAGCCAAGCTGTGCGCGCTTAGGTCTTAAAAAACTCTGCAGCCCTTCACTAAAGGCGCGAGAAAACATACTACTTTGATAAAAGAAATCCTTTGAAATAAGGGTCAAAGCACAAGAAACAGATCTGCCTACTCTTAACAAAAGTGGGAAAAATTTATGATTAAACGTTGCGCTATGTGTAAATTTGGAAAGCTTTCTTTAGTGGTCACAAGTCCACCCAAACAGGCTCCACTTTAATTTTATCAAAAAAGATCTGTAATCGTTCTACGGTTATCCCTAAAGTACGATCATTTACCAAAGGATGTACGTAGATCTGCTTGCAGTTTTTTAATTCGCTGTCGAAGAACAGCTCAACTCCCATTTTGGCACCATTGATCATTGAAAGTGGTGTTACAGCACCAGGCCGAACGCCGAGATATTCCATCAATCTTTCTGCAGAGCCAAAAGAAAGCCGCCCAGTCCCTAGTTTTGTGTTGAGCGTTTTGAGGTCTATCAGTTTATCTTGCTCGGTAACCAAGAGCAAGTTGCGCTTTTTATGATCTCGTAGATAAAGGTTTTTGATATGACCACCGCCTTCTTTTGAAGACAGAAACTGACCTTGGACTTTCTTGGAGTCTTTAACAGTTTTCAAAGGCACATGATCGGACCGCGAGTATACAATCCCCCAATTATCCAGTTTTTCTAACATAGAATCTGACGAGATTGGGAGACTGTCTTGGTATTCAGACGAGGCGTCCATGGTATTGTTCATTATAAACCCTTTTCTTAAACGCTGCTCTACTTAGCTCATACTGTTTACCAGTGAGCATTTTCTTTGGCAAAAGTGCTGTAAGATGTCTGCATTTGGTGCTCGCGCCCATCCAGCGTGCGTTTACTTTGAAAGTTGCATACCAAGTATGACTGAGAAGAATTTCGACAGCACGCATGTCCCCAATTAACACTATCACGGTTTAGAGGTCAGTTCAGGCCTTGAACTTTTGTAAAATATAACCGAACTTGTAACAGTATATCATTGTACAAAAAAGTCTAACAATACACAAACACTGCGCTCGAAGACTAGCTTACGAATACTGTGTCTGACTAAGTAGCAGAAATTTACTTGATTTTACCAGATCTAGTTAAAGTCTGGATCCTAATACCTATACAGTTGAAAATAATTTCTTGCGAGATTAAACAAAAAATTTAAATATTGGAGATGAAATCAAAACCCTATATGGCCATCGGTAAACGGTATTAATTTCTAGGAGTCACCCTTGATTAATCGTCGTAAATTTTTATTAAATTTTAGCTCGACCTTTGTCTTAACGCAGCTACCCAGAAGTGCTCACGCTAAAAACGGTATAATTCATTACAAACTGGTGGCTGAAGCTGCAGACCATACATTTTATCCGAATGCGCAGAAGTCGAAACTGTCTCTATACAACCAACAATGCCCTGGCCCCACAATTCATGCTTTAAAAGGCGATATTCTTGAAGTTGACTTCCTCAATTTACTTGACGAGCCGACCACAATTCATTGGCATGGGATCCGTAATCTGAATGATATGGATGGAGTTCCTGGTTTAACTCAAAAAGCCGTGGAACCGGGAGAAACTTATACATATCGATTTCCTCTAAGGGACACGGGTTTATTCTGGTATCACTCTCACGCTCAAGCCTGGAAACAAGTAGCAAAAGGTCTCTACGGTCCTCTTTTAGTTAGAAATGTAAATGATGAGGGCCACCACAGAGATGTACTTCTAGTCATTGACGACTGGTTATTAGATGAGAATGAGCAACTACAGTTGGACAGCTTGGGTAGTTTACATGACTGGTCACACGGCGGCCGCCATGGAAATTTTTTTACCTTAAATGGAAGCTCCAATCCAGAAATTGTCGTCCCCACAAGTGGTCAATGTAAATTACGATTTTTGAGTGCAGCAAATGCTCGGATTATGAAATTTGAATTGAACAAAAAGACACCAATGAAAATTGTTGCAATTGATGGCTCACCTTGTGCACCGTTCATTATTGATGAGCTCACTGTAGCGCCTGCTCAAAGGTACGATGTTATAATTGAAGATAGCTCCCAATTGGCAGAATTGACAGAGATTAGTACGGGCCAGAGTTTAATGGCTGCAAGGTTTTTGACCACTAAAAATATACAAACAAACTATAATATAAGTTTCTCACATAAACCTTGGTATCCGCCTCCTAAAATAGCCCAAGCAAAAATCATTGATATTCATATGCAAGGGGGTGCAATGGGTAACCTTGCATCTGCCGTGTTTGCGGGGGAAAGCCGAAGCCTACGCTACCTCGCCCAAAACGAAGCTAAATTATGGGCGTTTAACGGTGAAATTGGTGGTTATGGTTTAACATTGGCTGATATTACACGTGGGGACACTGCGATTCTTAGAGTTTGGAATGATACTCGCTGGAGGCATGCAATGCATCTTCATGGGCAACATTTCTGGGTTAACTCTAAAGAGTTTGGTGAGCAAGGTCGACAAGTCTTACGTGATACTTATCTAATGCAACCCTCCGAAAAAGCCGACTTGATATTTGTGGCAGACAACCCGGGGCTATGGTTGTTTCATTGTCACATGCTGGAACATCACGCGTCTGGAATGGGTGGTATTATTTTAGTTACATAATGTGTGGTTCCTTAGGGATACTACCACTTAAAATTTAAGATTTAGAAACAAGAAAATAAATAGATGCGTGGCTTCTCCTCTCAGTTAAGATGCGCATTTAGGTATTCGTTATATTTACTACGGTACGCCTTACAGGCAGCAGAAATTTGCATCAGAGCTGGCCTTAAATCATCAAAAATCGATATCGAATTTGCCATCGTGCTGTTGGCTAGGTGGTTTGCAACTCCATGACATCATCAAATTGATCTTGAATACTCGATTTGGCCTAAGACTTTGGATCACCTGCATTTATTATAAATGCCGCTACGCAACCTTTGTACCCTCTCGGATCAAATGGAAAAGCTCAATAATTGGATAAATCTTCTCGCTATGGATTATTTTTATGCTAACCTTTCTAGGCACAAAAGAGGAGAAAAAGCATGTCATATTACACAATTTCACATTGGGAAGCGGACGAATGGACTGAAGAGATGGAAGCTATCGCAAAGGACAAGTTCGGGCCAATGATTATGGCAGTGGGCGCAAGCTCAGTCGATTTTGTTCAAACAGGAGACAAAATGATGTGTGTTGTCACAAAGTACAAAGACGAAGCGACTGGAACAGAAGCTCTTGCGAAAATTGCTGAGATTCGTAGTCAAGCAGCTTCCACAATGCCAATTAAGATGGTTTCTGACGTTAAAGGACTGGCATTCGTAAGTATGTAAAACAATCAAAGCTTTCCCCTTTCTTGATGTAATCTTTGATATTCTAGTGAAGACTATGCCTAATTAGAGCAGCAGGAGAGGTGTTATAAAAGTAATAGCAGTGTGCACCTTTGTCATGATCTTGACTGCGGCCAGCGCGTTTGCACGGGGTGAAGGTCGGTGTCCTTATCAGGAAGAAACAGCGAGTTCATGTGAGGCAGGTTATACTTGGGATGAACAAATGGAAGAGTGCGTTTCAATGCCCATGTCCTAACCAGTGGCGCGGCGTAGCTTTACAAACATTTTTCCAACATACCGTATCCTTAATCTTCTAGTACTATCCTGTATTTGGGATAACCAGTCGGTGAGCTCTTAAGCTGCATCTTTATGAAATTGCGCAACCCTATTAGGCAAGATCGTTGTTAAGGAGACATCTACTGATTGTAATTAAACTGATGAAATAAAATATTTATAATTTTTATTAAAATCAGAGTTTTTGTGATATAATTTGTAACTAATTCAATAATTCATATTTCAAACGCCACCATCTTATGGAGTAAGAATATGACTGCAAAGGAATTTAGTGAATTACTGGCCGATTTCCAGAAACTCGCCAGCGACAATACTAACAACACAATAGAACATCACCTTTCCGCTAGGTTTTCTTGGATTAAAGTACAAATGTTTGACGTTTTAAATCTTTCTGAGAGCAATGGTGGACTGCCGGCTGTAGACCGAATTGAAATGGCAAACGCTACGCTTAAAGGTTTAGAAGAATTTATGGTTAATCTCGAAAGATCGAGCGGAGGTAGCAATAAACTTTACTAAGTTTTCTCAATTCAAGGCATTCATTTGAGAATTGAGAATTTTCTGACTGGAACTGGGGTAGCTGAAATCTGTTGAACAATTACTTGGGCGGATCGTTAGCGTGGATTATTTTAGCTAAAGCTTTGCATTCAAATCATATTTGACCATGTGGATGTCGCAAATGAGATATATAAACCGTCTCTAAAAATCTATTCTATAAATTACATTTATTGAATGGCCTAGTATGACCCCTTTGCCTCCTACTATTTTGGCTGTAGAAACCCACAAGCATGGTTTGATCTTTGTCATCTCTGCAGGTTTCCTTTGGTCTACGGTTGGTCTTGGGATTCGTATGATTGAAGATGCTGTAGTTTGGCAAATTTTGCTCTACCGATCAGTCAGCATGTCGTTATTTCTTTACATAGTTATTCGGTTGCGGTCAGGCGAAAATCCTTTCTTGCAGATACGTCGCACTGGCTTTCCCGTTGTCGTCGCGGGACTTGCGCTGGTAGCAGCTTATTCTGGCGGGATCTATGCAATCCAGAATACCTCAGTTGCAAATGCCATGCTACTGTTTGCAACCGCGCCGTTCATGGCGGCAGTTCTAGGCTGGTTGGTGTTGCGCGAGCATGTCCGTCTAGCCACATGGATCGCAATTATCGTGGCCTTAGGCGGCATCTTAATTATGGTATCTGACAAGACAGGTGACGTGGCAGTGCAAGGCAGCCTGGCTGCGCTTGGCTCAGCTCTCGGGTTCGCCGTTTTTACGGTTGCTTTGCGTTGGGGACGAAGTGGCGATATGCTCCCGTCTGTATTCCTCTCTGGTCTTTTTGCTATCGTGATCACTTTTGCCATTTGTCAGTTCCTGGAATTATCGGTTGTCCTAAATTTGCAGGATGGCAGTGTTGCAATGGGAATGGGAGTCTTCCAGGTAGGGGCAGGTTTGATACTTTACACCCTTGGGTCACGCAGCCTACCAGCTGCCGAACTGGCCATACTTTCCCTTGCTGAGGTTCTACTTGGCCCACTCTGGGTCTGGCTCTTCCTTAATGAGACAGCAAGTCTCAATACGTTGCTCGGTGGCGCTATTCTGCTTATATCGATTGCTGGAAACGCAGTTTCTGGTAAACGGCGCAAACCACCGCCGATAACTGCACCTTAAAGTGCACTTTGCCCTTAAATGCTCATTTGCACCCTTTTGTGCATTAGATAATTTTAGTAACCTTTGAACCTTGCATTGTGGTGCCCGTCTTCATCGCAATAATAGCAACTTCCAGATTAGAAATCATCAGAAGTTTGCAAGTTGTTGAAAACTATGGTCTGACCAGAAACATAGAGAATTAGAAGCTCATATAAAGAGATGATTATTGGAAAAAAAGGACCACATCGACCTTTTTGGAACCACAGCTTTGATAGGCCTTTCAGCATTATTGGGAATAAATCATGTAGTTATCAAAGTTGTCAACTCTGGACTTAATCCAGTCTTTTTCGCAGGATTGCGATCGGTGATAGCTTTTGTTTTTCTGGTAATTTACTTTAAATTAACGAATAAAAAGATGCTTTTCTCAAGAGATACTATAGCTATATCGATCTTAGCCGGAGTAGTGTTTGCCTTAGAGTTTCTTTTTTTGTTTCTGGCTCTGGACTTTACAACCGTAACACGCAACTCAATACTTTATTATTCCATGCCAATTTGGATCACAGCCTTTGGCCATTTTTTCCTCCCAAACGAAAAGTTGAGCTTTTTCAAAGCTCTCGGATTAATTTTTGCTTTTGCAGGTGTGGCTCTTGCCCTGTCAGATAATGCGGAGGCACTATCTATTCATAACTTGCAACTAATTGGCGATTTTCTAGCTATAATGGCAGCAATTCTGTGGGCAATGATAATCTATCTTGCAAAGGGCACTAAATTCAAAGAAGTGACCCCAGAAATGCAGCTCGTCTGGATGTTACTGGTCTCGGGCCCAATTTTACTAATAGCCTCACTGTTTTTTGGTGAATTGGTTAGAGATTTTCAAATGGTCCACCTTTGGGGGTTATTGTTTCAAAGCATAGTTGTCGCAGCGGGTGGCTTTTTATTCTGGCTGTGGCTGGTATCGGTTTACCCGGCATCCAGTGTTGCAAGCTTTTCTTTTTTAAGTCCAATTTTTACAATATTTTTTGGGTGGCTATTATTAGATGAAACTTTAGACCTATCTTTTATTCTAGCAGCACTTTTAGTGATTATTGGATTGGTCTGTATCAATAGAAAAATCCAAAAATAATGCTCACTGGACTAAAAAATTGGGCATGTGCGGATAAAAAACAGATATCTAGTTTATTTGCAGTTTCGTCTAGCTAAAAATAGACAAAAATTATAACAACAGGTATAGATTTTATGGATCAACCCAAACAGGCTGCGCTTCAATTTCATCAAAACATGCCTCCGGCCCCTCCATCGTGATGTTTAATGAATGATCATTTATAAGTGATTGAACATAGATCTGCTTACAGTTTTTTAATTCACTTTCTACTAACAGTCGTAGTCTAGTCTTTAAACCATTGGTAATGTAGCGCAGTGTTACAAAACCGGGCTAACCACCCTAGTTTCCCATCAATCTTAAAAGTAACTTGCCTAACACGAGTAAGAGTATGTTTGAAAACAAGTAAATCTTCGTCAAAAAATGTCACAGTCGCTGAGCTTTGTTTAAGCATTGAACTTCAACATAATATTGTTTCGGTTCCATAATATGTTTTGGTATAAAAATGTCGTCTATTACACAAGCACTATGTTCAAAATAGCGTTTCAAATTCATTTTGATAAAAAAGCGCTACAATTCAACAGTTCATTATTCGAAACCGACTAAAATTTAAGTTATCGTTTTATATTTATTATTGGTAGCAGAGGAGTAGCTTGGAGCCCTGACACGAAGTTTTATTATATTTTTCGACTAATCATTTGTTCTCGATGAAAAGTATAAATGCCTGTACTAACTATAATAAGGGTTCCAACTAAAGTTGGTTGATCGGGCCAATCGCCAAACATTAAAATGCCCAGCCCAATTGCTCCGAGCATGGAGGTATATCTAAAAGGAGAAACAAAGCTAATCTCTCCAGTTCGCATAGCCATTACACTCAATAAAGTAGCGATCAAAACTGCAACAGCCGCACCGATAAGTAGCAACCATGATGCTGCACTGACAGCATACCATTCTGTACCAATCATCATAATTCCAGCAAACAAAGCACTACCAATAGCTGTCGATAGAACCACGGTGATGGTTGGCACTTCGTTTGTTAACTTACGAGTAGCAATTTCCCTTACAGTAATGAAAATAATTGCTACCAAAGCTGAAAGCGAATAAACATTAAAACCTTCTAAGCCGGGTCGGACAACTATCAGAACACCGAAGAAGCCTACGAGTATGGCACTCCAGCGTCGCCACCCAACGGGTTCTGCTAGAAAAAGTGCAGCAGCCAATGTTACAGCAAGCGGTAAAGCCTGTAGAATTGCAGTAACATTGGCTAGCGGCATGTACTTAAGGGCTGTCAAAAAAGCGATTGTAGTGCAAATCTCAGCAACTACCCGCACAAATATAAGGCGTTTGTCTTGATTTGATAGATTGCGGATCGTCACTTTAGAAATCCAACCTATAACCAAAATTGGTGGAACTGTGATTATACTACGCAGGAATACTGCCTGGAATAGAGCGATATCAGAAAACAGAAGTTTCATAAAAGCGTCATTAATGACATATGCAAATACGCAACCAGTCATCAGAGCAGCGCCTGTCATATTGTTGCTAAGACGCATCAAAAACCTCTAATTATTTTTGCTTAAAAAGGTAATAGTTAGATTAAGGCTTAACCTACGAAAGTTTTAATCCAAGCGTACAAATTATCAGAAATATAATGAGCTTACCAGTTCTATAAAGCAGTAAAGGCTAAAATACACTAATTTGGAAGATAGATGCCGAAATGAATTTCTTTTAAACTGCGAATATTTTTAAAAATTAGAAGACGAAATAGGTTTTTCTCTCATCATATAGGTTGTTCAGTTATATTTTTATTTGATGATATCAACTCAAAGTAACACTGTGTTGAAAGCAGTTTAAATTTCCAAAAATAAAATCATGTTTTCTTCATGTTCTGATATTCAAATAGACCAATGCCACCAAATACAAAAATCATTGCAGAAAAGTGGTAAATGCTAAAAACCTCACTTAACATTACCACTGCAATAATAGCAGAAAATATAGGTACCAAATTGGCATATAATCCAGCTGATCCAGAGCCTATCAGATCAACACCGCGCATAAAAAATATCTGCGAAATAAATGATGGAACGATAGCGATGTAAATAATGATCAACCAGCCCTTAGGCCCGGGCATGATTGTTTCGTATACGACACTTTCAATCGCCATTAATGGTATAGTCATCAAGAAAGCAGCTACTGAAAAATACCCCAGCATTACCAGGCCCGATACCTTAGGTCTGTTTTTCAGTCCAATCGCATAGGCTGCATAAAACAAGCATCCAAAAAACATCAAAAAGTCACCTGTATTAAAGGTTAACAGCATCAGATTTTCAATTGAACCTTTAGAAACCATTACAACCACACCGATGAGCGTAAGTATAAGTCCTGTAATTTGCAGCTTATTGACGCGAGAACCAAATATCAAGAATGAGCCCAGTAGGATCATCCCAGGCATCGTACTCTGCATTATACCCAAGTTCACTGCAGTTGTGCTGTGGGCTGCAGTATAGAAGAGCGCATTAAACATGCTCAGCCCAAAGCCACCCATTAGAAGGACCCATTTAAGTCTTTTACGAATCACTGGCCATCCCTTGGCCATCTCTTTGCTGTGCAGCGTAAAGATGATGATAACAACTATACCCCATCGCAAAAAAATCAGCATCATTGGAGATACTTCATCAACGGCTAGACGACTGGCAACGGCATTGCTGCCCCAACCAAGTGTGGCAAGACACAGCAATATGGGAGCATTGGCATAAATCCGAGAAAAGAGAAGAAAATTCATAGTTTGTTCTTAGATCATATATTAGCTTGAGAAAATTACTTTATGCACGAGTATTAATTAAAAATTTCAGCTTCATAGTTCAGCCGCTGCAAAAATGGTGGAAGCAGGCACGGATTTTAAATGAGCATCTAACGCAAAACAGCAAACACACAACGAAACGCTTTTTCAATCACATCACAATCATAATTATAAGCTTTTAACATTTTATCTCTAATGTTTTAATTGTTCTTCCTGAGAGATAAATACTAGGAAGATTTTTTTTGCCCCAAACTGTAGAATGAATGAAATTGTCAGACACATTTCTTTACAGATGCCGTCCTTATTTCTTGGGAAAATAATCTCATGCGTCGATTAAGTCTTCGTTTATCTGAATGTGCTAAATAGATCAGAAACTCTGGTATTTGGATTTTAGGTAATATGGGAATTAATTCACCTTTTTCAAAAGCATCTCGTAATATGAAGTCTGGTAACTTGGCGATGCCCTGACCACTAATAGCTGATTTCAATAAAAAATGTCCACTATTGCTATTAAGCGAGGGTGAAAAATCAATCACATCGCTTTTTTTAGTATTTTCAGAAATAAACGTCCATCTTCCGCGTTTTGCTGGTCCATAATGGATTAATTTATGTGATTTTAATTGCTTTAAGTTTTCCGGGTTTCCGTTTTCTTTGATGTACGACTGGGACGCGCAAAGGCAGTGTTTTACGATGCCCAAATCTTTAGTAATTACGCCTTCTCGGATTTTAGGACTAATTCCTATCGCAAAGTCATAATTATCAATTTCAAGATCAATAAATCGATCATCAAAATCAACATTAAGCTGAATTTTTGGGTACTTTTTCTGAAAATCAACCAATGTAGCACTCAAAAATGAGAGCCCAAAATCGCGAGGGACGGAAATAGCTAGTGGACCAGAAATAGCACTTTGCGTACTTTTAAAGTCTGCGTCTATTTCTTCGAAGTCTTCTACAGTCGTGATAGCTCGTTGGTATAACTCTCGTCCAATTTCAGTAACGTTCCAATTCCCAGGTGATCGGTTTATCAACTTGGCTGAATAGCGGTCTTCCAACAATTGCAGTCTTCTACTAACTGCTGATTTTGCAATATTAAGCTTTTCTGCAGCCTTCGAAATACTTCGATATTCTACCACAAGTGCAAACAATTTTAAGTCTTCTAGTTGCCCCACAGTGTTCTCCAATTTAGAACAATATTCATTGGTGATATAGGATGTTTCTAAGAATAAAGCACTTATTGATCAAGCTCAGGCACTTTGGTGTGATTGAATTTGATAATTAAGTAAATTTTTTGATTTAAATTTGGCAAAAATAAATACTACCTTTATGCTTGTTGTTTTATTTAGAACGTCATGTACTCTTTTAAATGTATTGTTATCGTAACAAAAATAGACAAATAGGTTCAAACTTCTTAGTTTCTTTAGGTAGCCTATGCTTCTTAATTGGATCTGCGCGATGGCTGTAAAATGTTTTCTTAGGAACAATTTTTGTTTGATTTATGTTCTCCACATGAACCTAAATATTAACTCATTATAACCAAAGGCTGCTCAGTTTCGATTGAATAGAACAGCGGTTCTTATTTTTAGAACTGCTAATCTACAAAAAAACTACTAACTGCGCGATATGATAACCAGAAAGGAAATTTAACTTGTCTATTCGGCCAGCTATTTCGACCAGTCTCGCAAGTCCAACATTAGAAGGGGCTGGCGTGCATCTACACCGCGCATTTGGCTTTAACCAACCTGAACTTTTCGATCCATTTCTACTGTTTGATGATTTTCGGAATGATGATCCTGATGCTTTTGCAGGTGGTTTTCCATGGCATCCGCATAGGGGAATTGAAACGATCACCTACGTGTTAAATGGCTCTGTTGACCATAGCGATAGTCTCGGTAACAGTGGAAAGCTTAACTCGGGTGATATCCAATGGATGACTGCTGGAGCTGGAATAATGCATCAAGAGATGCCAACCGGAAATGTCAAAGGCCAGATGCATGGATTTCAACTCTGGGCAAACCTGCCTGGTAGTCTCAAAATGACGTCGCCGCGCTATCAGGATGTTGAGGGTAAAGAAATACCAGAAATAACAGATGATGACGGAACGATAGTCAAGGTGATTACTGGAGAGTTTTGGGGCCAGAGAGGGCCAGTAGACGGAATAGCTGCAGATCCCTTATACTTAGATATTACGATTCCAACGGGTTGCCAAAAATCCTTTAAGGTAGACACTTACAGAAATACCTTTGCTTATATTTTCGAAGGAGCAGGTAAATTTGTGGATGCGTCGTCACCAAAAGGTATTTTATTAGAAAAAGAAGTCTTAGGAAAAGAACTAAATATAAGGGATATGTCTGGCAATCGTACTTTAGTGCAATTTGGCACTGGTGAAGAGATTGTAGTTAGAGCTGGTCCAAAAGGACTGCGTTTTTTGTTAGTCGCAGGGACTCCCATACAAGAACCTGTAGCGTGGCATGGTCCGATAGTCATGAACACCAAAGAAGAACTACAGCAAGCGTTTTCTGATTTGAGGAACAACCGTTTCATCAAACCGAACGATCATTAATATAAGGACAAACATATGGGTTTACTGCAAAACGGGAAATGGGTTGATCAGTGGTACGACACCAAAGCAACTGGTGGGCATTTTGTACGAAAAACACCTCAATTTAGAAATTGGGTTACCATCGATGGTGCTGCGGGACCAAGTGGAGAGGGTGGGTTCAAGGCAGAATCAGGACGCTATCACCTTTATGTTTCGCTCGCCTGTCCGTGGGCACATCGTACTTTGATATTTCGCGCTCTGAAGGGCTTGGAAGATATGATTTCCGTCTCGATAGTTCATTGGTACATGGCTGAGAATGGATGGACGTTTGACGTTGGTAAGGACGTAGCACCCGACACAGTTAATGGTGCACAGTTTATGTATCAAATCTACACCAATGGGAAACCCGACTATTCAGGCCGCGTCACTGTCCCAGTTTTGTGGGATAAAAAAACAAAAGCAATTGTCTCAAATGAATCATCCGAAATTATCCGGATGTTAAATTCAGCATTTGATGAAATTGGTGCGTTGCATGGTGACTACTACCCTGAACATCTAAGATCCGAAATTGATACGCTTAATGACCGTATATACACGACACTAAACAATGGCGTATATCGTTGTGGTTTTGCCACCACACAAGAAGCCTATGAGGCAGCCGTGACCCCGCTATTTGATACGTTGGACTGGCTCGAAGGTATTCTTTCCTCGAAACGCTTCTTGACAGGCAATAAAATCACAGAAGCAGATTGGCGTCTGTTCACTACGCTGGTTCGGTTTGATGCAGTGTATGTGGGACATTTTAAATGTAATGTCCGCCGCGTCGCTGACTACCCAAACCTTTCTGGATATTTGTGCGAACTTTACCAGCAACCCGGTATCGCCCAAACGGTCAATATGGAGCACATAAAAAGGCATTATTACGAAAGCCACGATAGCATAAACCCGTCTAGGGTGGTGCCTAAAGGTCCAGTAATTGATTTCACGGTACTGCATGGGCGGGAAAAAATCAGGAATTAAGGTTCATGGATTTGGCGCGCACTGGTATATATTCTGGAGAAGGGAGTATGCTCGCCGAGGAACAGGCTGAAAACTCGTGCTACTTTTATGAGCTAGCCTCCGCGCAATTTGGCTGGAACCTGAATTTGGTTGAAAAGGTGTGGGCCTTAAATTTCAAGGGTGGGCAAGATGCCAATGCAGGCGCTGGCGGCCATTTACCCAGAGAAAAAGTCGAAAGTAAAATCGCAGAGGCCCGCAGGCTCACACCTGATCAATCTGTAATTTCCCCAGCAGTTTTTATAGACTTGCAAACACCATCTGACTTTCAAAAACTTGACGATGCGTTGCGCGAGCATCCTGTCGTTATTCCCATCGGGTTTATACTGTTTGCGAACCATATTGAACACGATATAGACATTGCATTGGAGGCTGGCGCAGATTACATCATTCTTGATGGACGGGGTGGTGGTACGGGTGGGGTGCCGTTAATTTTCTGCGATCACATATCTGTACCAGCGATCTCTGCGCTTGCTCCTGCGCGCAAGAATCTTCATGCAAAAACTGGGCGTAAGATTTCGCTCGTGATTACTGGTGGGCTTTGGGTTGCAGAAGATTTTTTAAAAGCCAAAGTCTTGGGGGCAGATGCCATTGCAGTTTCAAATTCTGCGATGCAGGCGGTGGGGTGTGTTGCCGCGAGGATGTGTAATTCAAATAATTGTCCTCTTGATGTTGCGACGCAGAAATTCGAGTTTCGCAAGCGCCTGAATGTTCAGGTTGGCGCAGAACTTTTGGCGCAATATTTTTTGGTAAGTGTCGCTTTGATGCTGGTTTTGGCTCGCGCCTTTGGCCACGATTCTCTCAATCAACTCGCATCGCGTGATATTACAACTTGGCATCGCGAAATGGCGGACCTTAGCGGTGTCAGCTTTCCTGGTTTCGTCAAAGCCCCCTGAGCCTTATATCAGGCTTATTTTAGACTACCTGTGTTAAAGATCCGTTTGATTGAAAAGAATATAAGATGCCCAACTCGTCCTATCCTACTTATACGCCCAGCCATGGGTACATGACTGAGAGTATTCAGCAGAAGTATATTGCCACCTCAATCAAAGATAAAACGCTTCCCGACAATGCCCATCGAATGCCAGATATTGTGGCCCTTAATGCCTCTAAAGATCAGTCTAAACCGATTCAGTTTTGGCAGTTATATTCGGTTCTGGGTCAAAAGCGCATTGTGAGAATCGTCCAAAATTTTTACCACAGGGTCTATCGAGATGAACCTTGGTTTAGCTCTATCTTTGCGAGGATTGGCGATACGTCTCATCATGTCAGGACCCAGTCTGCGATGTGGCTCGATGTCATGGGTGGTGGTTTTAAGTATCATGGTGCTGAGTTTAGGTTGAATTTTCACCATCAACATAATGCTATTGAGCTTATGAACAAAAAGGGGGCGGAACGTTGGATAAGGCTTATGGTCCAGACGCTTGATGACACCGCAGATTATATGACTGACGATCCTCGGGTAAGGATCAGTCTAAACACTTTTCTAGCCTATTTTATGACAAAGTACACAGCAGACTTTGGCTTTCAAACCAATACGATGTTTGGGCCAACAAACTCCAAAATAATGCAAAAAATCAACCTTCGCAACATGTCGGATGCAGAAATTGAAGCCTTATCTGAGCTTGAACTGCGCGCGGCTCTCACTGGGCGGGGCTTCAGTTTAGATGAAAATACCCCCCTGCAAGAGCTCGTCCAAAAAGCTCAGCGTTTATAGCCTGGATGAACAGCTGGTGCGTTATTTGGAAAAGAAAATTGTAGGAGATATTTCATGACTGGATCGAAAGATAATGCAGTGGAAGAAAACAAATTTCTCGCAACGGCGCTGCGCGCTAAAGGTGAGTTTGTGCGCGGTGTCAGTGGCTTTCATGGCACTTTGGGTTTGGGTGATTTTCCCGCAGTGCCAGGCCGATATCATCTTTATGTTGCCCTTAATTGCCCTTGGTACCATTGAATTACCTTGGCTCAAAATATCTTTGGTTTGCAAAAGAGTATTTCAATGGATGTGGTATTTCCAAACAGAGCCCAAGAGCATAACCCAGAAGGGCCAAACAATTGGCAATTTGCCCCAGAACGCATTGCAATGTTGACTGGCGCGCCTTTGCCTGAATGTGCGACTGAAACGGCAACTAGGCAAGCTTTTCGCTTTGTACGCAACATTCATGATGCGGAGGGCTCCAAAGAGCGTTCAGTGCCAATTTTGTACGATAGACTGTCTCGCTGGATCGTCTCTAATGAAAGTGCTGAGATTGTACGCATGTTAAACAGGTCGGCTGGCCCGCTCGGGATCCAATATTCAAATAAAATGCGTCACAATCTCTATCCTGCGGACAATAATCTCAGAGAAGACATCAACGCTCTAAACAAGCTTATTTACATTGCCATTAATAATGGAGCGTATAAAGCTGGGTTTTCTTCAGACAAGGCGATTTACGAAACGGCTTATCGAAAATATTTTGATGCGCTTGCCAAACTCGAGTCTCTTTTGACCGATGGGCTTCTTTTTTAACTGGTGATAAATTTACAGAAGCTGATTTAAGGCTATTTCCAACGCTTTATCGGCTTGATCCTGTCTGCTAAGTTCGGATGAAACTCAATGACGCAAAAACATTTGATTATCTTCATTTATGGCAATGGATTTGCCGAGTTTATGAATTGCCTGGCGTACCCGAAAGCGGATCGCTTGATCACTGTCGACAGGAATATTTTGGCTGGTTCTGGAATAATGTTATTCCACTTGGTCCAAGCCTTCCAATGCCCTACCCACAGGCCTATAAGCATCCAGATTTAGCTAAAAATGTGAAGTAAGCAGTTAAATTCCGTATCTAAGCCCCCGCTCCTTAAACAGTGAGCTGGAGCAATTTAAAGGTGGAGGCTCATAGCCTTGGACATTAAAGCGTCCCGTTCTAGGGTTCTTATTTTTAGAAGGAAAGTCCTATTTTTCCTGTCTTATAAATCTATCTTGCAATACCTATCTAAAACTTAGTATTCGGAAATGTAGCGCGCCTGATGGAAGAAACTATAAAGCATTTTAGTTAAGGCCGCCTGCGAGCTATAAGAAGTTTAATTATATAATAGCTAAAGTAAATCAAATTGGCGCGAAATTTCCCAAAATCGCGCCAGACTTTTTTTTATCGTGCAGGCAAAGGCATCCAATCAGTCATTGCAACATCAGCATGTTGGAACTGGGGCATCTTGGCGCCCAAATCACCCATATTTTTAATACCTTGCTCACTCAAAAAAGATTGAGTGATCAGTGTTGGTGGCACTATAACGCTTGCACCAGGATCTCCTCCTGCCAGCATTATGGCAAGTGAGCGAACAGAAACTTCACCTACAACTGCTGGATTTGTTGCGACTGTTGCAACCCAAGCGGAACCCGGCTCTAGCATTGCAGAAATATCTGCAGTTGAAACGTCGGCAGAATAAATATCAACTTGATCTGTCAATCCCGCCTCATCCACAGCAATTTTGACGCCTTTTGCAAATTCATCGTAAGGTGCAAACATAACTGTGATGTCCGGGTTTGCCTGCAAAACCGAACGAGCTTGGTTCGCAATACTATTTGCAATAGGGTTATCTAGAGTACCAAATACTGCAGCCTCTTCAATACCAGAATTGGCGGCTAAGGTTTCTTCCCAAGCGACATTTCTGCGATCTAGTGGGGCAATACCTGGAACATAAACATATCCCGCTTTAAAAGTATTTCCATTATCTTTAAGAGCCTGCTCAAGTGCTAGCTTGCCAAGAAGATAGTCAGATTGCTCTACCTGTGGGATTGATGTATTTTCAACGTTTACATCAAAAGCTACCACTTTGATTCCTGCTTCAACGGCTCTCTGCGCTGCGTCTTTCATAGACTCCGTCAAGCCGTGTTGAATTATAATTCCATCGACGCCAAGAGTAATTGCTTGGTCAACCATATCGGCCTGCAAGGCTGCGTCTTGTCTACTGTCAAAAACGCGCAAATCTACCCCGAGGGCTTCAGCTTGCGACTCAACACCGCCCAAATATGCCTGGAAGAAGTCACCGGTAGATAGAAAGCGAACTAATGCAATTTTAACATCCCCTGCGTTATCGAACGGAGCGGGCATGTCAGCTGCAAAACTGGTTGTTGCCAGCCCAAAGGCTGACAGTGTAAAGCCAATTAGGCTTATTACTTTAACTTTAATTTGTTTCATTTTTTTCTCCTTTGAAGATTGTGGTGATTATTTAATGATTGCCCCCTCGGACACGGGACGATAAAGCAAAAGTGAAGATAAGAGCGACAACCAAAACAGCGCCCTTTACAAAATCTTGAGTATAATAAGGTGCATTCATCATTGTTAATCCCTGCAGTAGAATTCCAACAAACAATGCACCAATTGCAGTTCCAAAAGCATTTGGTTTAGCAGCGCCTAAAACAGCAAAACCTATAAGCGCAGCAGCCACGCTATCAAGAAGCAAATTATTGCCAGACGCAATATCTCCTCTCCCTAATCGCGCAGCTAACAAAATTCCGCCAATAGAAGCTGTTATACCAGATATCATATAAGCTAAGATCTTATACCCAAATACATTTGTTCCAGCTAATGCTGCAGCCCGCTCATTTGAACCAATAGCATACATAAGCCTCCCATGCCGGGTTTTTTCTAGAAAAACCCAAATTAAAACAGAAATGAACAAAAATATTATGACTGGTACTGGAATTAGTTTTTCTAAAAACAGATCAATCCTATGCCTGCCCAACCATAAAAAACCTTCCGCAAAGGTACCGTCAGCAACTTGCCCCCCCGGCAATCGCATACCCGTTGAAATTGAACGACCTTCGGTTGGGATTCTTTGCAATCCTATAAGTAAAAACATCATCCCTAGAGTTGCTAGCAGATCTGGCACCCGCATTTTGACAATTAATAAACCATTCACCAGACCAACTACCGCCCCCATCAGCAAACAGGCCATCACTGCAACAAAAGCGCTCTGCTCTAATACAACCATCATGTAAGCGGAAAGCATTAATGCTGAAGTTGCAACAGAACCAATGGAGAGGTCAAAACCATCCACGACTAACGTGCAGGTGACGCCTAAGGCTAAAATGCCCGTTATGGCAACGGATTGAAAAATAAACACAGCAGAGCGAGGTCCTGCAAAACCACTAGCAAAAAAACTAAAAAATAAGACTAATAATCCAGCAAGAAGTATGAACCCAAAACGAATGGCGAACTCTCTTAGAATGTCTTTGTTCATTGTAAACTTTCAGCCTGTTTGAGAGTGTTTGAATTTCCAGAAACTTGTGACAATAATTCTGGAAGATCTATATTTTTGTTCACATGCTCCCCGACAACCGCCTTTTCGTGCAAAACGATTATTCGATCTGCTATTTCGACCGCCTCATCGATCTCAGAAACAAATACCAATGTCGCACGGTTGTTTGAAGTGGCCCTGATATGTGTACCGATATCACGGCGTGCTTTTATATCTACACCTTGAAAAGGTTCGTCTAGTATCAGCAACTTACAGGTTTTTAAAAGCCAGCGACCAACAATGACTTTTTGTTGATTTCCGCCCGATAAGGTTCCAATAGAATCTTTACCGCCCTGGCAAACTATTCCCATCGTATCTATCATGTCACTGCAATCGACGCGCTGCCTTTTCTTGTCTATAAATCCAAAGTTAGAAAAAAACTTTGTAAAGGGTAAGGTCAAATTAGCCTCGATATCAAAATCGCCCACTATGGCATTATTTGCTCGATCTTTAGGGCTCATATGGACGCCGCTAGCTATTGCATTGGCAGGGCTATTAGGCTCAAAATTCAGGCCTTCTAACAGTATCTGCCCATAGGCCGGTTTTTCCAGTCCAAATAAAATTGAAGACAGCAAGCTTTTGCCGCTGCCTAGTAACCCAGTAATGACCAAAACTTCACCACGCGAAACAGTAATATCTAGGGGCTTACTATCTTTTGATAGACGTAGATCGCATAATTGCAATACTGGAGAAGACACTTCAGAAATGTCGACATTAAAATCGCTCATTTTCTTGCCTAACATTGCAGTAACTGCGCCTTCGTAGTCTAAATCCTCTCCCTCAAACTCTCCAGATATTCGGCCATCTCTCATAGCCAATATACGGTCCGCAATGGCTCTGATGTCGGACATGCGATGAGAGATGTAAAGAATGGCGACCCCTTCACGCTTCAGCTTTTCAATCACCTCAAAAAGTCTTTTTGCTTCAATGGCAGATAATGACGAAGTGGGTTCATCTAAAATTAAAAGCTTTGGGTTGCAAGCAACAGCGCGCGCGATCGCAATCATTTGTCGATCAGCTATGCCAAGGCGCGCGACAACGGTATCTAAATCACCCTTAAAACCAATAGATTTTGCTATTTCTGTAGCACGTGCTTTCATTTCTGATCGTTTTAAAAGGAACTGTTTCCCGGGCTGCGCTAAACTGTCTAAAAGAAGGTTTGAAGTGACATCAAGATCTGGAATAACGCCATCATTGATTGATTGATGTACTGTTATGACCCCATATTTATACGCCTCAATTGGCGATTTAGGTTTGAAAGGTGATCCAAAAAGTTTGACATCTCCCGAGTCTGACTTCTGTACTCCACAGAGTACTTTAACCAAAGTGGATTTCCCAGCGCCGTTTGCACCCATCAAAACGCTAACTTGGCCTGATGGCAGCTTCATGCTGATACCGCGCAGTACTTGGTTTGGCCCAAATGACTTTTTTAGATCGCTTATTTCACAAGCTATATCCGACATAATGCCTCCCCAACAAAATAATCTTGGTCACCTTTTTATCAAATGTCAAGAATATTGACATTTGATAAAAAGGGTTGAATGATTTATATTAGCTTGCAGGGAGTTTGTAATGATTGATGATAAATATGAGCCTTTAACGATACAGAGTTTACCGCAGCGCTTGAAAACTATTTCTGAATTAACTGCGCTGGTGGGAACAGACACTAATTCTTGGAAAGTCGAAGAGGTTGGCGACGGAAATCTAAACCTTGTATTTATTGTAAAAAGCCCTGCTGGATCTGCTATTGTAAAGCAGGCACTCCCCTATGTCCGATTAGTTGGGGATAGCTGGCCGCTGCCGCTTTATCGCGCTTATTTTGAATATCATGCACTAACGCGGCAAGCCTCAAGAGCAAAAGGCACTGTTCCCAAGATTTACTATTTTAACAATGATCAGGCCATGATCATAATGGAATACCTAGCACCTCACAAAATACTTAGAGAAAAGTTAATTTTGGGAGAAAAAGTTGAAAACCTGACAGACACTTTAGGGGAGTTTTGCGCGAACACAGCATTTCGTGGGTCTGATTTATCGCTTGATACTGCAGAAGTCAAAAGTGACCGCGCATTATTCTCGGGCAATGTCGCAATCCCTGCTATTACGGAAGGTCTGGTCTTCTGTGACCCATATTTCGATGCTGAAATGAACAGCCATACACCAGGGCTGGAACCAGTTATCAAAATTTTACGCAACGATATAGATATGAAGTCGCGCGTGCAGCACTTTTTTAGGCTATATTCTGCGCAACAAGACACGATGTGCCACGGTGACCTTCATTCTGGATCCATTATGTGCACTTCCTCTGAAAGCAAGGTGATTGATCCAGAGTTCGTAACATATGCACCCTTTGGATTTGATTTGGGCATGTTATTTGCAAATTTTTTCATGGCGTTTTTCTCACAACCAGAACACCGCACCAAAGATCTAGAAACTTACCAAAGTTGGATATTAGGCGTTGTCTCAGGTACTTGGTCAAGCTTTGAGAAAGAATTTACTAAGCTTTGGAATACGGAACGTACTGGAATGTTATATCCAAAAACAATGTTTGAGAATCAAGGCCATAGTTCTGGCAAAGCATTACAGCATTTGTTAAACGACATTTGGAGAAATAGTTTGGGATTTTGTGGAATAGAAATGCACCGTCGATGCCTATCTCTTGCCCATAATGCAGATTTTGAACGTATCGAAGATGCAAAACGGCGCGCGCCTCTGGAGGCACGGAATTTAATGATGGGCCGAGAGCTTATCCTAAACAGCGAAAAAATCACAAACACAGCCAGTCTTTTAAAATTAGCTCACAAATTTAACAGGGAAAATTTTTTATGAGAGTCAACGGTGTTTCCTTCAGGTCTATTTGGTACGACAAAGAAGAGAAAAGTGTAAGGATTATTGACCAACGCTGGCTTCCGTACGAGTTCCGTACAGTGCCCCTTAAAACAAGAAAAGACTTTGCAATTGCCATATCTGATATGTGGGTGCGAGGTGCACCATTAATCGGAGCCACGGCCGCATATGCGATAGCTGAAGAAATGGCGTTTGATCCTAGCAATAAAAATTTAGAGTCAGCCTGGATCCAACTGAATGAAACTAGGCCAACTGCCATAAATTTGCGCTGGGCCTTAACGCGCTGCAAAAATGCATTGGAAATTTTACCCGAAAACGCCCGAGCAGTTGCTGCAATGAATTTGGCGCATGATATTGCTGAAGAAGATGTAGCGATGAACCAGAAAATTGGGATGTATACATTAGACTTGATTAAAAAATTAGTGGTGAAAAAACCCAATGGCGCTCCAGTAAACATCCTTACCCACTGCAATGCAGGTTGGCTGGCAACAGTTGATTGGGGTACTGCAACCAGCGGCATGTACCAAGCCCATGATGCAGGAATACCCATTCATATATGGGTGGACGAAACCAGACCAAGAAATCAAGGTGGTCT
Source organism: Paracoccaceae bacterium (assembly GCA_028150825.1). GTDB lineage: Bacteria > Pseudomonadota > Alphaproteobacteria > Rhodobacterales > Rhodobacteraceae > LFER01. Next base: position 61,543 of record JAOGIM010000004.1, read on the forward strand.
AACAAGTTGGGAGTTAGGCAGCCATGGCATTCCCCACACCTATATAACAGACAATGCCGGGGGGCACCTTATGCAACATGGGAAAGTTGATATGGTTATTGTTGGAACGGATAGAACCACAGCAAGTGGTGATGTTTGCAACAAGATAGGAACATATCTTAAAGCATTAGCTGCCTTTGATAATGATGTTCCATTTTATGTCGCCCTGCCATCACCAACAATCGACTGGACAGTAACTGATGGGGTGAAAGAGATTCCAATCGAAGAGAGACCAGCGCTAGAGGTGAGCCAAATAATGGGAATTAGCCCAAATAAAAAACTGGAAACAGTACAGATAACGCCGCTTGGAACAGAGACTGGAAACCCAGCTTTTGACGTTACTCCAAATCGTTTAATTACTGGTTTAATCACCGAACGCGGCATTGCAAAAGCATCTTCCAACGGTTTGATGAGCTTGTTTCCTGAATTTAAAGGTAAAAAATAAATGATCGAAAATAGATTTTCTGAAATTGAGGCAAAAAGTTGGCGCGCTTCTGCTGGTAGTGATGCGGCAGATCAAGAGCTAGCAGAGCGAGTCTACACCTCTCGCTTGATCGGATTTGATCGGGATTTACTCATGCATGGGGGTGGGAATACATCCGTCAAGCTCCAACGCAAAAACCTTTTTGGCGAACAAAAAGACGTACTTCACGTTAAGGGATCCGGATGGGATCTTGATACTATTCAAGCAGCTGGATTACCGGGTGTATGGCTGGATGCTCTGCTTAAATTAAGACAGCTTAATGCATTAAGTGATGAAGATATGGTCAATTTTCAGCGTGCAAATTTATTAGACTGCGTCTCTCCAAACCCGAGTGTAGAAACTCTTCTTCATGCGTTTTTACCTCATCGATATGTAGACCATACTCATGCTACGCCATTTTTGATTTTAGCAAACCTTCCCAATGCGGAAGCCATTTGTCACGAAATTTTTGGCAATCGGCTAGGAATTGTTCCATATATTATGCCAGGATTTAATCTCGCAAAAAAGGCGGCAGAGGTTTATGATAGTAACCCTAAAGTTGAAGGTCTGTTGTTATTAAATCATGGCCATTTTGCTTTTGGTAACACGGCCATGGCTAGCTACAATTTAATTGTCTCTCATACCAATGAAGTTGCTGATTATTTGAAGATGACAAAACCAACATCAATTGGGGTTCGTCGGAAAATAGAAAAAAGAGATGTTCTGCCGGTTTTGCGTGGCGCAATTGCAGAGGTTCACAAAGATATAGGCATAGAAATGCCTATATTGGATGTCAGGAATTCCGCTGACGTATTGTCGTTTTTCGAACGTCCTGATGTAGAGGCCTTAGCCAAAAGAGGAATGGCATCTCCAGACCATGTTCTGCGCACAAAAGGTCAACCTCTGATTTTAACAAAGCATGATCTGGATGGTGGCAAAGAAAATATAATTGGCAAGGTTAAAAGATTTGCGTCAGATTATCGCGATTACTTTGACAGACAGGTCCAAAATGCCTCTGAACCTAAAAAGTTAATTTCTCCAGACCCGAAACATGCGTGGATCGAGGGGGTTGGAGTAGTTGGTTTCGGTACAAGTTCAGCGTCAGCTTCTGCTGCAGCAGACCTAGCAGAACAAAATTTACGTGTAAGATCTGTTGGGGAAGATGCAGGGGGTTTTTATCCTCTTGGTGAAAAGGACATGTTTGATTGTGAGTATTGGTCGCTGGAACAGGCTAAGCTTGGCAAAGGGGCCGCCCTTCCTTTACAAGGAAAAATTGCTCTTTTAACTGGTGGTGCAGGCGCTATCGGACTTGCTACCGCGCAAGCTTTAGCTGCCAAAGGGGCTAGTATAATGCTGGTAGATCAATCACGGGATAATCTAGAAAACGCGATAGGGATTTTAGGGCATTGGCATGGATTTTATGAAACAAATGTAACCAAGGATGGCTCTGCAAAGTTGGCTATGAATGCATGCATCGAAAAATTTGGTGGCATAGACATATTAATTTCTAATGCAGGTTCCGCACAAGATGGTGGATTATTAGATTTACAGGATGAATCGATCAGAGCAGCATTTGAGCTAAACTTTTTTTCCCATTATAAATTCGCGACAGAAGCCGCTCGAATAATGAACATTCAGGGGCATGGTGGACAGATACTTTTCAACATATCAAAACAGGCTGTAAACCCTGGTAAGAATATGGGTGCATATGGAATGCCAAAAGCAACCACAATGTTTTTAATGCGCCAATTGGCTTTAGAGCTTGGATCAGTTGGAATTAGAGTGAACGGTATAAATGCAGATCGTATAAGGTCAGGTTTACTGACTGACAGCTTTATAAAAAATCGTTCAAATGCCCGTGGCGTTAGTGAAGATGTTTATATGAGTGGTAACCTGCTTCAAAAAGAAGTTGAAGCAAGCCATGTTGCGGATGCGTTTGTGGCCTTGGCATTAATGTCAAGAACTACGGGTCATGTTCTTACTGTTGACGGTGGAAATACTGCTGCAGAATTAAGGTGATTTATTGAAAAAAAACAAATCAAAACCTTATCATGACACAAAATCAGATGTTCTGGTTACTGTATCTGAGCTTTATTACAAGGATGGGCGCACGCAACAAGACATTGCTGAAAGATTGGGAATTTCGCGGGCCACTGTAATTAATTATTTAAAGCGAAGCCGTGATCAGGGCCTTGTTGAAATAAAAATAAAAGGTTCTGCTTATCAAGGATCAAAATTAGTTACTGAACTACGACAAAAATATTCCTTAAAAGAGGTATATATTACAAATACTGATCATAAACGAACTTCACACGAAGCACATCTATCAACGGCAAGATTAGCGGCAAAAGCATTAGAGGGATTACTCAAGAATAGAGATATAATAGGAGTCGCATGGGGACGAACCATCCAGCTTGTATCGCAAGAAATTTCGCAGCAAGGATTTCAATCCCTAACCATTTGTCAAATAACAGGCAGTGTGATTTCTGACGATCTCATTAGTGCAGAAGCAAGTGCGATTAGGTTTGCCGAAAACCTAAACGGACGCTGTTACACTCTGCATGCTCCTGCAATCATGTCTGAAGTAGATTTAGCTCAGCGGCTTCGGCAAGAGCCAGTTGTTTATGATCAACTTGAAAGATTGAAAAAGTTAAATAAAGTTATCTTTTCTGTTGGGGGTATCGATTTAGCTGATCCAGTTAGAATTAAAATGGCTACAGATAAAGAGCTCACCCGGTTTCGTAATCATGGGGCAAAAGCAGTTTTATGTGGGCATATATTGGATACAAATGGTGAACATATTGAGCATGACTTTAGCAAGAGAATAATTGGAATGAGACCAAATGAAATACGTTCAGTTCCATACAGAATATGTGTGGCTTCACAGCATCATGATGCTAGTGCCGTACGGGCCGCACTCACTGGAGGTTATGCAACACATCTAGTGATAGATAAGTCTTTAGCTAGATTACTCTAAAATGGTAAAAGTGGTACTGGGAAAAGGTGATTATTTTGTATGGCAACTCGAAGCCACATTTTGGGTGTCGACTTTGGGACATCTAACTCTAGCGCAGGTTTTTTTCATGATGGTAAACCTAGGTTAATCGAAGTAGTCCCTGGAAAATATACATTGCCTACAACCTTCTTTTTCGATTTTGAGACCCGGCAGACGTTGATTGGTGAACTGGCTAATCAAGCACTGTTTGAAGGGTATGATGGGCGCTTTATGCGAACACTTAAACGCGTGCTTGGTACACCCTTGATGCATGAAAAACGTCAAATCCTTGATAAGCGCGTTACATTCGTCGAAATTGTTGCTGATTTTCTACGTCACATTAAAACTCGAGCAGAGGCTACAACCGGTTTGGTATTTGACGACGCCATTTCAGGACGTCCTGTATTCTTTCACAGTTTAAACGACCCTCGCGAGAAACAAGCTGAGCTAGATCTACGTACTTGCTATTTAGCTGCAGGTTTCAACAAAGTTGAATTCATGGCAGAACCTGAGGCGGCAGCTATCGCCAGTAGAGCGCAGGGGCAGTCGGCGGAGATTAGTTTAATTGTTGATATTGGAGGAGGGACTTCAGACTTTTCACTTTTTCAGTCGGACCATGAGAGCATGAAAATCTTAGCCAGCCATGGCGTTCGTGTTGGTGGCACAGATTTTGATCGCACAATTAGTTTCAGTCAAGTTATGCCGTTCCTAGGAAAGGGAACCCAGCTCCGAAACGTTCTGGGTTCGGGAACTTCAATGCTACCTAATGCGATTTTCAACGATCTCGCAACTTGGGAAAAGATTCCTTTTCTCTACACCCCTCAAAATAGTCGATTGGCCCAAGAAATGTCACGGATAGCCATTGAACCAGATAAACTCAGGCGCCTGTCAAACGTAATAGATAATCGGCTGGGTCATGACCTAGCCTTTGCCGTTGAGAACGGTAAAATTATGGCAAATGCAGGACATAGAAAATCTCTCATTCGATTAGATCAGATTGAACGAGGGCTCACTGTTCCGTTGCCAAGTGAAGCATTGGCCAAAATCTTGGTATCGCATACTAATATTTTGCAGTCTACAGTGCATGAGACCGTCCAAAAGGCTAATTTGGATCTACAACAAATAGATCGCGTTATCTACGTGGGCGGATCCAGTGTGATGACGGTAGTTGTCGAGACAATCAAAATGCTCTTCCCCGCCGCCCAACATTCATTTTCTGACGCTTTTACAGCTGTCGCTAAAGGGTTAGCGATCGCTTCCACTCGCATCACTCAGTAACTTCTTAAGCGTGAACTAAGGTAACTCTTACCACCAAGTCTATAATTTTACCGTTTCTAAAACAGTTTGGACCAGTACGAAACAGCAAACACTATGTTGCAAACACTATGTTCAATACAGCGCTTCCAGCATACTTAAAGCTCAAAGGTTACAATATTATGAATTTAACAGGCGCGATACGGAAGATATGAAAACTTCACCAAATCAAAACCTTTTTCTTGGTGCCAGCTTACTTACAGGCGAGCTTGTTCTAACCATCTTAATAGCAAGCGTTGTTAAACTACTAGAACCGCAAATACCGATCTTTCAAATACTATTATGCCGTTATCTGTTTTGTCTTCCATTATTAGTGATTTACGGCCGTATGTCGCTTGGCCGACAATTCCTGAAGATCACTAATACTCGGATCCTTTTTCTAAGAACGTTTTGTGGATTTATTGGGTTATTATTTTGGTATCTAGCCGTAGCAAAAATTGACATAAGCTTAGCTACCGTTTTGCTTAACACCATGCCCCTTTTTATAACACTATTATCCGCCCTAATAGCACATGAGAGCATAGGAATTCGTCGCACATTAGCGGTCATATTTGGCTTTGCCGGCGTACTATTAATTCTTCTACCAATTAGGGCAGACTTTAGCTTAATTGGAGCGTCTTATGCTTTATTAGGCGCACTTTTCGCAGGTCTAATGTTTGTATTTATACGCATGCTGGGAAAAAGTGATGCATCTATTTCAACGGCCATCTGGTATAACGCTTTCGGTTTATTGGCCTCGGGTATTATTTGTATAATTTCTACTGACTTTCAATTTGTGGACTATACAAAAACTGATGCATTGCATCCTTGGGCTCTACTTATCGCGCTAGGCATTATGGCAAGTTTCCAACAGTTTTGTTTGGCCGAAAGCCATCGGTATGCAGACGCGTCAGCACTTGCGCCACTTCATTATTTATCTATTCCAGTTAGCGTTATTATTGGAATAATTTTGTTTGGAGATATCATCACTTTGAAGTTTATAATTGGTGCGTTAGTAATTGTGATATCAAGCTGCTACGTTTTGTTTAGAGAACGTTCCCAAGGTATTTAATTCACATGTTGAAGATACTGCCGCAAACTGTTGCACCTTTGATATGACTGCCGTCCCTAATTTTTAGCTATTCGATATTTGATAACGGTCGGTTATTTTTTTCCTGGAACAGGGGGGTTTCCCGGGATTGGCAGCCCACGCATGGCTTTACTCGAGCGCATATATTGTGGCGCATAAGCAGCTTCCTCATTTAATGCTTCAGCTGCGTGCCATGCCCAGCGAGGATTATGTAGCATACCTCTTGCTAAGGACACCATATCTGCTTGGCCTGAACGTAAAACAGCTTCAGCTTGCTTTGGTTCTGTGATTTGCCCAACTGCCATGGTTGGTAGTCCAGTTTCGCGCCGAATTTCAGCTGCAAATCCGGTCTGATAGCCTGGGCCTACATCAATTTTTTGGTCTGGTGAGTTTCCACCACTCGAAACATCGATGAAGTTGCAACCTCTTTTTTTCAATTCAAATGAAAACTGAGTGGATTCTTTCAAATCCCAACTCGATCTTTCAACCCAATCCGTTGCAGAGAAGCGAACACCAAGAGCTTTGTACTTAGGCCAAACTGATGCAATTGCGTCGAATACTTGTAGCGGAAAACGCATTCTGTTTTCCAGGCTCCCACCATATTGATCGCTACGTAGATTACTCAATGGAGACAAAAACTGGTGCAAAAGATATCCATGAGCCGCATGTAGTTCTAAAACTTCGAATCCAACCCTATCTGCTCTTATGGTTGAGTCTACAAAAGCTTGCCTTATACGAGCCAGGCCTGCCTCATCCAAAGCTGTTGGAGCCTCCCAACCTTCTGAAGCGTAGGGCATTGATGAAGGAGCTTCTGTTAGCCACCCTCTTGGGTCAGAGGCTGTGATTGGCTTTCCTCCAGACCATGGAAGGTCGGTTGATGCTTTGCGTCCGGCATGCCCAAGCTGGATTCCCATTTTTGCATTACCAAAACCATAGCAAAAATCTACAATCCGTTTCAAACTAGCTTCGTGCTGATCCGAACAAAGGCTTAAACAACCGGGAGTAATACGGCCGTTCATTTCAACACCAACCACCTCTGTGATAATCAGACCAACACCAGAAACCGCAAATTGACCTAAGTGCATAAGATGCCAATCAGCCGCATTTCCTTCGTTAGCACTATACTGACACATTGGAGCAACAATAATTCTATTCCCAAGCTCTATATCCGCTAACATTATTGTTGAGAATAAGTGACTACCCATTAATTTAATGCCTCAAAAGTTATAGTTAATTCTCTGTAATCTAGAAAACTCATCACCTATAATAGGTCTCATATTACTCTAGCAAACGCAACTCGTCGGCACTTGGCAGTTTTAGAGCTTAGTTTGGGCATGGACATTTTATAATATATTGTTTCACTTCAGCAATATGATCTCGCACAAAAATCCTGCCAACACGCAGACACTGTGTGCAACGCAGGTATCGCAGGGTACTCTGAGTATAAAAAGTGCGATAAGCATAAGACACCATGCGTCAAATTCACCTGCTAATCCTTCAGCTAAACTGAATTTACAGTTCAATAGATTTTATTTGCTGTATCTGGGTAGATGGTTCATTATTAGACTAATAATTTAACTGTTCTAGTTTAGGCCTCATTAGATGACCAAGATATCCGAAATGCCCGCTGTCGCCCGACACTTTATATCTAACCTTGACCTAACAGTCACAAGCCATCCTTCATGGACACAGCCAGTTCCAGCCAATGAGCGACGGGTATCCATTGTTTCGACAGCCGCTGTGTCACGACGCGGAGACAAACCATTTTCTTGGCTTGCAAAGGACTCTCGCACCTTTCACAAAACTGACCGTGACTTGGTGATGACACATGTCGCTGTTGAGTTTGACCGATCTGCATGGCAGCAAGACCTAAACACAATTATACCACTAGACCGGCTTGAAGAAATGGCTGCAGACAGCGAAATCGACTCAGTTGCGGAAGAGCACTATTCTTTCATGGGCGCAGCAGATCCTGTGACGATGGAAAAATCAGCACGGGCAGTCGCAGCGAACATGAAGCGGGAAGGTGTTAATACGGTTTTCCTCATACCTATATGACCGTTTTGCACGCGCGCCGTGTGCGGGCTGGCTCATTTCTTTGAATCAGAAGGTTTATCGACGGTTCTCGTGGGCTTTGTGCGTGAGCATTTGGAAGCAATGCGTCCTCCTCGTTCCTTGTTTTTAGATTTCCCAATGGGTCGGGGCATGGGCAAGCCAAACAACCCAAGATTTCAGAAAAAGGTAATCCGTGCAGCGTTTGAACTGCTCGACACAAACGGTGGTCCCGTAATCGATGATTTTCCCGAAATCATCCCAGTAAGGGCAGGGCGCATGGGCTATGCTCTGCCACCTGAGCTAGTTTTGAGTGTCGATGACGTCGGCAATTTGGATGTTGTTCTGGCTGAGGTTAGGAGCGAAATGGAGGCTCTGCGACCAGATTATGACGTGGCGGTTGCAGCGCGAGGGCGCACCACGGTTGGCGCCAGCGGGCTTGCGGTTGAAGAGTTGGCACCCTTCGTGGCTGGATTTTTAGGTGGTGAGATCCCCCAAAGCCCCAGAAAGGGCATGGCTGCGATTCCGCTGCTGAAACTCGTGGTTGAAGATCTTGAGGCCTACTACACTGAGACGCGCACCCATCGTGACAGAATTGACGACCTGGAGCTGATGGGCGAATGGTTCTGGGAAGAAAGTAAAGTCGGAAGACTTCTGTTGTTGCTCGAAGCTGTCTCTGTCGCTTCTGATAACAAAGTGATGCTTCAGATTGTCGAGATGTCTCTAATGGCGCCGCGTTTCTGGTCCGAGGGTCCATTGCCGGGAACCTCGGCGGCCGGTTGGTGACGTGGGTAGCGGCTGCATCAAAAGGGAGCAGCGGTGCAATAAAGACCGGGCTCAAAATATCCAACGGTTGTATTGGCAGGCGATATTTTGACGATAGCCCATTTCTGCAACATAATATCGAAATGACTACGCGCCCGTGATACAAGATTTCAAAGATAGATGATTGCATCGGTTGTGATGCAGGTTTAGGGCTGGTTTTCAAGCACTATTAAAGGTTTATAGACAATGTCCTCCATACCTTCTCTGACCAGTCTGGCAAAATCGGCGGGCTGCGCTGCTAAGATTGCGCAAGGTGATCTCACCAAAGCTTTGGCCCATTTACCCAAGTCGGATGATCCTGATTTGATGGTGGATCACGCAGGATCTGATGATGCTGCGGTTTACCGCCTTTCAGCTGAGCTAGCACTAGTAGAAACTGTCGATATTTTCCCACCGATTGTTGATGACCCATTTGATTATGGACGGATCGCGGCCACCAATGCGCTTAGTGATATCTATGCTATGGGTGCAAAGCCAATTAGTGCGCTCAGCTTTGTTGGTTGGCCGGTCGAAGTGTTAGGCGTGGATCGGCTTGGTGCCGTTTTAAAAGGTGCGGCCAGCATTTGTAACCAAGCTGGAATTGCGATTGCCGGTGGCCATTCAATTGTCGATAGTGAGCCAAAATTTGGTCTGTTTGTGACCGGCTTGGTGCATCCAGATAAAATCATCGATAACAGTGGCGCGAGGGCGGGTGATTATTTGGTCTTAACCAAAAAAATTGGTACAGGCGTGTTAACTACGGCAGCCAAACGTGGACACTTGCCAGCTAGTAGATTGGACGAAGCCGTTGCGTCGATGACCACTCTCAATAGCGCAGCAGCGTTGGTGATGACGGCGCAGAATGTACACGCTGCGACAGATGTGACCGGTTTCGGATTACTTGGTCATCTTGGTAATATGCTGAAAGCTTCTTCAATGGCCGCTCAAAAACCACTTGGAGCCAATCTGTCCTACTCAAAAATACCCCTCTTTGAGGGTGTAGAGACGCTCCTAGATCAAGGTCTTTGCCCTCTAGGCACTAAGCGGAATCTCGAAACTGCAGCGTCGCTAACAACATTTTCTGCCGATATCAGTTATAACCATCAATTGTTATTGGCAGATGCGCAGACCTCTGGCGGCTTACTAATGGCAGTACCCAAAGCTCGTCTTGAAGACCTTTTGACCGAGCTTAAAGTGAATATGGTTACATCCTGTGCCGTGATTGGCCAAGTCGTACAGTCTAACCAATCATCTCACATTCAAGTCGAACTCTAGAGGATCAAGAACGCTTAAAAGCTTGAGGCCCACTTGCTGCTTAAGCTTAATTTCTTGGTGCAACTCAGTACAAATATTTGGCGAAAGAGCGTGGGAGTCGAACCCACCAGAGACGTGGTACGCCCCTCACTAGATTTGAAGTCTAGGCGCCCCACCAGGGTGCGATCCTCTTCCCTACTTTTAACTTTCTAATCACAAAATATTTGAGATGGGCCGCTGTACGCGACGAAATTCACCCACACGTGTAGTAAAGCCCACCTGGTCAAAATATTCCAGCACAGCTATAACAAAATTTCTGCCCATGTTTACCTCGTCTCGGAAATCGATTGTTGTGAACAGCCCATCTGTCGACTTGGCCGCCAATTTCTGTGCACTGGCTTTAAGTTTGGCCACTAGAATTGAAGGTACATAGCGGTTTTTCTTTACCAAAACAATATCGCCAAGCTTTACACCAATTTTTAATGTCTTTTCGAGTATCGAAGCTTCAATCCCAATTTTCTGGGCTGCCTGATAAAGACCAGGAGGAGCGCCGCAATCTGGGGCTAGAACCAGTGTTGCCTGTGCCAGAATGAATTTTTCTTGCTCTGAAATATAGATATTGTGCGAGGGTAAATGGAACCGGTTTCTACGCGCGCACAATCGCTTTTCAGAAATCAATATTGTTAGTGCTAGGTTCAGGGTGCCTTCGTCAAAAAAGATATCAAGTAGAGCTTGTAGGTCTTTAATACTTGCTCCAAAAAATTTTGGGCTACTTTTATGGAAAGTGGCAAGACTGGTTAGAATTAGGTTCATTAAACCGCGCCACCTAGCTTCACAGAAAATTCGTTCGTTTGGAGGCTCTCCCACCCGCCGCAACCCCAGCGAAACGATGAGTGCATCGATTTGCTCGGCCAGGAGGTTGTGCGATATTGAAAACGGCTTTAAAGGCACGCCAGTTTCACTCTGCGTTGCCAATGCTTGAAGTACGTCTGCTGTAGTTTCTCCACGCATGGCTTTTAAGATCGCAATCCGGCTGGGTCTTGCGCGACCACGTTTTGGCGAGAAAGGATCGATTACGTACCCACCTGCAATTGTACGTTGTGCGGATTGATCACGAAGAACAAAACGGTCTCCGCTCAGGGCGAATGTATCACGAGGTAGGACCAGTTGGGCCAAGCCGCTTGCGCCTGGTAAAATGTTTCCACCTGACAAAACTGCAACCCTTGCTGGCAGATGATCGGATCCAATATGAAAATGTGTTGGAGACCAGTGTTTCAAAGAACTAGTTTCAGTTTTTAATACATGTAAATTAACATCTATGCGTCTTGTCGGAGCGCAGAGATCGGAATGCGTGAGCCATGTGCCACGCCTTATAGATTTCTCACTTACGCCCCGCCCGACGATATTCAGGGCGCAGCGTTCACCAGCCTTTGCTTTGGCACGTATTTGGTTGTGAACTCTAATCTCACGCACACGGAGAGTTGATCCGTCGGATAAAAGTGTCAAACTTTCAGCATTATAAACGGTTCCCGAAACTACCATTCCAGTCACTACTAAACCGACCCCTTTCAGAGTGAACGCCCGATCGATGGTCATTCGGAAATGACCACTTGCCACCGTAGGTTTGATAGTCTTTGCACGTAGATTCAGCGCTTCTCTAAGCGCTTCCATGCCGATGCTTTTAGGGGCGCAAACAGGGTACAGAGCGTGTTCCTGATACCCTTCTTTTTCAAGGAAATTTGTGACCTGTATATACACCTCTGAGAGGTCATTTGATGCTACACGATCAATCTTAGTCAGTGCTACCAGAATGTTTTTAATGCCAAGCAGGCCAAGTATAGCAAGATGTTCCCGTGTTTGTGGCATCACACCATCATCAGCGGCTATTACCAATAGGCCCAGATCAATCCCGGCTAGACCTGCCACCATATTGCGAATAAATTTCTCATGCCCAGGGACATCTACAAACCCAAGAATCTCACCGTCGGGCAGAGTGTTATAAGCAAACCCGAGATCCACTGTCAGCCCACGCGCTTTTTCTTCTGGCAGGCGATCCGTATTGATACCAGTCAATGCTTTTATTAGTTCGGTCTTGCCGTGGTCCACATGTCCTGCTGTTGCAACGATCATGCGACTTTTAAGCTATGCAGATTTTCAACAAAGCCCTTTTCGTCTTCGAGGCATCTTAGATCAAACCACAGCGCATCATCAGAAATGCGCCCAATCACGGGAATTGGTAGTTCCCGAAAGGCCTTAGAAAGCCTGTTCAGACTATTACCGGAGCGACGAAGATCAGGCCGTGTTATCTTCAGCGCAGCGCTTTGTAATCTGTTGATTGGTAATGCCCCACTGCCCACCTGGCTATGGGTTTGCGCAACTGAAACCTCACATTGATTTAAGCGGTCTTTAAGTATTGTGACAAGTCGGTTTGCCAACTGTTCAATTTCTGCCAGGTCGCGGGTAAGCAAGCGTAACGTAGGTAGCTCCTCAACCAAGCGCTTGCTGTCAGTATACAAACGCAGAACGGCCTGAAGAGCGGCTAAGGTGACTTTGTCAGGCCGCATGGCTCGTGTCATAGGGTTGCGTTTAAGTTTTTCGATCAAATCGCGGCGACCCGCAATTATGCCTGCCTGTGGTCCGCCAAGAAGCTTGTCACCGCTAAAAGTCACCAGATCAGCACCAAATTCCAATGCATCCATGACGGTTGTTTCATAAGGCAGATTATAAGGCTGCAGGTCAATTAGAGTACCGCTGCCCAGATCCGTGACAAAGGGTAAATTGTGACGATGCGCAATCCTAGAAAGTTCTCTTTCTAAAACACTTTTGGTGAACCCTTTGATCTCAAAATTACTGGTGTGAACCTTCATTATTAATGCAGTTCTAGGGCTAATTGCTGTCTCAAAATCTGCTTCGTTTGTCCGGTTGGTTGTGCCAACCTCCACCAGTTTGCAACTTGCGCGGGCCATGATGTCCGGCATACGGAAGGCTCCACCAATCTCGATAAGCTCACCCCGTGAAACAAGGACTTCCTTGCGCCGCGCCAAACTGTTGAGCGTCAGCAACACCGCTGCCGCGTTATTATTAACAACGAGCGCACCCTCGGCCCCTGTAAGCTGACACAACAAAGCCTCGGCATGTTTATGTCGATCACCACGCTTGCCTGTTTCCAAATTGAATTCCACGGTACTCGCGCCACGCGCAACATCCACCATCGCCTGTATGGCAGATTCGGGTAAGGTGGCGCGGCCGAGATTTGTATGCAGCACGGTACCGGTTAGATTGTAAACTGGTCGGATCGATGGCAGCGAAATGCGTTCTATCTCTTGTAAAACTGATTGAACCAGCGCAGCCATATTAGTAGCTTTGCCAGCCACCACACTCTGGCGTACATTCATAAAGACATTCTGTGCGCAGTGTGTGACCAACGCCAAACCATACTTACGCACCAGTTCCTGCACAAATGGCGTATTCACAAGACGGTCCACTGAAGGAAGTTGTTTGGGTGTATCGATGATTGTCATCTCTATTCCATTGGGCAAGCTGCGATTCAAATTTATTTTCAAGCTATCATATCTTGATAAGCCGCTTCGCTCATCAAGCTGTCCAGAACTGTCATATCATCCAGTTTGATCTTAAAAAATCAGCACCGACCAGTTGGATCTTTGTCCACCTGATTTGACCCATCAACAAACGCTTCGTTGACCGCGACAATCTCTCCATCGTACATGGCCGAAATCTCACTAGCAGCCTTAACGCACTAGATCTCAACAATTTTGTCTCCCCGAGTTAAAAGGGTTCCTGGTTCTGTAAGTTCTAAAAATACGACATCGCCCAACTGTTCAGTTGCAAATTCCGTAATGCCTAAAAAAACGCCATTTCCATCGACCCTTAGCCAGTCATGTTCTTTGGTGTATCTCATGAGCTTCTTTTTCCTTTGGCCGCAAATTCGTTGTACAAGTCCGGACACTTTCTTCAGCAACTTAAAGGTGCGGAATTCAAGAATCGTATCCCAAGCTTAATTCAACTCTTATAATTTAGTAAATCGAAATATATTGACAAACAGATTTTATATTTCTTAATGTATGAAGATGAATTTACCTTTGCTATCCAACTCGATGAGATTTGATATTGACGTGTTGAAAACATTTATCGCTGTTGCCGACACCGGTTCAGTAAAATTGGCGTCAGAGCGTGTTGCGCGTTCATCTGCGGCCGTATCTATGCAGATGAAGAAACTTGAACAGCTCCTTGGCGCCCCAGTCTTTCAACGCTCTGCAGGTGCTATGCGCATATCGGATGCAGGCGAACGTTTGATGCCTCATGCGCACCTAATAATCCAAGCGCACGATACCGCCATTGTAGAGCTGCAAAGCCTAAATATTGAGGGTCTAGTGCGGGTGGGTTTATGTCTGGAAAATGCCGAAACATGCATGCCTGAGATATTGTCCGGCTTTGCCAAGGTTCACAAACGTGTGACTGTTGAAGTAGTGTCAGGCGACGCTCAGGATTTGGCTGTGATGCTGGCGAACGATGAATTGGATCTAGCAATTCTAACAATTGGCGGCGGTGCGCCCCCTGAAGAGAGAGATAGACTTCTCCACGAGCAACCTCTGGTTTGGGCCACGCATAAAAACGGACAACGCACTAAGGAGCGTCCATTGCGCTTAGCAGTTGCTCCTGTTGGTTGCCCATGGCGTCTTGCAGCGCTTGATGCTTTAAAACGCTCAGGGATTCCCTACCAAATCGCCTATCTTTCGAATGTCTCAGAATCACAGCTTGCCGCTGTTCGAGCAGATCTGGCAGTCGCAGCTTTACCACTCAGTCGCATTACCAGTGCTACCCAGCCCATATGCATAAATAAGGATCTACCCAAACTTCCTTACACACAGATAGTGCTTAGAACCTCGGTAAATCCAAGCAAAAAAGCCAAAACGCTTGCAGCACAAGTGTTATCGGCTTTTAATCGACCTTCTTAAAGTAATGAAGATGGTTAAGCTCAAAGTCAAAACTTGAAGCTGATTGACGCAATTTTGCAAGTCAGGCGCAGAGAAAAGCATTGATATTACATTCTAGGTATCAAAAAGACTTTACATGGCCATATTCCACCAACCGCGTTAAAGAATCACAGAAAGTATTAGCACGGTCGATTTCAAATTTAACGATCTGACACAACTGTTTATGAAAGCAAAGTTAAGAGATTTCAAATACCCTAGGTTCATTCAGAAAATAGCATATAGACGCAAGAGGCTGTACACTCGTGGTCAAATAGGAGATGGCGTTTTTGGGATCGAGGATTTGAGATTGCATAATCTTCAACATGAAGCCTTGTCAAGGATATTTGAGGCGGGTCTCAGCGTTCCAGAGGTGGCTTTAATAAGCCGACATAGGGACTATCGTGTGCTCGCCAGATATACGTATCTCAAAGAAGATACTCTGGCAATGCATTCGAGTTTCGATTAAAATTGAAAAGACGAGACAACAGCCTTTTTTTTGAATTACAACGCTGAACTCACTTCAACCTAAAAACTTTATTTTTAGCGTTGTATTAATAACACCTTCAAACAGGGCAGACCAAGTTTCCCCTGAATATATTGGCTTGGCATCTGTAAGTGTCCAGTTGTGACTATATCTCCATCGCTCAAACGACTTTCGTTTAACTCTTTCTTTATCCCGCGCAGTAAATACTGTATCGCTGAAATAGGCCCGTTGAGTACCTTGTCACCAATACCTTTTTCAATGATCTCACTATTTTTTGATAGGCATACTCTCTGATTTATAAGTAACTCATTGAGGTTTTTAGTTGGTTTAACTTTCTGTCCAATGATTAATTTTCCATGCAAGCCCCCTGCCGCAATCGTGTCAGGAACAGAAAACTTCCAGTTTGGGTAAATTGAATCAACAATTTCAAAGCCGGAAGCAACCCAATCTAAACATTTGACGACCTGCTCAATGCTTGGATCATTTTGTGGGCATTCTTTTAGCCCAATCACAATTTCTGGTTCTATGCGCGGTTCACAAAATTCACCTAAGTTAACTACCGCATTATTGTTTTCAGCGTAAACTACAGATGAATTGCTGAAAGCACCCCACATTGGTTCGCTCACTGAATAAATCGGCCAAATGAATTGATTAGTGAAACCTATTTTACGCCCAACGTTTTCCCAACCACGCAATCGAAACAATTCCCGTGCTACTTGGTAAGCATCGGAATTTGATAGATTAATACCCCTCTCTGAAAAGGGCTGGATTTGATTTGCCGATTTAATAGCCCCAAAAACTTCCAAAGCTACATCATCAACATTCATGGAATTTCTCACCAGCATCGTATATTTTTAGTAGATTAAGGCGAAAAAGTACTGATAAACAGGTCGCTTTGATTATCAGTAACGTTGGACTTTTCATCAGTTTAAGAAGGTGGCTTATTAGCAGGGATGCATCTGTAATTAGACAAACTATTTTTTGACATAAATAATATTCTGACATTTTCACATGCCTCCCAATCGTTTTGAAAACCCATAATAACGATAACATTTTCCCAGCCAGTGGCTAATTTTTTTTGAAGAAAATAATCTTCTGCGTTACCAACCCTATTTTCAAAGATAAACTTCTCCCACCGATTTTTAGTATAGCTATATGGATCATTAATATTATTTTCCAGAATCTTAGAAAATTGGAAGCCTTTCTCAATGGAATATACAACTTTTTTTCCATGTTGATTTGACAAACACTCAATTGCGCTTTCAATAATTTGAGTGTCTTCAAGTCCAGACCAGTCCATTATTCTTTGTGCAACATGCTGAGCGGTCATTGTATCTTTCGTCAGCATCGCTGTCTCACAAATGTTTGTAAGCGCCCTTTGTTCAGCCATATTAGGTGTTTTCGATAGTGCAGCTGTTATTGAGAGACATGTAATAAGTCCGAAGATAATAGAAAGATAGGGATGTTTCACTTCAACGTCTCATTTAGTATCTTCATATTGTTATCTGAACTTATGCATACCGCCACTGCTTGAGCAGGAGGCTCCCAATATTCCCCCTTACTATCCATATCTTCCAAACGGTGCATATCTTTCAATGCTCCAACGAGTTTCTGTGTAATACTAAAGTTTAATCCGTCCAAAGCCTGCTCCTCACAATACAAGAATACCTAATACTTTTCATGTGAACAGGCCTAATCAATTAAAGCTGCCAACTTTAGTTCAACAGAACTTTTTATATCCTTCGCAGACCTCGCCACTTCAGGCACTTCCTTTGGTTTGAAAAGCCCTACTTTTTTGCCAAGTAATTTTAACGCGCTTAGATGTGCCACAGCGTAAGTTTGCTACCGAATGCGATGTCCTCAAGTTCATTTAATATTCTATCCTCTCATAAGAGCGCATGCACGCGCCGCCTTACCTCTTTTTTGACCTCCAGTTCAAACTATCCTTGCGTCAACCTTGGGATGCGGTTTGAGCGCCGCCAGGAGGGTTCCTCCCACACAGTCTTTGGTGCCATCTGTGAAGTCGTCATAAGCCTTTCTATAGGCATTCGACTGAAAGCCACCTTCACTGACCTCCTCGACAAACTTTGTATGTTTAGCAGTAAGTATAAGACCTAAGTATCCGATAGTTTGAGTGCTGGCTGATGATGGCAGAGGCCATTGGCATGTTTTTAATCTTACAACACATTAGCAAAATAGCTAAATTATATTTTATATTAGCTTACCAGTTGTAGATTAGGTTGAAGCTTTGCAATGTGGTCAAGATAGACTTCTCTTAATGTGCTTTGAACAACAACGTCATATTTGCCCATTTCTTCGATAGCTGCCTCAAGTCCCTGAAAATTCGATTTTTTTAGGTCGTTGACTAGCCATGTGTATGGTTCCAGTGATCCATGTTTTGCCACCGATAATGCAGCGGAAAAAAGAAGTGTATTTTCTGCACAAGCCTCGATTTCTTCAGCTATTTCCAACCCCAGCTCTACACGATCATCCATAAGGCATCCAAAAACAGCGTCGCTCTTGCGCTTATCACTATTTATTTGACCTTGCGCCACGGGATCATATTCAAGCGCAAGCAATGTTAAATCACAACCCTGCCTTGTCTTACCCGTTTTCAAGAGAATTTCGCCATATTGTTGCAAAATCCTTGGATCGTTAGGCACCATATCATATGCTTTTTTCCCATGCTCTAAAGCTACTTTCAATTTTCCCGTCATTGTGCTTATGCCGCACAAGAGCCTGTGTAGCTCGAAGTCATTTGGATCAGCTTTCAAAGCGTGATCCATCAACTTATTAAATTCTGGCATAACCTCTTCAAGCGGTTTTTGGATCCATCCACGTCCAAATGCCTGCCCCATAGTACAAGCCTTCCATGCATAGGCTTGAGCATTATTCGGATCGGAGTCTATAGCTTTATCAAACATTTCAAGCGCATTTGCATTGGCTTCTTTGTCTATTGCGTGGTGGCCCTCTTTGCCCCTAAGTAGGAATTCGTAAGAACTCATATTTTGGGTAGGCTTACGTTTTGCACGGTTCAGGCTAGCCAATTCGATTTCGCCCAATATCGCTTGGGTCACACTGCGCACGATTTCATCCTGAACCTCAAATATATCATCTAAATTTCGGTCAAACCTTTTGCTCCAAACAATCTCTTTAGTTTCAGCCTCCAATAATGAAACTGTTACGCGAACCTTTGACCCTGAAGACCTAATCGAACCCTGAATAAGATAATTCACCTTAAATTGAGAGATGAAGTCATCAAGCTCATTATCGCTATCAGCAAAGTTCACGCTAGATTGACGTGAAACAATTGAAAGTTGTCTCACCATAGAAAGCTCAGTAACGATATCTTCATACACTCCATCGATCAAGAAAGAACTGTCTTCGTTTTCATTCAGGTTCTTGAATGGCAGGATGGATAGAGTTGGCTTTTGCGTTCGGTCCGTATCTTCTTGTTCTTCTGCGTTCGCAGCTGTTTCAATATTGTTTGTTTTATCAGTGGAGATTGTGAAAACTTCAAATTCATTTGATATATTTTTCAGTTTTTTTGTTCCAGCAGCTCGCGAAATTGCCTCAATTTTAGAAGCTATCTGTTCATTAATAACTCTCGAAACAAGAATTTGGCCTGGAGCACATTGAGCTTCTAGGCGGGCAGCAATATTCACACCATTGCCGTAAACATTGTCTTTTTCAAAAATTACATCATCGGAGTGGATACCTATTCTCCATAGTAATTTTCGCCTTTTATCTTCTTCAGATATGGTCTGATTACGCTCGTGGATTGTTTCTTGGAACTTGATCGCACAGTTAACAGTTTCGATAGGACTTTCAAAATCTGCTAGTACAGAGTCGCCTGCAGTATGAAAAATTCTGCCACCGTGTTGTTCAATAAATGTGTCAATTATTTGGCGACATGCGTTCAAACTTTCAAAGGTTGCCTCTTCATCGTCAAGCATATGTTTGCTGAAACCCACACAGTCAGTGGCAAGAATGGTTGCAAATTTTCTCTTAACATCGCTCATTACAATGCGTCCTCCAAAATTAGTAAAATTTAACTGGTTTGATACATGTTTATAATAAAAAGTTTGATAGTCAAAAACCTTAACCATTATCCGTCATTGCAAAGCACATTTTGACGCTACGTTTAACACGGGATAACTGTGACCTCTCGCAGTCAGGCAAATGTATACTTTTTTGGATTTGCATAACGCCTTTAGACGTTACCTTCCTTTCCTACCCTGAAAAGCTCCGTAGTTTCCATAATCTTTATTGAGAGGAGGTTATGGAGGTTTCTGGGAAATAGGGAGCTATAAGGCTTTGGAGAAGGTATTCAAAAGAAGCTAATGACTACAAAAGTTGAATTTTGTCACCAACAATAACTGTGCCACTCTCTACTACGGAACAGTTCAGTCCCGATCTATGTTCCAATAATTCACAAATATTTTTTTTAGTAACCAAATTGAGATAACGGCAAGGAGTATTAAGCCTTCCCCCAAGAAGTAATACTTCTCCCACGCGGAAGCGTTTACCAACTAGGTGATTTAATGGCACGTCCCGTGTGGTCAGGTTGCGACGGTGTTCAGTTGGTTCGACAATAATGTTATAGTCCCGCTTTAGAGCTTCTAAAGTTTCAATCTCAATAAGCGTAACTTCGCGAATATCCTTTATTTCAGAGTACTTTCCAGTTCCCCTTTGATACCGATCACCTTCTAAGCCTGAGCCAGAAATCAATGATACTGATTTATGGCTTTCCATATTAAGTCCAGCGGCTGGACTCGTATGGATATGTAATAGTTCACCTTTCCACATAAGAACTTTATAATCCCGTCCTATTAATTGCCCCAACTCCTTAATGCCAACCTGAGTAGCAAACATAATGAAGAGAGCAATGATTAAAGAGTCTATTGGAGTTATAAATAAGTTTTACTTTCTGTTGTTTCGAGTAGGTGACTAGATTCTAGGATAGCCACCGTATTTTCTGCCATAAAAGCAGCTACTTTTGAACCATCTCCTACCTGAATAACAACGCATACTTTTTGTGGATCATCTTCGTGAGGGCCTCAAAATAATGGTGTCATACCTGCTGCTGCTTGCAACTCACGATGAGAGTAAAATTTTTCTGCCCATTCACTGAATGTATTACTGATTTGAAAAGTCATAACTTGGGTCTTCAGAATTTCTTTCCTCTCACTAGTGATCCATCCGAGAATAACGCAGTGCAAAATATGTGGAGCCTTAAAGCTTGCCGTCTCCTAACTCTATAATCCTCCACAAGTTTCACAACTTCCACAATATATTTCTTTGTTATAATCTAGTCATTCCAATATCGTTTAGTTTTACCTCAATGGTTACTAACTATACCTTGAGCCTTAAAATTGAATAATAAGCTTTGGAAAGAATAGTGATAGTGAACATCCAACCAATAAACATCGCAACATTTTTGCTTATTGGTGTCTTATGGGGATTAAATTGGCCAGCAGTAAAATTTCTCCTTACTGAGATACCACCACTTACACTAAGAGCAGTTTCATTCACCGCCGCAGCATCAATCCTTGCAGTTGTCGTGACTATTATAAAGCAACCACTACGCCTAAAGAAAGACGAAGCCCTTGCAACTTCTATCGTTGGTGTCTTCCTTATTTTTGGCTTTAACGTTTTGACTGCTTTTGGACAAATTTTCTTAGAATCTTCAAAAGCTGCCATAATTGCCTATACAATGCCGTCTTTAACGGCAGTTCTCGCAACATTTTACTTGCGCGACCGACTTGGTACTCGAGTGGTCATAGCGTTGCTGGTTGCAATGAGTGGTTTGGCATTTTTAGCTTCAGAGAATTTAACTTCATTGATTGAAAACCCTTTTGGTCCAGTCATTATGATATTTGCAGCTTTATCTTGGGCTCTGGGCAATGTTGGACTGAAATCTAGAAAATGGCGCCTACAACCTTTACCTCTAACGGTCTGGTTTTTTGCATTTTCTAGCTTTGCAACCTGGCCACTTGTTTTCATTTGGGAACCGATATGGCAACAAAACTTGCCTAGCCTACAAGTACTAGCGACACTAACGTTTCATATCCTAGGGCCTATGATCGTTTGTTACATCTTGTGGGCAAGTTATTGTAGCGAGGCTTCCCGCAGCTATAGCGGCCATATCAGCTCTTACGGCACCTGTTGTGGGTGTCCTTTCGTCAATATTTCTTTTGAACGACTTAATGACTTGGCAAAAAAGTGCAGCTCTGGCAGCAATCATATTTTCCATTGTGGTTACAACAATGCAAACTGTTAAAAAACGGACTAATTCCCTAAACTGATATGAAGCCCCTCCTATCTCTGTAATCTTCCATAACCGGCTGACAACCAATCGACTAATACCTCAAGCTTTTTGCGGATTTCTGAGATAATCTCCACTTCAGATCGCTCCACTTCAGGTGCTTGTTTCGGTGTGAATAGATCAATGTTTTTGCCTAAAAGCTCGATAGCTTTGAACTTGTCGGTTATAGGCCCATCACACTGAAAGAAGAACTAAAAGCTTTTAATCTTGCAATGCCATCTCCGAAAAAACTCTACAGCAACTGTGCATTTGATTAACGAGCTGACATGATGGTGAGATGATAGACATTTTCTAATGTTTATGTGGGCGTGTTTGTTACCACACCACCGTCTCCATCGCGAACAGCATGACCATTACCGTCAGTTACAGCTTTAGTATTTGTATTACATGTTTGTGCTTGTGCTTCTGCATGCGCTGAAAGAGCGTTTTTCGCTGATTTAGCAGCTTTGTCTGCGCTTTGACCTAAAGCGATATGGTAGTGATTAAAGGCTCCACTATAACCTGATTCTGCACCTTTATTTTCATCCTCACAGTCAGTTCCGTTTCCAACCATTGGAGGTGGTATAACTTTAGGGTCAGTCAAACCTCCTGCAGCTACAATATTTGCAAAAGTTACCAAAGTTATGGCGAGAGTTATTTTTTTCATCTATCTTCCTTGTCAAGGCTTTCATTTTCTAAATAAGCTTTCTCACATTTATTAGAGTATTATAAAACTGAAAAGTATCAAACGAGCAAGGATAACCAACAGATGAGACTGCTGAGTGCTGCAGTGGTGATGTTAGGGAGAATTTCCGTAGCTGCAGCAGTGGCAGTTATAGTCTTGGCAAGTACTACTTTAGCGTTTGACCCTGATGATCTGAAGAAGTTGAAGGAAACTAATAAGTGTGTTGAATGTGACCTATCTGAAACAGACCTATCTGATTTAAGTCTGATAGACGCAAACCTAAGACGAGCAAACCTAGAGGGAGCAGATTTAGCGAGAGCAGACCTTCTAAGAGCAAACTTATGGGCAACAAACCTAGAAGGGGCAAATCTATCAAAAGCAAACTTGATGAGAGTAAACTTGCGAGATGCTAACCTCAAAGGGGCCGATCTCAAGGGTGCTAATCTAGGCAAGGCAAGCCTTAGAAGTGCAGACTTAGCCGGCGCAGACTTACGGGGAGTAAACTTAGAGGGGGCAAAGTTACGCTACGCTAATCTCACTAGGGTTAACCTAGAGGGAGCTAGTCTCAAGGGAGCAGACATGTTTGCAGCTAGCTTAAGAGACGCAAATCTGGCCAATGCTAACTTGCTAGGCTGTCAAGTGACAGAAAGTGGTTGTTAATAGGTGATCAAACTGATCCAGAAATCTAGATTTGGCGTTTTACTAGTATATTTTATGATAACTATATCAAGCAAAAGCCCGACGCTCTGCACAGAGTGGTGAAGCTCAAAGAAGTACTAATGCAGTCACGTCATCTAGTTTTTGGTCGTGTAGTATGGGCTTCTGTTATTTGGGTCTTCATATCACTAATAGTGATGCACCAGCGACCAGATAAACATTTAAATTTACCACATAGCAGATATTATCTGTATGTGATGCCGTAGCTCTTCCAACACCCCATGTACGTGAATTCTGTAGTGCCATCCTGTTTTAGGGGAGTGCCTATGGGGTGGGGTATCGTAAACAGTAAATTGGAATATGCGGTACCCCAAATGCCCGTAGTTTGAGTAGGCTACGTAGCTGGATTATTGACGATCTAACCGCCGTTCTTAAATCTCACTTCCCATTTTTTAGCTTCTTCTAAATCGTAATTTTCATACATTTCATTCCGATAAAGCAGAGATAGACCCCACGCCGACCACAAAACTCCATTTTCGTACGAATGCATGAAAAGTTGTCTAGCCTTATCTAAATCTTGAGTAACATCATCACCAAGAAAATATGCAGTAGCTAAACCAAAGGCAGCCGCTGGATACCCAAGTTTGTAGGCATGTTCCAAATCCAAAAGAGCTTTTTCGCCTTCACCACCCTTCAGATACCCTCTCGCTCTCAGAAGTAAATATCGCGACTGATCTTCATCATTTGCTGCAATCGCTCTCGAACAGGCGTCTATCACTGCCCTTGGCTGAATATCGTTAAAAGCTACAGGACTTGAAACGGAAGTGGGGTTGGCTTCTAAAGAAGCGAGAATATCGCAGTCTTCAATTGAATACGCCTGTGTACCGATGGTCGCAAACAGTGCCAGTGTTATCAGGATAGTACGCATGAGTTACAAATATGCCTTTAGATCGACTTCTGGCCCTGAAAACGAGTGGAAGGCTTCGCCATATTCATAAGGCTCGACGAACTCTCTAATCAATTCACTTATTCGTACATCTCTATTAATTATGTTTACGAAGGCGTCGACATTGTTATGCACTCCAATATGTGTGAATTCACCTGTCCCAAGATCAATGATGCCCATATGCAAACTTTCGCTAAAAGGGTAATTACGGATATCTTCCGCGATAGCTTTCACCATTTCATCTGTTTTACCGCTCTTAGGCTGGGACCGCACACAAGCTACCATTCGCGTCATATCACCTTCCAATACTGCATGCGGTAGTCTGGGATAAGAACCAACAGGTTTCAAGCGTACAGTGCCAACAGCTAAACAGACCCTGCATCGATCCATTTGGGAAAAATTTCTGATCATGCCAAGTAAAATATCGGAAACACCGCTACGAATTTCTGCCATATTTTATTAAACTCATGGTCTCCGTTGCGTCACATTTGACATTTTTTGACAGTGCTTTCTTACTAATCCTAGCCACTAAGCCTCGATGCACAGAAGCTATCAAATCGATCAAAAAAAGGATTAAAAATGTCAAAGAGTATGAACACAGAAGCAGATCGAGACCGTCGTCAGCAGATAGGAAACACTAGAGGGCGAGACCTATATTGGGGATTAACGATCGGAATTTTCAGTAATTTGGTTACGCTATTCATTATTTCTCAAGGTGGGGATTTACCTTCAATAGCAATATCCGCAGCGGTCTTGGCAACATTCATTTTTGTAATGATCAATTCTTTTGATTGCATGGATGACCTAAAAGCGAATGCAGATGATATGGGTGAAGAAGAAGCCGCTTCAAACTTTGGAGCAAAGTTTCTCAAAGCACCTTGGGGAATGTTTAAAACCGTTGTGACAGTCATATTTGCAGTAATGGCCCTTACCCAGCTAGACGAAATTTGGGGAATTTTTTAATTAATGGATGGGCTGAGCGATCAGCCCCTCAACACCCATTTCGTTTAAGGGAGAAAAACATGTTTGCTACAGTTACTGATTGGTCGATGGCAGACCCAGAGGAGTTTTCAAAAACTGCAAAAGAGATATGGCCCAGCATGAAAGCAGCAGGTGCGCTTAGCATTCGTATCGTCAAAACAAATGATAGAGGCGCACGCACTATGACCATTTGGCCAGATACAGAAACTGCTCAAATAGCGATTGAGGCTATAACAGCTATAGGGACTTCACAAGCTTGAACCAAGGCTGTTGGCGGTGCAAAGGGAGCAGTATTGGCTGAATTTGAGTAATACCAAAGATCAATGGTAAATTTTTTACCCTGGCGTATTTTTGTGTTAATCTCACTAGGCAAGAAAGTAGAAAGATATGTTTGCTACTTTTACTGACTTGGAATTCGATGACATGGATGTTGCAAAGAAAACGGCTACTGACGTTTGGTCTGAAATGAAAGAAGCAGCAGCTACAGATTTTAGAGCAACACAAACTGGCTCAAACTCTCTACGCACTAGGACTCTTTGGAAAAGCCAAGAAGAGTGTGAAGCGGCGTTAGATAAAATAAGAGCAGCAGGCTCTTCTGCTTCTGGCATGAAAGTCGTGGCAACTTTGTCTGGCGACATGGTGATGACACTTGATTAATTCCACCGATAAGAAAGGAGAATGTTACGACTGCAGAAGAAGTAGTAATGTCTGCGTATGCAGCTTTCGGTCCCAAGGATATGGAATCTCTAGCTAAATTGAACCACCCTGATTGTAAGTACGAGATGCATGCACGACACGCTTTATCGGGTAAATATGAGGAATTCCCAAATTTTCTTAAAGGCGTTTTAAGTAGATTGAATGAGGCATGGCCCGGGTTTACTCAAAGTATCGACAAGGTCGTTTCTAATGAAACCAATGTTTGAGTATTTTGTACCTGCACAGCAGATGGTGGTTTGGGTGGAAAAGCGGTGCATAGCTTTGTGGTAAAAGACGACTTTCAATTCAGTTCTAATATTTTCTGGGATAATGAATACTGTGGAAAGCACTCTAAAATTTGAGGTGACTGCACCAATTAAACAGTCCGCGTAAAGCGTTACTGCAGACCATGCTTATTGTCGTAAGAAACGAGGCAACAGCAAAGTTGCCATATATTGCGACGTTATAGCCAAACGTGGGCAACACGCTAAGGTTTCCGCAATCTGTTAAGAGATGCGTCCTGCCTAACCCAACGGTTGGTTTTGCCATCTAATCGTTCGTCCAACACTTCATTCATGGGAACTCTGTAGTGCCATCCTGTCTTTGGGGGTCTCCCTGAAGTACACTGCGGTATAACGGTTCAGGATTTGGGTAAGGTACCCCTGCGCTTAAAGCGGTTTTCTGTACTTCCTCCCAAAGCTAAAAAGAAGTTTTTGTGTACATTATGCTATTCGCGATATTTACTATGGCAGGCTTTACAAGCGCCAGCAGTTTGCATAAGCGCTGGCCTTAAGTCATCGTAAGTTAATACTGAACTTTCCACTACGCTGTTCGAAAGCTGGTTTGACAACTTTGTGAAATCATCAAATTGATCCCAGATAATGGATTTGGCTTCTGACTTTGGATCAGACGTATTTATCTCAAAGACAGATGGAGTAGCTTTTGATAAATCACCAATTTTCGTTAGTGTTTCCAACGCTAAGTCAGCATCGAATGTAATTTGTTTTTTCATCATTTGCCCTAATATTTTTACATTATCAGCCATTAAAGACATTAACTTCATACGCTTCATCACATTGGGATCTTTGACGCCATCATGGGCCCATAGGATTGGAGCGCTTAGTGCCAATACTACAAATAATATAGTAAAATTTTTCAAGTTAATTTTCTCCATCATTAAAAAATTCCGTTTTCTCTTTGGAGTTCTCTCACATAGATAATTATATCTTTCACGTCTGCGCGGGTCAGACCTGCAACAGCGGGCATATTTCCAAATCTCCAGTGATGTGCCCGAACACCCACTGCGACGGCGCGCTGAAAACTTTCATCTCCATGATGATTGGGTTCGTAAATTATATGAACGAGGGGTGGAGCAACTCCCTCTTGACCAACAGCATTAGCACCGTGACAATCTGCACATTTAGCTTCAAATATTCTCAGTCCAATCTCAGCCTGTTGAGAAAGCGTTTCAGGTAATTTAATTTCGACAAGGGCCAAACCTGCATATATCGAAGTTTTAGTAGGAGTGCTTGATAAATATTGCATTCCAACTGCTGCTACGATACCCGCACCGATAATTCCTAAAAAGATTTTTATAGCTCTTTTCCTCTCAAGTCGGCTGTCACCGCCCACATAGGCGTATTCTCTCCAGGTGCCTATTTTGGTCCTAAAGAAATCTTTAGACCTTAACGCTGTACAGATATGGAGGCTCCAGTAGCTGGAGAGTCAAGTCTAGATTATTTTTAGAAATACGCAGATTTTCGCAATTTTGGTTATCTTACTGGTATCGGTAAAATTGTAATTGCCTCAAAGACAGCTGCACTGATGCCAATCAATCTAATTCAAAGTTAACTTGCGAATTTGAAACAAATATTAACCCGTAGGCGAAATTGTTGTCTGCAGATTGCCAGTCCCACACTGGCCACAAATTCTTTGAAAAATATAAATATCTATAGTTATAATCACACCGCTAGAAATTGGTGAGCTCATCCATAGAAGTTTAATTACATGAGGATTTTTGGTAGCGGAGGAGGGACTTGAAACCCCAACACGCGGATTTTGCTAATGTTTTTACAAATTGGCAGATGTTTATACTAGTATCTTAGCCTTTTGAGATATTTCAAGAAGTTTTTCAAAAATACCTGGAACACCGACAATGACCTCACATCCATTTTCAATCATTGCATTGGCTAATTGCAATCCGATAACACCCCCGGCTTCAGTGACAACTACCCATGCGAGAATACCATTCATAAAATTAGCTGTGCCATCCATCGGATCAATCACCCAGGTAAAACCAAATTTACTTGGCTCACAATATCTTGATGACCTTTTTTCTTGATCTGAAGACTGGATATATTATCAAATTTCTCCAAAGCCAGCGTACTTTCTTCCGTCATAATTTACTGTGCAATTTTTCATTTTTTATTTCAATTCATTGCACTGTTCACCCATAATTTTCAACGTTTGCCCGCCAGTTCTTTTCCAAATGACCATGGTCCACGAACCAAGCCTCAAGCTCCTTCAGTTCGCCGCGCATCTGACGTCCCTGCTCGGCTTTGCGCGCTACGCTCACGAAATGCAATTGAGAGGCCAGACAAGAAAATCACAGTTGCTCCAATCCAAGTGTAGATATCTGGGATCTCTGCGAAGAACCAAGCGCCGATCATTGCGGTCCAGATCAACTTGAGAAAGTCGAACGGCATAAGCGCTGTTGGATCAGTTTCCTTAAGAGACTGGCTAATTGCCATTTGTGCAATTGAGCCAAAGAGACCAATCAACACCATCCAGCCCAGTGTCTGAAGCCCAAATGGCTGCCAAACCCAAAGTGCGGGACCTATCGAGAAAATCCCAAGAAAAATGCCCATATAAGCGACAATAGTTAGGCTCGACTCTGTTCGCGATTGGATCTTGATGATGATCATCGCCACAGCCCAAAGCGCTGCCGAGGTGGTAACCAATAGTGCACCTGTGTCGATGGCCACGAGGCCTGGCCGCAGAATAATCAGCATGCCCACAAACCCTGAGAAGATCGCGCTCCACCGATAGATGCGAAAGCGCTCTCCCAACACTAGAACAGCAAGAATGGCCATAAAAATTGGCGCCGTGAAACCGAGAGCCGTAACCTTTGCAATCGGTGAAATCGACAGTGCGGTGAAAAACATCAACATCGCCGCCATGTTGATCACGCCTCGCAGCGCGTGCAATCCAATTCGCTTTGTGCGCAGAATTGCAAATCGAGAGCGCATCAAAAGTGGGAAAAGGAAAGCCAATCCAAAAATGTTACGGAAGAAGGCTATCTGAAAGGGTGGTAGGACCTCGGAGACGAAGCGAACCAATCCATGCATGATTGAAAACGCAACAGTAGACAAGCACATCAATACGATCCCTCGTATTGCAGGAGTTTGGCGTTTCCAAAATGTGCTTGCCACTTGAATGACGTAATTCGGACTTCCCATGAACCCTCATTTTTCATTGGTCCAATTAAGCCATTGAATCCATGCTATGCGATTTTTTTATAAACAAACTTAGCACGATTGACCATTCCGGTCGAGGCTTTCATGGGCAACGGAAGTGTTAAGCTAGAAATTGATGCATGCAAAGGCATGCTAGATCCAACGCCCCCCATC
Organism: Paracoccaceae bacterium; assembly: GCA_028150825.1. Taxonomy (GTDB): domain Bacteria; phylum Pseudomonadota; class Alphaproteobacteria; order Rhodobacterales; family Rhodobacteraceae; genus LFER01. The sequence continues at coordinate 90,912 of JAOGIM010000004.1, forward strand.
AAATGGATCTACGGCTGCAAAACTAAAGCCCCATGATCCAAGGCACAGGGCCCGTGATACGGGGTCCATGGTCATTGGCTCTATGGCTCAACTTTAGGTATAGGGCGGAGTAAAATCGGCCGTTGGTTCTTAGCTAATAGATTTGCGCACATAATTTCTGTTATAAAGCTGATTTGGGCTAAAGCGGCCATTCATCCAAATTGTAGTTAATGGTTGCCTAGAACCCAAAAAGTAAGTTGTTGCGTTTGGTACCAATGTCCACTTTAGGTAGAGGTCCTTCGAAAAATAAAGGGAAATAATCGCCCGTCTGTCACAGCAAAGCCCAATCCGATGATGGCAAAACCAATTAACTCTTCAAGTTCCATTCGTTCGCCAAGGAACAAAACACCAAGTCCAACTGCGAATGGTGGAATGAGCAAGGTGACCAATAAAAGATTAGCGGCTCCAGCTCGTACTAGAATTGCAAAGTAGAGCACATAGGCTAGTGCGGTCGACAAAGCAGCCATACCGATCAGAGCGCCCCAGACGCCTTTAGAAAGTTCAAGATTTGGTGGGCCGTCAAACATAAGGACAATTGGGATCATCAACACTGTGCTACCGATCAACATACCAAATGCGTTCATGAGTGGTGGCTGACCAGCAAGCGCAGTCTTCCCCCACACACCAGCAAATGCATAAGAGAGTGTTGCGCCAAGTATGGCAATTTGAGCGAGATTGCTCGGGTTAAAGTTGGTCAACGCGCGCGGCCCCATGATGAAGGCCACCCCCGCAATGCCCAAAGCGGCACCAATTATTTTCTTAGCTGTTAAAGGTTCATCGCGAAGCAATAAACCAGCAACAACCGCTGCAAACATAGCAGTCGTCCCGTTCAGAATAGACGCCAGCCCACTCTCAATCTGTGTCTGTCCCCAGAATATTAGCGAGAATGGAATGGCGTTGTTAAGCGCACCCATCACTAGGTAGGCTCCCCAAACTTTTGGTGAACGAGGAACATAAATTCCTTTGAAGAGGAGAAGCAACGCCAATATTGGCAAAGCCCATAGCACCCGGTGCAGAGTTATGGTGAGCGGAGGAACCTCACGCAGAGCAATTTCCCCGAAGAAAAACGAACCACCCCAAACGGCTGCGAGCATCAACAGCATGATCGTCGAATTCAAATTCAAGGTCAGTGTGACGGATTTGGTCATGTCGAATGGATCCAAGTGTTCTGATTGTTGTCTTTTGGTACCCTAGCAGGACTATGTAAGTCGACCCGTTTCATGTGGATATGGTCAAGACAAACCTTTTTCAAGTTCAAGAAATAAGGCCTTTAAAGCAGACCTTGGCACAACCACAGCGAATTGGTGCTTTGTCCACATAGCAGCCATTGGTACTTGGGGAAGGTAATGTCTGTTTCCCCAGTTGGTGGCAGCAAACGAAATTACCCCTGGATGAATTTACGACGCTAATACTAAAGGGTCGTGGTCCAAGACGTGGTGGACCTTAAATGGGGGGCCCCGTTCTTGCCCTGCGGTATGGTGGTTTAGGACTTGGCCAAGTTACCCTTGCGCTTAAAGCGATCGTCTGTACTTCGCCGGTCACACATTCTTTGACAAATACAACAATCTAAAGCTAAAAACACAGCATTAGAAAAAGGTGTGCTTATCCATAGAAATCTTATTTACATGAGGATTTTTGGTAGCAGAGAAGGGAATTGAACCCCCAACACACGGATTATGACAATAAGTGTTATTATTTTTAATTTTAAACACAACATATAACATGTTTAAATATATGTTCGATAAAATATGCTACATCCCATTATCGTTGATTTTGATTTATTTCAAACACCGTGTTTGCAACCAATTGGAAAAACAAAGTGAAAACAATTTTTTTTCTAAACAACTCGTTTCAGACTGTACTCCTGCACTTTTTGCAGCCTTCGGATGTTTAACTTAATTTCAAGATTATCAATGCTAAAAACAATAGATAATTGCGCTCTTGAACTGACTTTTGACTTACAACCGCTTACATTTTCAATTTATAGCTTTAAAAAACTTTCGGTAAATAATGTATAAATTGATGATGGAGGGATGCCGATGGAGCTGTTTATTTTTATTCTTTTGCTCGCATCAGCACTACTTCACGCTTACTGGAATTTAATTCTCAAATCTGCACCCGACAAAGCGGTTGCTGTCATGTCAATTTTCTTTACTAGTCTGCCTTTTGCTCTCGTTGGCCTTGCCTATGGCGGCGTCCCAAAATTTGAATTCCTGCCCATAATTTTGTTAAGTTCTATCCTCCATACTTGCTATAATATATCACTTTTCAAAGCCTATGAGATTGGGCAATTAAGTAGCATCTACCCTGTCGCAAGGGGAACAGCTCCCCTTTTTATTTTTGTAATTGGTTATGTTTTTTTTGGATCTAAAATATCAAATGACATAGCCATAGGAATTATTTTTATTTGTTCAGGCCTTATTACCTACGGGCTTCTTCAATTAAGGCGAAACCGTTCGAATCTTACAGAGCTGAAATTAGCGTTGTTAAATGGTTTATTCATTGCCCTGTACTCCCTCAATGATGCATTTGGCACTAGAATGACTGGCAACGCACTTTCTTTTCTTGGTATGATGGCTCTGTTTAATAGAATTTTTTTATTCATTTATCTTTACGTTTTTGAGAAAAACTTTCTACCAAGACTCATCTCTGGGTTTGAATGTCGTTTCATTCTTGGCGGTATTATTTCTTTTATTTGTTACGTGATTGTCCTTGCAGCTTACATGCACTTGCCAGTAGCAGTAGTGTCAACCATTCGCGAGACATCAGTCATTTTCGCTGTAACACTAGGAGTTATTGTTTTACGAGAAAAGTTTGTTTGGGATAAATTTGGTTTGGTTGTCTTAGTTCTTGTTGGCCTATTTATTTTGGCCCCAATATAATCAAAAAAATAATAAAAAAATGGGCCCTACATGGGCCCATTTAACTTTAACCTTATAAACTATTATTTTTTTGGCTCAGTCTTCCCATCGTATCTTTTCTTCCATTCAGAAACTATTCGATCCTTATTTGATGCCGCCCAGGCAAATTTATTATCAATTATTCTTGCGTTCACCTCATCGTAAAAGTTTGGCAAATCTGGATCTCTTGTGACTTTAGCTGGATCGGCAATAATTGACTGCCTCTCGCCAAATAAAGACATTCCCCGACCAAGGCTCCAGTCAATTAGGCGTTTGGAATCTTCCAGATTTTTGCTCCCGGCCATTATAGCGACAATCTGCATTTCCCATCCGATACCTTCTTCGGGAATAATCATCTCCATTGGCGCGCCCGCTTTAATAATTTTTATGGCGCGACCAGGCCACGAAATTCCTACTGGAAATTCACCAGCACCTGCTTGCTTACAAGGTTTGGAGCCAGAGTGCGTATAAATGCCCACATTTTGGTGCAATGCGTCCATGTAATTCCAGGCTTCGTCCTCACCCATGATTTGGATCCAACTGGAAACATCAAGAAACCCAGTTCCCGACGAAGCTGGATTTGGCATCGAGATATACCCTTTATAAACAGGATCTGCGAGATCGGCCCAGCTCTGTGGTTTTGGCAAACCAAGTTTTTCAGCTTCAACAGTATTCCAGCAAATACACCCCGCCCAACCGTAGTTACCGACCCAGTTTACCTCACCTTCACTATCTACGTAGCGCTGATCAATTCCATCCATGCCTTTAGGTGTATAGGGATGAAACATACCGGCTGCTTCCATATTGAGAGCCACTGTAGCTGCCATTTCGAAAAGAACATCCGCCTGAGGGTTATCTTTTTCCGCCATCATCTTTGCAGCAAGTGTACCCGTTGACTCTCTAACAACATTAACCTTGATATCTGGGTTATCTTTTTGAAATTCGTCCATATAGTACTTCAGGTTATCTGCATCTGTACTTGAATATACCATCAAAGTGCCTGCACTCGCGGTACTTGCCAGTATCGCTGATGTAAGTACACCTACTGTGAAATTTCGTAATCTCCGCTGCATAACTTTCCTCCATAAATGAGATATAACGAACATTCACACAAAACTTTTTATTTTTATACATTTTTTTATAGTTATGGTTTTCAAAATCTGATTTTATCTTCAAATAAGGAGCTTACAATGAATAAAGAGGCAAATTATTTAAAGATCCATCAATTAAATAAATCCTTTGAACAATTTACTGCATTAGAAGACGTTTCAATAAACATTCAAAAAGGAGAATTTGTTTGCTTTCTTGGACCATCAGGCTGCGGAAAAACTACGCTTTTAAGGTGTATAGCCGGCCTGGAAACTCAGAGCAGCGGAACTATTTTGCAAGATAATAGACTGATTTCTCGCCTTCCAACTTCGAAGCGTGATTTTGGGATTGTATTTCAGTCATACGCTCTTTTTCCAAATCTTTCCTGCTTCGAAAATATTGCTTATGGTTTAAAAAACCAACGCTGGAGCAAATACGCGGTCAGCACTCGTGTTGAAGAATTACTTGAACTTATCGGTCTCTCTAGCCATGCCAAAAAATATCCAAGCCAGCTGTCTGGTGGGGAGCAACAACGTGTAGCACTGGCGCGCGCTCTTGCCACTTCACCAAGCTTGTTGCTTTTAGATGAGCCTCTGTCAGCTCTTGATGCAAAAGTTCGTGTATACCTTCGCCAAGAATTGAAAAATTTGCATCGCCGATTGGGTTTGACAACGATCATGGTTACGCATGATCAGGAGGAAGCACTTTCAATTGCTGATAGGATCTTCGTCATGAAAGATGGTCGTATTATGCAATCAGGCTCTCCTGAAGAAATATACGCAAATCCGGATAATCCGTTCGTAGCCAATTTTATTGGCATGACAAATTTTCTTGAGGGTATAGTGAAAGGCCCAATGCAACTTGATATAATGGGAAAGATTATAGCATTTGATTGTAAGAGTTTTCATGAAGGAGAAAAAGTAAAAGTTGCAATCCGGCCCGAAGCTATTGAATTTACCCAATCCTCAAAAAAGGAAGACGGTTTCAGTGGCAATGTGGTAGAAATTGAATTTTTGGGTTCTTTCCGCCGTATCCATATTGAAACTTCGTTAATGCCAAATGAGCTTATGATTGTAGACAAACCGATACTTGAAAAATCAAAGAAAAAAATCAAAATTGGAAGTGAATTGAACATCAATATATCTTCAAATTTTCTAAATATTTATAAAAAAGACAAATGAATATTTTTGGCGTTATATCGGAAAAAATTGCTTTGGATCAATCTGACAAGATTGGTAAAGTCTTAGTCTACATCTATCTCTTATTGTTTTTCTGTTTTTTAATCCTCCCTCTCATCGCATTAATGTCTAAGAGTATGCAAAATTCTGATGGCGAGTTTATCGGTCTCGCAAACTTTGCCATTTATCTCAAGGAACCCGCACTTTTCAGTTCTTTTTTTAATAGTCTTTTTGTGGCGGTAATTTCCACTGTAATTGTTGTGATACTGGGCTTTCTTTATGCTTTTGCGCTGCAGTGCACCTGCATTCCCCTAAAAGGGTTTTTTAGACTTATAGCACTTGTACCACTACTAAGCCCGTCTATTCTAGCAGCTATAGCTTTGGTCTATTGGTTCGGAAATCAAGGCATATTAAAAAGTATGCTCATGGGAAACTCTATCTATGGCCCTATCGGCATTATTATGGCGTCGGTGTACTGGACTTTTCCACATGCATTAATGATTTTATCAACCTCTTTGTCATTATCTGATGCAAGGCTTTATGAAGCTTCTGAAGTACTAAAAGCATCCAAGTTAAAAACTTTTTTAACTGTTACAGTTCCGGGAGCAAAATACGGAATTATCAGCACAACTTTTGTGGTTTTCACTCAAGTTTTTACAGATTTTGGAGTGCCAAAAGTGATCGGTGGTAATTATAATGTATTAGCGACAGATATTTACCGCGAAGTAGTTGGTATGCAGAATTTTCAGATGGGAGCTGTAATTTCAATCGTGCTTCTGATACCAGCGTTATTGGCATTTGCTATGGATCAATATTCCAGGAAAAAACAAACCGCTCAGCTTACTTCACGTGCTGTTGTTTATTCTCCTAAACCAGATAAATTGCGTGACACAATTCTGCTCATATACTGCCTTATAATCACAGTTTATGTAGTTATGATGATCGGTATGGCTCAGTTTGGAGCCCTAGTAAAGTTTTGGCCCTATAACCTGTCATTAACTTTAGAACACTATAATTTTGAAGTCGCAGGGCTCGGGTGGAATTCCTTTTTTAACTCAATCCGAATGTCTTTATACACTGCATTTTTTGGTACTATTATTATCTTTATCGGTAGTTACATAATCGAAAAAATGCGTTCTGATAAAAAAATGCGCGATGTTTTGCAACTAATTGCCTTAATGCCTATGGCAATTCCAGGTATCGTTTTAGGCCTTTCATACATTTTCTTTTTCAACATGGCGGATAACCCGCTCAATTTTATGTATGCTACCATGTCTATTTTGGTAGTTAATACAGTAGTACATTTTTACACGGTATCCCACCTTTCATCAATTACGGCTATCAAAAAGCTTGATCCTGAATTTGAATCAGTTTCGCTTTCGTTGAAAGTTCCAGTTTACAAAATGTTCGTACGTGTAACTCTCCCAGTTTGTTTGCCGACAGTTTTCGACATATTCATCTATCTTTTTTGTAATGCCATGACGACGGTTTCTGGCGTTATCTTTCTCTATTCATATAACACCACATTGGCGTCAGTTTCCTCTATTCACCTTGATGAACAAGGTGACGTCGCAGGAGCGGCGGCCATGGCAATGCTCATAGTTTACATCTCATTTCTAGTTCGTGGTATTCATAGTTTGATATCTGTTTCGGTTCTGAAAAGAACACAAGCTTGGCGTAATATTTAAGAATGGAGGATCTGTCTGATGAACTTAGATAAGATAGATATCCCTGAACAAGACGCAGGTATAATTCTTACTGCTTTTCCTGGCAGAACAGTTAATGATGAATTTTCAACGAAAAAGATGCGCCTTATTTTAGATCATCTCGAGGATCAGCGTTGTAACCACTTCATATCTTTGGTCGAAGATCACGAATTTGGCCAGTATTGCAGCAAGTCGGTATTCCAAAATGAAATTTCAAAAAGACCACTCAAATGGTTGCATCTCCCAATTGCAGATATGGATATTCCGGACACAAACCTAATGAATGACTTAGACAAGTTGCGACCAAATTTTTTAACTAGCTTAAGTTCTGGAAACTCAATTGCCATTCACTGCAAAGGCGGATTAGGAAGATCAGGAACTCTCGCTGCGATGATACTCTTTGATTTAGGTTTTAAGCCGCAAGAGGCTATTGAACATGTTAGGTCATTTCGCACAGGTGCGATAGAGACCCAAGAGCAGGAAAATTTTATTAGATCGTTGGCAAAAATTATGACCGACTAATTTGTCCTAATTCTGGAACTACAATAATTAAAAATTGATGGTACAACATCCGCTTTTCTGATCAATCGTAACGCCCAGATTTAATTGAACGAGAGAGCTTTTTCCACTATGAATAAAAGGAGATAATTAGGTTGGGAAAATACTATTAAAAACGCAGAAGTAAAAAAATACTCAGTTTGAATTCAATTTAGTGTATTAGCTTTTGGAATAAAAGTTTGGATTAAAAGCAGTTAAATCGATTTCAGGTTTTTCACCTATAACTAAATTAGCAAGTATACGTCCCGTTTTAGCACCGCCGGTTAGTCCAACATGTTGATGACCAAAACCGACAAATGCGTTATTAAATTTTGATAGCTGTCCGATTAAAGGTAAAGAATTAGCAGTAGTTGGGCGATGTCCATGCCAAGTGTCTACTCGCTCGTATTTAATTGAAGGAAAAAGCTCTTTTGCACTGCCTTTGAGTAGCTTTAAAGCCTGAGTATTATCAACACTGTGGAGACCAGAAAAGTCTACAATACCTGCTAGCCGTATCCTATTTTGCATCGGTGTGACCACAAACTTACCAGATGCGACTTTTACAGTTTCTTGTGGCATCTCAGTAGGATTTATAAGCTCAATATGGTAACCGCCTTCACTCTCAAATGGTACTTTCAACTCAAGAAGTCGTGAGATGTGGCCAGACCAAGGCCCTAACGTAAAAACATAATTCGCGGCATCTATTTCTCCATCAGTCACTTTAATTGCCGAAACCCTACCTTTTGATTTTTTCAAGCCAGTTATCGTAGTCTGTAAAAATTTGCCGCCTTGACGAATAAATTCATCAAATAGAAACCTTAAATAGACGCCTGGATCACTTATTCTCCCATGATTTTTATTAAGTACGACCTTGCAAAACTTTTCCCGATATAAAGGATCACTTTTTGAGAATTCCTCGCCTGAAATGACCGAAAACGTAACCCCGAGCGATTTACGAAGTTCCCACGCCCAAATATCAGAATTGTATGAATCTTCGGAAGAATATGCATAACAGTAATCATGATCCGAAATCAGTTTTTCAGCCTTAGTTCCTTTTGCGAGCTCAATATGTTGATGTAAACTATCGCTTATAAGTGGGTACATATTCTTGGCATAATATTGAACATGTTGCCATGTTGCATGCCTCAAATAGTGCCTAAAAAATGGGATAAGTCTTGGCAAATAAGACCATCTTACAAATAAAGGCGCGTTTGCGCTCATAAGCATAGCCGGAGCTTTTCTAGTAATGCCCGGAACAGTGATTGGTATCACTGATCCGGATGACAACACACCGGCATTTCCAAAAGAAGTCCCCGCTGCAGGTCCTTTTTGATCTATAAGCGTGACCTCTACACCAGAACGAGCCAGCCACAAAGCAGTTGAAATTCCATTTATGCCTGCACCACATACTATAGTTTTCAATTGATTTTACCTAAAATATTTAATTTGTATTTTATACTGTTTAACTCGTCTTTAGCAAAAATTGCTAAGCATATCAAAATAATTTCTACTGGGCATTCTCATATCACACGTGCAAATTTTCCAAACAAATAATTAAGAAAAGTCGGTAGCAGAGCAAAAACTTGTCTCCCAATCTTTAGGTTGCGCTAGCTTAAAATCTTTACCTTAAACGTTTGTAGGATTTACGATCACATCGTTCCAACTTTTTAAAACAGCTCACAGCTGTTTAAAAAAATCCTTGTGAAGCGCGTGGTTTACTTACAAGCTTTCTGTAGTAACTCTTTCTTGGCGTAATTCACCGATGTTTCATCTAATGCGTTTTTAACTATGTGCCCTTTTACGGAGACCAATGTGAAACAGATGCAGCCACAGAATCTTATAACAGTAGAGTTTTCGTGAGGAATGTAGCGTAGCTTTTCACTACTGTTGGATAGTTAACTGCTGCCCAAAGGTGCTCGCGCTGCTTGCGGATTGAGCCCATCATAATCCGCCTGTGAGATCGCATGCTGATTACATTGAGCATCCCAGTGCTTGTGTTCTGAGGCTTTAGTGAGTTTTGGGACTTTGAAATTACAGGCATTGGAGGTTTTGACTGTAATTTTCTGGTGCGCTAAAAGAAAATCCTTATAAATCTTACCAATCTGAATACTGTGCCTCAGATTGCCCAGTTAAACCCAATTACAATACGAGGTAGGAATAGCTGAACTGATAGGCTGATAACAACCTTCTTATTTCGCCGCAGCATCCAGAGTTTTCATAGTTTAAATAGGCCAATAACGACAATTTGTGACGGAAAATTTATAGCAATTCTCTGAGGTAGTTGTAAGCTTGAGATCATGGTTTGGCGATGGCGTCGCCAGCACTTTTTGTGCAAGCCTTTTTAACCATCCTGAACGCCGGGATCTTGCTTTGTCGTTTGTACGATGAGGGAGATTTTAGGCTCCCATCGTGTAGGCGTCTACGCGTTTCATAGGAGCCGACTTGATGGAACGTTCAAAACATTACCGCTTTCACCAGGGGCAAAAAACCCTGCCGTTTTCTGATACTGAATATGAAGTACGTCTGGCAAAATTGCGCGCGCGAATGGTCACAATAGGTATTGATGCTTGCGTGCTGACTTCGATGCATAATGTAGCGTATTACTCTGGGTTTCTCTATTGCGCCTTTGGTCGGCCCTACGCTCAGGTCGTTACCGCGACTGATACCTGTACTTTCAGTGCGGGCATTGACGCGGCCCAGCCATGGCGTAGAGGATTCGGCGATAATATTACCTACACAGATTGGCAGCGCAACAATTACTGGCGTGCAATCGAGTCCGTAACTGGAACTGGGACTGTAATAGGTTTCGAGGGTGATCATATTTCTCACACCCAACTGGGTTTTTTAGACGAGTTTTTATCGCCCTCTGCGAAGAAAGACATCGCCCCAATAACGATGACACTGCGGATGCATAAGTCCACCGCTGAGATCGAATTGATCCGCGCAGGCGCCACCACAGCTGATGTCGGTGGTTATGCCATAAAAGAAGCGATCAAGGCCGGTGCACGTGAAATCGACGTAGCGATCGCCGGTCGTGATGCGATGGAGCTTGAGATCGCACGCCGTTTCCCAGATTCTGAAATCCGCGACACATGGGTCTGGTTCCAATCCGGCATCAACACCGATGGCGCACACAACCCTGTCACCTGCCGCAAACTTGAGAAAGGTGATATTCTGAGCCTGAACACTTTCCCAATGATATCTGGATACTACACCGCACTTGAGCGCACATTGTTTGTGGAGGAAGTCGATACAGCAAGTCTAAAGATTTGGGAAGCCAATGTAGCCGCTCACGAGCTCGGCATCAGTCTGCTGCAACCTGGCGCATCCTGCGCTGAGGTTACGCAAAAGATCAACGAGTTCTTCGCGGATCAGGACTTATTGCAGTATCGGACGTTTGGATATGGCCATTCATTCGGTGTACTATCACATTACTATGGCAGAGAGGTGGGGCTAGAATTACGCGAGGATATCGATACTATCCTTCAGCCTGGCATGGTTATTTCAATGGAACCCATGTTAACCATTCCAGAGGGTCAGCCGGGCGCTGGCGGGTACCGTGAGCATGATATCTTGGTAATTGGTGAGAATGGAAACGAAAATATCACTGGTTATCCATATGGCCCAGAATTTAACGTTGTTGGTTAATCTTGGGTCATGATTGAGGTGGCTTAGTCCGCCACAATCATAAGGAGGCTTTGCGATGACGCTGTATGGTTTCGCTATCAAGTAAGTCTACGGTGCTTGGTCCAATGTACACAGCCCTTGGCTCCCTGACTCAACTTTAGATATTTGGCTAAAGCGGTCATTCATTAAATTGCAGCGAAGGGCTGCGTTGAGCCTACTCTTACAGATGCTGCATTTATCTCAAATAACTGCTTTGTCGATCTTGGCTGGACAGCATGAAGGGAAATCGTTCGTTCCAATATTCAGTATTGCGGTGCCAAGATCTCGATCATGATCGGGCCGTCGTGTTCATTGCGTAATTTTAGTGCTGTGCGTAACGCTTCCACTGTATTCTCAGATTTTTCGAAAGCCATATAATTGGCGGCCGCGATGCCTTCGAAATTTGGAGGCGTTGGATGGCAGCCCACCACCGTGACATCTGCTTTGCGCATGGCGGCCGCAATTTCGAGATAGGCGTGATTGTTCCAAATCACAAACGTGATTGGCAGTTTTTCGTCAATAGCTGTCATCAGCTCTGGCAGTGTAAATTGCGCGCCGCCGTCTCCGATTAAACAAACCACGGGGCGACCAGGCTCCCCAAGGGCGGCACCAATAGCTGCTGGGATGGCGTAACCTAAAGTGCCGAAACCGCCTGATGAGTTGAACCATCCCCCCGGGCTATCGTGATCGTAATAGAGATTCGCGGCGTAGATAGGCTGTGTTGAATCCCCAACAATGATGGCACCAGGTACGGTGTCACGAATGATCTCGACCATGGTCAATGAATGCTCGTAGTCTGGGCCAAGTTCGGCGCGGGCGGCGTTGCGTACTTCAGCGACCTTAGAGCCTCCCCAATCGGGCAGCACCTGTGACTGCCTCATACCGTCTAACAAGGCAGGGACATAGTCCTGAGCAGCCCCACATATGGCCAGATCAACAGGGTGACGATAAAGCTGATCTGCGTCGATATCAATCCGGATCAGCTGGGCCATTTCTGGCATCGTGCCGGTGACGTACATGTCGTAATCTGTTGAACCAAATTCCGTCCCAATAGCAAGGACGACATCGGCCTGCGCGAACAGGTCACGTACGGCGGACAGGCTGGGACTTGCGGGGACACATAGCGGATGATCATACATCTGCCCACGGGCGTTGATGGTGTGCACAACAGGCGCGTTTAGCAATTCAGACAGTTTGGTAATGTCAGGCGCGGCCGCTTTGCTCCCGCCGCCGACCACGATTATGGGGCGTTTGGCGACTGTAAGGCGCACGCAGGCTTCGTCGGCGGCGGCAGTATCCAGAATCGCTTTTTTGGGTGCCTCGATTGCGGGGATTGAGTCTGTAAAGACTTGCCCAAACACATTTATAGGCACTTGAATATGATGTGGCCCCGGACGCTGAGTTTGCAAGCTATTAAAAATGGCATCCAGCGCAGGATAAAGCGCCTCCACACTTTCCACATGATGCGACGAGACTGCGACTTTCGCACATAGCGCGTGCTGGTCCGGCAATTCGTGCAGGTAGCCCAATCCTTTGCCCAAAGTGTCAGCGCTGTTCACGCTTGAAACGACCAGCATGGGAATACTATCAGCAAGCGCTTGGCCCATCGCCGTCAGGATATTCGTCATGCCTGGCCCTGTAATTACAAAGGCGACTCCCGGTTTACCAGAGCTACGGGCATAACCATCGGCCATAAAGCCAGCACCTTGTTCATGGCGGGGTGTGACATGGTGAAGGCGTGATTGTCCCAAACCGCGATACATTTCGACGGTATGAACGCCGGGGATGCCAAAAACGACCGAAACGTCACGGGCCTCAAGATATGCAACTAAGGCTTCCCCGACGCTTACTTCGTTTCCAGCAACTGCGTTGTCCTGATCTGGCATAGAGATGTTCCTTCATCGTACGGTCTTTGCAATGGCATGGTACATCGCAGTGACGGTAACCGTTGTGTTTTTTTGGGTTATGGGGGCGGTAGGACTTTATTGGGATTCATGATGTTCATGGGATCAATAGCGGCTTTGGTCGCGCGTATTAACGACAATTTTGTAGGGTCTGCGAATTTTCTTAGTGAGGCTTGCTTTTCGGTGCCAATGCCGTGTTCCGCTGAAAACGATCCGCCTTTTGCATGATCCAAGTCTTGTATCCTTCTTCGATTGCAAAACGTAGAAACTCTGATTGGTTCATATCAGATTTATCCAAAATATCTTTAATCAGTATTTTGTGTTTTCCGGCAACACGACTGTTCACAATTTTTATCTTTATTATCTCTCATTTTTCGTCCTTTTGATTTGAAAATGTATTATTAAAATCTTCTGGTGGAGACTGTCCTGACAATAGATCGTGAAAATCAGATTCTGTCATTTGTCTCAGGATTTTTAATGTTTCAGCAGATTCACCAGTTTTATCATTCATTAGTCATTTTCGAATTTGTATTACTATTTATAAAAATTAAGAAGCGACTACTTTCTGTACAGTCTGGCGTCAATACTAACAATTTACTTGGAGGGGTTTCAAAACATCGCAGGTCTATTATCTGATCTTGAAAATGCGTAGTCATCATCGTATTTTTATTAGGAAAACTGTCGCGGTGGTTCTATGTTACTAAATATCGAAAGCTTTTAAGGATTGAAATCTGCAAGCGCAAACAGGCCATCTGCAAATAGCTCTCTATTTAGATCCTGCGGCCCCTCCAACTCGATTTCGACAAAGTATTTTTGTTGTCGCTTTGCTCCCAGCGAAAATGACAACAAAACAAATTTGGACTTTTCCAAATACTCCAAAACGATCGGAAAAACCCTTAAATGTGACAACGCTTGGATTTCACAAAGAAGCACGATGTGTCCTTTCCGCTGATATCGGGGTTCTCATTTGTACGTCAGTTTCGTTGTTGAAGCCCGTGTTGTTTCATGCGCCAAATGCAGACATCCAGACGGTCCTGTCCAAAAAATGGCTCACCGTTGAAAACCAGGTTTGGCACGCCCCAGTGGCCCGCTTTCTCAAGCGCTTGCTGATTGACTTCGACAGCCCCGTGATTTTTGTCGAAGTCCATTTCGAAGTTGGTTTCCAACACGCTATGGTCCAAACCGATGGCATCCATCGCGTTCGCTAATCTGTCGCCTTCAGTCCAATCGGCACCGCTGCTGAAAAACAAATGCCCCAGGGCGTGGATATAGGCCAGGCCTTTACCTTGTCGAGCTGCTTCTACTCCGAAATGAACAGCCCGATAGATGAGAGGCTGCTCTTTGGGAATTTCGAGCGTATCCATGTTCTGAATGATCGGGTCAGGAGTGGGCCAGCCTGTGCATTTAATGTCAAGATAATCAGCCTGCCTCAGGACGTCCAATTCAAGATAACGCATCCATGCTGGGCCAACTTTGGCAAAGAAATCAGGATCACGAACCGCAATCGGGTAAACTTGGCGGACGTTGACGTCCAGATCATAGTCTTCCGACATTTTCACGATTCGATCGAGTGCCAGAAAGGAATACGGGCTGCGAACAGACCAAAACAGGTCTACAGAAAGGGTCATTGCTACGTCCTTCAAATCTATGATTAATCGTCAAGTTCTGAGAGCTTGCGGCGCAAGATCTTACCGGAACTTGTTTTGGGGAAATCTTCGACAAACTGCACGAAACGCGGCACTTTGTAGGCCGCAAGTTTTTCGCGGCAAAACGAGATGATTTCTTCTGGAGTTGCCTGTGTGTTTTCCGCAGAAATAATATAGGCTTTCGCCAATTCACCTTTGTTCTCGTCGGGCACACTGCCAACAGCCACCATAGCGACGCCGGGGTGTTGGGCAACAACGCGTTCAATTTCGGCAGGGTAAACGTTGTACCCTGCTGTAATGATCAAGTCCTTGAGGCGGTCAACGATGAATACGAACCCGTCTTCATCCATATGGGCGATGTCACCGGTGCGAAGCCAGCCGTCGGCACTGATTGTGTCGTTTGTCGCGCTTTCGTTGCCGTAATATCCACCCATGACGATACCGCCCTGAACCATCAATTCGCCGGGCTCACCCACAGGCATCGTTTTGGCGGCATCGGCGGTGTCACCAATACGTACTCTTGTGTGGGGCATAGCGACCCCGATAGAGCCCAATTTACCCGGACCATAGACAGTGTGAGTGGCCCCCAGACCGCCAATTTCGGTCATGCCCCAAAGCTCGATCAGCGGGCAGCCAAACTTTGCAATCACCTGCTCCATTTTGGCAACGGGCATGGTTTGACCACCAACCGTACAACGTGTCAGAGATGACAAATCATAGCTCGTAAGGTCTGGGAAATTCAGCAGATACATGAACATCGTTGGCACACCTTCAAACATGGTGGCCTTGTGTGATTGGATCGATTCAAGAATGTCGCGTTCGGCGAAACTTTGGTGCAAAACCAACGTCATGCCATAGGCAAACGCAGCATTCATAACGATGTTGCCGTAAACGTGAGAGCATGGCAATGCGCTAACGACCGTGTCTCGATCGTTCCGGTTGTGCATTGTGGCGGACATCGCGGTATTCAGCAGAATGTTGTAATGCGAAAGCATTGCACCCTTGGGGTGCCCAGTCGTTCCCGACGTGTAAACGATTGATGCAAGATCGTGGACATCCACATCTACCAGCGGAAACGTCTCGTCGTTGCCGTCCATCAGGCCGCCAAACTCAATAAACCCCTCAGGGATATTGTTACCGAACGCAATAAGACGACGAGCCGACAAATTCTGTTGCAGACCGGTCAGGTTTTGTGCCTTTTCACTTGCCGCAATGATTGCGACCGCACCGCAGTCTTTCGTCATGGTGACAACTTCTTCGCCCGTCAACATCATGTTCAAAGGGTTAATAACACCCCCCATTTTTAGAACCGCAAAATAGCTGACCACCCATTCCCAGCTGTTGGGCGCATAAAGCGAAACCCTATCGCCAACCTGGATGCCCAATTCGGCAAGGCCGTTTGCCAACTGATTTGATTGGGCATCCAATTCAGTGAAAGTCATCGTTCTGGCGGTGGTTATCAGCGCTGACTTATCGCCGAATTCAGCCGCAGCGGTAGCAAACAGATGTCCAAGTGAGCGGGCCAACATTTCACTTTCCAATCCTAAAAGCGCGTGTTCCTATTGAGAATACTAGCCAGTACTCATGAATACTGTCAAGTACTTTTAAAGAGTGTGGCCGCTGAACGAAGGTCTTGACGACGATCCGACATTCAATTGGTTTGGGTGAATATCGAGCTGGAAAAAAGCATGCCGACAGATCGCAAACCGCCGATTGCCTCTCGCGTTCCTAGGTTAATCCGGATGATTGTTGTAAAAAACGTCGTGCTAGGCTTTGACCATGCTCAGGGCCAATTCTGCCATTTTAGTGCTGATATCCGATTTGGATGGACCGTTGACGGGTTGGAACCATGTATAGGCCCAACTGACCATTCCGCGCATAGCAATTGCTGCAAGTTGGGGGTCTTCGACTTTGAACTGACCACAATCCACACCTTCGACCAACAGGCTTGCCAATTTCCGGTCAAGATCTGCCCGCTGCAATTGAATGCGATCAAGATCAGATTGAGGAAGGTTTTTGACCTCCCGGAAATAGATGGTCACGTTTTGCTGGTGTTCCAAAACCACCAATGTGAATTTCTGGATCATGTTTCGTAAACGCTCAGTTGGGCTGCCATCGCTGAGAATGGCCTTGTCGGCGACGAGTAAGGCGTTCACCACGCCTCGTTCGCAAATCTCAATCAAAATTGACTCTTTGCTTTTGAAGTGATTGTAAATAAATGGTTTTGCAACGCCAAGGTTTTTTGCCAACGCATCCAAAGTAGCCCGCGAGTATCCTCGCTCATAGAACAGCTCTATGGCCTGCGATACGATGTGGTCTCGCCGCACTTGTCGCAAATCCTCCTCCATGGACATACGACTTCGGCGCAGAGAATCATTCGTATCGCTTGTTGCATTCACTTCGGGAACTCCTGTTTGTGGCGCTCAATTGTCCATGGTGCCACAGAGTGACATTGCCGCGCAATATACTTGGCTTGCAGCACAGTATCACACTGGACGTATTGTTTCCAAACCGTACCGGCGAAGAGGATCCTGCCGGGCCCAATCTGTGGCAATTCGCACCTGGGCGTGCTGCTGCATTAACAGGCGCGCCATTGCCCGAGTGCACTGCGGAAACTGCCACTGGGCAAAGCCTTCGGCTTATTCGGGATCTTTATGCTGCGGAAGGTTCAAATGAACGGTCGGTTCCGATACTTTATGACAAGCAAAGCCGGCGTATTGTGTCAAACGAAAGCGCCAAGATAATCCGAATGCTCAATCAATGGTCAGCCGCGCTTGGCAGCGCTTTATCTAATGCGGAACGACCAAACCTTTATCCCTTTGATGCTGAACTACGGGCAGAAATAGAAAACTGGAACGACTGTATTTATAATGCCATTAACAATGGGGCTTACAAGGCAGGGTTTTCTTCAGACCAGGTTATCTATGCGCAGGCATTCAAGATGTATTTTGCCACGCTTGATCAGCTTGACGATTTATTGTCTGACGGACGCCCGTTCTTAACAGGGGCATCGTTCACGGAAGCTGATTTGCGCCTTTTCCCAACTCTTTATCGCCATGATCCAATTTATTATGTC
The DNA here is from genome assembly GCA_028150825.1 of Paracoccaceae bacterium. Taxonomy (GTDB): domain Bacteria; phylum Pseudomonadota; class Alphaproteobacteria; order Rhodobacterales; family Rhodobacteraceae; genus LFER01. Next base: position 108,653 of record JAOGIM010000004.1, read on the forward strand.
CGCATGAAACTGAATGGCGGACGGATTCTGGACTACCCGTATCTCTGGCATTGGATGTGCCGGGTCTATGCTTTGGATGGCGTAGAAAGCGCCGGTTCGCTGATCCATCGCGAGCAAGGGTACTTTGGTCGTGCCTGAAATGGTGTCGCCCCCGCAGGGCCCTTCAAACCGATGGCCTACCCAGAAGCATATGAGCACCCGAATCTGGCGTAAGGATTCGATAATCTCTATGATTACCATGCGTTGCTGAGTTCATAGCGGTCATTGGCGCAACTGTAGCGAATTCACACTTCGTCCGCATAGCTGACGTTAATGTGTTCAGCCGCGAAGGTCCGGTTGGGGTTATTTTATCATTTAAGCAGAGATCTATTGATGTGAACGGTTATCAGTATGTCAGGCGGAGGAGTTACTCTAAATCTACCCAAAAAGGTTCTACTTTGATTTTTTCAAAGAACGCCTGCAAGCCTTCCAACGTGATGCCCAATGTACTAATTACTACCCCAAAAACTCTGAAAACGACGTTATTGCCGCAAATAGTCGTGTCGCGTTGAACAATCTGTCACAATTTCATGCCAGTCAAATACGAGAATACGATGACATATCTTGAATGGATGGCAGCCTTGATCTCGCGCACTATTGGTGCGACCCGGGGGCATGCAGCACGCGGTTCTCCTCAAATTTGATCCCGTCGAAACTCTCAACTCTTACCTAATCGAGGCAAACACCAAAATGTCTTCAGCCCCTTCTCGCCGTTCCGGCGGCAGTTCCGCCCGTAAAGCTCTTCGGGCAGCCCCTCTCATGGACGATGTCCGTCCGATCCGCGCAGGCCTAGAAGGCGGTACGTACAGGCCTCTAACTGATCTCGACGTCCAAAAAATCCACACTGCAGCACTTGATGCGCTTGAAACCATTGGCCTTGCAGATGCTCCCCCATCAGGAGTTGAGATACTAACAAACGCTGGTGCAGTCCAAGGAGATGATGGACGCATCCGGTTCCCCCGGGCACTTGTCGAAGACATGCTTACCAAAGCCCGCCGCGAGATCACACTTTTCAGCCGTGACGGCAAAAACGATCTCACGCTGTCAGGTAACCGTGTCCACTATGGCACTGCAGGTGCCGCTGTGCATATAGTTGACGTCTACGGCAATCAATACCGCGAATGCACAGTCCAAGACTTGCACGATGCTGCACGGATCGTAGATAAACTCGACAACGTCCACTTCATGCAACGACCGATGGTTTGCCGCGACATCCCTAATAATTACGAAATGGATCTCAACACGATCTACGCCTGTACGTCAGGCACAACCAAACACATCGGAACATCTTTCACCGAACCGTCCTTCGTGCCCGGCGCGTTTGAAATGCTATACGAAATTTCTGGTGGAGAGGCAAAATACCGCGAACGTCCGTTTGTCTCTAATTCCAACTGCTTTGTTGTGCCGCCCATGAAATTTGCAACGGAAAGCTGCGAAGTAATGGAAGCCTGCATTCGTGGTGGTATGCCAGTGCTGTTGCTGTCGGCCGGCATGGCAGGAGCTACAGCCCCTTCCACTATCGCGGGTGCAATTACTCAAGCTACTGCCGAGTGTCTTGCGGGTCTGGTATATGTAAACGCCATTGTCGCTGGCCACCCCGCAATCTTTGGCACTTGGCCCTTTGGGCTCGACTTGCGTACAGGCGCAATGTCTATTGGGTCTGGTGAACAGGCGCTCCTCACCGCGGGCTGCGCCCAAATGCATAAATTTTATGGCCTTCCAGGGGGCGCCGCAGCGGGCGCATCAGATTCCAAAATGCCTGACATGCAAGCCGGATGGGAACAAATGTGTTCAAACGTTATGGCGGGGCTCTCAGGTCTCAATATGGTCTATGAAGCCGCAGGTATGCACGCCTCACTGCTCGGGTTTTGCCTCGAAAGCCTAATCCTCAGCGATGATATAATCGGTCAAGCTCTGCGCTGCGTGCGTGGGATAGAAGTCACCGATGAAACTCTAGCTCTAGATCAAATGGCGCAGGTTTGCATGGGCGGCCCTGGCCACTATCTTGGCACAGATCAAACTTTAAGCCGTATGCAGTCAGACTATGTTTACCCTACATTTGGCGACCGCACCTCGCCCAAAGAATGGGCTGAATTAGAAAAACCAAATCTGCTTGAAAAAGCAACCAAACGCAAAGAAGAAATCCTCTCAGAACGCTCTGCTGCTCGTTTTGATTCCCAACTCGACGCAAATTTGCGCAAAGCACACACAATTCATCTTCCCGCCTAAACCAACCGGAGCTCAGCTACCGTAGAAACTGCTGGGGAAAATCCGGGACGGCAGCCTAGAAGTAGCTACCAAAACACCGAAGAGGGTCACGTGGAAAGATAAGCGCTATGAGCTTAGCCGAGAAGAGTTCAGGAGCTTACTGAGGGTGTTGTCAGACAAACTTGAACACCCGTAAAAAGCACCTCAAGTCGATCATCATGCGGCACAGAAATTGAACCACTCTATGAGAGCGGCACTGCGTTTTTGCTTATAAGTCTGTCTGCTTTCTAGATGTCTTTCATGATTGAAGTGGTTGTATATCTGGGCGTGATAAGTGGTAAATTTCTGGAGCATTGCACAACTTTTAAACTTCTGCATTGCTCGTTCTCGTCGTCGAAATGGCAGGTGCGAATTTTCGCATCTGTTGTTGGACCGGCCTCCACAAAGCTGTCTATCCGCAACGCCAATTTCACGAAAAGCGGTACCGTAAGATGGTAACTTATCCGTTGTGATGATCTTAGGTGAGCCGTGTTTACGCATTGCTTTTATAAGGAACTTCTTCGCTGCAGCCTTGTTGCGTCGCCTCGTGACGTAACATTCAAGAACTTCCCCTTCATGATCAACAGCGCGCCATAGGTAAAAGCGTTCTCCATTTATTTTGACGAAGACTTCATCTAAATGCCATTGCCAGTTTGAGTGTTGACCCGCCCTCTTCTTTCGAATTTCCTTAGCAAATTTTGCACCAAAACGTTCAACCCAAAACCGAACTGTTTCGTGACAGATATCGACGCCGCGTTCATGCAAGATGTCTTCTACCTGACGAAAACTCAATGGATAACGTATGTAATACATAACCGCCAAGCGGATGATTTTGGGAGACGTTTTGAAATATTTGAATGGATTATGTGCTGTCATCAACCAGAATTAAGGATTAGCCGCTTGCCCGTCAAGTTTGTCTGACAATGCCTATTTGGGCTTTGCCAGCAGGGCAGTTCATTAAAAAAACTCAACTAAACCTAGACCCCTTGAGGTCATTGTGTAATTAATTACCAAATAGTTTTTTAAGGTTTCCTATGTCTGACGAAGAAATTGATCGAAAGATTGCGGTAATATTTGCCACTGATGTCGTTGGTTACAGCAAACATATGGAGAATGATGAAAGTGGGACAGTAAAGAACCTTAGAGCTTGTGAAAAGATACTCATCAAACTCTTCAAGGATTTTAAAGGGCGTCTTTTTAATACTGGCGGAGATTCATTCTTAGCAGAATTCCCAAGTGCTGTGTCCGCAGTGGAATGTGCAGTAGCTTTTCAGGAAGCCATTCAAGAACGCAACAAAGCAGATGATACTAGGGTAAAGCTAGAATTCCGCATTGGTATAAATTCAGGGGATGTCATTAAGGAGAAAGATAATCTGCTCGGTGATGGGGTAAATATTGCAGCAAGGCTGGAAGCTCTAGCTCAGACAAATGGAATCACAATATCAAAAGTCATTTACGATTACGTAAAGGGCAAAACCAAGTACAAATTCAATGACCTTGGCCTCCAAAAGGTAAAGCAAAACGAGTTTCATGCTTATGATTTACTTCTCGAAACTTCACAGAAAAGAAAAATAAAAAATGATAGACCTGTTTCAAGGTTTTTGATGGCCACTGTCTTTGCTTTTTTAATTGGATTGGGCAGTTACTTTTACCTCATTTCACTTTCAGAAGACGTACCACAGCAAGCGTTTACAAAAATAGGCTCTAGAGCAGCAGTCTCCTCTCAGCCTGTTATTTTAGTATATCCATTTGAAGACCTTGGGGCTTCCGAAACAAGAGGTGATTTTAGTGCAGCATTTACAGAGAGTATGATTTCAAGTCTATCCCGATACAGCCGCATTAGTGTTCTTTCAAGTAGCACCAGTATGGATGCAAAAACAAAGGCAGCCAACGATGCATCTATAAAGGAAATGTACAACGCCGATTACGTGGTACGAGCATCAATTCAGACGTTTTCTGACCAATCACGCATACAGATGCAACTTACAGATTTGAAATTGAATACAGTAATTTGGACGGACAAAGTAGATTTCTCAGCAGCTCAAATATTTGAAGTACAAGATAATATTGGTGATAAAATTTTAACTCATTTACAAATAAATGCAGTTGACGGTTCTGAAGTTAAAAGCTGGGCAGCCAAATACGGAACGGCTGAAAGACTAACTTTATTTTTAAACTCTAGAAATGAATGGTTCAAGTTTACTCCAGACGGATACAACAACCACTCCAGAATTATTCGATTGCTAGAAGAACAAATGGGCGAAAATAATCCCGCTTTGTACAATATAAAGGGTTGGAATCTTTTTCTAAAAAGAGCTGTTGGGCTTGCAAAGGACTTAGAAAAAAACAGTGCCGAAATTATAAGGCTTTCAAATTCAGATGTTGCAGAAAATCAGGATGTAACTGCATATATTTTAAGAGCTTTAGTCGAATTTAGATTGGGATCAAAGGATTGTGATTTATCAAAAGAATACGCACAAAAAGCTTATGATTTAGGTGCCACCGTGGACACCTTTATTGTAAGTGGAACTATTTGGGTTGAATGTGGGGATTTAAAAGAGGGCACACAATTCTTTGAAAAAGCTTTGCGATTGCAGCCAAACGATAGTGGTTGGAATCTGACAAAACGCCTTATTCCAATGTACTACTTATCGGGAGAATACAGTAAAATCATTGGATTGGTTGAGCCACACATTGATGCTGTGGATATTGCTCCTGAAATGCTTGCATTTTATGCTTTTAGCATAAACGAAGCTGGAGATACGGATATGGCAAAAGCCATTTTAAACAGAGCAAAAAAACTGGGTGTTTCAAAAAAGTCTCTTGAGAGAGTGATCAGAGACCCTGATAATACAACTGAGTTTATTTCCAGACTATCAAGTATAGGAACTATAGATTAAAATAATAACGTGTGAGAAATTTAAAGCTCTTTCCTATCGTAGTAATGATAAAAAAACGCCTGTCCACCAAATAGCATCGATCTGCATCTCTGGAGACCCCTCTACAGTTTTCTCAAAAATAACGAAAACAGGTGTTAAATAAAAAAATTTCTACAAGCCCTAGCGAAAGGGTAACTTTATAAACCCTAAAAGGTGTCGGGTATGTCGGGTAAAAACAAAGTTTTTACAAAAAGAAATTAATTGAAAACTTTTGTATTCACCCGACATCGGTGACACCCCCAATCACCTTAAGAAATCCTTATCGTTACTATAATAGAGAGTATTACTGATAGCCAAACTGGGGGCATAACACTGGGTAACTTAAGGTACGACATTAAGATACTTTGAGTATTAGTTATATTTTCTATTTCTATTATTGTTAAATAAATAAAAAAGATAAAAGGATACTTTAAGTATACTAGAAGCCTTTATTTCTATTTTTAATAAATAAAAATAACAAACTTAAAGCCTACTTTAAGACCCTTTCTGTCGTTCCTTTAAACTTAGTTTCCTGTCGTCCACTTTTAGTATTACCCTTAAAATATAGAGATTTATGGGAGTGGCCTTGATCCTTTTCTCTAAAGGCTATGGCTCACTCTTATTTTCTCAAACCATCCTTCAACATGCCCCATTGAATACCCCTGTCCATAGTTGTTCCCAACTGAACTTACAGACTTCCAACCACCAATTTGATCAATCATATCCATAGGGCACTCCACTGCTCTCAGACGGTCTCTAAACGTATGCCTGAGGCAATGAGCAGTAAGCCCTTTAAAGTCTTTCTTGAGCCATTTATTCAAGGCAGCAGAAGCATGATCTGCTTTGCACTTTCGATCTTTGATATATCTAGGGAATAGGTATTCTCCGTCTGAATGCTTGAGTGCTTCCTCCATTGCCAATCTCCCATATCCGACCAGTGGCAATGTCCTTTTGCTGCTTCTAGTTTTCAATCTTCTAGCAGCATTAGGACGAATATGGATCAGGTCATTCTCAAGGTCTATATCCTCCAGTCTCAAGCCAACAATCTCAGCTAGTCTACAGCCTGTCTCTCCTAAGAGGGGCATTAGGAGCTTTATCTGACTACCTGAGGATAGTGCTTTGTCATATCCTTGCTTGAGTTGCCCGTTGGCGAAGACACCACGTTTAAAACTATCATCTCCTTCACCTTTGATGATCAGTCGAGAGAAAGGATTACGTTTATCCAAGTCTAGTTCAGCATAAGCATAATTTAGAATGGCAGACAGGCTGTTGATACGTCTTCTGATAGTAGCTGTTTTGTTTCCTCTCATTTCAAGATGACGAACAAACAGCTTTGCATCTTCTCTGGTGTACTGGCTGACATCCCTATCACCAGCCAGTGATACAAAGACAGCCACTGCTATTCTGGGGGGATTATCGTCTATGTCTCTGAAAGTAAGATATTCTTCAGCTATTTCTGTTAACCTGAATGACTTAGGTTTAAAGCTGGAAAGGAGATATGAAATATTAACAGGTCTTATCATTCCTGTCGTTCCACTCCATGAACCCTCTAATACATTACTAAGACGTTTAGAATATGCTGCTGCTTCCTCAGGACATTTGGACAATGCTTGTCTGATGAATGGACCATAGGTTTTGACTGCGTGTTTGGGCACACGTCTATTGTAATAATACCTGCCTGAACGACAGATTGTGTACTGAATGTGTGACATGACGTTGTTCCTCGATGGTTAAACACG
>JAOGIM010000040.1 GCA_028150825.1 Paracoccaceae bacterium
GAACCCGTTCAACTGCATCTGTGTCAAACCGAGGCACGATCAAAGACTGACGCAGAAGTGCAATGGCCTCATCCCGGTTTTCAGTTAAAAAACGGGCAGAGATAGAGACACTATCCTGGTTGGCGCCATAACCGAAGCTGGCCGCTAGCGCCTCTTTGGCGGCTGCAAACTCTTGGACTTTCAAGGCACCCGCGCCTTCTTCTAGCAGGCTCATCATCAAACTCGTTGCGCCGGCCTTTTCGACCGGATCAATCCCACTCCCACCATCAAACCTCAGTTCAAATGCCACAAAGGGAATGTTGTGATCTTCGACCAACCATACTTTAATACCCGAGGGTGTTTTTAATGTCTGAATGTCAGTTGCCGCAGAAACTGGCCCAGTAAAAAAGCATAAGATTATAGCAAAAACGAGTTTCATTCGCTTAGCTCCTTTGGCTTCATCAACCATCCAGTAACGGATTTTTGTTCTTTAAGAACCAATTTAGCAGCAGCCATAATATCGTCTTGCGTAACTGCTTGCAAAATATTGGGCCAGTCATGAATATCGTCAAGACTTAAGCCAGATGTCAGCGCTGCACCATAAGTATTCGCAAGCCCACTCACACTATCGCGTGCATAAATTTCAGACGCTCGAAACTGTCTTTTGAGCCGGTTGAGCTTATCAAGGTCGACACCTTCTTTTAAAAACTCGACGATCGCTTGATCAAGCGCAGCCTCAGCCTCTTCCAGGGGCACACTGTCAGAGGGCACAATCACAAAACCAAAATTTGCATCATCAAGAGCCGTCCCACCATAAAAAGCAGTCGTATAGACTGCGGTTTGTGCTTCAAACTGAAGCTTTTGAGCCAAGACAGACGTTTGACCACCCCCCAGTATTTCAGCAAGCAAAGTCAAAGCAGCCGGCACCGATTGATCACCAGGATTGCGCTCTGGTGCCAGATAGGTCCGAGCCACATAAGGTTGAGCAACACGCTCGTCGAAATATGTCATACGGCGAGCGGAGATCTGCGGTGGCTCCTGCGGGCGGTCTCTGGGCAAAAGATCCGGATTTGCAGGTATTACACCATAGGTTTGTCTGGCAAGTTCAAAAACTGCTTCAGGTAACACATCCCCTCCAACAACCAAGACTGCATTATTGGGCGCATAAAATTGGCGGTAGAAGGCCAAAGCATCCTCAAGGCTGAGGTTCTCCATCTCATGACGCCATCCGATAACAGGCCTGCCATAAGGGTGATTGAGGAATAGAGCCGCACGGCGTTGTTCGCTAAATAGCGCACTGGGACTATTTTCTACTCGCTGATTGCGTTCTTCAAGAATGACATCCCGCTCTGTCAAAATATCATCCGGACCCAAATCCAGATTAATCATACGGTCAGATTCCATTTTCATCATAAAAGGTAATTTATCTACGGTAATCCTTTGAAAATACGCAGTATAGTCATAGCTGGTAAACGCATTATCACTACCACCATTTTCGGCAACAATACGGGAAAATTCGCCAGCTCCCATTGTCTTGGTCTGTTTAAAAAGTAAATGCTCAAGAAAATGCGCTACGCCAGATACGCCAGGATCCTCCTCCCCAGATCCCGCCTTGTACCAAACCATATGAATAACAACTGGAGCGCGGTGATCTTCTATCACGATGACTTGCATTCCATTTTCAAGCCTGAAGTCAGTGACTTGGGTGGAAATATCAGCAGTGCTCCCAATCGGGAGCAAAACAAAGATACTCAGCAAACCAAGAAAAAAATACATTTAAACTCCTCCTGAAAAAAAGAACATAAAGTGTGATGTAGACCGCGCAAGTAAATATCACAAAAATATGGCAATAAAACTTAATTTAAGTCACATAAAATTCAGACATTTTTTTGAATTTCTTTAAATCCTAACTTAGCCCACTACACGTTTAGAAATACCTTGCGCAGCGACAGCTAAACTTTTTTTGTCAAATTAGGAGAGCGACTGAGATACCATAGTCCTAGGCATTGCTCTCGCTCTTATCTGCAATACTACATTTTCTCTTGTACAAGACGTGGCCTCTGCGCGATTGACGCCGCCGCTTGAGGGCCAGGTTAACATGCAGCTTGAAGTGGTCACAGCAGAAATTTATGCAAATCGAAAGTAATCTTTTTTTTAAGTTTTCACAGTTATCAAAGGCTTTATTCATCGTCTTATTTTGGTTATATCCTGAGCCTAAAACAGCCAAATAAACCGATCTTAAAAGCGTTTCTATCATAATAAACGCCCATTAACGCTAAATCTTTAATATATAATCTCTAAAAGAGAGTCACACGCTGTCCTTAGGAGAGCTAAAAAATGCCAGGCCAATTGCTCCAGAAAAAATTGCAATATCAGCGACGTTAAAGGCGTATGGGTTATCAAACCCACAACATGACATATTTAAAAAATCGGCAACGGCGCCGTAAACCACGCGGTCAAATGCGTTGCCCAAAGCACCTCCAATCAAAAAACCCGCAGAAATATGGCCAACTCTGCTCGGTGGTTCTCGCTGCATCCAAATGACGATAGCTGTAGAAACAAAAACGGCAAATCCTGTTAATATCCAGCGTTGAACACCATCTGATGAAGAAAATAAGCCAAAGTTGACGCCGTAATTCCACGCCATCGAGAAATTTAAAAATGGCGGGAAGACATCCATATGTCCAATGGTCTCTAAATCGAGATAAAAGACCACTAGGACTTTACTGGCTTGGTCTACCAAAAAGACCAGAACGGCCGATATCAGCATTAAAAATCGCATATTAATGTCTGAAATGACGCATGCCAGTAAAGACCATGGCTAGTCCGGCCTTATCAGCCGCGGCAATAACTTCGTCGTCTCGCATTGATCCACCCGGTTGAATCACTGCCGTTGCGCCCGCTTCCGATGAGGTCAAAAGGCCGTCCGGAAAGGGAAAAAATGCATCTGACGCCACAACAGACCCTTGGGTTAATGGGCGAGAAAGTTTAAGCTGCTCTGCCATATCCAGTGATTTTTGTGCAGCGATGCGACAACTGTCCACACGGCTCATCTGCCCTGCACCCACACCAACGGTTGAACCGTTTTTTACATATATGATGGCGTTGGATTTGACGTGTTTGGCAACCATCCAAGCAAATAGCATATCGGCCATCTCAGTTTCGCTTGGCTGGCGTTTTGTAACAACATTCAACGCGTTCAGATCTAGATGACCCACGTCTTTATCCTGTATTAAAAACCCACCCGATACTTGTCGTATCGTTTGATTTTCATGAGCAGGATCTGCCATCCCACCCGTCGTCAAAAGCCTAAGATTTGGTTTTTTAGAAAACACCTCAATCGCTTGCTGTGTGGCATCAGGCGCAATCACAACTTCGGTAAAGATATCTGTGATCATATGAGCAGTTGCTTCATCCAAAGTTTGGTTAAACGCAACTATTCCACCAAACGCGCTTATACGATCACAATCATAAGCACCACGATACGCCTCTAATATAGTTTGGCCCCGCGCAACTCCACAGGGGTTTGCATGTTTGATAATTGCGCAAACTGGCCCAGTTTGAGCATCAAATTCACTAGCCAGCTCGAATGCAGCATCAGTATCATTGATATTATTATATGATAGTTCTTTACCCTGATGCTGAATGGCGGTTGCAACACCGGACCGTCCAGAACCATCGACATAGAATGATGCGCTCTGGTGCGGATTTTCACCGTACCGAAGTTCTTGTGCCAACGTTCCAGAAAAACTCACGCGGCGGGGTTTCTTTTCATCCAAAGCCATCGCAAACCACTGCGACACAGCAGCGTCATAAGCTGCTGTGCGCGCGTATGCACGCTGAGCCATTTTCTGACGGAAGGCCAATTTAGTATGGCCATCTGAACTGGACAACTCTGCAAGAAGCTCTTCGTAATCTTCAACGTCCACTACTGTCGTCACGAAAGCATGATTTTTTGCTGCCGCCCGTATCATAGCGGGGCCACCAATATCTATGTTTTCAATGCAAGTGTCATAATCAGCATCACCAGCGACCGTGTCTTCAAAAGGATAAAGGTTTACGACCAGCAAATCGATACCAGTTATGCCATGCGTCTCCATCGATGCCAGATGCTCGGGGTTATCGCGCAGAGCCAAAAGACCGCCGTGAACGTTCGGATGAAGGGTCTTTACTCGACCATCCATCATTTCAGGAAAATTTGTAATCGAAACGACATCTGTGACTGCAATGCCCGCTTCTCTTATTGCTTTTGCACTACCGCCCGTTGAACATATTTCTATTCCACCGGCCACAAGCGCCCTTGAAAGATCGATGAGACCTTTTTTGTCCGAAACGGAGATAAGCGCACGGCGTACAGGGGACAATTCAGTCATAAAATTAGTTCCACTCTCTTTTATTTTGTATAACTTATGTCTTCTATGTCTTCTATGCCTTCTTTGGAAGAGAAATTGGTCTTTTGTACTTTGGACAAAGACCACCGCACACGGGTTGCGTACTCCATTGCTCGTAAAGATAAAACGACCTGCCTTGTAGACCTAGGCTTAAGTCGATTTTTTTCAAAATAGACACTCGGTTCCAATGTAATCTCAACGTCAGCATCGTGACGAAACATCCAAATTTCGCCAGTTTTGAGTACGAAAGAAACGGCCATGCCACCCAAATCGACTTGGGCAGCTACGTCAGGATGCAAGTGAAAGCGCAGCTGGAACGGTATACCTTGCAGGCCTGAGGCGTCAAATGCCTTTTGGAAAGGTTTTTGGTCCTTAGTATCAAGGGTCAACAGCATGTCTTCGCCAGACAAAGTGCTTCCGTCAGATGACAAATCTAAACTCCGCACATGTGTCAGACCATTGTGTTTTAGATATCCATTATGGCCAGCTTTAAATTTTAAGCCTTGACTGGTTTCAGGAAATTCATGCGGAACCTTACTTGGACCATCAATTAAGGACTCATTTTCCGTATTGGTATGTGACAGAGGACGACCAAGACTTGCACTAGAAATACCATTTACACAGAGAGTAGAATGAGATGGAGTAGCCCGTCCTGCCCGCCTCCAGTCTGCTCCAAAGCTCTCGCCCGAACCACAATTCACGATCAGAGAACTGCGCCCAGAGGATAATTCAAAGGCTAATGTCGACGCATGTCCATTAATTGATGCACGCCCAGTCGGCGGCGGTGCTGCATCCACAATAATACTGGTGCGCCCTGCTGACAGGCGCGCATAGCCCATTACCAAAGAGCCTGAGGTCAATATTTTATTGCCAGATTGAGCAAGCGCCATATCAAGGCGCCCCTCTAGCCCCTTACCACCGCCATGAAAGCGAGCGAGCGAGCCATCAGCGTGACGCAAAGTGCGTAATGTTGGAGCAATCCTATTCAAGGCTTCTAGATGCGCACTGGATGGAATCCAGCCCGCTTCAGTCAGAGCAGAAGCCACCCACGTCAACAAAGTGAAAACCTCAAGAAGCTCTTCGGGGTTTCTCGTGTGGAGACCACCTGCTGCATCAACTTGAGTGCGGCACTCACGGGCCAAAGCGCTAGTCGCCGGGCGAACGTGTTCTTTCATACCTTCTAGGGTCAAACCTGCGTAGATCAGCCCTGTCAAAGCTTCAAACCGCGGCAAACCAGGCATAGTTTTGGACCAGCGCTTTGACAAAAATAATGTCTGACGGCCTAAAGATTGAAAAAATATTTCAGACCTTTTTGGTTCGATGCCTTGCAACAACATAAAACCGTGGTGAATCCACCTAATCAGACGGCGACCAGTCAGATCGGGTATCCAACCCGGACCAGAACCATGACCGTATAAATCAATCCACTTCTGCACCCACGCTTGCGCAATTTTGCGCGAATGTTTGTCGCCAACAGACGCCAGATCATCGAGCCAGCGAAACCCATGTGCCTCTTGCCTAAAACCATCTGCTGGAGAGTCTATATCCCAAAGTACTGCGCCTGGCGCCTCGACCAAGTGCCCCGCAAACATAATATTGCCTGCTTTGAGTTGCATACCACGAACATAGCTTCCAATCGAACGCGGTTCAGGTTGTTTTACAAAACCTGTCGCAGGTTTGGAAAACCCAAGCGCACGGGCATACAGCCAGTGCATAAATCGTAAGTGTTGCGAGGATAGATTATCCGACTTTGTCATAAATCTGCCCGAAACAGAGAAACCATGCTGAAAGTACCAAAGTCTTGGTTCATTTTATTTCTCCGGCTATCCCATTAGGTGCATACCATAGTTCGCTCATGCTTTCCTGCGCAAGACAGATACGAAAAAGCCATCCATTCCACCCTGAAAGGCAAGATAGTCAGGCCGCATTCGTAAACCAAGATTTTCTATAAACCACTCACTCTGCACGTATGCAAACTCAAACATCTCCGGATCAACTTCAAAATCGGTATTCTGTTCCAAAACGGTTTCAACCTGAACCTCGCCTTCGTCGGGCAAAAGAGAACAGGTGCAGTAAACTAGCCGCCCCTCAGGAGCCAACAAAGTAAGCGCATGGTTGAGCAATCTTTCTTGCAAATCGATCAGCGCTCCAAACTCTGTTCCATCCTTTGCATACGGCAAATCTGGGTGCCGCCGGATCGTACCGGTTGCCGAGCATGGCGCATCAAGAATAATCACGTCATACATTTTGGTAGTCAATTCAAAAGCATCTATCGCCTCAACATTGGCCTTAAGTCCTGTGCGACGGAGGTTTTCTTCCAGCAGTTTTAAACGACGCTCGGAAATATCAACTGCAGTCACTTGCGCACCAGCAGCACTAAGCTGGAGGGTTTTTCCACCCGGAGCAGCGCACAGATCAAGTGCAGTTTTGCCCTCAAGTTTCTTCAAAAGCCGCACAGGAACAGCGGCAGCCACATCTTGAACCCACCAATCACCTGTTTTAAATCCAGCAAGTTTGCTTATTTGACCAGCATTTGACAATCGCACAGATTGACCAAGCATAACTTGGCCTCCCAATGCTTCGGCAACTTGGCTTGCCTGTTCTGGATGTTTCATGGTCAGATCGACAGGAGGGGTTTTGAACTGTACCTTCTCAAATTCGCTCACAGTCTCCTTACTATAGGCTTCAGACAATGGCCCTCTCAACCAGTCGGGCATCCGAGAGGCCCTTAAACTGGCCCAGTGCTCCGGACCTTTTTCTGCCACTTTACGCAAGACTGCATTCACGAGACCTTTGAAATGAGAAAACTTATTTTCCCGCCCCACAAGATTAACCGCCTCGTTGACAACGCCATGGGCCTGACTACCACGGCAAATTTCGACAGCTGAAAGTCGCAAAATATTATGGACTTTGTGTGGTGGTTTTTTTTGTAAGAATTTTGCCAGAACGCGATCTATCCGCTCAAGTCCACGCAGGGTTTCTAGTGCCAACCGCTGAGCACGGGCGCGATCAGGCGCTGTGAGTGATAAAAAACTCTTGGATGCTGTAAGCTCAGATAATAATTTACCACCAATTATCACACTATCTAGCATTGAAATTGCCATCGACCGCGGTGTCTCTTCAAATTTAGGCATAGACGTTTCCTTGCCTTGACCCATGAAAGACGTATATCAAAGATTGAGTTGGAAAGGATAATATAATGTCGCAGCAAAAAGAACTTCCTCCTGAAGCAAAGCGCGCCTTAGCCGAAGCCGAGGAACGGCGCAAAACAGCAGCCAAGCTGGATCTTCCAAAAGAACTCGGAGGCCGCGCTGGTCCAGAACCCGTACGTTTTGGAGATTGGGAGAACAAAGGTCTCGCAGTCGATTTTTGAACATTACTCAAACTGATCACCCATTTTTATAGCAGCACCGCGCATAAAATCATCTGCACTTTGGGCCAAACGACCAGCTTTTTGAAGTTCCGTAATGCGTATTGCTCCATTGGCACAGGCAATTTCCAGTCGGTCATTCAAAATCTGACCCACAACCGACAGATCAGTCTCAGCATCGATTACTTCCGACGCCAGACATTTCAAACGCTCGCCTTGATAAATAGTCCAAGCGCCAGGAAATGGCGATAAGCCTCTTATCTGGCGGTCCACCACTTCAGCTGTCTGGCTCCAATCTATACGGGCCTCAGATTTATCAATTTTGGCGGCGTAGGTTACACCCTCCAAGGGTTGAGTTTTTACCGTCAGATCAGGAATATTTTTGAGGGTCTTATTGATCAGTTTAGCACCCATATCAGATAGTCTATCGTGCAAGCATGCAGTCGTTTCATTAAATTTGATCTCAGTTTCCTCCATCAACAAAACTGGACCAGTGTCCAAGCCCCTTTCCATCTGCATAATCGAGATCCCCGTTCGCGCATCACCGGCCATGATCGCACGATGGATCGGAGCCGCACCGCGCCATCTTGGCAATAGAGACGCATGTATGTTCAAACATCCCAATTTCGGCGTATCCAACATTTCCTGCGGCAATAAAAGTCCGTAAGCGACAACCACAGCAATATCTGCATTTAATGCGGCAAAATCAGACTGCGTTTCATCGGATTTGAGATTTTCTGGATGCCTGATCTCAAGACCCAAAGCCAACGCTTTGGCGTGTACAGGACTTTGACGTTCTTTCTTTCCACGTCCTGCTGGACGTGGCGGTTGTGTGTAAACGCCAACAATTTCATATCCGCTGTCGTGAAGTTGCTGCAGCGCTGGAACAGAAAAATCTGGGGTTCCCATGAAGACAATCTTCATTTTGCCTTCCTTACTTTTCGCAAAAGCATATCTCTCCGCACTTTAGACAAGTTGTCAAAAAACATTTTACCATTCAAATGATCAGTTTGGTGCTGCACGGAGGTCGACCACAGATCCTCAAAATTGCGTTTTTCAAGGATGCCATCAGCATTCAAAAACTGCACTGAGACAACTTTGGGACGTTTCATCTTCGCAGCCTGGCCTGGTAAATTTGGGCTGGCCTCGTAAAACTCATACAGGTTTTTTGAACTTTGCAGAATTTCCGGGTTTGCCATTAAGATGGCTTCGCCCCGGCCCTCTGATGCATCAATTACAGCCAGTCTTAGCATTTCACCGATTTGAGGAGCAGCTAGTCCAACGCCAGGCATGTCTTCCATCGTATCGACCATATCTTGCCAAATAGCTTGTATATCATCCGTGATCTCAGACACGGGCGCAGCCTTCTGGCGCAAGCGTGGGTCGGGCCAAGGAATACAGCGGCGTACCGCCATGATCAGGCCCCTTTCTTCCGCGCAAGCTCGCGTTTGAGTTTTTGCATTTTGCGCGTGATAAGTTGACGTTTCATTACACCTATATAATCTATGAATAGCTTACCATTCAAATGATCAATCTCATGCTGCACACATGTTGACCAAAGCCCATTGAACCCATGCCTTTTCTCAACCCCGTCTATGTCGATCCATTTGACCTCGACTTCTTTAGGCCGCGCGACGTCAGCGTAGTGATCCGGGATCGAAAGACAGCCTTCTTCGTAGACTGCGGTCTCTTGAGAACTTGCGGTAATTTCTGGGTTGAACATAATCATCGGCGCAGGGTCTGCGTCCTCGTCTTTGACACAGTCCATGACAATCAGTCTTTGTAAGACGCCAATTTGTGGAGCCGCCAACCCAATACCGGGCGCATCATACATGGTTTCAAGCATATCATCGGCCGTTTTGCGCAAGTCGTCTGTGATATTAATCACAGGATCGCATATCTTTTTCAAGCGCAGATCAGGATGGAATAAGATCATCTTTTTCATGATGTTGATCTAGGACAAAGCTAAAGCGGTTGCAACGCCTCTTGAACCCAAGCACTAATCCGTTAGTTTTGCATGCGATCACCGGGGAGAGCGCTACATGAATTTTGATGAAATAATTGAACGTCGAGGGACGAACTGTTCTAAATGGGACAAAATGGAGTCGATTTACGGAGTCCCATCTAAAGATGGGATAGCTATGTGGGTGGCAGATATGGATTTTCGCCCTCCGGAAAGCATTCAGCAGGCTTTAAAAAATATGACTGACCATGGTGTTTATGGGTATTACGGTGATGATACGTCTTATCGAGAGGCGATCTGCTGGTGGCATGAAACTCGGCATGGATGGAAGATGGACCCCTCTTGGATTTTCAGCACGCATGGGCTTGTAAACGGAACGGCCATGTGCGTCGATACTTTTACCTATCCAGGAGACAGAATCGTTCTTTTTACGCCAATTTACCATTCTTTTTTCCGATTCTTAGAAGCTAGTGGCAGAGAGATCATCCAATGCCCATTGGCTTTGGATGATGGGCGTTACAAGCTGGATTTTGATCTTTACGACACCATGATGACTGGAAATGAGAGAATGCTCATTTTATCATCTCCGCACAATCCCGGTGGACGTGTCTGGCAAAAAGAAGAGCTTCAAGGCGTGGCCGATTTTGCAAAGCGGCATGATCTGATCATAATAAGCGACGAAATTCATCAAGATATCATTTATCCTGGTCATAAACATACCCCTTTTGCGTTAATTGATGAAACGAACAATAATCGCCTGATTATGATGAGTGCAGCAACGAAAACCTTCAATATTGCTGGCGGGCACACGGGAAATGTTATTATCCCAGACGCAAAACTGCGCGCAACTTTTAGTAAGAGGATCGCAGCCTTGGGCATGAGCCCCAATAGTTTTGGGATTGTTATGGCCAAGGCTGGATATAGTCCCACAGGCGCCAACTGGTTAGATGCGCTCATGCTTTATTTAGATGAGAATCGCAAAATATTTGACACAGCTATGAATAGCCTACCCGGGATTAAGTCGATGCCACTCGAAGGAACTTATCTAGCTTGGGTAGACTTCTCCAGCACAGGAATGTCCGAAAAGGACATCCTAGCACGAGTTGAAAAAGAGGCAATTATAGCTGTTAACCATGGAGTAACATTTGGCCTTGGAGGTGAAGGTTTCTTGCGGTTTAACCTTGCCATGCCGCGTTCAGTAGTTTTACGAGCGATCGAACGGTTGAACGACGCCTTTTGTGACCTATAGTGAAGTCAGTTCAAAAGAGCGATTGGTGCTGATTTGATGCGTGGAAAATCAGTAGGCGCCTTATCCTCGGCAGGAGTGCTGCGTTTAAATTCAAAGGCAAGCTCTCCATTCTCTTCATCAGAAGCGACTATTAGGCAACGAGATAGATGCCGCGCACCATCGAATAAATCAACCAATCCTCGCATTTGAGGGGCTCTATCAGACTCAACAGAAAAACCCGAATCCCACATCTTCAGCACGGGATACATGTCTCCATCAAATTGCACTCTAAACCGGCTCTTGCGACGCTTGTCACTGGCGCGGGCGTCATCTAGCCCTTTTTGCAGCTCTTTCGAAAGAAATGTAGACATGGCGATTCTCCTAACATCTTATCTTTGATCTGCTTTCCGCAAACATCAAGTAACCAGCTACAATGTTTACCGACTGAATTTGAATATCTCTCTTAAACAGATAAAGAAAACCCTCAAATTCGCAAAAAAAATGTGTTATCTTGAGCCTTTTGACTAATTTCGAACAAAACCTTGGCAAAATGACCAAATAAATCAGTTTTTCAAAATCCATTCTAAAAATCCTATATGCAATTTATCGTCTAAAAAGTCACGATTTGAGGGTTTCTTCGAAGAATACAGATCCGACCCATGCATTATAACCAGAAAACCCTCCAAATAAATCTGACTGTCCTGCATTAATCCGCATCAGACTAATGACCACTTTCTTTATGCGTCAAATCATCAAATTGGACCGTTGCCACAAAACTCTCAAAGGAGGCTTCGCAAAAAGACTCCAGAATTCAAACAACATTGGACGATAAACCAAACAGATAAAGATAAAGTGTTTGTGACAAAAATACCTGCAGATTTGGCCTTCGGTAAATTACAAAGCCCGGAATGGCTAAAAAATGCTGTCCTGTACAAGACAGTAAGATCACGATATCGATTAGAATACCTGCTAATAGACTTCAACTGATTTAGAATAAACATAACCTCTGCGCTTAAGCGATCAAAAGCTTGGGTCAAAGATTACCTAGGTCTCTTACGATCTCAACGATTAATAACTTCATAGATCTTCTGCTTAAGTTATGGATCATGATGACACATCTGTTGAAAAACGGTAAATTCCTTAACAATTGGTAAACAAATTACGAGTAAATTAACCATTTCGAAAGCCCTTGCATAATATCAGAAAATATATTCCAAAGCTTTCACATTGTTGCGAGCCAAAGATGACACATTATCAGCTACAAACAAAAAGTCGTGATCATGGTGGAAACCTTGATAACGCCATTGATACCTACGGAGGTTCGCCACAAGAGTGGATTGACCTATCTACAGGCATCAATCCGGTTGCCTATCCGACAGAACGAATCGATCCGAGCGATGACCACGTTTTGCCACGTCGTTCCGATCTTGTAAGCCTCGAAAACGTAGCGCGTAGTTTTTGGAATGTGCCCGAGAAAGCGCAAGTTATTGCTACTAACGGAGCCTCAGCCGCAATTGCAGCACTCCCGTTTTTACTAGAAGGCAAGAAGGTCTCAATTCCACGCCCCACTTATAATGAACATCTTGCTGCGTTTGAAAATGCCGGGTGGTGCTTGCACGATACTACTTTTGACGTCCAAGTCTTTGTACACCCCAACAATCCAACTGGCAAAATTTGGTCTGCAGATGCCTTCAAAGCCCCGATAGTAATTGTTGATGAAAGTTTCGGGGATGTTGTTCCTGATACAACTTTGATCAAACACAGTGCTCAATCGAGCCGTATTTTCATCAAAAGCTTTGGTAAATTCTGGGGATTAGCCGGGTTGCGCGTTGGCTTTGTGATTGGGGCGGATCCCGTGGTCTCAAAACTGCGCGAACTACTGGGACCGTGGCCAGTTGGAGGAGGCGCAATCAAGATAGCAACGAAAGCTCTTTCCGATAAAGAGTGGGTCGCAATTGCCCGTTCTAGACTGAAATCTGATGCAATTAGACTGGACCAGCTTATGACATCGTATGCGGCAAAACTGGTTGGAGGATGCGATCTTTTCCGACTCTATGATGTCACAGACGCCAATCTTTTACATGAAAAGCTGGCCAATCATCATATCTGGAGCCGCATTTTCCCGTATTCAAAAAGCTATATCCGGCTTGGTCTCCCGGCACCTGCAGATTGGACGCGCCTTGAGCGCGCGCTAGCCGCATGATTTGGGCGCTTTTTTTTGGCATGATTGCTGACGCTCTCATCGGCGAACCCAAATGGGTCTGGTCACGGCTGCCCCATCCCATTGTATTGATTGGTAAGGTAATTTCCGTGGCAGACAAACGATTAAACAATGGAAAGACCAGAAAAACAAAAGGCATTATTTTTCTTTTGTTTTTAATAGTCTTTAGTGGCGTGTTTGGAAGACTACTTACTGAATTAGGTAGCTTTATTGAATTTTTCTGCGTGACTATTTTGATCGCGCAAAAGTCTCTCGCAGATCACGTTGGCGAAGTTGCAACATCACTTCGACAGTCTCTTGAAAAAGGGCGCTATTCCGTTGCCCAAATCGTTGGAAGGGACACGGGAGAGATGGATGAAAGTCAGGTCGCACGCGCAGCTATCGAATCAGCCGCAGAAAATTTTTCTGATGGAGTTATAGCACCAATTTTCTGGTTTCTTGTGGCTGGATTACCCGGATTGCTAGTCTATAAAAGCGTCAACACAGCGGACAGTATGATTGGCTATAAAACCCCTGACTATCGCGATTTTGGCTGGGCATCCGCGCGATATGACGATTTATTGAACTGGGTACCTGCTCGACTGACATCACTTTTGATAGCGCTGGCTGGATCAGTCTTGCAGCACCGTCACAGTATAAATAGGGATGCAAAATTGCATTGCTCACCCAATGCAGGATGGCCAGAAGCGGCGATGGCCTATGCCCTGAATGTTGCTCTGGCTGGTCCAAGAAGTTATGACAGTCAAATGCAAGAATTTGCCTGGGTTAATAAAGAGGGAAATCAGGCGGCAAAATCCCATGACATAGAGCGCACCATGCGCATACTGTGGTCATCTTGGAAAATCGCTTTGGTAATAGTGGGAATTGTGGCAATCATTGTCACCTTTTGAGCGATACTAGCCACATGACGCTAATTTTGATATAAATAGACAGATTTAGGGGCATCTAAATGAAAATAATTTTAATGGCATTCGCTTTTATGTTTTCGCTTTGCACGCAAACCCATTCCCAAACTTGTGGTGGAAATTTTGAAAAGTTTGTAGATGGTCTAAAATCTGAAGCAAAGCAATATGGGCATGCCAACTTTGTCATTGAAGAATTTTTTGCAGTAACACGTAAAGACCCTAAAGTAATCGCCGCAGACCGCGCACAAGGTATTTTTCAACTCCCATTTTTGGAATTTTCACGCCGGTTAATTAGCAAAGACAGGATGTACCACGGCCGTAAAAATGCAGATGATTTTGCATGGGTTTTTGACGAAATTGAGCGTCGTTTTGGGATTTCACGTGGCATTATGCTGGCATTCTGGGGGTTTGAAACAGATTTTGGCGCTGTCCAGG
>JAOGIM010000041.1 GCA_028150825.1 Paracoccaceae bacterium
AACAGTAATCGGCTTATAGCATTATAAATGACTAGAGACTTTACTGTATGATCTCCTTGAGAGTTTGGTAGCTCTAAGTACGCTTATTTAGTTATGTTCCCATGTTACATTGACTTTAATGATGTGCTATTCTCTAAGTCATTCCGGTAAGGGAAGAAGGCTACCTTCAAAAGTATAACAGTCAATATAGCATAAAGTTAGATATAAGATGTGAGCTGCCCCACTTGGGTGGTAGGACAGCACGACTCATGAAACGATTCCTTCAAAATGGAACCTTTTTTAGGATATCAGTAAGCTTTAAATGAAAAATGCGCGTTCCTTGGTCCAAAGACTTTGGAAACACCCATTTAAAGCAAATCATTATCTAAGCTGCTTTGAAGAAAGGCTAAACCCAACCTCTCTGCGTTTGGTAAGCTTTTTACTTCGTAAACTAATTCCAAAAAACTAATTAAGTTACTATTTACCCACTTCACGCTTCAGGCTTTGTGTACAAAAACCCTAAGATTCAATCCGCTCCACCGTCTTCAACCTAAACGTTGTAACTTCGCTTACTCTCTCAAATCTGTCCAAACCCACGGGGCGGTTTCTTTTATATTTGAGAGTGAAAATTCCGTTACCCCCAGATAAGCTAAGATTAAGATACCAGGCGTTTTGACTCTGTACATAGGCTTTTTCGTTATCCACATAGGCGTCCATAATTGTGTGAAAGTTATCTACGAAAAGGTCATTTTCTGGGGATAAAACGTATTCCACTCAACCAAAAAGCACGTCGAGTGCGCCGTTTCTGTTTTGAGACTCTCTAACTGGACTTATTTAGGCAATGTGTATCAGGTCAAATAGGCAGTCCAAATATTGCAATTGGTATCACAACCATGATCACTGCAATTAGGAAAAACGAAAAGCCGAGACCTTTAAGGTCAGCGTTGTTGTCTTCAGACATTAGTCACCTGTGTGTTTAGAGTTGATCGATAGGACATCTAAGCAGCGTCTTGCATATCGAACTGCGTGAATTGTGCTAGAGTCATAATTGATGTTGTAAGACGGTTATTTGCAGTGAAGAAACCACTTTTCTGACCATATTCTATCGCAGCCGAGTAGTCGTCTTTTCCAACCTTTTTAATGCAGTGTGCCAGTACTGTCTCGAACTGGGAAAATTGTGATTGCGCAGACGGGCCCGAGGTAAGATCAAACATTTTTATTCCTTAATGAATTTTAGCTTTAACACGCTATCCAAGGTGTATTGGATTAAAGATTAAAGTTTTAAATTAGACGCTGCCTGATAAAACACTTGCAGACATTGAAATTTTTTTCTGGACTTTCAAAAGAATTAAACGGCAAAATTTCTTATGGATAAGTTTGTATTCTATGATTTGGAAACAACTGGTATTTCGCCAGCTTTTGATCAGGCACTGCAGTTTGCTGCTATTGTCACAGATTCCGATTTCAACGAAATCGAACGTGTTGATCTTAGATGTAGGCTAGCCCCTCATATTTTGCCATCACCAAAAGCGCTGCACGTAACCGGTGTTAAACCTGAACAGATTACAAACTCTAATTTATCCAATGCATTTGAATTTTCCCAAGCGCTGCAGGAGTTCACAAAAAAGTGGTCCCCAGCCATTTGGATCGGCTATAATTCTATAAACTTCGATGAAGCTTTTCTTCGGCAAATGTTCTATCAAAACCTACAGCCAGATATATATGCAACCCAGTCTTGGGATAACTCGCGATTAGATGTTATGAAGCTCGTCTGGGCAACTTATGATAAAGTCCCTGATGCTTTGAATTGGCCAGTTAACAAAAATGGTTCAATAAGTTTCAGGCTTGATCGCCTCGCGCCGGAAAATGGCTTTGCTGCACACAATGCTCACGATGCCTTAGGGGATGTTGAGGCGACTATTTTTATCGTTCGAAAAATTAAGGCACTGGCGCCAAAGCTATATTCAAACCTTCTTGAAGCGCGCGATAAACATTTTGTAAATCGGCTCTTATACTCGTTTGAGCCCATTGAAGTGACCTTGCGCTTTGGAGCACACCCACCAAAGACGTATGTTGGCTGTTTCTGTGGTGCCCAGAAAGGTTTCACAAATAAGATAGGATTTTTTGATCTTGATCAGGATGATCCAATGGGTTTGATTTCTGGATCAGAAGAAGATGTGCGGAAGGCAATTGAAGGAAGTCCAAAAAGAATAAGAACACTTGCAATTAACCAAGCTGAAACCTTTCAACTGGCCGAGATTAATAAAGAGGGTCACAAAGAAATTTGTGAAGCTATTGAAGGGAACTCAAAGTTTCGCGAAATGGTTTCAGAGGCTTTGGCTGGACGCTATAGCGATGAGAGCGATATTGAAGAACCCGTGGAGGCAAAAATTTATAATGGGTTTGTTTCTAACTCAGATAAAAACCTTTTAAACCAATTTCAGGAAGCTGATTGGCAGGAGAGATATGAGATTGTTAAAAGTCTGAAAGACGATCGTTTACGCCAATTGGGGCAGCGGCTGATTGCATTCTATGCACCAGAATTGTTGAGTTCAAAGCAAGTGGAAAAATTTAAAACGTTTGTACGGACTAAATGGGAAATACAGGAAAATGACGTTTCTTGGACCACATTAGATAAAGTTGCAGATCAGCTTGAAGAGTTGGATGAAGAAGGAGCTGAAAAAGATTTCGTTAATAATTTACGTAGTTTTTATGAATTTCGTTTAAACAAATTTGAATTGAACTTACCAAACTGACTAGATGTAAAATCACCTTTTTAGTTGCCAGCTGCGAATTTTAAAGCCGCCCTTTTGACCCGTTGGAGCGTGCTTAACGGACAAATGCGTTGGAAGCCATTATCGAGATGGAAGTGATCATGATGAGCAGCATCGTAATCAGGGGTTAGGGCGTTTGCGAAGTGATTACAGGCAGCTTTTCCAGCTTGTCTTAAGTACTCTCCATTTGCACTGTTCTTTGTCCATTCTGTTCTAAGCGAAATACCGTTTATACTTGCTATATCTACGGCCGATCCAAAACTATGTTCACTCATGATATTAGTCCCGTAGATCTTTCTGCAATTATAAGATACAAAATGTTCTACTTCCGTGGCCTCAATTTCCTCTAACCAGTTTGCCAAAACCATACCCTGATGATCACATTTACAAGGCTTAAGTCATTCTGTATATTTTAGAAAAGCAAGGAGAAGTGAAGTGGGTATCACAGGAACGGCAATTGCTATACTAGCAGTAATTCTTGTTGGGGCCGTTTGGGCATTAAAACCAAAAAATAACGACTAATGCCCAAAACCCCCATAGAATTTACTGAATAGGCTAAGGGGTTATTGTGTTTTTAATCGTAAGAGCGTGAAGAGCTAAGTGGACGAAGTAACGTGTTCGCAACAAAGTCAGGGAAGAGGGTCTGTGTGGTTTCTCTTGAAGCAGCTTGCGCTCTTTGAAGATCAGCCTGATCAAACTCTTTAGTTACGGTTTCAACTGCAGTGCGAACAATATCAGAACGTGAATAGCCGATGTCTTTCAGTTGATTATGGGATAGCTGGTTTGCAACTTGATTGGCTGCGGATTTAGTACGGGATAGAACCAGTGCTCTATAGATATTTCTAAACATTTTACATGTTCCTTGTTAATTTAAAATGTAATTCAGAGGCCGATGGTTTCTTACTATGGGAGGAAGTAATAAACAGGGAGGTGTTCCATCGGCCTCGATTAAGTAGCTAGCACTTGTGGCTGAATATTTCATCAGACATTACGTAATTTCCGCTATGCAGCATTTGCATAACTGACCGAATGATCAAAAATTAAAATTTATTTGTAAAAGCATAGATCAAATTATCCTAATTAATCTCATATACATTCGAGCCGTAATCTGTGAAAAGACGGGCAGGGAATTATCCCTTAAAGCAGTCCTCAAACTCCAATGCTTATTAATTATTCGGTACCAGACATAAGTGCGGCACGTCTAAGTCAAGATATAATGGCTAGATGCACAAATTAATTGTTGGAAATGTAAACTGACGCAAGAAAGCTGATACCTGTTACTTTAAAATCAAGTCTACTATGTGCGATAAATCTTTCAAGGATATGAAGGTATAGTGGCCTAAGAAGAAAAATAAGCTCTAGCTTTTGGAAATACAAAATGCCAGAACTAGGCAGCAACTTCGGGGAAGATCTGAGTTGTGGAAATCCTGCTATGTTACTAAATAAGTACTTAAATTAATCACCTTTCGCAAATAAAATATATGCGTTTCTTGGCTCTATTCTTGAGCATTACTTTTTGCATACAACGCAGCCTTTAAAGCGTCACACTAGACGTGGGTTATACAGCGTACTAGCAGCGTGGGTATAGCAAAACATCACTTGGCATGTTTCAAATTAAAATGCCGCTACCCAGTAAACAGCAAAGCATCTAGCAGAGCCTACGCTAAACTACACGGTGTTACATACTCAGATATAGAAAAGCTAGGAACAGAGTTTGAAGAGTATGATGATGGCTCAATACCTGTCACCCATTATTTCATACACGATGAGTGAGTAGTAGTAGGCTATCGCTCTAAACCTAGCCCAGCGCTGAACATGAAAGCAATACAACGCCACGGACACAAATGGCGTGTGCAAAAGCGCAGCAGGGGTCACATATGTAAGTGGACATATGAGACGCTCAAGGAAGGCGTAGCTAAACGTGACGCTAGGTTAAGCTGAAACTATCTTTTAAACCTTAGGAAGTCTGCTACTTTTATTCCAAGTTTAGCGGAGCGAACTATTAGATTAATAATTGCAGCACTACTCTTATCTTTTGTGCCATTGTCCACCATAGCTGAAACCCAAGTTGACAGCTTTACGTGTAAGCCTTGGTCAAATGGTGGGCTTCGGATGAGAGGTGATGTCCAGCTAGAACTCTCAGGATTAAACCTTATGTGGACTAATGGTAAGCTTACACAGACAGCGGTAATGATGAACCCAGAAGATAAGCTTGAGGGTACAGTTAGTGAGGCAAAAAGGATTTATGTAGCAGAGGACAGTACGGCTGTTTCTTTTTTAAAGAAGTTCCCAAGCCCCGAAAACCAGATAAACATTAGTCGCACCATAGTTTCGGTACGTGAGTCAAAGCAAAGCACAACTTATTGCCACCCTTTAGATTAGTTGTGTCATGTTTGCCAAACTTCATCACTACTCCGCATACGAGTGGAAGCCGTAAATATCTTCCATATCATTATCCTTGGAGGCAAAATAGTTCATTTCAGCGGGTAGCGTTATAAATAACTCTGATGAGCCATCATCATTGAGTAAGTCTAGTATAGCGTCTTCGTTGTCCGCTACCCAATGACAAAACCAAAAGTCAGCACTACCCATCCAATGTTGAATACACTCAGCATGTTCATTTTGAACAGATGCAAACCAATCTTTAGAGGGTACGTTTTTACAGTTTTCAAAGTATTGTTTTTTTGCATCCTCAGAAACGAAGGTGTGCGTACAAATAAAGTGTTTCTTGGGCATAAGCTTTTCCAGTAACTCAAACAGTGTTTCTTTCATAATCTTCTAAAACGTAATCTAGTTCTGTAGTGCGAATAAGTTCATCTTGGTCATCTCCAGACGAATGAACTACTATCCAAACACACTTCTCATTGCCTAAATTATAGGGAGCGTGAGGTACGTTATCTGGTATAAATATCTGTTCACCCTGTTTTATAAGGGTCTGATTTTCAAGGTTACTGCCGTGAAATAACGTACATTCACCTTCAAGCATGTAGGCAATGGTTTCTATGCCTTTATGGATATGGGGTTTAGACCTAACGCCGGGGGGCATGGGCAAAACATTCATACAAACCTTTTCGGCCCTAGCTGTTCCTCTTGAAACGCCAGCGTCATATGTAACGCCCTGCGCTCCTTCGTATTTGATTCCCGGCTTGATCAGCCTCACACCATCATCTGCCATAAAATAGTTCCTTTTAATGTGTTGCCTATGAGGTTTACTGAAAACTGTTTAAGGTTCAATGCCCAAAGACATAAAAGATAACATGCTAAAAATAATAAGATTCATAAAGTGCCATCTTTGCTTAACTTGCACCCAGGATAGCCCTTAGAGTCCATATAAGCCCTAATGGTGAGGCTAGTACACACGGTGGCTACCAAAGCCACCCCTAGCTGAACCACAAAAGCACCCGAGCTAGATTGGTATTTGGTAGTTTGTTTAACGTCTTTACTTTGCTGCAGTACGGCCTCTTCAAGCCCGGTATGCGCAGTGATACTGCTTTTAAGAACACCCTCGCAAAACATATCCTCCTAAACATATAAGTGAATAAACTAATGCAGAACAATGACACCGTAAGTACAGGCTTAATGCGTAAGCCAAACAACAAAAGTAGGACGTATATGGAGCAGTTTAGTTTAGAAGTAGACACCACTGTAAAGAAGAAGCCTTTAGAAGAAACCCTAGCTGATTTTTCTTAAGCAGACAGAGCAAGGCTAAAGAAGTACGGTAAGAATATTATGCTGTTGAGTAGTCCTTACTCTGGCTCATATTATAGCCAGATAAAGCGTGTATATCCAAATTTTGAAAGAGCACAGCAGTTACTCTTGGCAGAACTACTGCAGAAGTTAAAACCAAGAGAAGATATACCTAACCAGTAAGATGAATGAGCAGCAGCCAACAAGCTACTGAGCGAGTACTTAGACAGAATGCCTATAAAGACTGCAACTAAAGATACTGAACCTAAAGTGGAACCAAAGGGGCCTGACTTAGCATGTAAGCCAATAGATATAGAAGCTTTAGTTAATAGCATTTTGGAAAACGTAAATGGTGCAAATAAGGCAGGCGAACCAAAGTGCAAAGGGGGCAGATTTGACGTTTACAGTGAACCTTTAGCTGAATTTGATGGACAGTTTAGCCGCAAGGAAGACTTTGTATCGTTGCCTAAACCTATCACCTCAAAGGTTGATGTTGACTTAGGCATTGATCCTAAAATCACCATGGCATAGGCCGTAAGAGCAACCGGCTATGGTTCCGCTGTAAAGGGTAAGAACTAATTCGTCATAAAGTCCCACGACAAGGCTGGTGGTATTTATGTAATCACGCATTCAAGCCTAGGTGGTAAGCCATTTAAGAAAACTGATGAGTTTCGCAGTTATGTCAGTTTTAAAGATAGCGTGAAAGATTACGGTATATTTCTCAAAGAGAATAAGCTTTATGAGCAAATTCTATACGTTGCACCTTTAGCGGATCAGCCATAAGCTGTACGTTTGAGTGGTTACTATACAGACCCTCGCTATAAGCAGAATCTTAAGCATACTATTGGAGGTGAGACTTTTAACGGTTTTTAGGCTTAGCATGGAAGCTACAGTACAGCCATTATTATAGCAACCCATACCGCACCGCCGAATAATAGGTGCGGTGATTGTTTCAGTAATTCCACAAGTTCACTACTCTAACCAGAGTATCAGGTCTATTGACGTCGTATGTGTTTTTGTTCATATTAGTAACCCGCTAAATCCTCGCTACTGGATCAGTTAAAAATAGTGATGTTATTCTATAAAAGTCTTATCAAGTTTTTGATAATACGAAGCCATTTTAAACACGTATTACTAGAGCTTATGCAGGAATTTCATACGGCTGTAATTCCAGCATTAGTGTGCCAGAACGAGTAACTTCATTACGTTTATTTAGGTAACCGCTTTTTCTGCCATAATCCAAGGCATGTTGATAGACATTAGTTCCGGACATTTCAAAGCAATGGCTGAGTACCCGCTCAAACTCTAGATATGTTTTTCTTGCATCGTGCGTCATAGCTATATTGATCATCATTCTCTCCTAATTTGTATCACGCATTACGAACAGATTTTGGTATCGGATTTCAAATTTAAATAGGTGCGACAATATATGTCAAAAACATCTGGAACTTGCAGCAGGTTGGGCTGCTAGGCTTGTTTGTTAAGCAAAAGGTTGGCTGATTGAGGAACTATGGTTTTTGGGCTGGATAGCCTAGTTTGCAGAGCCCCAGCACCCAAAGCCTACCCTATGTGTTGTACCTGGTAGATACATGGTTTGCACATTCTCAAATTTGAAACCGTTCTCTTTAATCAACTTGGTTATGTCTCTATTCAAGTTGCATCCATTATAAAGTTATGCCCAAAATAAGTTTAAGATATTCTGCTTTTGTCGGGCTTTTTATCTGGCACAACTAAATCCTGACTCAAATTTATATTGAACAGATTTCAAAGCGCTTCATAGAGCGTTGCTTCCTACCATTACCATATTTGAACTTGCCTTATCCTTCAAACCAGCCATTTTCCTATAACTTTTTATAGCCGAGAGCGCTAGGTGAGGTTACCCGATACAACCGCCCTAAAAGGTGTCATAAAATTATTCATGTTACTGCCCGCTGCTGATCACTTGTACAAAGCAAATGATATCACTTATTAAAGCCAGTATGAGCGGTGCTGGTATTAAAGCAAAAAAATGTTAAAAAGTTGGGCAACAACCACGTGTTCAGACACACGTTCAAAAATAAAAAATACAGTTAATTAGAAAGTTTTAGTTTCTGCCGTTACCGAACACAACAAATCTTTAGTAGACCGAGCAGTCTAAAAGTGTAACGTGTTCTATAGGTAAGCTAGCATAAGAATAACCGTCGTTTTGGGATTAGTTTCTCAGACGCCACGCCAGTTTACAAAATTATTTTTCAAACTTTAGGAAAGGAAAAAAATGACTGTAATTGCAGTAAGAGAAGTTAGTGTGCATACTGGGAAAGAAGATTTAGTAAATTCTCGAATTAGGCGAGCTGCAGGTATAATGGCTCGACATGGAGCAAGTACAAAAATATTTAAAATAGTGGGAGGAGTGGGTGCGGGCAATTTTCACTTGCAGGCAATTTAAAAAAAATTAGCGGATGGGGCAAAAGCGTTTCAAAGCTTCTCAAACGATCCAGAATTTCATACATTAACAAATGAGATTAGTACCAACCCGGGCGGTGAAGTTAACGGGCCTCAACTCTACCGTTATGCCTACGGTGCTCCAGAGAGTAAACCAAGACCAGTAGTTGTTATTCGTCAATATCATATGCCACGTAAAAATTTAAGTAAGGCTATGGAACTTGCGCCTCAATTAGATGAGTTAATGAAGCCGATGGATGTGGGAATAGGTATAGGAGTTCCATTATTGACAGATGATCAAGAGATGATGGGTGTTATTTATCGCTTTAATTCAATGGAGCATTGGGGTGAAAGTGTAGACCAGATGCTGGAAAATGAAAGTTTTGCCAACCTAATAAACAGTGCTAATGAATTTGGAACACTTAGAAACTCGCGCCTTATGACGGTAGTTTAGATTAATCTAAGAATTGCAGGAGTGCTCCTTAGTGAGTTCTCCTGCTAAGCTGTATATACCTTTATTTGCAATAGTATCCTTAAAATAGGAAAGATTAATATTGTCTAGCTCCGCTGAAGACCAATTTGCCCGAGACCCTCTGTACGGTTGGGTTGTCGTTATCTCAGTATTTGTCCTAAGCGCCGTATCTTTTGGCGCACTTGCATCGGTATCAGTTTTTTTAAAACCGCTTTCGGATGATTTCGGTTGGTCCAGAGCAACCGTTTCATTTGGATATTCACTTATTTCTTTTGGTTCGGCTATTTTTGGAGTTCTTTGGGGTTACCTTGCTGACAAGTACGGCATGCGCTGATTTGGACTAATTGCGACGTTTATAATGTCGGGAGCTTTGTTTTTATTATCGAAACATTCTAACCTAACACAATTTTATGCGCTGTATTTCTTATTTGGTGCATTTGGCAGCTCATTAGTTGGAGCACCATTATACGCTAATGTTGGTTTTTGGTTTCGCAAAAATCCCGGCCTAGCGATTGGATTAGCTGCATCTGGAGGTGCTGCAGGACAAGGTATTGTACCTTATATATGCGGGCGATTAATCGAAACCAATGGTTGGCAGGCCGCTTATGTATACTTGTCCTTTTTGTATCTGGTCATGGCGCTTCCGTTTGCATTTTTGATTAAAGAGTCTCCACGGCGAAATTCTGCAAGGTTGTCAAGATTTAGCGAACCTCGCGACTTTCCAATTTCTGAAAAAGAGGCCATCATTTGGATCTGTTTTGCTGTTATTTTTTGTTGCATTTGTATGTCCGTTCCTATTGTTCACTTAGTGCCTTTATTGACTGATCGTGGGTTTTCAATGGAGTTTGCTACAAGTGTGTTGATGGTTGCGATGCTAGTTGGAATTTTGGGAAGAATTCTGGGTGGCAAATTAGGGGATATGATTGGCGCCTTGCCTGCCTATCTCATAATGTCAGCAGGGCAAACAATTTTAGTTCTCTGGTTTCCCTACGTTCAATCTCCTATAGTTTTGTATATCTTGGCAGCTTGCTTTGGCTTTGCCTTTTCAGGAGTAATGTCTAGTATTTTGGTTTGTGCAAGGATGATGGTATCAGCGAAATTAGCTGGCAGAGCCATTAGCTTCACATCCTTTTTTGGCTGGTTTGGCATGGGTACTGGAGGATTTTTAGGGGGATATTTTTTGACCTTACAGGAGACTATTTTTTATCATTTCAGGTGGCGTGCGTTGCTGGCTTAGTCAATTTATTAATATTCTGGCAGTTTTACAGGCGTATTTATGGAAAGGATAAATCTGTTCGCATCCATCATAATGCTTAGCCCCAATGCTGGTGGAACCAAAGTTTTTATCATAATTAAAACCCAGTTGTTTCGGTAACCTCTGATAGCTTTGTAAAGCGTGATAAACTAAATTTTGATATATCTATTTTATCAGTGTGCCCTTTTGTGATGAGGTCGCAAAGGATCATGCCTACTGCGGGGGCATGCATCAATCCAGTTCCCGAAAATCCTGCTGCGGTATAAAACCCTGTTTGAGTTTGTTCTATTACAGGCTTATAGTCTATTGTCCCAGGGTAGAGGCCTCCCCAATGCTGAAGAATTTCAGTATTTGGCGGCGTAAGATCAAACGAACTGTGGGCGGCCGTCAGTACTTCCTCGCACCATTTGCTTGAAATATTGTAACTATATTTCAAGATGTTGGTTTCTTCATTCTTTCCTAAAAAGCCGCCAATCAGTGCTCTTCCCTCTCCGTCCGGCCTAAGGTGAACTTGATTATCAACATCAATAAGCCATGGCGTTGCCTCAGAAATAAACCTTTCAGGCTTTACAATAATCAGTTCATGATGGCGCGATTTAAACGGATCAGGGCTATGCGCATATTTTGTCAACTCACTTACCATAGCTCCACAGCAATTTAATATAGCGTCGGCAGTTAAAGGGCCCTCAGAGGACATTATTCCAATGACTTTATTCTTTACCTTGATAAGGCTTTGAGCTTTTACGCCTAGCCTAATAAGACCACCTAAATATTCGAACCCCTTTGCTAAGCCTGCAATTGCTTTGCTATGGTCAAGGTATCCACCAAGTGGGCAATAAACGCCATACTCAAGATTGAGATTGGAAAGATGAGGCCATCGACATTGTATTTGAGACGTTCTAGTTTCAAATCGTCATGGTTAGAACTACCATATAAATTTTGGGATACTTCGGAATTTGAGGTTAGGAATAAGTGACCAGTTTTTTGGTATTGGGGGTCAATATCGAACGTTTCATGAAATTTCTCCAGAACTCTTGACTTGCAAAAGACATTTGAACATTTTCATGTGTCCCATGAAAATATCTAATCCCTCCACCAGTCTTAGTAGATTGGCCTACTCCAGGTAGGTTTTCCTCTACTATAGTGACATCAAGACCTTTGAGAGCAAGATGGTACCCGCGCGATAGTCCAATTACTCCAGCTCCTACAACTATAACACTTTGCATTTGCTCGCTCACTCTATAGCTAACTTTATTGATAATTGGTGCTATATGGTAATTCACATTTTTTTAATAGCGATACCACACATCGAACTTTTCCCAAACTTTGCAAGCAGAGTTTTGGATCATGAATAGTCCAAAGTCAGTACCATTAATTGAGCAATATCCGACTAGTCGATCGTAAGTCTTAGCGCCTGTAAGTTCGCATATAGCCTTTAGCCCCTTAAACTGTTTTGCCACCCTCGATGCATAATCACCCTTCTTTGTACCTTTTTCAGGACAATCCAAAGCTGCCAAGCGAATTGGAATATTGTTAAGTTCGATGGTATCTCCATCGCGTACATGAGTAATCGTTCCTGATAATACTTTCTTATCGCTTGTTAGCCTGGGGGAATTCTGCGGAGCTTTATGACAATGATAGGGTTGAGAGCCTGAATGGCAGCCTTGTTTATTTACGCCGCCACCGTGTGATGCAGCCGGAGACGCAACGAGGACTAAAAAAGTAATGATGAGGTTTCTCATGATGCTTCAGCGGACAAAATTTTGTAATTACGAATGCTTAGATCAACATAGCGAACTAATTTGAGTCAACGCAAATAGATTGCACATGTTTGTATTTAGCTTTCTTGAAAAAGCGTTTTAATCCTTAAAGGTGTAATATCGTCTCTTTTAAGCCTAATTTATTCACTTAGAGTAATTATTTCTATTGCTTTAACTTCTTTGAAAAATGTTACTTTGAGAATATGAGATCGCTTTTATGAAATAGGATTTATCTTTATTTTGATGTCGAAAACTGAAAGTCCAAGGAGAAAGTCATGAAATACTGCACCTCGACCAAATGGCATCATCCAGTCGGTGTCCCCGACGAAGCTGGTTTTGTCGAATTTATCCAAGGAGTATTGCCTGATGCAGATGTGGAACATGTTTTCCTCTGGCGGATTGATGACCATCACCATGGGTCATTAACTGTTTATCCTGATAAGGAAACCTATTTAAAATTTAGAGCTGACTTAGAACAAGCCAGAGACAATATCACTGGTGTTGGAATAACTATGATTGATAGTAATGAAGGACCTCTCTTAGGTCAGATTTAATAAATTAGCTTGGGTATTGTTTGTGAGACTAAGAACTAAAGAATGTTTTAAATGTACAGAGCTTAAGGAAGCTCTGTACAGGTGTAGATTTACAGATTTAAAGGACTGGGTTTTTCTGTGTGGTGACTGCCTAGATGGTGTGAAAACAATGTATTCGGATAGTTACCAGTACGGTGGAACATGGAAGAGTAAAAAGAAATAAAACATGACGAATGAATTTGAAGGGCAGGGTGGCCTTAATAAGTCTATTTATAAGCGTCGTAAGGCCATGGTCGAAGAATATTGGCAGAAATATCAGGCGAGCAAAAATCCTGAATATCTCGCAATTATTTGTAAAGAACTACCCTTCTTTGAACATCCTGATGTTGGCAATGAAATCGCAAGGTTACTATTGAAGCGGTAATAATTCAGGCACCTTTAGCTTGTTGACGCTCATAATTTCCCTGTTAACAGGGAAATTGTGCCGGAGCAGGGAGCTTTCAATACTTAGTACAGCGCCACCATAAGCAGACTAAAGAAGTCTACTGATAGATAACCCACTGATAAAATTTTTATAAATTGCATACCCTTAGTATTGGGCTGGAGAGAGTGTTGACCAGATTACTGACCAAGAAAGTCCCTTATACATTTAAGCGCGCTGGGTATTATTAATTCTCAAGGTGTGTTCGGGCTGATCTTACTCAGCTTTATTCCTATCCCCGAATAGTTCAGGGCCTGAAGACGAGGTCTGCTCATACTGCTCGGACGAGGGCTTTAGTAGCTGCGGCTGAACTAGATGAATACTGGTCTTATCTGCAAATGCCTGATCCTGATTTAATCGGCAGAAATTTGTTAAAGCCGGGGTATAAGCCATATTCTGGAATTACTCAGCCTAGTGTGTCCAGCCTCTGTAGACCTGACCTTACGCTGTCTCAGGCTTTGAAACACATCTCACACAGAAGGGCGCTGGTAAGCCAAAAAAGCTTTGACGCCGCTGCTCAGAGAGCCTGTACCTATCTAGTAGAGGCTTGTGGCACCAAAGACTTGGATGGATACTCTAGGTCTGATGCTTTGAAGTACAGGGATTACCTGATAGCCAAGGGAATGGTTGGCTCTAGTGTAAGCAGAGTAATAAGCTCTATTAGAGCAGTCTTTAACTTTGCTATCTCTGAGTATGCCTTAGACTTAAAGAACCCC
>JAOGIM010000042.1 GCA_028150825.1 Paracoccaceae bacterium
AGGTAGGAAAGATATCTGGTTGAGCCGCCTAAGCCAAAAGGCTGATTTTAATCCAAATTTGCCAACGATTGCTCAAATGGGGCCTTCCGAGTCCCAGCAGTGACAAACGCGCCATTGATCTAGGTGCGCTTAAGTAAACATGAGGGGTTAGTTTGCTTTGCGAGTGAGTGCGAAAGGAAGAGGGGTTACTGGAATACCATCTTCAATGAGTTTCTTGGCGTCTTCTGGTTTAGCTTCGCCGTAGATTGACCGTTCTGGGGCAGTACCTTCGTGCATATCACGTGCTTCTGTGGCGAAGTCCTTTCCAACATAGTCCGAATTGTTTTCGACATAGGTTTTAAGCTTTTTTATTGCATGTTCTGCTGGATTTGTAGGCTTTGTTAAAGAAGGTGTATTTTTTTTGCCCTTTTCAGACTTTTTTACACTGGGCGTCATTATCGCTTTGTCTACCTTTTCCGATCCGCAAACAGCGCAAGTTACCATGCCGGCTTTAGACAGCTTTTCAAAAGCTGCGGCTGACTGGAACCAGCTGTCAAAGCTATGCTCGTTGTCACATTTAAGTGCATATTGGATCATGTTGGGACTCTGTTGTTCATGGTGTTCAGATAGAGATCACGATATTTATTAGATAAAGGGTAGCTTATTAAAATCAAGGTCAAATTGATTTTGCAGACTGTACAGCAGATACCACATCTTTCATGAGACTGTCCAAATTTGAGTCTTGCGCCAAAGCGTCTTTGGCAGACATGGCCAGATTTTCTTGGTTGGCTGGATTTTTTAGGCGGAGAAGGTGGTCACATACACCCTGAGCTGATTTTGCAATCAAGGAGGCACTGTTGATGGTCAGAGTTTCATATTCCCCTTTAAAGTTATCTGTGAAAGGGCCGTGAATGAGCGCACACTCATATGCTGCAGGCTCATACGGTGTATGTCCTCCTGAATGCTTGAAACTGCCGCCGATGATACAAATACCGGACTGTTTGTACCATAGATCCATTTCGCCCAAAGTATCTGCAAGTAGAACATCGTACTCACTTGGGCTCACTGCATCAGACTGGCTTCTGCAAACAAAGGTCAGGTCACGCTTTGACAGTAGGTTTTTTATGGTTTTGGCGCGATGCGGATGCCTTGGAGCAAGGATGAGTTTGAGAAGGGGCCATTGGTCGCGTACTCTGCTAAACCCATCGATGATCATCTCATCTTCGCCGGGATGTGTTGATGCTGCAAGACACGTATTAGCCCGCGCGCTGCGTGCTGGGATATGTTGTGGTTGTACTATAAACGATTTAAGGTTCACGATCGACCCAATCGCACTATCTGCCAACCCAAATTTCTGAAAACGTTGCAATGACTCTAAATTTTGGGCGGAAAGGAAATCGATTTTTGCAATGGTTGATGCGGCAAGCTGGGGAAATTTTGACCATGTTTTAGACGTTTGCGCACCCAGCCGTGCGCCTAGCACTGCAATTTTAATCTTCTTTTTGTGCAGCATCGCAAAGCGGTTAGGCCAAATTTCAGACTCCATCGTGATATGTTGTGATATGTTCTCAGTACGGCGAAACATTTGCACAGACCACCAGTAATCCAATGGTGCAAGGAGCGCCCTGTAACCAAAGGATTTGGCCAATGTTATGCCCGACACAGTATTGCATGTAATTATAATTGAGTCGTCTGTTTTGGTTTCGCGTAATTTTTCCAAAAACGCCTTTGCTGAATTTAACTCTCCATTTGACGCCGCATGAAGCCAGAGGCTTGGAGCTGGCTGCTTACAGGTCGCAGAGCTTAGACCAAAGCGGGCCAACATTTCGCGAAAGCTCTCTTTCTTCGCCAAGAGGCGTCCTAACAGCGTGATTGCAAGTGGAATAAATAATAAAGAAAGAAAAAATCGGTAAATTAGCATATTGCTCTTTCGCCGCGCCTAGTAAGCAGCTTTATCTAATAGAATCGGGAACCAGTCATTGCGCAATCGATCGCCCTCTTTCATACCATGCCCGTCAAAAGGTGGAGAAGTCTGTCCTGGGCGTTCCGTGAAACGAGCGTCATCACCGAGTAGCCTTAATGAGAAAGCCCGTCGACGATTTCCGGAGTGATTTCCCCGTGCACCGTGCAAGCATTTGTAGTGAAACGCAACAGCATCGCCAGGTTCCATCTCGAACTCTAGAACGCGCATACCTTCTTGATCAGGGTCTGGCACGGGCATATAATCCTCAGGTTTTGGGTAAAAGCTTTCTTCTGAAAGCCAACGGGTTGGAAGAACCTGCTTGGGCCATTTGTGAGAGCCTGCAACCAGTCTAAGTGATGCTTCTCGTACCGGATCTAAAGGCACCCAAAAGCTCACATTCTGCTGACCTTTGATGAAATAATAGGGGCTGTCTGAATGCCATGGCGTTGATTTTGATGTACCCGGCTCTTTGACTAAAACATGGTCGTGAAACAACTGCACAGTCTCAGATTGCATTAGCTGAGCTGCCACAAGAGCAGCGTCAGAGGTTTGGATAACATCGCGAAACTCATCAATTCGGTCCCAATTGCAATAATCATCAAAAAATCTACCCGCTTCGCCCTCGTTAAGATTTTCTGCACTGAAAGGGCTGGGAGCCCGCATATTGTGATCTATGCCGCGGCGCAAAGCTTCGATATGATTTGTAAAAAGCCCCTTGATCAAAACAACACCGTCTTGTTCATAACTTTTGATCATTTTGGGCGTGACAAGAAAAGCCATTTTAGTTCCTGTGCATGTTAAGTTTCTAAATTGCCCTTAGTTTGCTCAAATGTCCATATGGGCAGACGCTGGCCCTACGTGCATACTTAAATAAAGTTTGGGGTACAGTTTGTGCATTTTTAAAAATTTAAACTCGTATTTTCGTTTGGACAGTTTTATCGTTGCCGAGTTTGAAGTTTAAAAGGAACTAACCAGATGTCAGTCTTTGATGAAGATTTATTTTTAAAGGGTCTAGAACAGCGTAAAGCGACGCTTGGTGCTGAATATGTTGAGAATAACCTTGCTGCCGCAGATGAATTCACGCGCCCTTTTCAAGAGGCAATGACTGCTTGGTGCTGGGGTTTTGGTTGGGGAGATGACGTGATTGACGTGAAGACGCGATCCATGATGAACCTATCAATGCTCGGTGCTCTGGGTAAAATGCACGAATGGGAGATTCACCTGAACGGTGCTATCACTAATGGCGTCACGCATGATGAAATACGGGCCATTATTCATGTCATTGGTATCTACTGTGGCGTTCCACAAGCTGTGGAATGTTTTCGTGTGGCCAAAAAGGTCTTATCAAAAGAATGATGAAAAAACGACTAAGTGATGCTCCGTGTGTTAACGGAAAGTGACGCTGTTGCGATTTTTGCGTTTCGTGTGCGTGAAAGAGGAGACGAAGATTCGTCAATCGTTAAATAACAAATAATTCTGTGACATTTTTTAACAGCAACAAATCTTAATAAGTAAGGGCCTATTTTGGCTTTTATAGTTTAATAACACTCCAAATTTAGCTAATATTGAATATTTATGCCGAATAAACGCAGAATTAAGCCTTGATGAGCAAAAAGTGTGGCTTTTAGTTATTTACCAGCCTTAAACCAGAAGGAGTTAAATATTAATTATAAAAAATAATAAATTCAGTGACTTAATTTCTAACTTTAGTAGAGCTTTCAATTAATATGAGCAAGTGGTTCGTTGAAATTCCAAATTGTTTGAAATTAGTATTTTTTTTTACAATTCATTGGTCGGTATTGCTTTTTCGAAAGTTGACCATATCCTATATCTTTGATAACAATCGATGGTACTCGAAACACCTATTCCGTGGGAGGAAATAAGAAATGGAACGTCGTAATTTTCTGAGGGGCGCTGCAATAGCTGGGACAGGGGCTGCTCTGGCATCTCCTGCCATAGCTCAAGGCGTAAAAACAATTACTGTTGTATCGACTTGGCCTAGAGACTTTCCTGGGCTAGGAACTTCAGCTCAGCGCCTTTGCGCAAGAATTGATGCGATCTCGGGGGGAGCGCTTAAAACTGAGTATTTCGCTGCTGGTGAAAAGGTTGGTGCGTTCGATTCTTTTGACGAAGTAGCCGCGGGAAACTCG
Source organism: Paracoccaceae bacterium (assembly GCA_028150825.1). Lineage (GTDB taxonomy): Bacteria > Pseudomonadota > Alphaproteobacteria > Rhodobacterales > Rhodobacteraceae > LFER01. Next base: position 4,093 of record JAOGIM010000042.1, read on the forward strand.
CATGCATATATTGCGGCCGAGTATTATTGGGGCGGAAAGCACCCAGCATATAATTATTTCACTTCAGTGCCATTTGGAATGACAACCCCCGAGTGGAATGCTTGGGTAAAGTTTGGTGGCGGGCAAGAACTTTGGGATGAGTTGGCTGGTGGCTTTAACCTAAAAGCTGTATCATGCGGCGGCACAGGTGCGCAGTGTGGCGGCTGGTTTAACAAAGAGATAAATTCACCAGAAGATCTTCAAGGCCTGAAAATGCGGATTCCTGGTCTCGGTGGTACAGTGATGTCTAAGCTTGGTGTTTCGACAGTTTCGCTGCCGGGTGGACAAATTTATGAAAACCTTGTGTCTGGATCTGTAGATGCGACAGAGTGGGTTGGTCCTTACAATGACTACTTCATGAAATTCTATGAAGCTGCTCAGTACTATTACACTGGTGGTATGCATGAGCCAGGTGGCGGTCTTGGGTTTGGAATGAACCTCGACTTCTGGAATGGACTGACTGATCATGAGCGTGCCGTGATTGTGGCCGCGTGTAATGAGGAAAATGCAGCTCAGCCAGAAGAAGCGATGGCGAACAATGGTACATATTTAAACAAACTCGTAAATGACCACGGAACAAAACTCCGCTCATTTAATGATGACGTTTGGGACGCCTTTGGAGACGCTGCATCTGAAGTCTTTGACGAGACTCGACAACACTCTGATCTTGCGGCAAGAGTAAATGACTCTTACCAAGCAGCTCTTAGAGATATTGGCGGCTTCAGAGCGATTGCAGAGATCGAGTTCTCTCAGCAAAGAAACCGAGTATTAGGCATTACATAACTGGTCGCCAACTAGGTTTGGGAAGCCTCTTATCAAGAGGCTTCCCAATTTCGTTTATGGACCCTGTCTGTAAATATAGAGTTGATTTTGAAATAAAATCTAGGAAACCATTATGAACTCATCATCCCTTTCTGGCTCGGAAACGCTTGATGGACGGCCGGCGGTTTTAGTGCGTATAATCGGCTGGTCAACTTTAGCTTTTTTAACATCATTTTTTGTCAATAATATTATTAACGTTCGCTATGGAGTGTCCAGCGGTGGCCTGTCAGTTCAAGACTTAAGCCTACTAAATCTGGCGCAGTCACTGATATATGGCGCTGCTTTTGTTGGTGTTATAGCATGGGTACTTAGAACCTCTGACAGGCCCTTACGAGTGGATGCAAAAAAAATATCTAATTTTAATGCGTACATTATTCGAGGTTGTTTTTTTGCAGTCCTATTCGTTGGCTTGGTTGATGCCAGTATTGCATGGCTTCGAGTCGAAAGGCTTTTGCCTGTACTCTTTAGTGCAGACTTAGCATCCGCGCTGTTAAGATCGAGTTTCATTGGACCCACTATTCACATTCCACTTGTATGCTTCGGATTTTTTGTTGCTCTCTTCTCCCGGGCTCTTGGATTTACCTGGTTGGCGCTAATGATAGTTTTGGCCGAACTTTTGATCGTAATATCAAGGTTTGTATTTTCCTATGAGCAATCTCTCATGGGTGACTTGGTAAGATATTGGTATGCGGCACTGTTTCTGTTTTCGTCTGCGCATACACTTCTTGAGGAAGGGCATGTCAGAGTAGATATTTTCTTTGCAGGGCTATCGCGACGCGGTAAGGGCATAGTGAATGCTTATGGCTCAATTCTATTAGGCATGGCTACTTCCCTAACTATATTTCTAGTGTGCCTTTGGTCAAAACAGGCAATCGTGAATTCTCCAGTAATGAACTTCGAAGTTTCTCAAACGGGGACTGCGGGCATGTATATAAAATATCAAATGGCTGCTTTTTTATTGATCTTTGCAATAACAATGCAGGTTCAATTTGTTAGTTATTTTTTTGATGCAGTAGCTGACATGAGAAATGAGCCGGGTAAGCAAGCGCCTGCACCAATATCACATTGAGGCCTAACTGATGGAACTATTCTTTCTTCTTCTTCTTGTTGTAATAATGGCGACGGCTCTTGGATCTGGATTTCCAGTGGCTTTTGCCCTTCCGGGATCTGCGATAATTACAATCTTGATTGCCGGTATAACTGGATATTTTTTGGGCGGGGATTCTTCGGCATACTTTCACCAAGGGGGGCCATTTCAGTGGCTTTCCTCAGGAGTTACCAACCTACGCGGTGTCTACTGGGAAGTTGAGAGAGATACACTAATCGCCATACCCTTGTTTATATTCATGGGTATCATGCTTCAGAAGTCAAAAATTGCTGAAGACTTGCTTGTAGTTATGGCTAACTTATTCGGACCAGTTCCGGGAGGTTTAGGCATTTCAGTTGTCTTCGTTGGAGCATTGCTCGCTGCGACGACGGGAATTGTTGGAGCAACTGTTGTCGCGATGGGTTTAATTTCGTTGCCAGCCATGCTCAGAAATAATTATTCTAAAGCTCTTGCTTCGGGAACGATTGCAGCGTCTGGAACTTTAGGTCAAATTATCCCACCTTCCATTGTACTTATAATTCTCGCTGACCAACTGTCTTCAGCTGCTGATCAAGCGGGCTCTGCGCGCAAACTACTTCATAAAGATGCTACTGGCGAAATATCGATGCCCAGCATGTTCGAAGTAGGCTCGACAAGCGCAGGAGAAATGTTTCTGGGAGCGCTAATACCCGGATTAGTACTGGTAGTAGTTTATATGATGTTCATATTGATTTACGCAATGCTCAACCCAAAGGCTGCGCCAGCAGTTCGATACGAAGGACAAATGGATCTTAAATTCTGGGGTAATGTGGCATTGACACTTATTCCGCCGTTAGGTCTGATTTTTTTGGTTCTTGGGTCTATAATCACGGGTATAGCTACTGTGAATCAAGCCGGTGCTATTGGGGCATCTGGCGCTTTAATTATGGCAGGATACAGACTAACTGAAGGTCTTAAGGGTAGATATAACCCTGCTATTCTAGCGATATTGGCGGTTTTGCTAATCGCTTTTTGTTTGTCGAATTATAATATGAATATAAAAGCTATTTTAGTTAACGGCGGTGATCCAACTGGCATATGGCTAGGACTGGCTGCAACGTTTATGCTTCTTTTTTCGTTGATCTGGAGCGGTATTCGAGTTTTAAAGTTAGACAATATTTTACACAGCGTGATGCTGGAGACTGCCAAAACAACCTCACTTGTCTTTATCATTTTGCTGGGTGCCGCAATGTTAACCGCTGCGTTCAGAGCCTTTGGTGGTGAAGAGCTCGTGCGGAATTTTCTTAATTCATTGCCAGGCGGGTTTTGGGCAAAATTCGGAATAGTGATGGCCGTTATATTTATTCTTGGATTCTTCCTGGACTTTATTGAGATTGCGGTTGTCGTTGTCCCTATCGTTGCTCCCATACTATTGGCAGATCCATCCGCGAACATAACTGCTGTTTGGCTTGGGGTTATGATTGGCCTAAATATCCAGACATCTTTCCTGACGCCGCCGTTTGGATTTGCATTGTTTTATTTAAGAGGGGTCGCCCCTCCATCGGTCAAAACGCTTGATATTTATAAGGGTGTTGTAGCCTTCATATGTCTCCAACTTCTTGCGTTGGGAATAGTTGGATACTATCCACAACTTGTTAATTACTTGCCTAATAGAGTGAGCTTACTCTCTGAATCTTCACCGCCACCTCGCAATCCAAAGCTGCAGATTTGTCTCGAAGAGTATTCCATGATGAAAGTCAGGGATAAAAGGGCAGACATAAATTCGGCTATTTTTACAGCTCAGTCCCTTGATATCAGTTTTTTACCAAAGAAGATAAGCTCTCAGCTTAATGCGGCGTTTGCGTCTGCTGAACTCTCTCTTTCTAGTCTTGAAGAGGCATTCAAGGCTGAGGGAGTAGTTGTAGAAAGCGAAGAAAATTATAGACCTATACTGCAATATGTACGTGGAATTGAAAGTTCAATCCGAAGAGCGGACAGAAATGCAAAAAGTTTAAAAGACTCGCTGGCTTATTTAAAAGCCGATACTGATGCCTCTAAACGCGAACGCGTACTTCAAGATATTGCTAGTTTAGAAGTACAAGTGCAGGCTCTACAACAAAAAATACCTAATGATTGGGATTCAACATACGACACATTCAGTAAGTTAGTCCGAACTGAAAATAAGGCGCGAATGACATATCGAAGGTCTGCAGATCAGTCAGTTACACCAGTAATGGATTTAGTTGCAGTCTTTAAGGATAACTCTGATTTTAGAGCGCTGGGTGCTGACTTGCTTGCCCTTGAGGCAATGATAACACAAGATGATGCTGCTGATGTAGAAATTGCTGCTAAAACTCTCGCCAAAGCGTTTTCGGGTGTGAAGGGTGCGTCAAAGGTTGCTAGTGCTTTGAAAAAAGTTGCCAGACAATTAAGAGCTGGAAAAGTTAACCTAGACAAGGCTAGCTCTGAATACAAAAAAGCGCTCAAGGTCTATCAATCGCAGGAAATTTGGCGCTCGCAAGCTGAAGGCGATTTTGAAGTCGCCCTAGAAGTTTACCTTTTAGCTATGTCTACAAGTATAGGAGCACGCCAGCAAGAAAAACTCACTCGAGGTCAGGCGCTTTACATAGCAAAATGCAACGCAGTGCATAGGGATGTGTCACTGAACTTTTAAAGTTACACTTACGTTTTAAATATAAGGTTCTAGATTGCAAACTTTTGAAGACCAATACCAGATTCTTCGAGAGCTGAACGCACTGATTTGGCAATGTCGATGGCTTCGGGGGTATCACCGTGCAGACATACTGTGTGGATATCAGTGATAATGCGTTTTCCGCTTTGGGTGATTATGGAACCTTCTTTGATCATTTTGGCAATTCTTAGACCCGCCTCGGCTGCGTCATGAATGACAGCACCGGGTAGGGAACGGTCGACAAGAGTGCCGTCATCATTATATGCCCGGTCGGCAAAAATTTCGCCCACCCAATTACACCCAAGGTGTTTTACAGCGTCCATTTGCGCAGTGCCTGCGAGTACCATTATTGCGAGGTTGGGAGCAACAGAAAGAGCTGCTTCATAACAGGCACGCGCCATGTGCTCATTTTCTGACGCCATATTAGATAGAGCGCCGTGCAGCTTGATATGGCGAAGCTGCGTACCAGCCGCCTGTGCGATAGCTGATGCTGCACCAATTTGATACCTAATCTGATTTTGTAGTGTCAAAACTGGAATGTTGAGTCGATATCTGCCAAAGCCCTGTAGATCGGCAAATCCTGGATGGGCGCCTATGCCAACACCATTCTTTTCTGCCAGCGCCATGGTTTTCATCATTACATCCGGATCACCTGCATGGAATCCACAGGCCACATTGGCGGATGTCACTATATCGAGCAATTGTGCGTCATCGCCCATTTTCCAGGATCCAAAGCTTTCGCCCATATCTGCGTTCAAATCAACGTACATTTTTAGCTCTCCTTACTGTCTGCGGTGGCCGAGATGGCGCCACTGATCAATTGGTAGGATAACAGATCGTTTATGGTGCTGGGGTCCCTTAACAAAGGGAAGGCCATTTCGCTTAGACGTTTGATATCGTCTTCAAATGTTTTTTGTGCATCCAAAGCTTTTGGAAGTGTGATCATCTGAAAAGTTACTTTTTTTCCAGGTGCGGTTTGAACAAGTTTTGGCAAATCGGCTGGGATAACTGTTCCGATACGTGGATAGCCCCCAGTCGTTTGACATTCAGGTAAAAGTACAAATGGTCTTCCATCACCTGTCATTTGAATATCGCCGACAGCAATTATCTCGGACAGAATGCTGAGTTGTCCTTCGGCTGCAAACCCGTCGCCTTCAAAATCAAAGGCAACGCCCATACGATTACCTCGCGAAGATCTGATAAATACTGTATTGGCAAAACGTCTTTGCTCTTGTTGTGAAAATAGTGCGCTTTGTACCGAGGGAACAATGCGAATTACTCCCCCGCAAAAGCGTTTATCGGAATTGAGGCCTATGCCTGCCGTATTTGCGTTGTCTTGTCCTAACGGTATCAATTCGCCCGCCTGCAAAGCTTTGCCAATGCCACCTCTTAAATGTGCAGATCTTGAGCCGAGGAATGGCTTGGTCGAAATACCTGCCCTAAAACTTAGATACCCGTAAACGCCGTTTTGGACGCCCCCAATTTTAAGATCCGAGCCTTTGGATAAAAAATGTGTTGCGTTCCAGCCCACCTGTGTGCTGTCAATACTGGCTTTCATACTAGCGCCAGTCAGGGCAATTGTCATATCGGTTTCTGCTTTGAAAGCTCCGCCTATGCCTGCCATCTCGATTGCGGCTTGCGGTTCATTATGGCTTAAAAGCGCACCTGCCTCATAAAGGGCCAATTGGTCGGCCACGCCAGAAATTGACAAACCTTGTTCCAGATATCCTGGCCGCCCCATGTCCTGAATACTGAGGGTGGGACCGCAAGATGTGATGCGCAAACCGCTCATAAGATCGGACTTATTGTAGCGCCACCGTTGCCGGTGCGATCTTTGGCTTTGATCTGCGATAGATCTTTTGCCCCAATATCGCGCAGCGAGACTTCGTCACCTGGACGCAAAGCAAAGGGGTTTAATTCATCTGGGCGAAAACAATCAAAGGCACATTGCCCTATGTGACGCCAACCTGTCGGGCTCGGTGCTGTAAAAATAATCAACTGTTTGATCGCCACGATTAATGCGCCTTTTGGCACTTGCCGGGTCAAAGTTGTAAGTCTTGGAATATTCCAATGCTCACCCAATTGGCCTAGATAGGGCTGACCTGGTGCAAAGCCAACCGCGAGGACCCGCGTCCTGACTGATGTCAGCTCTTTGATAGCATCTTGTGTCGACAGTTTTGCCGCAGCTGCAGCTTCTTCTAGTTGAGGTCCGTACTCTCCCCCAAAGACGCAGGGTATCTCCAGGTGACGGCGACCTTGTGGAAGAGCCGCCTCATACCAATTCTGATTGTGCAATAGGCGTTGAAGGTCTTGAGTAAGTTCTTCATGCGAGGCTTTTTGAATATCAAAGCGCAGATATGCAGATGCAAGGGTTGAGGATATTTCCTCTACGCAGGGCCAATTTTGCTGACGGATGGCATCGCAAAACGAAAGTGCTGCTCGATTAGAGGATTCGTTCAGCTTATCTGAAAACTGTACAAGCATACCGTTGATGCCAACGGGTTTTATTGCAGGGAATATATTGGGTAAGATCATGGTCGGAATGATAGGTTATTTGGTGTGCGGTGCAATTTAAAATCGATTGTGAACTACTTTAATTGAGCATGGACGTTTCTATAACGGCCTGTGTTAAGACATTTAGTGTGTCGATGATATGGCAGTCAGCGCGTTTAAGCATTGAGCTTAAAAGCGAAAATTCAGAACAGGCTACGAGCTGAACTTTTGCGCTTTGTGCGGCTAGATCTGCCGATGCTTTTCTTAGAATTTTGGCAGCTTCTTGTGTTGGCCCGTCTTTCTTGATTAATCTAATGGCTCGCAGCATATGGTCGTCTGGTTCGGGCCAGATTGCTTTTCTTTCCAATGCGCCAAGTGCGCTTTCAAAGAGACCGGTCATTCGCACAGCCGGGGATGCTAGAATACCGATTTTATCCCCAACTCTACTATGTTCACTTACCGTTTTAGCCGAAAGAGACACCATATCTATAAAAGGGATATCAACAGCGCTACGGATTGTCTCGGCGAAATGATGTGCTGTATTGCACGGCATTGCCAAAGCGCCAGCCCCAGCTGTTTCAAGCCTCTTAGCCATTTGAGCGAGGATAGGACCCGGATTGGCACCTTGCCGGTTGATTAGATAGTCGATCCGTGATGGTACCTGTGGGTTCATATCGATCAAAAGAGGTATGTGATCGCCATCATCTTTAGCTGTCGGTAAGGCGGACATTACTCTTTGTTGAAGCAGAATAGTTGCCTCAGGGCCCATGCCGCCAAGAATACCTATGGTCCGTTTGGTCATCTATCGCTCCATCGGGGATCGGAAATCGTCAAGATTTATGGATGGAAGCTGCGCAAGATGCATTTTGGCTCCTTAACAAGATTTTTGAAGGGGTCTTGAATGACGTTTATATTTGAAGCCCTTTTAATGCAAGCAAAGGGTTTATTGCTGAAGACAAAGAGACTTGTTTGTATATCTTTTGATTAGGGCTTCTCTAATCTTGCAAAAAAAACTGAATGATTTGGGTTTATCCTTCTGATACGCGACGTCTGATTTATCATATAGTGTTTTTATGTTAGTTGTTTTTTGTAGCCGTTTGGATGAGGAAAAAAAATGCTCGAAGGTTTACGTATTATTGAGTTTGAGGGGCTTGGACCGGCGCCGTTTGCCTCTATGTTGTTGGCAGATCTCGGCGCGGAAGTCATTACAATCCATCGTAAGATTCCAGCGGATACTCCAGGAAACGCGCCTGAAAATCCATTGGATCGGGGCAAACGATCCATCGTGCTTAATCTTAAATCTTCAGAAGATGTAAAAATTGTAAAATCTCTCTTTGGTACTGCAGATGGACTCATAGAGGGCATGCGACCAGGGGTGATGGAGCGACTGGGGCTTGGACCTGAAATTGTGCTCAAGAATAATCCCAACTTAGTTTACGGGCGTATGACAGGTTGGGGGCAGGAGGGACCGCTTGCCAAAGATGCTGGCCACGATCTGAATTACATTGGAAGGGCTGGCGCACTTTGGTATGCCTCTAACCCTGATACACCACCGTTCACACCCCCTACGCTGGTGGGGGATATCGGTGGTGGCGCTCTTTATCTTGTGGTAGGAATGCTGTCTGCTTTTTTACGGGTCAAGAACGGCGGCAAGGGCTGCGTAGTCGATGCAGCCATAGTTGACGGGGCTGCTCATATGATGTCATTGCTGCTTTCTTTGCGAAGTTCGGGTGGTTTGAAAACAGAGCGAGGACAAAGCACCTTGGATGGCCCGCATTGGAGCCGATGCTATGCTGCCAAAGGGGGAGGATATATGTCAGTCCAATGCCTTGAGCCAAAATTTTACGCTACTTTCCTGAAATGTCTTGGACTAGAAGAAGATGCGCAGTTACTTCGCCAATTTGACAAATCCCTCTGGCCGGAACTCAGTGCGCGACTTTCTGGTGTGTTTGCCACAAAAAGTGTTGCAGAATGGGATGAAATCTTTAGAGGCACAGATGCCTGTGTTGCCCCTGTTTTATCTCCTGAGGCCTCTGGAGAAGATCCACATATCGCTGCGCGTGATATTTGGTTTAAGTCCCAAGGTCATCTCCAGGCGCGCCCCGCCCCCCGGTTTTCAGGCTGGAATCCAAAGCGGTCTGCA
>JAOGIM010000043.1 GCA_028150825.1 Paracoccaceae bacterium
GTTAAAGATCATGCTTTAGCTCGCGCTCCCTACGCATGCTTAGAACTTGATAGATGAAAACAACCTTAGATCGGTCTGTAATCGCGGATTAACTTCCAATTAATTGCATCAAGAAGTGCTTCAAAGCTGGCGTCAACAATATTAGCTGAGACACCGACTGTGGCCCATCGTCGCCCTTGGGAATCCTCGCTATCAATGACCACGCATGTCACAGCATCTGTCCCACCTTGTGTAATGCGAACCTTAAAATCCACCAATCTCATGTTATTAATAATCGTCTGATAGGGGCCAAGATCCTTTGTTAGGGCTTTGGCAAGTGCATTAACGGGCCCTAGATCAGATCCCTTTTCATCCATAGATTCGCTAACTGATAGTTTTTTCTCTTCGCCCACTTTCACAACCACCATGGCCTCTGAAAGGCTGACCATCTTATTGTATTTGTTTTTACGCCTTTCGATGGACACCCGATAGCGTTTCACTTCAAAGAAATTTGGGCTTTGATCCAATTCACGCCGTGCTAAAAGTTCAAAGCTGGCCTGGGCAGTGTCATAGGAATAGCCCTGTGCCTCGCGTGTTTTGATCACGTTCAATATTTTACCTAAGGCCGGATCACCTTTGTCTACTTTTATACCTGCTGCGTTGAGGCGCTGGCGTAGATTTGATTGCCCGGCCTGATTAGACATGGGTATAAGGCGTTCATTCCCAACCATAGCTGGATCTATGTGCTCGTAGGTGCTTGGATCTTTTAAAATAGCACTGGCATGTAAGCCTGCTTTATGCACAAATGCCGAGGCCCCTACATAGGGCGCCTGACGCAGCGATATACGATTTAGGATATCATCAACAAGACGCGATAGGCGTGTCAGTGTTTTGAGAGAATGTGCTTGAATGCCTGTTTTAAAGCGGCTTGCAAATGGTTCTTTTAGCAGGAGCGTCGGAATAAGAGAGACCAGATTGGCGTTTCCACACCGTTCGCCCAATCCGTTTAATGTTCCTTGAACCTGTCGCACACCAGCCAAAATCGCCGCGAGCGAATTTGCCACAGCATTGCCTGTGTCGTTATGAGTGTGAATTCCAAGATGATCGCCAGGTACGCCCGCTTTTATAACTGCGCTTACAATATTACTAATTTCATAGGGTAATGCTCCACCGTTTGTGTCGCATAGGACAATCCATCGCGCCCCGTTTTCATAAGCTGCTTTTGCACATTTGATTGCATACTCTGGGTTTGCTTTATAACCGTCAAAGAAATGTTCGGCATCAAAAAGTGCTTCTCGGCCACTAACAACTAAATGGGCCATTGATTGTGTTATTGAGTTTAGGTTTTCATCAATTGTAACACCAAGAGCTTTTTCAACATGAAAATCATGGGTTTTTCCAACCAAACATACTGCAGAAGTACCCGAGTTTATCACTGCAGCAAGAACATCATCATTGGCAACTGATCGACCTACCCGTTTCGTCATTCCAAAAGCTGTAAAAATCGCTGAGGTATTTGGGGGATGCGCAAAGAATTCATTATCCGTCGGGTTAGCCCCCGGCCACCCACCCTCGATGTAATCTACACCAAGGTCGTCTAAAGCAGACGCAATACGCTGTTTTTCTTGAGTTGAAAATTGAACACCTTGTGTTTGCGCACCGTCCCTTAAAGTGGTGTCATACATATAAAGCTTTTCTTTTATCATAAGCTTGCCCTATTGCTTGCCATGGCACAATCCGCCGTTTCCTAACTATCCAATACTGTCTAACCGACCTATATCAAATCCTGCAGTAGGCACCAGTTCTACACCTTTATTGCTCATTCTAACCTCTAGCCCGGCAGAGATGTAAACTGACTTCAAGTGATCGACTGCGGTGAAATCCTTAGATTTTAAAGCCGTTTGGCGCGCCTCTAAAAGTTTGTTTTCCCAATAGGAAAGATCAATCGTAAGCGCCCAATCACCCATTCCATCGCACAGCAAACCAAGCAATGAAGCTGACGCTTTGAGTTGATCTGCATCGCCTCTTGCCGCAATCGCATGCAATTCGACCATCGCACCAGCTGTGTTGAGATCGTCTGCCACAGCATTTAAGACAACTTGACTTACCTCGCCCAATGTCGAGGTTGAATCTGTAATTGTACGCCATTTGCGAAGAATTTTTTCTGCTTCAAGAGCTTTAGCTTTGGTCCAATCCATAGGTTTGCTGTAATGCGTCGATAAAAAGACAAAACGGATCACTTCCCCGGCATATCCCTCGTTTAAAAGGTCGCGCACCGTATAGAAATTGTTCAAAGATTTGGACATTTTCTTACCTTCTACTTGCAACATTTCATTGTGCATCCAGACATTGGCAAACCCTGTATCTGGATAGGCACAGCAGCTTTGAGCAATTTCATTTTCATGATGGGGAAACTGTAAATCATTGCCACCACCATGAATATCGAATGATGGTCCTAAAAGTGCGCAAGACATGGCAGAGCATTCAATATGCCAACCCGGACGGCCCTTGCCCCACGGGCTATTCCAGCCTGTAATGTCGGGCATGGATGGTTTCCAAAGCACAAAATCCATAGGATCGCGCTTATAAGGCGCTATTTCTACGCGCGCACCAGCGATCATATCTTCAATCGAACGCCCCGAAAGGCGACCATAATCTGAATAGCTTTTAACCGAAAATAGAACATGACCTTCCGCTTTGTAAGCGTGTCCTTTGGCAATCAAGTCCACTATCATTGCTATCATTTCATCAATATATTGTGTGGCGCGAGGCGTATGTGTTGGATCAAGATTTCCAAGTGAAGCCATATCCTCAAGATACCAGGTTGATGTCTCTTCGGTGATCTCCGTGATGTCACGACCAGATGATTTCACCCGTTGATTTATCTTGTCATCAATATCGGTGATATTGCGTACATATGTTACCTTGCTAGATCCATAAATCCAGTTCATAAGTCTAAATAACACGTCAAACATTATGACATTCCGTGCATTTCCAAGGTGTGCACGGTCGTAAACTGTAGGCCCACATAGATACATGCGCACATTTTTCGGATCCAATGGAACGAACCGCTCTTTTTTGCGGTTAAGTGAATTGTACAAGTGTATTATAGTCATCAGCTTTTGCCTTTCCAAGGCGCTCTAAGCCTGACTTAACAACTTTGATAAGAATTTAAAATGAATAAAGAGTGATCCAGCTGAATGAGTTCTACAAGTAATATAAACAACGATATCTGTTACTTTGGACATCTTGTAATTGAACACAAGATTGCAAACATCACAACGACACACTGTTTGACATTTCTTCGTTGTCGATTGCAAATACAATAGAATCTACCGGAGTAGATTAATGCATAAATCCCATCGTATATCAAATATTAACGAAGCCGGTTCGGATGGCTGGGAAGTCTTTTTGAAGGCACGACAAATGATATCCGAAGGGGTCAACGTTACAGAACTTTCTATTGGTGAACATGATGTCCGCACAGATAAGAGCATTCTGGATGCAATGCACGTATCAGCTTTGGCAGGCAACACGGGTTATGCTATGGTTCCGGGTATACAAAGTCTGCGCCAAGCTATTGCCGAGCGCGTGCAGGAGCGCACTGGTGTCCTTACAGGCGTTGATAACGTCCTCATCACTCCTGGAGGTCAAGCAGGCCTTTTTGCCACCCATGCCGCGACATGCGACCCTGGAGATCGCGCGCTGTATGTGGAACCTTTTTACACAACATATCCATCAACCCTTCGTGCTCAGGGTCTTGAGGCTGTGTCTATCCCCACAAGATCGCACTTCGGATTTCAACCACAGCGGGCCGATATAGAAAAATTTGTACAAGATGCTCGATCACTGCTTATTAATTCACCTAATAACCCATCAGGGGCTATTTACTCGCATGATACAATGAGCATGATTGCTGATGTCTGTAGCACCCATAATCTTTGGTTGATATCCGATGAAGTTTATGAAACGCAAATATGGTCCTCAAGACATATATCACCGCGCAGTTTGCCTGATATGCAAGAGCGTACACTCGTTATTGGCTCTATGTCAAAAAGCCATGCCATGACAGGTAGCCGCATTGGTTGGGTGGTAGGACCGCCAGACATGATCAGGCATCTCATCGATTTTGCCACGAACACAACATACGGAGTTGCTGGGTTTGTTCAAGAGGCCGCTCTCTTTGCTCTGGCCCAAGGTGTAAAATTTGAAGAAAATATAGCAGCTCCGTTTAAGAGGCGTCGCGAAATGACTTTGGACATTTTAAAGGGTTTTAAGACCGTTAAGGCAATTGATCCTCAAGGCGGCATGTATGTTATGCTCGATATTAGAGCGACAAGTCTAAGCGGTATTGAGTTTGCCAACCGCCTTCTCGACCGGCATCATATTGCCGTTATGCCTGGTGAAAGTTTCGGTCAATCCGCAGCTGGCCATTTAAGGATCGCAATGACCATTGCAGACGGTGCCTACCGAGATGCCTTGCGCACTTTATGCCAATTTGCTACGGAATTTGCGGATTCCTGAAGCCATGACTTCTGTCCGCATTATTGGTGCAACTTTGGATATGCCCCTTATCAAGGCTGTAATTGAAGACGGTGAGATACTGCGGGACATTGGAACTGATGGAAGGAGCTGAAACTTCTAAACATTACACGGCGTCATTTCATTGGCTATAATGTGGTCTTCGTGGGACTTTAGGTGCGCCGATGGAACGATTTCCAGTCCCAAGAAAAACGCAGCCATCGGGAACTATTTGATAAACTTAAGTCGTCCACCGTTCAAAAAAAACCCTTCTGTGGCAGAACCTTAAAGATAATGGAACAAATTCAAAGCTTTAGAGCCAAGTTCAAAAGACTTGAAGTAATCTTCAAATTAAGTGCTCGACTTAACCAATCAACTCAAGACCAGAGAAGAAATATGCGATTTCTTCTGCAGCAGTCTCTGGCGCATCTGATCCGTGAACCGAGTTTTCGCCAACAGATTCTGCAAATTCAGCGCGAATTGTGCCCTCAGCTGCATCAACAGGGTTAGTCGCACCCATTACTTCACGATTCCTAGATATCGCACCTTCGCCTTCCAAAACCTGAACAATTACTGGCTCTGAACACATAAATTCGCAGAGTTCGTCGAAAAATGGACGCTCGGCATGAACACCATAAAAAGATTCAGCCTGAGCTTTAGTCATTTGGATCCGTTTTTGTGCAACAATACGAAGACCAGCTGCTTCAAATTTTGCGTTGATTTTACCTGTCAAATTACGACGTGTGGCGTCTGGCTTGATAATACTGAATGTGCGCTCAAGAGACATGATACAGTCCTTTTTCTACTGGTAAACCCTATGCTTACCTACTAATTCCCGCTTTCGCCTAACATGACCCCAAAGGTTTTAAAAGTCTGTTTATGAAATTTTGGCTGATATCTTTGAAAAACATTTTTACAATCGACCGAAGCGTTTTTTATGCATAGGGCCCTAATTGTTAATTAGGAAAAAATAACCACCGCTTTAAAAAATGTTTCCAATACCATATCGGTAACACTGATCAAATTCCTTGAAGAAATGTAATTATTTTGCATGGAAGATATAGCGTCGACCTGCTAAGGCACCAATATGTTGACAGTATCCAGTATTTCTTATGCAGTTGAAGGTCGCCTTCTTTTTGATGGGGCAAGTGCCAATATTCCTAACGGCCACAAGGTGGGCCTTGTTGGGCGCAACGGAACAGGTAAGACTACCCTTTTTAATATAATTAAAGGTGAGCTTGTTCTGGAGGGTGGCGCTATTACGCTTCCTTCTCGGGCGCGAATCGGTGGCGTAGCCCAAGAAGTGCCGGGAAACGAGATTTCTCTGCTAGACACCGTTCTTGCCGCCGATACGGAGCGGGCAGAGCTGCTCGCTGAGGCAGATATAGCCAAAGATCCCAACAGGATTGCTGAAATCCAAGCACGACTTAATGACATTGATGCATGGTCTGCAGAGGCGCGGGCGTCTTCTATTCTTAAAGGGCTTGGATTTAATTCTAAAGAGCAAGAAATGCCGTGCAGCGCATTTTCGGGAGGCTGGCGTATGCGTGTGGCCTTGGCGGGAGTTCTTTTTGCCCAACCGGATCTACTGCTGTTGGACGAACCGACTAATTATCTTGATTTAGAAGGTGCTCTTTGGCTGGAAAACTATCTTGTCAAATACCCCTATACCGTAATTATTATTAGCCATGATAGGGCGTTGCTGAACCGATCAGTTGGAGCAATTCTACATCTGGAAGAAAAAAAGTTGACATATTATACAGGTTCTTACGACCAGTTTGCCCGTCAGCGGGCCGAACGGCGCGCTATGCAAGCATCACTGGCCAAAAAGCAAGATGCTCGCAAAGCCCATCTGCAGTCCTTTGTTGATCGTTTCCGCGCCAAAGCTTCAAAGGCCAAACAAGCGCAAGCCCGACTTAAGATGATTGACCGTATGGATATGATCGCCGCCCCAGAAGAAGCCGCGCGTCGGGTTTTCACCTTTCCTGAGCCTGAAGAGCTATCTCCGCCCATTATCCGCATTGAAGGGGGCGAAGTCGGGTACGATGGAAAAGCTGTACTAAAACACCTTGATCTCCGCATTGATCAAGATGATCGCATTGCTTTACTTGGTCGAAATGGACAAGGTAAATCAACTCTATCCAAGCTTTTATCAGACCGCTTGCACTGTATGTCAGGTAAACTGACACGGTCATCCAAGCTGCGCATTGGTTATTTCGCGCAGCATCAAGTCGACGAGCTTTATACAGATGAAACACCACTTCAGCATTTACAGCGAGAGCGTTCTGGCGTCATCCAATCAAAACTGCGTGCCCAACTCGCTGGATTCGGACTTGGCCCAGATCAAGCAGATACAGCGGTTTGTCGTCTATCTGGTGGCCAAAAAGCGCGGCTTTCGCTACTGCTTGCGACATTACATGCACCACATATGCTGATTTTGGATGAACCAACAAACCATCTGGATATTGAAAGCCGAGAGGCATTGGTTGAAGCTTTGACTGGATATTCTGGCGCTGTGATTTTGGTCAGCCACGACATGCACCTACTATCGCTGGTTGCAGATAGATTATGGTTGATCAAAGATGGTGCAGTAAAGCCTTATGAAGAGGACTTGGAAACCTATCGCAAAGAGCTTATCAGTGGCGAAAAACATAAGGATAAACTTGCAAAAGAAAAGCCTAAAGTCCAGCGGGTTAGTAGAGATGAAATTTTATCTCTTAAGACCGAGGTTCGCAAAAATGAAGGGCGCCTAGAAAAGCTCAATCAAATGCGCGAAAAACTGGCGGAAAAACTCGCAAATCCTGAACTTTATGAAAACAGTCGCATTGGCGAGCTGGAGACATGGAACCGCAAATATGCAGAAGTGATGGAAGCACTTGAACGCGCTGAAGTTCTCTGGATTGATGCTGAGGAGAGATTAGAGGCAGCAAAGCATGCGGCATAGGTCGTGCTACAAACTTTTGCGACCATTCTCACTCTTAGTTGCCCTCAAAGGCGTTTTTGGAACCCTTATCTTGTGAATAAAGCTTAACCTCTGCAATTTTTTCGGCTTTGAAACTAATCACATTTGCAGCGCGTGTAAGCTATTAGTCACAGTCAAGTTCCAAAGAAAACTCAGTTGAAATCGCGGCATTGGACTTGTTGTCGACCAGCGAATTAACTGCACTGAATTTTAAACGTTCCTTTTAAACCTCCATTATATCACTAAATTCTGCAAAGATGACGTCTGAACTTTTATGAGTGATACAGAAGTTTTTCTCATTCGACTGGTACCTCATGATGTTGAAGGCTACAAGTTTGGCCGGTTTGCCTAGATCATGCGTTTTTAACCGTCATGAAATATTTAACGACAAGATCAGTTTTATATATAAATATTTTTTTTAAAAATTATTCATAGGTGGTATCTGAATTCCATTTTATTACTAAAAAAAGCGAAAGATTTGATTTAGTTTTCAATTTATCCTGAGATAAAAATGACTCAGTTATATATTTCGAAAGCGACTTTATTTGTCCATGCTAGGTACATATAAAGATGTCGGTAAGGTATGGCCTGGACATTTTTTGGGCTGTTACGCTGCAACTCAAGCCTACGCCTGCATAAGTGGGTTGCTCCAGGCGTTCAGTGTGCTCAACATTCGGATGAGAGCCATGCTGTCTTTGGTTAACACATATTGTTATTTTGCCAGCGCTTTTTTAAAAAATTTACGAAAGATTAACTAATGTTGCTATAACCCTAAAAGCGAACACATCTTCATTCTTTCTGAGAATTGTCGAACAAGCCAATGAAATTTTGACCCTCTGTTAAACCATAGCACAGTTAAATGAGAAAAGTTTGCTTCCATTTGCCACCAATTTCTAAAATGGTAGCCTTTACCGAGTGGTTATGTTTAGTTCAAGGAAACAGTGCGAATATATGCAACGTGTTTAAATATTCTTAAATTTAACCAAAGAGAGGTTCACAGATAAGGCCAACAATTTCCACCCAGCTAAAGGCCCTGCCTTCAAATCTGAGCTCCTTTAACCAGTCAAATTTCTTAAGGCTTAATGGTAAATTATGGCTCTGTTGGAGTGAATAGTGTAAGTTGTAGGTAACAGAGCAAAAAATATTGTAAATTTAGAGATCAACACCACATTGATTTTAAATTAGCAATTAACTGTAATTATTTTCTCACTTCAGTATGCAACTTTTAGACGTTGCATTTTTTAATGCAGGATTAAAATCGATGCTTTTCAATATCAGTCGACCTTTTAATTTAATTAGTGCATTTTTAGACTTGTCTAGTTTTGCATTAGAATTGCAAACATTAAGACATCTTCTATATAAAAATCTTTTAAATATATTCTTCAAAACTTCTTTTTTTGTTAAGATGGCTGAATAAATCAATGGAAAATAACGATTTTGTAAGACTGATTTATTTGTCCATCCTGGTTGCCGTTATTTTGGCTTCGATTCTTATGACCCGCTCAGGTGAGTTTGGAAAACTGGCCCGACAGGCTGGAGTTTGGCTCTTGATCTTTATGGCGGTGGTCGCTGCGGTTGCAGGGTGGGAAGATATTCGCCAGGCAGGTCCCACAACTCTTTTTCAAAATGAAGAAAGTGGACGGATCATTATACCCAAACACAATGATGGTCATTTTCGTCTAGAACTGACCGTAAATGGCAAAAAGATTGAGTTTTTGATCGATACCGGTGCCTCTGAGATCGTGTTGAACCAACAAGATGCCAAGACGCTTGGATTCAATGAAAAGGATTTAGAATATTGGGCATACGCGAATACTGCAAATGGGAGGGTGCGCCTGGCCCCAGTACGTTTGAATACGATTTCCCTTGGTGGATATTCAGAAAAAAATGTGAAGGCAACAGTTAACGAAGGTGAGATGCGGGCTTCCTTGCTTGGAATGAGTTATCTCAACAAATTTAACGCCATTGAAATTAAGCAGAACCAAATGATCCTGACGCGCTAGGCTGATGGTGCATTTTTTTCCATTTTTTTCTGCCAGTAGCCAGATTCTTCAGACCAATACTGAGATTGGCATCCTGCTTCGGTTAAAGATTTCCATTGCTGTCTTGCAACGTTTAACTGCTGTTCATCTAAACCGTTAAAGATAATGCAAATTCTTTCACTCGCCTCTACTTCGTATTGTGTGATTAACGCACCATCCACAGACACAGTACAATCCGCCAGACCGGTTGGTTTTAAACTTAGTAAAATCGGCTGACAGTCATCGTGTGCGCCTCCAGCAAGCCCGTGAGGTAAAAAATTATCCTCAGGCCCCAACCACAGCTTTTCATCTAGCCAGGTTAGCCTTTGTTCATCGTTGGCGCGAACTTCGACACGCCAACCAGCCTGCAAGGCTTTTTCTAGCAAAAGAGGAAGTGCATGCTCAAGGGGGTTCTGTGTAAGGTGATAAAAATACGCAGCCCCCATAGTCTAACCCTTTTCCATCATTTCTAGAACCAGGCGGTTCAACGTCATAACACCCCAACCGGATGCGCCAGGTGGTGAATAGATTCCTTCTTTTTTTGCATAAGTCACCCCAGCAATATCCATATGAATCCATGGAATCTCATCTTTCACAAATCTTTTCAAAAACTGAGCTGCGATAATCGATCCTGCTGCTCGGCCTCCAATATTGGCCATATCGGCGGCCGTCGATTTGAGAAGTTTATCATAGCCAGGTTCCAATGGCATACGCCACACGCCTTCTGTCTCTGCGTTAGCGGCAGCCGAAAGAGCGTTGCAAAAAGTATCATCATTGGAAAAAATACCTGCATTTTCCGAACCCAAAGCCACAATAATAGCCCCTGTCAAGGTCGCTAAATCAATCATCGCGCATGGATTAAATGTTTCTTGAGTATACCACATAACATCACACAGTACCAAACGCCCTTCGGCATCAGTGTTAAGAACTTCGATCGTGTTACCCTTCATTGAGGTCACAATATCACCAGGTCTCACGGCAGAACCGGAAGGCATGTTTTCAACCAATCCAACCACCCCCACGACATTGGCTTTGGCTCTGCGTTTTGCCAACGCTTTCATGGTACCAGAAACGACACCAGCACCGCCCATGTCCATAATCATTTCCGGCATGCTGGCGGCAGGTTTAAGGCTAATACCACCCGTATCAAATACAACACCCTTGCCCACAAGTGCGAGCGGGGCCTCATGCTTTGCACCACCGTTCCAATTCATAACCACAACTTTGGATGGGCTTTCAGATCCCTGCCCAACACAAAGCAAAGCACCCATTCCCAATTTTGCAAGTTGATCTTCCTCAAGTACCTCAACCCTTAAACCCAATTGTGTCAGCTCTATCAGACGCTCGGCAAAGCTGGTTGTAGTAAGTGCATTTGCGGGTTCGTTCACAAGATCGCGAGTAAAAAAAACACCCTCCACCACTGCGAGACGATCCTGCATCTCATCTTTAAGCTTTTCAAAAGCGTTATGCATAACTGTTATGCGTTCGGGTTCAGTGGAGTCAGACGCAGTTTTGTATGCTTGAAAACTATAACTACGCAGCGCTACCCCTTGAACAAGCTCTGCCGCATCCCGCATCGAACCCATGATGATCAAGACTTCCTTACTCACAAATCTTTTTGCAAGACCTGCCCCCGCTTTGCGCAGCTCTTCTACAGGCGCCTTACGATCAAGAATGACAACGTCAAGTGCTTCGACCTGTAGTCCTGCGGGGTAGGCCAGCGTGACGATGTCACCATTTTTACGTTTTTTAAAACTCTCATCAGAGACAATGCGCTCTAAGGAGCCACGGGTAAGCCGGTTAAGCATTCTAGCTGACTGGTCTAATTTAGCATCCTTAAAAATAACAAGAGAAATCCGACCTTGTTGTTCAGACAAATTCGTCATATCAGTTTTTTGAAAGTCCAACACATCAGAAATATTCACAGGTTTCTCCACTTATTCAAAGATGTATACGGCAATGAACCGCTTGGTTTTGCAAATTATAGTTTGCCCCAGAAATCATTTACGATAAAGCATGTCCAGAGTGAAAAATAGTCCGGGCGGGTTAGTGACACGTTTTGATCGATATTTTCTTTATCAACTGTTTGTTGCCTTTGGATTCTTTTCTTTGGTTTTGGTAGCTGTTTTCTGGGTCAATCAGGCAGTTTTACTCTTTGACAAACTTATTGCGGACGGACATTCGGCGCGGATCTTTCTCGAATTTTCGATCCTAAGTTTACCACAGGCAATTTCTGTCGTCTTTCCTTTATCAAGTTTTGCTGCGGCGATCTACGTTACCAACCGCTTAGATAACGAAAGCGAATTGACAGTTATACGTGCAGCAGGCCTTGGAACATTACGTTTGTCACGTCCTGTAATTTTTTTTGGCCTTTTAATTGCTCTGTTGATGGCAGGTATGACTAATTACATAATGCCTGCCAGTAAAAAACAACTACACTACAGAGAACACCAAATAGCATCAAATCTGTCTGCAAAGTTTTTGAGAGAGGGAAGTTTCGTCCATCCCCAAGTTAAATCGACTGTTTTCATTGAGCATATAACGGATGCTGGTAAATTAGAAAATGTATTCATATCCGATTACCGTTCGAAGGGCTTCTCACGAATTTATACCGCAGAAACGGCCTATCTGCTAAGGTTAGAGTATACCACAAAACTTGTTCTCGTAAATGGTATGACCCAAACTCTTAATCATGAAACACAACTTTTATCCTCAACAATGTTTGATGATCTGACCTATGACGTCGGCCAGTATTTCACACAAAGTAAAGTTGCAAAGCGGCGTCTTGACGATATCAGTACAAAAGAGCTTTTTTCAAGTCCAGATCAGGTTTTAAAAGAAACGGGTTCAGAGATTGGTCGTTTGCTCGAAGAATTACATGGTCGATTTCATAAACCTTTATTATGTTTGTTTGCAGCTCTCATTGGTTTTGCCGCAGTCACAAGCGCTGGTTATAGCCGGGTGGGAAGCAGCCGACAGATTGTC
>JAOGIM010000044.1 GCA_028150825.1 Paracoccaceae bacterium
GCGTACCGGTGCTTCAGTTCGCGGACCTATTCCGCTTCCAAATAAAATAGAGAAATTCACAGTGCTACGCAGTCCGCACGTAAACAAGAAGTCTCGCGAACAGTTTGAAATCCGCACACACAAGCGGCTTTTAGATATTGTTGATCCGACACCTCAGACTGTTGATGCTCTCATGAAGCTTGACTTGGCTGCCGGTGTTGACGTGCAGATTTCGGTATAGGAGCATAAAGATGCGCTCTGGAATTATTGCAAAGAAGGTCGGCATGACGCGGCTATTCTTGGAGGATGGTAAGCAGGTTCCTGTAACCGTTCTTCACATGGAAAACCTTCAGGTGATCGCGCAGCGTACATCTGATTCAAACGGCTATACTGCAGTGCAACTGGGCGCTGGTACTATCAAAGCTAAAAATGTGTCCAAGGCTCTGCGCGGGCATTTCGGTGTGGCCAAAGTTCAGCCCAAGCGTAAAGTGGCAGAGTTTCGTGTTGCGCCTGAGAACTTAATCGATATTGGTGCAGAAATCACGGCTGATCATTATTCGGAAGGTCAATTTGTTGATGTGTCTGGTACATCGATTGGTAAAGGGTTTGCCGGTGCGATGAAAAGACATAATTTTAAAGGTCTTCGTGCTTCGCACGGTGTGTCCATCAGTCATAGGTCACATGGATCTACAGGCCAGTGTCAAGGGCCTGGTAAAGTTTTTAAAGGTAAGAAAATGGCTGGTCACATGGGCGCTGCTCGCGTAACGACTCAGAATCTGCAAGTGGTAAGAACTGATGCAGCCCGTGGTCTTATCATGATCAAAGGTGCAGTACCTGGTTCAAAAGGGGGCTGGGTCACTGTTAAAGACGCTTGTAAAAAACCTCTTCCAGATGGAGCTCCATTTCCAGCAGCTTTACGGTATGATGACGTGGCTGTACAAGAAGCGCCCGCAGAAGGTGGTGAAGCATGAAACATGATGTAATCAAACTTGACGGTGGCAAAGCCGGAAGCGTTGAACTTGGCGATGAAATCTTTGATATTGAGCCGCGTGTAGATATTTTGCACCGCGTCGTACGCTGGCAGCGTAATAATGCACAAGCTGGTACTCATAAAGTAAAAACGCGTTCTGAAGTTAGCTATTCTACCAAGAAAATCTATCGGCAAAAAGGGACTGGAGGTGCACGTCACGGTGCCCGTTCGGCTCCAATCTTTCGTGGCGGTGGTATATACAAAGGTCCAACTCCCCGCAGTCACGGACATGACCTGCCAAAGAATATCCGTAGAATGGGCCTAAAAATGGCTATTTCTGCAAAGGCTAAGTCGGGATCGCTGGTTATTATTGACGATATTGTAAGCGACGGAAAAACTTCTTCTCTTGCCAAGCAGATTAAGAGCCTTGGTTGGAAGCGTGCTTTGATCATTGATGGCCAAAAAGTAAATACTGAGTTCGCTCAGGCGGCGCGTAACATAGATGGATTAGACATTCTCCCGTCTGTGGGCGCAAACGTTTTTGACATTCTTAAACGTGATACGCTGATAATTACAAAAGCTGGGGTAGAAGCATTGGAGGCTCGTTTAAAATGAGCGTGAAAGCAGATCTTTATGATGTGATCCGAAAGCCTATCGTTACGGAAAAAGCGACGTTGGCTTCTGAAAGCGGTGCAGTGGTTTTTGAAGTTTCGATTGATAGCAATAAGCCGCTGATTAAAGAAGCAGTGGAAGTGCTTTTTGGCGTCAAAGTGAAAGCCGTCAACACGGTGGTCACTAAAGGAAAGAAAAAGCGCTTTCGCGGTATGCTTGGTAAACGCAGAGATGTGAAAAAAGCTTATGTCACCCTCGAAGAGGGCAGCACTATCGACGTCACCACTGGACTTTGATACACGTTAGCGAATCTGTAAGCGCCCTGATCTAAGTTCTGGTCGTTTTCAGTTGAAAAAAGGTCTTAGGCCTTTTAAATGACCTCAATTGGGGTTTAACCATAGCGAGGCTAAGCCTCGCGTTAGTAAACGGAAGACAGAAAGCATGGCACTTAAGTCGTATAAGCCAACGACGCCGGGCCAGCGCGGGCTGGTGCTGATCGACCGTTCGGAGCTGTGGAAAGGACGTCCTGTCAAATCTCTCACAGAAGGTTTGTCAAAATCGGGCGGACGAAACAACACCGGACGTATAACTTCGCGTCGTCGCGGCGGTGGGGCAAAGCGCCTCTACCGGATCGTAGACTTTAAACGTAGTAAATTTGATGTTTCGGCGACGGTGGAACGGATTGAATATGATCCCAACCGTTCCGCGTTCATTGCATTGGTGAAATATGATGATGGGGAACAGACTTATATCCTAGCACCCCAGCGTCTTAGAGTTGGTGAAAAAGTCATCGCGAGTGCGAAGGCTGATATTAAGCCTGGCAACACAATGCCGTTTTCGGGTATGCCGATTGGGACTATCGTTCACAATATCGAGATGAAAGCGGGCAAGGGTGGTCAAATTGCACGTGCCGCTGGTACATACGCTCAGTTCATAGGCAGAGACGGTGGTTATGCCCAGTTGCGTCTAAGCTCGGGAGAAGTGCGGATGGTGCGCCAGGAATGTCTGGCCACAGTTGGCGCGGTATCAAACCCCGACAACAGTAACCAGAACCAAGGTAAAGCTGGACGCATGCGCCACAAAGGCGTTCGTCCATCGGTTCGTGGTGTTGTTATGAACCCTGTCGATCATCCGCACGGCGGTGGCGAGGGTCGTACATCAGGTGGACGTCACCCTGTTACGCCTTGGGGTAAGCCTACAAAGGGTAAACGGACCCGTAATAAAAACAAAGCGTCGCAAAAGCTTATAATCCGCTCGCGTCACGCCAAAAAGAAAGGGCGTTAAGATATGTCTCGCTCTGTTTGGAAAGGTCCTTTCGTTGACTCTTACGTGCTCAAGAAAGCCGAAGTATCTCGCGAAGGTGGCCGCAACGAAGTGATCAAAATCTGGTCTCGCCGTTCAACTATCCTTCCCCAGTTTGTTGGTTTGACATTCGGTGTCTACAACGGACGTAAGCATATTCCGGTGATGATATCAGAAGATATGATTGGCCAGAAGTTTGGAGAATACTCTCCAACCCGTACCTATTATGGTCACGGTGCCGATAAAAAAGCAAAACGGAAGTAGAGCCATGGGTCAAGAAAAAAATCCCCGCCGCGTGGCTGAAAATGAAGCAATGGCAAAACTTCGCATGCTTCGTACCTCCCCGCAGAAACTCAATCTTGTCGCTGCTATGATACGCGGCAAGAAGGTTGATCGTGCATTAAATGTTCTAACATTCAGCAAAAAGCGCATCTCTAGCGATGTTCGAAAATGTCTTCAATCAGCAATCGCAAATGCCGAAAACAATCATAATCTGGACGTAGATGAGCTGGTGGTTGCTGAGGCTTATGTCGGTAAAAATCTTACACTTAAACGGGGTCGTCCTCGTGCGCGTGGTCGGTTTGGCCGTATAATTAAGCCGTTTTCTGAACTTACGATCAAGGTACGTCAAGTAGAGGAGCAAGCGTAATGGGACAGAAGGTTAATCCAATTGGCATGCGCCTTCAGGTAAACCGTACCTGGGACAGTCGCTGGTATGCAGAGTCAAAAGACTATGGCGATCTTCTGCTTGAAGATCTTCGCATGCGCAAATTTATCAAGGACGAATGTGGCCAAGCTGGTATTGCCCAAGTCATCATAGAGCGCCCCCATAAAAAGTGTCGGGTTACTGTCCACACGGCCCGTCCCGGTGTTATTATCGGTAAAAAAGGTGCAGACATTGAAACACTCCGAAAAAAGCTGGCGGAGATTACAGCGTCAGAACTGCATTTGAACATTGTAGAAGTTCGCAAGCCAGAACTCGATGCTCAATTGGTAGGTGAAAGTATTGCTCAGCAGCTTGAGCGCCGTGTGTCTTTTCGGCGTGCAATGAAACGTGCAGTGCAAAATGCAATGCGCATGGGTTCGCTTGGTATTCGAGTAAACGTTGCTGGTCGCCTTGGCGGCGCAGAAATCGCGCGGACCGAATGGTATCGTGAAGGCCGCGTTCCCTTGCACACCTTACGTGCAGATATTGATTATGCCAATGTTGAAGCTAAGACCGCCTACGGGATTATTGGAATAAAAGTCTGGATTTTCAAAGGTGAGATTATGGAACATGATCCACAGGCGCGTGATCGCAAAGCACAAGAACTTCAGGATGGTCCCGCCCCGCGTGGACCGGCCAGTCGTCGCTGAGAAGGAATAGAAAATGCTTCAACCTAAGCGTACAAAATTCCGTAAGTTGCATAAAGGCCGTATTCACGGCCTTGCAAAAGGCGGGTCTGACCTGAATTTCGGTTCTTATGGTCTTAAAGCGACACAGCCTGAGCGAATTACAGCTCGGCAAATCGAGGCCGCAAGACGTGCGATGACTCGGCATATGAAAAGGCAAGGCCGCGTATGGATTAGGATTTTTCCGGATACTCCGGTCACATCAAAGCCCACCGAAGTCCGCATGGGTAAAGGTAAAGGTTCTGTTGATTTCTGGGCTGCCAAAATTAAACCTGGGCGTATCATGTTTGAGATTGACGGCGTAGATGAAACTGTGGCAAGAGAAGCCTTGCGTCTTGCCGCGATGAAGTTGCCGGTTAAAACCCGCGTGGTGGTGCGAGAAGACTGGTAAGAATTTACAGTCCCTTAATAATCGATTAGGGGTCATGTTTTGTTGGAAAAGCGCTGACCAGATCAGTGGCTTCTGATAGAAGGATAAGGCGATGGACGCCCAGGAATTGAGAAATAAGACCCCGGACCAGCTTAAAGACGAGCTGGCGAGCCTTAAGAAAGAAGCGTTCAATCTACGTTTTCAGCAGGCTACCGGGCAGATGGAAAACACAGCCCGCATGCGTGGTGTAAAACGCGCAGCTGCACGCGTTAAAACTGTGTTGAACGAAAAGGCCGCAACCGCGGCCGTTGAATAAGGAAGTCACAGAATGCCGAAACGAATACTACAAGGTGTTGTGACGAGCGACTTAAACGAACAGACAATCACAGTTTCCGTCGAGCGTCGGTTCAAACACCCAGTAATGCAAAAGACGATACGTAGGTCCAAGAAGTACCGGGCCCACGATGAGGAGAATTCCTTCAAGATTGGTGACAATGTTCGGATTATAGAATGTGCACCAAGATCGAAGTCAAAACGCTGGGAGGTTCTGGAGGCTTAAGGCTGATAGACCTTTCAGTTTAATCGAAACCCTGGGGATTTGGCTATGAAAGCCCCCCAAAGGTCGGGAGAATTAAAATGATCCAGATGCAAACTAATCTGGATGTAGCTGACAACTCGGGCGCACGCCGAGTTCAGTGCATCAAAGTGCTAGGTGGCTCTAAGCGCAAATATGCTTCCGTAGGTGATATAATCGTAGTTTCTGTGAAAGAAGCTATTCCCCGCGGCCGTGTGAAGAAGGGCGACGTGCGTAAAGCTGTTGTTGTTCGTACTGCTAAGGAAGTTCGAAGAGATGACGGTACTGCTATTCGGTTTGATAGTAATGCGGCCGTTATCTTGAGCAATTCGGGTGATCCAGTGGGTACGCGGATTTTTGGTCCAGTCGTTCGAGAACTTCGAGCTAAAAACTTCATGAAAATTATTTCTCTTGCTCCGGAGGTGCTCTGATGGCTGCGAAGTTGCGTAAAGGCGACAAAGTTGTTGTGCTTGCCGGGAAGGACAAGGGTAAAGAGGGTGTTATCGCATCTATTGATCCACAAGCCAACAAAGCCGTTGTTGATGGTGTGAATATGGCGATCCGGCATACAAAACAAACTCAAACTTCTCAGGGGGGGCGTGTCCCCAAAGCAATGCCGATTGCTCTTTCCAATCTTGCAACGCTGGATGGAAATGGAAAGGCAACGCGTGTTGGCTTTCGCATTGAGGATGGTAAGAAAGTTCGCTTCGCCAAAACTACAGGGGATGTTATCGATGCTTGATACCGAAAATTATAAGCCTCGGATGCGGATAGCCTTTGATGAGAAGATCCGTTCGGCCATGAAAGAAGAGTTTGGTTACAAGAACGATATGCAAGTACCGCGGTTGGACAAAATTGTGCTTAACATCGGGGCTGGTCGCGCATCAGTAAGGGATAGTAAGAAAGCTAAGTCCGCTCAGGAAGATTTGACAACAATCGCAGGTCAAAAGGCTGTTATCACAAAAGCCAAGAAATCTATTGCTGGCTTTCGGGTTCGCGAGGATATGCCCCTTGGTGCAAAAGTGACTTTACGGGGCGTTCAAATGTACGAATTTATAGATCGGCTGGTGACAATTGCGATGCCTCGTATTCGTGACTTTCGCGGCGTGTCAGGTAAGAGCTTTGACGGACGTGGGAATTATGCATTTGGGATTAAAGAGCATATTGTGTTCCCGGAAATCAACTTTGATAAAGTTGATGAGATGTGGGGATTAGATGTTGTAATAGCAACGACTGCAAATACCGATGCGGAAGCTAAGGCGCTGTTGGCCCATTTTAATGTGCCGTTTAGTATTTGATCAGCGGAAAGGGAAGAGACATGGCTAAGAAAGCAATGATCGAACGCGAGAAAAAGCGTCAAATTCTGGTGGATAAATATGCTGCCAAACGTGCCGCTTTGAAAGAAATCGCAAAGGATGTATCCAAGCCGATGGAAGAGCGGTTTAGTGCGCGTCTGAAACTTGCAAAGTTACCTCGAAATAGTTCTGCTAGCAGGCTGCATAACCGGTGCCAGCTCACTGGACGCCCACATGCATATTATCGAAAACTAAAAATTTCGCGGATAGCAATGCGTGAGCTAGGTTCCAGCGGGCAACTGCCCGGTATGGTCAAGTCAAGCTGGTAAAGGAGAGACATTATGAATGATCCTATCGGTGATATGTTGACCCGTATTAGAAATGCACAGATGCGCAGGAAACCCGTGGTGCAATCCCCGGCTTCAAAATTACGTTGTTGGGTGCTCGATGTGCTTGCGGATGAAGGTTATATTCGGGGCTACGAGAAAACTTTAGGCGAAGGGGGACACCCTGCGCTTGAAATAAGCCTTAAGTATTTTGACGGCGACCCGGTAATTCGCGAAGTTAAGCGGATCTCAAAGCCTGGCCGTCGCGTCTATTTGAGCGTTAAAGATATTCCACAGGTCCGTCAGGGTCTTGGATTATCAATCGTATCGACATCTCAAGGTGTCATGTCTGATGCAGCTGCACGCTCTGCCAATGTTGGTGGCGAAGTGCTCTGCACAGTATTCTAGGGGGGCTTGGATGTCTCGTATTGGCAAAAAACCAGTTGAACTGCCTTCGGGTGTTACGGCATCTGTTTCCGGTCAGACTGTTGAAGTTAAGGGGCCAAAGGGTACTCGCAGCTATTCTGCGACTGATGATGTTACAATCGTAGTCCAAGATAGCGCCGTATCAGTAACTCCGCGTGGAGGTTCAAAGAGAGCGCGCCAGCAATGGGGTATGAGCCGCACTATGATCTCAAACCTTGTGTTGGGCGTAACCCAGGGCTTTAAAAAAGAACTCGAGATTACTGGCGTCGGTTACCGTGCGCAGATGCAGGGTCAAGTTCTAAAGCTGAACCTTGGCTTGTCGCATGATGTGGATTACATAGCGCCCGAAGGTGTGACAGTTTCAGCTCCCAAGCAGACCGAAATTGTCGTCGAGGGAATCGATCAACAAGCAGTTGGTCAAGTCGCTGCGGAGATTCGAAAATGGCGTAAGCCTGAGCCTTACAAAGGCAAAGGTATTCGCTACAAAGGTGAATTTATTTTCCGTAAGGAAGGCAAAAAGAAGTAAGGACGCTCACTATGGCAAACAGCAAAAGACAACTGTTCTTGAAGCGCCGCCTGCGCGTTCGGAACAAACTGCGGAAGATGAACTCAGGACGTGTGCGTCTAAGCGTTCATCGCAGTAACAAAAATATAAGTGCCCAGTTGATTGACGATCTGCAGGGCCGTACTTTGGCAGCAGCTTCGTCCTTGGAAAAGGATCTTGGTTTGGTTGGGAAAAACAATGTTGATGCAGCGTGGAAAGTTGGCTCATTGCTCGCTGAGCGTGCTAAATCGGCTGGCGTGGAGACCTGCTATTTCGACCGTGGTGGGTTTTTGTTTCACGGGGGTATCAAGGCATTGGCCGATGCTGCACGTGAAGGCGGTCTGAAATTTTAAGGAGACGTAGGAATGGCTAGAGAACCAAACAACCGGGGACGGCGCGACCGCGACGAAGCGCCTGAGTTCGCCGATCGTCTTGTTGCGATCAATCGTGTATCAAAAACTGTCAAAGGTGGTAAGCGTTTTGGCTTTGCCGCTCTTGTTGTGGTCGGTGACCAAAAGGGCCGAGTTGGTTTTGGCAAAGGGAAAGCTAAAGAAGTACCCGAAGCTATCCGCAAAGCTACTGAACAGGCAAAACGGAGTATGGTGCGTATTCCTCTACGTGAGGGTCGCACGTTGCACCATGATATCGAAGGTCGTCATGGTGCTGGAAAGGTTGTGATGCGTACGGCCTCGACAGGGACAGGTATAATCGCAGGTGGCCCAATGCGTGCAGTATTTGAAATGTTGGGTGTGCAGGATGTTGTTGCAAAGTCTATAGGTTCCCAAAACCCTTATAACATGATCCGCGCAACAATGAATGGTTTGGCCCGTGAGTCGAGCCCACGAATGATCGCTCAGCGGCGTGGAAAAAAGGTTGCAGATATTTTACGTCGTAACGATGCGCCGGTTCAGGCGAGCGAAACGGTAGAAGCATAAGGATTAGACAAATGGCAAAAACCATCGTCGTAAAACAGGTCGGTTCGCCGATTCGCCGCCCCGCAAAACAGCGTCAGACCCTTATTGGGCTAGGGCTTAACAAAATGCACAAAACACGTGAGTTAGAGGATACGCCTTCTGTACGAGGCATGGTTGATAAAATTTCGCATATGGTCGAGATAATCGAAGAGCGAGACTGAACGACCTTTTTGTAAATTTGCCCTAAACCATCCTGATACTACTTGGGGATTTTATTGTTTGTGTGCAAGCTCATTGGTAGCCTGACCGTATAACTTAAACGCATAGATTGGTGTGGCTGGATTTATAATTATTTGGGCCATTGTGGTGCCATTAAATTAACGTTTCTGGATACCTTCTTTCCAAAGCCTTCAAAATTTTGGACTGTTTGGTAGGGAGCATATATTTTACGATTGCATTTGGTTTTGCCTTGCTGTCGATAAAAATCTTGGAGATAAGCTTAAGTCTTCTTGTATAAATCACCAAATTTGCATGCAGATGAGGCACATGTATTCTTAGCAAACGAGCCAAAGATATGCCACTGAAAATGGGTGTTAAAGAGCCTTTGATAAGATTATGGGAAGGCGGCACACCAACGATTATCGCAACACATTCTAGAACTGAAAATCCCATTTACCTTCTAAAAATTGCAGGTATTCAACGTCTTATCAGCTTTTTGTTCGGCGGAGATCAGGCCACACATAGTAAAGCTGGACTTGAAATTTACCTCAAAGTTGCGACTGAGAGTGGGATTTGTTTACAGGATTGCGCTTTCTTTGAGGACAGGGTCTCAAGAAAATTCTCGGCAGTTCGCCCGGGTAGCACGAAAGTACAAGTGCCAGATTTAAAGCAACCTGCAGACAGTATACGTTCTTTTGGCCACGTCATTGCGGAGATTTTTTTGTATAGTGTGAAAAAAACTGGCCTAATCTAAACTGATCTTTGCTGAGAGCGCAGAGGCGTTTAGTTCATTAAGCATGGATAAATTTTAAGGTTTTAAAATTGCGCCGCCGTTGCGAAACCTCCTTTTGAACTTGTGTGCCTTTGATCGCTCGCAAGATTAGATTAGCCAATTGATCGGCGTGGTCTGTGGTCATACCCCACCTGACCAGTTCAGGCGTCCCAATCCGCAATCCGTTCATATCTCAGTAAACAGGGTAGCATGGCAGACCTATTCCACAGGCTAGAAATCCTCCTTTCCGTAGAATTTTAGACGCGGTTTGCCCCCCACCGAAAGGTGCGCTCAGAATTGCAAATTGATGCGAATTGGTAAATCCCTGTTTTCCTAAAAATACTGGCCCTCCACCCCTGTCCAGAGCATTACTCAACGCTTTGGACAGCGCTATCATTTCCGCGGGGTAGGCTTTGGCATAGTTGCGCCAGTCCAGCATAGTCACGGCAAGTGTGGCTGATTTTGCGTCATCAAAATTTGTGGTCATGCCCTGAAACGCGATTGCATCCAGTTTTTTGGCAATTTCTGCATCATCGGACAATACCAAACCGCCTGCGGGCCCACCAAGGCTTTTATAAGTGCTCATCGTCATGAAATGGGCTCCCTCAGACAATGGGTTAGACCACGCCTTACCTGCGATGATCCGGCATTGATGCGCTGCATCAAACATGACTTTTGCGCCGACCTCATCTGCTATCATGCGGACTTCTGCCACGGGATGCTCAAAAAGATTGAGGCTGCCACCAATGGTGATTAACTTAGGGCGTTCCTTTTCGGTGAGATCACGAAGCGCGTTGCTATCGACTGTATAGCCATCGCCCTGTATCGGTGCATCCAGAATGCGCAATCCGTAAAGGCCTGCACATCATGCATCGCGGTGCGTGACATGCCCACCGAGAGAAGTGGGTGGCACAATAATGGTATCTCTGGGTTTGCAAGTAGCCATAAAACCATAAAGGTTGGCAATCGCGCCGGCGGGCACACGAATTTCGCAGAAATCTGCCTCAAAAACTTCGGCACAGATCTGAGCTGTGATCACTTCAATTTCTTCAATAGCTTCGGTGTCCATTTCATATTTAGCCCCTGGATATCCAGGTGAGGGACGCGAGCCAATACCAGAAGATAGTAGAGCTTCAGCTTTTGGGTTCATGACATTTGTTGCTGGATTGAGATTGAAGCATTCTTCTTTATGAATGATGCGATTTTTTTTGGCCAGATTTTGAATGTGGGCAAAAATTGCATCAGAGGTTGAAGTGGCAATTTGGGTCGCAATAGTATGAACTCTCTTTTCGCAATCTATAGGAACCTAATCCCTATATGTGACGGTCATACGAAATCCTTTAATTTGTGTTACTGCTGATCTGAAGGCGCAAATAATCCAAATTAATTTATCTAGAATTAGTTTATAGAAATATCACTACTTCAGGCAGGTCGCGTCTCATGAAAGCTTAAATTTTGGAGGCAAATTTTAACCAGTTATCCAAAGCCTTATAGTCAAAACGTATTTTTTTGCGGGCATTCTTGGTGGTAGAAATCACACCTTAAATATAGTTTTCAGAAGGTATAGATGTTACCTCACTTGCTGGCAATACTTAAAAAACTACCAAAATGACCACTAATTTTTAATGTTTGAATGCCGAGTTGATTTAAAGTTTGCCCGCTCGTTCGTAGCATGAATCAAGGGTGGTTCTACCAACGTCATAGGGGAAGGTGCAGACTAATGAATAGTGAGCTCAATATAGTTACGCTAAGGTTTACCTTTAGTGGTTGTAGAGGGACTTGCGTGGCGCAGCGCTTCCGTTTATAAGTTTCTTTTGGCATTGTGCCTTAGAATCAGATCAATGTATGCCGTGTTTGCCTCAATCCGTCGCTGGGAGGTAGTTCCGGCAAAGGAGAAGCGACATGAAATTACATGAATTACACGATAATGAAGGTGCGACACGCAAAAAGAAACGTGTTGCGCGCGGTGTAGGGTCTGGCAAAGGTAAAACTGCTGGACGCGGTATCAAGGGTCAAAAGTCGCGTTCGGGCGTGTCAATAAATGGATTTGAAGGTGGGCAAATGCCCCTATATCAGCGTTTGCCAAAACGTGGATTTAACAAACCAAACCGCAAGAAATTTGCGGTAATGAACCTGGGTTTGGTTCAAAAGTTTATCACAGACGGAAAACTTGACGCGTCCGCTGAGATTTCAGAAGATTCGTTAGTTGCATCTGGCTTGGTGCGCCGCAAGTTGGACGGTATTCGCA
>JAOGIM010000045.1 GCA_028150825.1 Paracoccaceae bacterium
GGATGCCACAGATGTGATGAATGCACTTCTGGCAAAAGACGATGATTTACCACCACCGCCAGAAAACCCAATGAGCGCTGACCGTGTGCGTTGGGAGCATATCCAGAGGGTATATGAGCTTTGCGATCGCAATGTCAGCGAGACAGCGAGGCGGCTCAATATGCACCGCAGAACTTTGCAAAGGATTTTGGCAAAACGCTCACCGCGATAATTCACTGGTTAGCCCGCAGGAACAGAAAGCGTTTTTGAGATGACTGTTCCCAGTTCGCGGGGATCAATAAAACCCAACGAGGATTAATAAGCCAGACCATTCGGGTTGTCCTTCGAGATAGTCGCATAGATAGGCCGTAACTTGGCCACCTTAAATACTGTAAGGCTTTAATCAAATACTATACGACCAAAACCTGTTCGCTCCAGATCCATAGGGAATTAGTACCGATGACCCGCCCATTTGGTACATCATAAACATTGTATGGGGCTATCAGTTTAAGTGACTAAAAACCAATTATCTTATCGGCTTCTTGGGCGAACATCATGGCAAGCTGATCACTATGGTTAAGATATTGATCCCGAGCTGGCCTTATAATACTTTTTCAAACAACTTTATGAATACGCTTACTGCCGTATAAGAGAGCACAAAATGAGCGTGTTGGAAAAACATCCATAAACATTTCTAGCTAAGGCCTAACTATTAAGAGGCTAGACCAATTAAAAATTCAGTCTCTAGTCTTTCAGCAGCAAGAAGCAATAATGACAGCTCGCGCCTACATACCTGAGCCTGCAACAATTCCACGGTCAAACAACTGGGCAATTTCTGTATCTGTGATGCCAGCGACACTACTTAGTATCTCTTCTGTATGCTCGCCGAGTAAAGGCGCTCGTTTTGCAGAATTGGCCCTACTGTGTTCGAACGTTACAGGTGAGGATGGAACAGGATATTCACCAAGTCCCGGTAAATCCATCATTTGGAACATTGGGTTGTCCAGCCCCAAGTCTGGGTCCTGCTCAAGCGCCTCTTCTAAGGATCGAAACAAAGACCAAGTAAGGCCCATTTTGTCAAATTGCGGTGCAATCTCAGACACACTCCGAGCGGCAAACCACGGTTCTAGAATAGCAGTGATGCGATCTCTTAAATGCCAGCGATTAGATTCCAGTTCCAATGATACATCCGCTTCAAGTTCTAGTGCTTTCATAGCAGCTTTGGTTGCCGTTGCCTGCATGATAAGTTTCCATTGGCGGTCCGTTAATCCAATGACCATAACACGCTGACCATCGGCACAGACAAAATCATGCCCGTAAGCACCGTATAAGTCATTTCCTGATTTTGTCCGTTGCGTATTGGAGGTTGCCGCTTCTCCAATCATGCCCAAATGACCAATAGTGGCAGCTGCTACATCTTTTAAAGCCAACTCAACATTATCGCCCAATCCAGTTTTCAATCTACGTCGCTCGGCAGCCAAAAGAGCAGAGACCACCATATTCCCCGCAATGCAATCCCATGCTGGCAATGCGTTGGCAACAGGCTCTTTAAAATCTTTAGGTCCAGTAATATGGGGAATACCAAGTGCAGGGTTAACAGTATAATCAACTTGTGGACGACCCGCACGATCTCCTGTCAG
This sequence comes from Paracoccaceae bacterium, assembly GCA_028150825.1. Classification (GTDB taxonomy): domain Bacteria; phylum Pseudomonadota; class Alphaproteobacteria; order Rhodobacterales; family Rhodobacteraceae; genus LFER01. The sequence goes on from JAOGIM010000045.1 coordinate 1,620, forward strand.
AGTTACCATAATCATATCTTTGCGAAACGTGGAAAGGGTCTCGTGATCCATCCAACCGCGCACCCGCAGGTTTGAGATAAATAATCCGGCGTCCTCTCCGGGTGCGGTAATGATACGGGTGATCAATTCGCGCCCTTCGTCACTGCGCATGTTAATCGCGATAGAGCGTTTCCCTTTATTCATGCCAGCCCAAAAATGGCTTTGCCCAGTTTCTGAGATTGGCCATCGATTAGAATCCAACCCACCTTCGAGCCGATCAAACCGAATGACATCTGCACCCATCTGAGCCAGCGTCATTCCTGCTAGAGGGACTGCAACAAAGGCAGAGCTTTCAACTACGCGCATTCCGTTCAAAATCGTGCTCATTGCCTTATCCTTCTTGCCAAGTGGCTTGTGCTTGCATTGTTTGATGTCCATTTGGCACACCGGCATATAATGATAATACATTATCAGCTGTTTGCTCTTCTGCGCAAACCGCCAAATCATCAAAATGCAACGCTGGGTGGATACCGCGGAATTGAAAGCTTCTTAACTCAGTTTTGGCATATTCACTTGCGGCTTTTGCCAAAAACATAGCCTGGAGAGGACCGTGCACTACAAGGCCTGGATATTTTTCAACATCTTGGGCATAGGGAAGGTCATAGTGAATTCGATGCGCATTAAATGTAATGGATGAAAATCGAAATAAACGTGTACTTGGCATTGACAAACGATTTTGGAAAACGAATTTTTCAGGCATTGGACGTTTGGCAGGGGGGTCGAATTTTTTAGGCATCGCCAGATAAACAATATTTTGCGATTCTCGAATCGCGAGACCGTTTTCCCCATGTATTTCATGTGAAACTGTCACAAATGCCATACGGCCAACTTTTTCATCAATTTTTTCAATAGTGGCGGAACGAGTCAAAGTTTCATTCACATGTAAGGACTGAAGGAATTCAAGGCTTCCGCTAGCCCACATGCGTCGTTCAAGACCCAGATCAGGCAAGAACCCTCCTTTGTGTGGATGTCCATCTGCACCTAAATCATCCGTTGGTACGACAGGCGAAAATGCGCACCAATGTGATAGCTGTGTCAAAGGGTGACCGGAGCCCGCATTAACGTCCCAGCCAAACGTTGCATTAATTTCTTCGCACCGTTGCTGACTAATGCATCCTGTGTCTTTCTGTTGTCGTCCAACGTATTTTTGAATGGCGTCACTGCTCATTATTTGGAGTCCTTTATCACTTAGTCATATTTATGGGCCAAACTCGAAAAATCAAAAGGTTTTATAGTTATAGTAGTTTCAGAAGCTTCTTTTTGAAAAAATGTTGCTAGTCAAATCTAAAGAATTAAAACTCACCCAGACAAATTATGAACATATCAATAAATATTGGAATCACGTTCATAACGGCAGGACTGATGGCTATGGGCTTTATGTGCTTTTCTGGCGTAAAACTTTAAGGAGTTTCATGGTATGCAAACATTTACGCTTGGTGTCCTCCTATTCACGATGATCGTCATCACATTGGTGACGGTGATCATTTTTGCCAAAAGCAAGTTGGTTTCAACAGGCGACGTAAATATTACGATCAATGGCGAAAAGACAATCACCGTTCCTGCAGGAGGAAAATTACTACAGACATTAGCGGCACAAAAGCTTTTTGTCCCTTCGGCCTGTGGCGGTGGTGGAACATGCGCACAGTGCCGCGTTAAAATTCACTCGGGTGGTGGATCTATTCTTCCGACAGAAGAGGGCCACATAAGCAGACGCGAAGCTTCTTGCGGTGATAGATTATCCTGCCAGTTTGCAGTAAAGCAGGATATGAAAATCGAAGTTCCTGAAGAGGTCTTTGGCGTGCGGAAATGGCGCTGTAAAGTGCGCAGTAATGATAACGTGGCAACTTTCATCAAAGAACTGGTTCTCGAGCTTCCTGAGGGCGAAGACGTTAATTTTCGTGCTGGTGGATACATTCAGATTGAAGCGCCTGCTTATTCTTTGTCCTATGACCAATTTGAGGTTGATAAAGAATATCACCCAGATTGGGACCGTTTCAAAATTTGGGACTTTAAATCTGAAGTCATAACACCGATTGAACGCGCATATTCTATGGCCAATTACCCAGACGAAAAAGGCATTGTGATGCTCAACGTGCAGATTGCCTCTCCACCCCCAGGATCAGCGGGCATTCCTGCCGGTCAAATGTCATCTTATATTTTCAATCTTAAAGCAGGTGATCAAGTCACAATATCAGGTCCGTTTGGTGAATTCTTTGCGCGCGAGACGGATAAAGAAATGGTGTTTGTAGGTGGTGGTGCGGGAATGGCACCCATGCGAAGCCATATTTTCGATCAGCTCGATCGGTTGAGTACAAAGCGCAAAATTACCTTCTGGTATGGTGCACGGTCAAAACGAGAAATGTTCTATGTTGAGGATTTTGATAAGCTCGATAAGGAAAATGAAAATTTTACTTGGCACTGTGCTCTTTCAGACGCGACGCCGGAGGATAATTGGACAGGGTATACCGGCTTTATACATAACGTATTATTTGAGGAATATCTAAAAAATCACCCTGCACCAGAAGACTGCGAATATTATATGTGCGGCCCGCCCATCATGAGCAAATCCGTTATAAACATGTTGGTCGACCTTGGTGTCGATAGAGAAGACATCATGCTGGATGACTTTGGGGGCTAGCAATGGAAACTATCGAGATCCCAGAACTATAGATCCCATTTAAGTAACACTTACAGGGCTTTTCTTATAACTGTAAAAGCATCATATAAGAGTAATCGATGCAGCCTTATTTCCCTATCGTCCTCCGCGTAAGACGACAAAAGTTGCGTCTTTAGGAATTTCGCTGTTAAGTGTCACTTTGGTTGGACCAAACCGCTTGCTACTCGTCTCTAATATTGCGACCTTATTGGCATAATAGATATTGCTTTTTGAAATCATCGAACGATCCTCAACCTGTAAATTAAAAATCATCGCAACACTTGTTTGCTTCCAACAGGTTTCCAAGCAATTAAAAACATAGTCTTCCCAATTTTTGATATCCGCCGTAGCGCTCAAATTATAAGTCCCCGACATTACGGTAAACATAGTGGGGAAAAGTGGCGCACTAGCGACCTCAAAGTTAAACGCATTGCTTTGAGACTGATCGCGACATTCGTCAATGAGCTGAGGACAGATATCATAACCAGTATATCTAGAGATTTCAGGATCACCTATTTCCAATAAATAGTTGGCGAATGCACCATACCCACATCCAATATCCGCAATATCGACTGCCACACCATCTGCAAGCCTTACAACTTCTTGAGCAATAATGTGAAACCGCACTTCTTGCCTTTGACGCGTCAGCCAAAAACTGCCCTTGGCTGTAGCTCCATACTCCTTGAACCGAGCGTAGTAAACATGGCTTAATATTTCATTATAAATATTTTTCATCCGCCGCTTTACTTCATTTTTGATTTTGCTCCCAAACAGACTTAGCCCATGATTGACAGGATTGATCGCGACTTTACCGTCGCAGAGGCTCTATGGCATAGGTATGTCATTAACGTATTTTGGCAGGTGATAGCCCTTTTGAACAGCTGGTCGATCAGCTAGGCGCATGTACCAATTACGCACATGAGGATATTCATTGATATCTATTTCCTGCCACTCAAAGCGCGAAATCCAAGGCCAGATCGCCATATCAGCAATAGAGTATTCCCCTGACTCCGACCCAGCAATAAAATCACGCCCTTTAAGACGTGTATTAAGGACACCATAAAGCCGGTGCGCTTCGTTCAGATAACGCGCTTGGGCATATTCCGATTTACCTTTGTTATATTTAACAAAGTGATGAACTTGGCCCAGCATTGGCCCAAGACCGGCCATCTGCCACATTAACCACTCCATCATTGACCAATACTCACTCTCCTGGCACGTAAACTTGCCGTATTTCTGTCCAAGATAAAGCATAATTACCCCAGATTCCATCATTGCGAGATCAGCGTCCCGATCAAAAATAGCCGGAATTCGATTGTTTGGTGAAATTTTTAGGAAGCCCGGTGCAAATTGTGCATTTTTTGATATATCGATGGTATGAACTGTATAGGGTACGCCCAATTCCTCTAAAAGAATTGAAACTTTACGCCCATTTGGGGTCGTCCATGTATAAAAGTCGATCATCTCACATTCCCAACCATGCGACCTGCTAAAATTATCAAAAATATATGATAAAACTCGCATTCCAGAGTTATCACATCTGAAGTAAATTATCGACCTCTCTTGTTAACCTGTTTCACTTTGGCAAAATCGCAGTCATTTTTAAATTCAAGGTGACAGATTTGTTGTGCCTGTAATGAATAGAGAAAAGCCTCTAGGCAAGTTTATTAGATAGACATGAGCATCTGATTGCTCTGGGAATTATAAATATGCTCAGGATTATGTAACAAAAAACGGCAAGTCTAACCAAACTAGTGATGAGAGCGTACTCATAAAAAAGTCTCCCTTACTTTAACCTGCGTTCCACCTCAGGAGGCCGTATCCCAGCAATATCAAAATCTTGACTAAGAAATAAATTGAGTTCCGAACTTTCCCAGTCTCCAAAAGTCCACTGACCGGCAGTTTCAAGAGTTTTATTAGGAAAGTAGACAAATGACTCTGTGCATGATCCATCTTCTGCCAAAATACTGCGTGCTTCTCTGGAGTAATTTATACCTTCAAATTTATCCAAAATAGACATATCTATATCTGAAAGACCGTTTACCAAAACGCCTAAAACAACTTGGTCTTCTGCCGCCTTAACCAACGCAGGGTAATGCGCGTCCGCCACTTTCATGACGGCATACCCTTTTAAAGATGCCGGTTTAATCGACAGTCTCTCTTGATCACCTAATATTTTTTCTCGAACGACACTTGAGATTAATGTCCCATAGCAAAATAGAGGAAACTCTACCAAAATTTTATCTTTCCGTGTTTCTTACACGCAGTTGTAATGCCTGTGGTCCACGTTCAATGAATTTGGATAATTTTATCCCTATAAATAGCTCGCATTGACCTAACATCTGTCCAGAAGTTTAAATTTTTTTTTACAGCTTGTTATCTGGGAATATTACGTCATTCAGTTTTCCACAATGTGGGCAATAAATCTTATTCTTGGGCCGGTAGTTATCATTTGAGGCAAATGACCACCATAAATGGCAAAAATCACATGTGAAATGCCATATCGTTTCTTTACTTAGCTTCATCACCTAGACCTCGTTTTTAATGCAGCTGCTTTATATTGCAATAAAGAAAGCACACCACAGCCTAAACCTATATTTATCACAAGTTTCCAGAAGTATTTATTTCCAAGTTACTGTTGAAATTCGGGCTTTATGCATATCGTTCCACACCAATCCACTGATTTTCCGAATATCGGTCTCCATGCACCCAACCAAGCGGAAGGACGCTATTGATACGATCACGAATTTCAGACGTCATCTTAACATCCGAGGCTTGAATAAACTGAGCGGCATGAGCAGCACTCCGCGTGCCAGGTATCGGCATCAAATGTTCTGCTTGATCAAGTACCCAAGCCAACGCCAGTGTAGCAGTTGGCAAATTTAGATCGGCGGCAAAAGCTCTAAAAACATTAACAGTTCGAATATTATTTGCAAAGTTGGGCTGTTGAAACCTCGGGTTATTTTTACGGATATCTTGTTCCCTAAAAGCTTTGATATCTGGCACCGTATCAGTCAAAATACCGCGCCCAACCGGTGAAAAAGGGATAAAAGAGACGCCCAGTTCTTTGCAGGCTTGGATGAGCCCAAGTTCTGGCGACCTTGTCCATAGTGAATACTCGCTTTGCACCGCATCCACCGGACCTATCGCTGAAGCACGGCGGAGGCTTGTTGGGGATATTTCGGAAAATCCTATACCTCGAATTTTACCTTCGGCTTTGAATGCCAAAAGTGTTTCCATGACATTTTCTATCTCAACCTCTGGGTCTCGTCGGTGAATATAAAACAAATCTACACTTTCTAAATTCAAGCGTTTCAACGATTTCTCGAGTTCAGATCGCAAATGTTCAGGCCTATTATCAAAGCGTCGACCATCTTTACTATTGCGAGAAATGCCCCCTTTTGTCGCGATGACAAACTCTGCTGAGGTTTTTTTGAGATAATTCCCAATAATTGTTTCAGAAATACCGTTTCCATAAATATTCGCGGTATCTAAAAAATTGAGCCCCTGATCCAGACAAAACGCTAATGTTTCATGTGCTTCATTCTCAGTGGTGTCACCATAAAATCCAGAAAAGCTCATACATCCTAAGCCAATTTCCGAGACCATTGTGCCATCCATAAGAAGTTTTCTATGTTTCATTTTAATGTTCCATCGTCCTAAACACCATTATTGTATTACAGTTATTGCTCTTCCTTATTCCGATAGACAATGTCACGGCAAGCGGAAAATCCTAGACCCAATATCGGCTACCGATAGTTCCTATTGCTAATTATAAAGCTGTGCCTGGCCAATGCAAAACTCTTGAGATAGTTAGTGTGAATGGAGAAAAAATGCCAAATGACTTTAGATTCCATGACCTAGAAACCGCATCAGAACAAAGCGAGGTCCTACTCAAGACACTTTTAGAGAAATCTAGTCCCAACGGATTTTATGTAGTCAGGGCCGAGTCTTCAGAAGCTTTAAATGGATATCGTGCCCTGCATAAGGCATATTCTACGTCCAGTTTTAATTACGAAGAAAAGACAGTTATTTGGTAATGCATTAATTTTGAAAACGAGTATCATTCTTGCGTACTTGCACGTACCGCAATGGCAAAAGCCATGAAGGTGAGCAACGAAATGAGCCTTGCGTGATGATATACCGCTGCCAAACACAAAACCTGATGCAGCATGAAACTTTACACTTATTTTGATTTGTACACGCGGAAATGCCAATGATGCTCAGGTTGCGTCTGTTCTCGCCACTGATTGAACACATAAGAACATTCTAGAGCTTGTTCTTGCCATTGCGCAAAAAACTATCAGTAATTATGTAACCCATCTCAACAAAACACCCGTTAATAAACGGTATGAAAAATATGTATGGTCCAGAATGGAACAGCCTTAGGCTTAATGTACTCTTCAAATGCTGACTTTATGGGCCTGAAACTGTTATTGCGTCACAAGCCCTGGGCCGAGTGGCAAAGATTGATAAAAGTAGCTTATTTTAACTTCATTCATAGTCATCAAAGCGCAGCAGAAGACCCACATTACTGCTTTGCCCAAAAATTAAATGGGCCTCAATTACAAATGGATTTTTCTTTAGATATCTGCGAGGCTCCAATTAGGCGATTTTTGAGCCAAATAAGTAAGGTAGGAAGACTACTGTAAAAGACTTAAGGATACAGAGTGCAAGGGTTTATTCGAAGGAATAAGGTATGGGCAAAAAAGAAATTTATTCTGACCAATATCTAAATAAGATTCTCAACAACAATAAGACGATTGCGTCTGTTGGGGTTAGTCTCAACACAATAAGACCGAGCTATTTCGTCTCTCGCTACTTATCGCGTCGTGGCTATGCTATTATCCCCGTTAATCCTGCTTACGCGGGTCAAATTGTCTGGGGTAATCTCGCCTACAGTCAACTAAGCGAAATTACTCAAGATATAGATATGGTGCAGATTTTTAGAAAATCTGAAGCTGTTCCAAAGATTGTTGAAGATGCAATTAAATATTTACCCAATTTGAAGACAATCTGGATGCAGATCGGGGTTATACACACTGATGCGGCCAAAACGGCTCGAGAGCATGGTCTAGAAGTAATCCAAAACCTGTGCCCTAAAATGGAGCATCAGCGGCTTTCTGGCGAGCTAGGTAAATACGGTATCAACACAGGCCTCATAACATCGCGACTGCAGCCACTTCCCTACTAGAACGTGTTTATATGAATACCGCTTGAGAATGCTATAAAGCCCACAACTGCAATAAAAAAATTTCCTGAAAGATTTACTTAGACCCGTCTCCTTGAAATCTAAATTTGAACCAGCCTTGTGTTAAACCAAAATTTAAGAAAATATTTAGCGAAGATATACGCTCCAATAAGATAGAATTAAACTCGCCTTGGCAGCATATGCCGCGGCACGCATTTCTGGATCAAATCTATTTAAAACCGGAAATACGGCCTTCCGATTAGGCACTGCAAAGGCGCTCATACCTTTTGTGTTCGTCTATTCTACTGCATTACTATTGGTCGCAAGGGGCTTTATTTGGTTAGGGTTCACCGTGACGCTTTTAGGAGCAATGCTTGGTGTAGCCTCACTTGGAGTCGCCTTTTGTGGATACTTTCGCACACAATTAAAAACGTGGAAGCGATGGTGAATTACATTTGTCTCATTTCTTTTCATCGCACCTAGTATGGTAACAATGGCAATTGGGATCGTTTTAATGCTGCCAGTTGCTGTAATTCAAATCAAGCGTTCTAAAGTGTAAACAAAAATAATTCGATCAGGATCAATTTGCGGTCTAGTAGGCGCCTTTGGTCCAATCTCTAAGTGCAAAATATCTCTGCACAGCTGGCAAAAACCACGGATTACCATCATAAAGTGGCACAGCAGCCGGCGGAGGGCCATAAAAAGCACTGGGCCGGTTGCCAATACCCATCGCAGTTTCAGCAACTTTTTTGCCCAGCCAGCGCGCCCAAACAGTTCCAGAACCAGCATAGCCCGCCGCATAATAAATCTTATTATATTCAAAAATAACGGGCATCTGTGTACGAGTAAACCCGACATTGCCCAGCCAACAGTAATCAATAGCACAAGCTCCTAATTCAGGAAAAATCTGAACTAGCTTTCTTTTCAGGTAGATAACAGAACGATCAGTGGGTTCTTGTCTATCAAAGCTGCGCGAGCCAAGTAAAATGCGATCTCGGTCGGGCGTTGGCCTAAAGTAACTATAGAGTTTGGCAGTATTTCCATACATGCGCAATTTTGGCATCAGGGCTTTGACTTTTTCCACCCCCAACCTTTCAGTCACGATAATACAGCTTTGCGCGGGAACAAGGCGACGGCGCAGAAATTTACCAACACGGTGTTGTTTGCCAGTATAGGCATTTGTTGCAATAATGACCTTTCCAGCATTCACTTTCCCTTTGCTTGTAATGACAGATTTTTTACCCGGTGAAAGGTCAATAACATCCCAGACAACAGTATTTGAGCGAACTATCACACCAGCCTCTTTCACAGATTTTAATAAGCCAGAAAAAAACTTTCCTGGGTGAAAACCACCAATTTCCTCCCGTACCATGCCACCATGAAACAAATCAGTTGCGATTTCATTATGCTGGTCAGCCTTTGAAACCATATAGGCTTTATGACCTGCAATTTCATTAAGGCGTTCCGCCTCGTGGCTTTGGCTTTCATAGTCTGCTCGGCTCATTGCGCCGGTAAACCTGCCTGCCATTTGAAAATTACACTCAATGCCTTCTTCTGAACAAAATTTTGCCAGATCTAGACGAGCTTGGATACCTTCGGCATAGACCTCATCAGCATATGCGAGACCAAATTTATGGGTAAGTTTGCTATGAGAAAGCCTGATCTGACCGCTGCAAATACCACCGTTCCGAGTTGACGCCCCGAAGCCGGGCAATCCGCTATCCAAAACAAGAACTGACTGGCCTTGCCTTACAATTGTAAGGGCTGCAGAAAGACCTGTATAGCCACCTCCCACAATTACAAACTCAGCTTCTAAGGGCAGTTTCTCCTGATCATTAACGGGCGCGAGGCTTTCTTCAATATCCCACCAAAATGCGCTACGCTTCACTTTATGCCCCTTCGTATTAAACTTATTATATAACCCAAGCAACTTAACATCCGACACTGAAATTTATTCCAAGGACTTGTGCCAAGTTTTAACAAGTTTTGATAGTTACGCCTCAATTTCACGTCAATATTAAACTGCAATGCTTATTTAAAACAAGATTATTGGCTGAAGTCATGCCCATTAAAGAGTAAGTAATCTAGGATTTCAGAGTTTCAAAGGTAAAGCTAAGTTTTCGATCGCAACACCCACTCCTTTGCAGTGACAATACAGCATTTATTGTTTTTAATTCATCTTATATTTTTTAAAAGTCTGCTTTTTACAGCTAGAAATATGTTCTCCCGTTATTACCGGTTCGTACTAAGAGTTTTCTTTAAAGACGCCCAAATCAACAGGATCGATGACTGCGTCTGTATGCGGACCAAAGAAGACCAAAATTGAATAGCTTGCATTTTGTGTTCAGTTGGCCACGCGCCAAAGGCTTTTTGTAAATTTCTCAAAAAAATCTGCATTTTGCC
>JAOGIM010000046.1 GCA_028150825.1 Paracoccaceae bacterium
CAACGAAAAGCCCCATCAGGCCAAAAACGAAAAGTGTTCCAAAGATCACAGGATAATCGCGCGCCACAGCTGCCTCAAACCCCATTCGCCCCAAACCGTCTAAAGAAAAAATCGTTTCGATTATTAGAGAGCTACCAAAGAAAACACCGATGAAAACGCTGGGAAAACCCGCAATGACAATAAGCATACCATTTCGGAAAATATGGCCATAAAGTACCCGCCGGTCGCTAAGCCCTTTGGCTCGCGCAGTAATGACGTATTGTTTTTGAATCTCGTCGAGAAAACTATTCTTGGTCAAAAGCGTGAGAGTAGCAAACGCTGAAATCGTTGAAGCCAGAACGGGTAATGCAATGTGCCAGAAATAATCGACAATCTTGGCATTAAGTGAAAGTTGATCAAAGTTTTCAGACGTCAGACCACGAAGTGGAAAAACCTGATAATACGAACCACCTGCGAATAGAACCAAAAGCAAAATCGCGAATAAAAATCCAGGAATCGCATAAGCAATGATGATGATAGAGCTGGTGATTGTGTCAAAACGCGTCCCATCCAAGACCGCCTTTCGAATGCCCAAAGGGATCGACACAATGTAGGCAATAAGTGTAGACCAAAGCCCCAAAGATATTGAAACTGGCATTTTTTCAAGTACAAGATCTAACACGCTTATAGACCGGAAATAACTTTCGCCAAAATCAAAGCGCATATAATTCCACATCATCAATAAAAAGCGCTCAACTGGGGGCTTATCAAAACCGAACTCTTTTTCAAGTTCGGCTATAAACTCTGGTGGTAAGCCGCGCGCACCGATGTAGTCTTCGCTGGCTTCATTCATGCCACCGGAATCGTCGCCCGAGCCGGCAAAGCTCTCAAAGACATCGCCTTGGCCTTCTATATTAGCAATGATTTGCTCTATTGGGCCACCGGGAACAAACTGCACCATAGCAAAATTTATCACCAAAATCCCAAATAAAGTTGGAATGATCAGCAGCAGTCTTCGCGCGATATAAGCGCCCATATTCTATTTACCTCAGGATGCCAGCAGCTTTCAAAGCATCAGCTTTTTCTGAATCATACCACCAATAATCCAACTGACCCAACGCATAAGGTGCAATACTTTTAGGGTGCTCATACATATCCCAGTACGCTACACGATGCGTGGCATTGTACCACTGCGGCACCCAAAATCGGTATGCCCTTAATGCGCGATCAAGCGCCCTGACACTGGTCTTCAGCGTATCTTTTTCTGTGGCATTCACAACCTGATCTATAAGTGCATCAATGCCCTCAGACTTAATCCCCATGGAGTTGAACACAGAGTCATCGGCTGTTTGCGATCCAAAATACTGCTTAAGACCAGATCCTGGCTCCAAACTCATTGGGAATTGGTCAGTGATAATATCAAAGTCAAAATTTCGCGTACGATCCGTATATTGAGCAGGATCCACACGATTATAAACGGCATCTACTCCCACCGCCTTCAGGTTTTCTACAAACGGTAAAACAACCCGATCAAAAGCAGGACTGCGTTCGAGAAGTTCGATTTTGAGTGTTTGCCCTTTTGAATTTCGCCGCAAGCCGTCATCGCCAACGGCCCAACCCGCTTCATCTAATAAAGCCGATGCCGCCCTTAGATTTTTACGATCAGATGCCCTTTGACCAGACGACACTGCCATAACAGCGTCGTCAGTTAAAATTCCATCAGGCAACTTATCTGCAAGGGGTTCCAACAAAGCCCGTTCACCATCAGTTGGTTTTCCCTTTGCAGCAAAATCAGAATTTTCCCAGAACGAATTAACACGCGCATATTGACCGTAAAAGAGAGACTCATTAGACCATTCAAAGTTAAAGAGATGCCCCAGCGCTTCTCTAACGCGAATATCTCCAAATTGTGGCCGCCTTAGGTTCATTGCAAAACTCTGGCCTGTAGCAATACCGCCATCTGGGAGTGTTTTCTTTATCACAAAGCCATCGTTTAATGCGGGAAAATCATACCCAGTCGCCCATGTTTTCGAAGAATTTTCCAACTTGAAAGTGTAGGCACCAGATTTAAATCCTTCAAAGGCTGCATTGCCGTCTGCGAAATACTCATACCTAATATAATCAAAATTGTTGCGCCCTTGGTTTATGGCAAGGTCATATCCCCAATAATCTGGGTTACGCTTATATTTTACCCATCTGTTGATCTCATAAGTGTCAAGCAAATAGGGCCCAGATCCGATTGCAGGTTCCATTCTACTTTCTTCAAGACCAGCCCCGTTTTTTTCGAACCAAGCCTGTGACATAACCGGAAGTCCTCCAGGCAAAGAGATCCGGTCTCTTTCTGGTGAGCCCGCTATAAATGTGTATTTTATTTTATGGGGTCCGAGCACTTCTGCACGCTCAACGATTTGCGCCAGAACTGCCCTGTAACTTGGCAATCCTTCATTAAGAAACAGCTCATAAGTGAATTTTGCGTCTTCTGCCGTCACTGCGCTTCCGTCAGAAAAGCGCGCCTCTGGCCGCATATGGAAAACCACCCAAGAGAGGTCTTCTGGATATTCAATCTCACTAGCCAAGAGGCCGTACAAGCTACCAACTTCATCAGCCGTTCCACTCATCAAGCTTTCAAATGGAACGGATGCCAGAGCCGCAGCCCGCCCTTTGCGAGAGTACGGGTTCATAGAGTCAAAGGTCCCAAAGGCCCACGTTGAAATCTCTCCACCCCTTGGTGCATTCGGGTTAACATAGTCTAAATGTTTAAAGTCAACAGAATATTTCATACCGCCAAAGTAAGAATAGCCATGACTTTTGGTGACGTGACCATCCGCCTTGGCAAAGGTTGCAAATACCAAAATCAGAAGATTGGCCAGCACTGCTAATGAAATCGTTAACAGTCGACGGTCGACCGTGACTACTTTAACTACGTTACGAGATACTTTAGAATTCATGGCTTCGGTCTCCCTTCACTAAATCTTTTACAAATTATAGGCTAAGTAATTAATTTGACCACGGGCAAGTGCTGAATCTCATAAAGTTTATCAAAAAAATGCTGTATTTTAACAAACACAGAATGCTTAAATTCAGTATTGTATTGCTTGATTTATTCGATTGATTGAAGATAGGCGATTACATTGGCCCTGTCTTGCGGTTTCTTAAGACCAGCAAATCCCATTTTAGTGCCTGGAGCGTAGGATTTTGGGTTTTCCAAGAACTCATTAAGGTTTTCTGTGGTCCAAACATCTGCTACGGCCACCAAAGCGCCAGAATATCCATATCCCTTTACTATACCAACGTTGCGATCGACGATCTGGTAGAGATGTGGACCAGTGCCCTTGGCCCCATTCTCGACTTTGTGACAAGCCTTACACTTTCCAAAAACCTTCGATCCTTTGCCTAGGTCTGCCTCCACCAATAGCTGCGCAAAATCTACTTCTGGGGCGTCATCTTCAGCTTCTGGCGCTTCGTCAACAACAATTGCATAGCCAGACGCATGTTTTTCACCATGGCCACCACCTGCATGATAAAGCTCTTCTGCCACCCAATTTCCCAGAAGAAAAACTAGCAAAGACCCGCAAAAACCACCAATAATTTTAGTGAGCGTCATCGTGTCAAGCATCGCTCCAACTCCATTTTTTTTCAATTATTAGCTATTTACTCGCTTCCGCTTATATTATGCAAGGTGTAGAAGACGCGACCAAACGACCAGATAGTAAAAAAGAGAGCATCATGACCAACCGTATTGCATTTCAGGGCGCTTTGGGTGCTTATTCACACGAAGCTTGCCGTACGGCGCATCCAGATATGACACCTCATCCATGCCATACATTCGAAGATATGATTAGTGCAGTGCGAAGTGGCGAAGCCGATTTAGCAATGGTTCCTGTTGAAAACTCAACCTATGGTAGGGTGGCGGATATACATCGGCTGCTGCCAGACTCGGGGCTGCATATAGTGGATGAAGCCTTCACCCGTGTACGCATTAGTCTGATGGCAATTCCACAGGTAAAACTTCAGGATATCAAGAAAGTGCGGGCTCATATGGTGCTTTTACCGCAAGCTCGCATGTTTCTTGAAGCTCATGGTATCGAACCGATTAGTGCCGCCGACAGCGCAGGAGCCGCATCCGAGTTGGCAAAAACCAAAGATTTAACATGGGGCGTCCTTGCCAGCGAACTGGCAGCAGAAACTTATGGATTGAACATTCTGGCGAGCAATATTGAGGATCACATTCATAATACGACACGTTTTCTCATTATGTCGCAAAAGGCTGATATGGCAAAACGTGGGACAAACAAAATGATGACTACCTTTGTTTTCCAAGTGCGCAATATTCCTGCAGCTCTTTTTAAAGCGATGGGTGGATTTGCCACAAATGGCGTCAATATGCTCAAACTTGAAAGTTACATGCTGGGAGGATCGTTTACTGCAACTCAGTTTTACGCTGACGTGGAAGGCCACCCGGATGATGCAAACGTCCAGCGCGCTCTTGAGGAACTCGACTATTTTTCTACCGAGATAAAAATTCTTGGCGTATATCCTGCCCATCCACATCGGCCATAATTAGATCAGGCCCATCTACCCATCTTATTTAGTTAGCTTAGCTCTAATGTGTTTTACATAAATTTGCGAAACCAGATTGGAACTGTCTTTTGAACATTTAACGGCCTAGTGTCATTGACTGAACAAACAGACTTAGCGCGCTCGCGTTTCGGATGGAGCGATAAAGCGGCAAATTTCATTAGAAATCTTATATTCAGCGACGTGATTAAAACTTTAAAATGCATCGCATTGCCCTCGTCAAATTCTATGAGTTAAACAAGCGCCAAGCTTCAACGTCCGCACAATTAGAATTTGGACTACCAGTTTAAGCCGGGTTTTGAGATTAGCGACCTTTACCTTACAACGGTTGCGCCGAATTGTTTGGCGTTCAAACTATTAAAAATAAGCACAGTTTTAGAACAAATCATCCTGCGCAATCCCTACATCTTGGTTTGCAGAGAATTGCATGAAAAGCCTCTGAAAAGGTGTATATTGCATTACTCATTAGTCTAACGAATCTGCAAGCCAATGTTTTAGAAGAAATTGAGCAATTGATCCAAACCTTGCAGGACGCACCTTAGCGTCTTTATCAGCAAAAGCCGCGACAAGATCAGATTTTGAGATCCAAAGAGCATCCTCCAACTCGTTTGGATCAATCTTTATACTGGTATCCAACGCATGCCCGTGACAACCAATCATGAGAGAATTTGGAAACGACCACGGCTGAGAAGCAAGATAAGACACCTCGCCAACTGCAATGCCACTTTCCTCCATCACTTCTCGACGCACTGCAGCTTCGATTGTTTCGCCCGGTTCCAGAAAACCAGCCAAAAGTGAATACATGCCCTCAGGCCAATTTGGCGACCTACCCAAGAGAACACTATTTCCCTGTGTTATAAGCATGATCACAACTGGATCTGTTCTTGGAAAATGGCTAGTCTTGCAGCTCTCACAACTTCTTTGCCAGCCAGACATTTTAACTTGTGACTTTTGCCCACATTTCGAACAGAACTGATGTGAATTATGCCAGTGAAACAACGCTTTGGACGAAGCGGCCAACTCTGCATCTCTGGCTGTCAATGTCCCCATGTGTCCGCGCAATTCACAAAATACAGCACCCTCATCAAAGGCCGGATGACGCTGCTCGGTAGGATCAAAAAAAACGTTTGGATCAGGAACTTGTTTATCAGCTGGCGTCCAATGAGAAATATCACATGCGAAAATTTTTGTGCCCTGGTCATATCCAAGGAAGATCCACCGCCCCTCCGACAAAGCATCATTGAGCACGTTGGACCTAAAAAGTCTGGCATTTTCCATTTTTTCAATGAGAACTCTGCCCCGCCAGAGTACGATCGCTTCATCGCCCAATTCTGGCAGTCCGGCTTGAGTGCCGCGAATGTGGGCCGCTCGATCGAGGTCAGACCCGCCGAATGTTACTGTTTCCGCCAATTTCATAAAAGAACCTTTCCGTTTCAGAAAGCTAATGGCACGAAGGCTTTAACTCGGCAATCTTTCAGTTGACAGGACTTGCAGTTTTATTTGAAAGCTCATAGACAGAGGCGGAGAGGTTGGCGCGGGCAGGCACCTCGCCAACCCGGTCAGATCCGGAAGGAAGCAGCCGTAACGAGCCCCGCTTGGGTCGTTGTCCAGCCTCTCACCCGATAAACTGCGAATAAGGAGAAGGATACTGAAAGATGTATCACGCCTCCGAGTTAAAGTATAAGTGGACTGGCATCCTAGCATATGCAGCCTAGCAGTAGTTAAATAGACTTTTCTCGGGATTTTAAAATTGACAAATTTATCACTTTCTGACCTTGGATGGTCAGACTTTTTTGCGCTTCAAGACAATCTGCAACTGTCCAATGTGCCCGCCAGAGTGACCGACGTGCACCGCGACCATCTTGACGTTCTTGGGGTGAAAGGACCACTGAAGCTGGCACCAGACCAGAACGCTGGCTTCTATGCGGTGGGCGATTGGCTTTATCATGACGGCCAGCGCGTGCACCAAGTGCTTGACCGCAAGACCTCAATCGGCCGAGGAGCTGCAGGCGAAAGTGGCGGCTACCAGCTGATCGCAGCCAATCTGGACACCTTGGCAATTGTTACAAGCTGCAACGACGATTTCAATCCAGCGCGGCTCGAGCGCTATCTCGCGATGTGCAGCGCCGGTGGCGCGCTGCCTTTGGTGGTTCTGACCAAGGCCGATCTATCACCAGATTCCGATGTATTTCGACGAAGGGTAGAAAAATTGTTCCCTTTAATAAGAGCAGTGACGCTGAACGCGTGCGATGTTGCAGATGTCACACGACTTCATCCGTGGTGCAACACGGGGCAAACCATGGCGCTTGTCGGCTCGTCGGGGGTGGGTAAAACTACGCTGCAAAACGCGCTGACAGGAATAGAGCAAATGACCCAAACAATTCGTGAAGCCGACGCTAAAGGCCGCCATACCACCACCTCGCGCAGCTTGCGCCGCACCTTGGTGGGCGGCTGGCTCATCGATACGCCGGGGATGCGCGAACTGAGACTTTCAAGAGCAAGCGAAGGTATTGATGCAGTGTTTTCCGATCTGGTTACATTGGCACAGAAGTGTCAGTTCAAAGACTGCCAGCATGCCAGCGAACCAGGTTGTGCGGTGAAGGCAGCCATTTCAGATGACGCACTGGCTCCAGACCGTTTGCAGCGCTGGCAAAAGCTACAGAACGAAAACGCGTATTTCAATCGCAGCGCAGACGAGCTGCGAGCGGAAAAACGCAGCTTGAAGAAGCTCTCAAAAAACGAACGCATGCAGACAAAGACGAAAAATAAACGCTAGGGCATCTTTAATAAACTCTTGGGCGTTAAAGTGGTGACGCCAGATCAGAGCCCTGCGCTGCCCAATATCTCTGCGCATCGGTTTCCACTGCACAGGGGCGCGCGGAGAGCAATCGCCTAAGCGCGCAATCCGGCGGCTCACCCGCCTCGCACATCAACCGGAGCAGCGCCATGCCCGAACGCCCACATCCGCCATAGAAATGTGCTAAAATACTTCCTTTGTTGCTTAGAACCTGATGTGCTGCTTGTAATAGCGCGATCCACAAAAGCATCTCTCCATCAGCGAGCACACCAAAATCGATAACTGGACACTACAGCCAACTGATCCCAGCCTGTGCCAAATCATTTGGAAATGCCGACGCTCCAGCGCGCTGTAATTCGGCCTGAGGAGCCATGGTCGGAACCAAATCTGGCCGCCAGTCCAGAAAATGCTCTAAATCAGCTTCATAAGGGCTCAACCGACCAGGCATAGGACAAATGCCAAGTATCTCAGCGCTCAGGGTAATTTCAGAAATATCAAGCATTGAGCCCCCTTTTGCTACCCAAAAGCAATCATACTCTAGACCTTGATCTGCCAAAGCCTTAGGCTACACCAACCATAGAGCGTCGAGAGGCACCATGTCAGATACATCTTCACAAGGCTATCAGGTTCTTGCGCGTAAATACCGCCCGGAAACCTTCGCTGACCTCGTAGGCCAGGATGCTATGGTGCGCACGCTGAAAAATGCCTTTGACGCTGATCGCATTGCGCAGGCTTTTATTATGACTGGGATCCGCGGAACTGGCAAAACAACTACGGCACGTATCATCGCCAAGGGAATGAATTGTATCGGCCTAGATGGCAACGGGGTAGCCACCACCGATCCCTGCGGATTATGTGACAATTGTACTGCGATTATGCAAGGTCGTCACGTAGACGTGATGGAAATGGATGCCGCCAGCCGCACTGGCGTTGATGACATACGTGAAATCATTGAAAGCGTGCACTACCGTGCCGCAGCAGCCCGTTATAAGATATACATCATTGACGAAGTGCATATGCTTTCGACAAATGCCTTTAATGCTCTTTTGAAAACGCTCGAAGAACCCCCCGAACATGTAAAATTTATTTTTGCGACGACCGAAATTCGCAAAGTGCCCGTAACAGTCTTGTCGCGCTGCCAGCGGTTTGACCTACGCCGGATTGAGCCTGAAGTGATGATTGCGTTGTTGCAAAAGATTGCAGCATCCGAACAGGCCAAAATAGCCGAGGATGCTCTGGCTTTGATAACGCGGGCTGCAGAGGGTTCAGCGCGCGATGCGACATCTTTGCTGGATCAATCCATCAGTCACGGCGCAGGTGAGACAACCGCGGATCAAGTCAGAGCGATGCTGGGACTTGCCGACCGCGGGCGGGTCATGGATTTGTTTGATATGATCATGCGAGGCAATGCAAGTTCCGCTTTGGACGAGCTTGGCGCGCAATATTCTGACGGAGCTGACCCGCTGGCGGTTTTGCGCGATCTTGCCGAAATTACACATTGGATTTCGGTAGTAAAAATTACACCTAATGCCGCCGACGATCCAACCATTTCCCCTGATGATCGCATTCGGGGGCAAGGCTTTGCACAAGCGCTGCCCATGCGCGCTTTGACAAGGGCTTGGCAAATGCTTTTGAAAGCTCTGGAAGAAGTTGCCAGCGCACCCAATTCCATGATGGCTGCCGAAATGGCCATTATTCGACTAACCCATGTTGCAGACCTTCCAACGCCCGATGAATTAGTCAAGAAATTACAGGATCTTCCTCCCCCCTCAGGGCGGAGCAGCGGCAGGTCCGCTAGTCAGATGGGTGGCCAATCATCCCCGCTTTCCCAAACTCAGGCAACTGCCTACATGCAAAGTACACCTGCAAAAGTGTCCTCAGGTTCCAATACATCTGGTTCCAAAACATTTGGCTCTAATGCGCTTGGTGCAGGTACAGCGCTGGCCCTTGCCGATGAGCAAGCCCTTTTTCTTTTTCCAACATTTGACCATGTCGTAAACATTATTCGCGATCATAGAGATATAAGACTTCTAGTAGATGTTGAAACCTGCATTCAACTGGTTGAATACCGCCCAGGTCGCATCGAGTTTGAGCCAACTGATACTGCGCCTAGCGACCTTGCCCAGAGACTTGGCAGCAAACTGCAGGCCTGGACTGGGGCCAGATGGACTATCAGCCTTGTCAGCACAGGAGGCAAGCCGACAATTGATGCTGAGCGACAGATCAAGGAAGCCAGCCTTAAAGAGGCAGCAGCAGCGCATCCGATAGTTCAAGCAGTTTTCTCAGCCTTCCCAAATGCAAAAATTTCGGATGTAAAGACACTTGAGGCGATGGCTGCGCAGGCACAAGTGGATGCACTTCCAGAAGTTGATGATGAATGGGATCCATTCGAAGAAGATTAGAATACGCCACAAAGACAGATCCATATTCATAATTCAAAAAATTAATAGTGCACACATAGGGGGTAAGACTATTGAGTGTTTGAAAAAGTTTTAATGAGCTCTGACTTACTAAGTTTATCGCGCAGATGCGTCACCCTCAGCGTTTAATATTTTCAACATCTACCTGTGTTTAGGATCGTTCCATGTTTTTGTTTTCTACTCTAGGAATTAAATAGTAACCCAGTAGGTAATGGAACTAAAAGCAGCTTAGAAAACAAATAATAAGCTAAAGTGGTAATCAGCGCAGACTGGCAAACAGATAATAAAACATTTTTTGCATTCACCTTGTCCTTATTAAGATACGAATGCATAATAGTAATAAAGATTAGACTGCTTATAAAAAACCCTAAAAACTGAATAAATAAAATAAACCCAGTTATAATTAAAAATCCTGAAATAACTCGGTTTCGTTCCAAAGAATGTTCAAAAATATTTATTCGTTTTGGTGAAAAGAAGCCTTTAACAGTTATCGTCATACCGAGAATGGCCGTACAGACAACACAAAAATTAACAAAAAGAACTCCGTAAAAACTTAAATCACGTATTGACCAGGCTACAATTGCCGTCACGCAAAGAGTAATTATCCCCATTACAACATCAGCGTTAACAGTCCCATCACACATATTTTGAACGTCAGTTGTTTGATTTTTAGAAGTCCTTTTTTTAAAAATTACAGGCCAGAAGACAGTAATTATGCAGAGACCTATAAGAAATATGCTGATGGGGCTACTTATCATGTAGAGTACGACACCACCCTTCGCCCCACCGATCATTGTCGACTGCACAAGCCCTTCCTCAATATAGGGTCCTAAGATAAATCCCAGTACAAGCGGGGCCGGATGATAAGAGAGCTTGTTAAGAAAGAACCCAATTCCTCCAAAAATAAGCATAACCCATACATCAAGTAGATTATTCCGTATTGCGTACGAACCTAGAACTGTCATTAAAAGGATAACGGGAGCCAAAGATTTTGCGGGAATAGTTATCAAACGGCTAAACAGAAAAGATCCCAAAGATCCAAAGACTAATATCGCAAAAGCCGCCACAAATAGTCCCATCATAAATGTGTACGTGATCCCTCCATGGGTTGAAAAAAGTTCAACTCCCGGTTGCATTCCATGCAGCATAAGGGCGCCTAGAATTATGGCGGCGGGTGGTGACCCTGGTATTCCGAGTGTTAAGAGTGGTATTAAAGATCCTGGTGCCATTGCACTGTTAGCGGCCTCCGATGCGGCCACCCCTCTTATTGTTCCTTTGCCAAACTCCTCAGGATTTTTATCCCAGCGTGTGGCTTCACTATAAGAGACCATGCTAGCTATATTGCCGCCAGCACCGGGTGCTATTCCTACCACTAGACCTATAAGAGCAGATCGGAGCAATAAAAAAGGCATCTTTATAAGAGCAAAAATAGTATCAAAAAGAATTTTCATGCTAGGACGGATTTTTTCTCCAGTATAAGTTTCTTGCCCTTTGCCAATTATGGTAGAAAGAATTTCAGGTAAACAGAAGAAACCAATCAAGGCACCGGCTAAAGAGATCCCACTTTGTAATTCTGGGAACCCAAAAGTAAGTCGAACATCTCCAGAGAGTGAAGCCATGCCAACGGCAGAGAGAATAAGACCGAGAAGACCTGTAAGGTAACCTTTGAGTAAGCTTCCAC
>JAOGIM010000047.1 GCA_028150825.1 Paracoccaceae bacterium
CTGGCATTGATATGCCAGCATATTTTTGATTACTTAATAGGAGGTTTAAACTGTAGGGTCAGCGATGAGATCGAAAAGACGCACTTCGCTATTACATCACACCAGTTGACGATAAAACAGGATAAACCGCAGCTTTTCGTTACGTTTCTTAACCACATGAAGCTGTCGCGATAATTGACGTCAAATCTTTACTCAAATAGGTTCGCAGTGTGAGGTCGTATCTTTTAAGAACTGGGACGAGAATGCAAAATATCAATGGAATAGTTTCAGTCGAGATTAACAACAAAATTGCATTAATTTGTCTTGATAACCCTCCTGTGAATGCCGCATCACAAGCTCTTAGAGACGGGCTGCAAAAAGCGCTTATTTGGGCAAGTTCACAAAATGACATTGGCGTGATTGTTATTTACGGCGCTGGACGCACTTTCGTTGCCGGCGCCGATATTAAGGAATTTGGCAAACAGCCTCTGGCACCGTTTCTGCCCGATCTAGTAAATGAAATTGAACAGGCTGAAATCCCTGTGATTTCCGTCTTGCACGGTACTGCGCTTGGAGGGGGCTTAGAGATTGCATTAGGCACTCATGCCCGTGTCGGGATCGAAGGGCTGAAAGTTGGGTTGCCTGAAATTCATCTCGGTTTGTTGCCAGGGGCGGGTGGAACGCAGCGTACACCCCGGCTCTGTGGTATTCCTGCAGCGCTGGACATGATCCTGTCAGGTCGACATATTCATGCCCAAGAAGCGCTTGAGATGGGTTTGATTGATAAGCTTTATGACGGCCAACCCCGGGATGTCGCAATGGAAGCAGCTCAGGAAGTTCTAATAGGAAAACTTGAAACCCACCGTACAGACCAGATTATCACTAAATCTAATAATGTTCACTTAGATGAGGTAGAAGCAAGGCTACTACAAACCCACTCACATCTTTTTTCACCTCACAAATGCATCGAGGCCGTACGCGCCTGCTCACTTCCTATCGAAGAAGGTTTGCGCATTGAAAGACAGGCGTTTGAAGAATGTATGGAGACACCACAACGAGCAGGTTTGATCCATGCATTTTTTGGTGAACGTTCTGTAAGTAGAGTTCCAGAATCCAAAATAGCCCCACGACAAGTTGAACATATCGGCATTATCGGTGCAGGCACGATGGGGTCCGGGATAGCAACCACCTGTTTGATGGCAGGTCTTCGCGTCACACTGATCGAAAACGTGCAAGAGAATCTCAATGAAGGCACAGCAAAGGTTAAGCGGAATTTACAAGACTCCGTGAAACGGGGGAAACTACAAGCCGAAAACTTGTCAAAAACACAGTCCCTTTTACAGCCAGCTCTGGGCATAGAATATCTCGATCAAGTTGATCTGGTTATCGAGGCGGCTTTTGAGGATATGGACATCAAAAAAGAGATCTTCAGAAAGCTAGATAGTGTTTGCAAGGCCGGGGCTATTTTGGCCAGTAATACATCCTATCTTGATATTAATCAGATTGCAGCGATCACGTCACGCCCGCAGGATGTTATAGGCCTGCACTTTTTCTCACCTGCCCATGTGATGCGCTTATTGGAAATTGTTGTTGGCAAAAAAACTGATCCAGCCGTGACGGCCACAGGCTTTTCCTTAGCGAAAAAACTCCGCAAAGTTGGCGTCAAAGCCGGGGTCTGCGACGGATTTATCGGCAACCGAATTTTGGCACATTATCGCAAGACGGCGGCTTATCTGGTGTTGGATGGTGCGCATCCCCAGCAAGTTGATCAAGCCCTTGAAAGTTTTGGCTTTGCGATGGGACCATATAAAGTTACAGATCTCGCTGGGCTCGACATAGACTGGATGACGCGCAGGCGAAAAGCCCCGACTCGCCCAAAAGAAGAAAGATACTCGGGCGAAATCGCTGACCGGATTTGTGAAAGTGGTTGGTTTGGCCGAAAATCTGGCCAAGGATATTATCTTTATAAAGGGCGCGATATTCATACAAATCCAGATATCGACGCCATCATCAACGCAGAACGTCAAAAAGCAGGGATCACTGTTCAAAAGTTTAACAATAAAGAGATTGTTAAACGCTACATGACAGCCATGATTTCAGAGGCGGTACGGGTCTTAGAAGAACGAATTGCAGCGCGACCTTTAGATGTAGATATGGTGTTCTTATTTGGTTACGGATTTCCCCGCCATCGGGGCGGCCCTCTACATTATGCCGATACGCTCGGTCCACAAGAGCTTATCAGTCGAATTGAGACATATGCCAAAGAAGACAGCCATTATTGGAAGGTTCCCGATATGCTGAGACAAATGGCTTTGGACGGAACCAAGTTTTCAGATTTAAACGGATAGGTGGCGATATGGACTTGAATTACTCTGCAACCGAGCTTGCCTTTCAATCAGAAGTACGGAGTTTTTTGGCAGATAATCTGCCAAACCATATTGCATCAGCTGTACGCAATGGGGACGGTTTGACCAAAGCCATGATGGATGAATGGCATAGGGTTTTGAACAAAAAGGGATGGCTGGCCACTACTTGGCCCAAAGAATTTGGTGGCCCGGGGTGGACGCCCGTTCAAAAACATATTTTTGAAGAGGAAAATTGCCGGGCCTATGCGCCCCGTGTCGTCCCATTTGGCGTTAATATGCTTGGGCCTGTGCTACATAAATTTGGAACCAAAGAACAACAGGATACAATTCTACCCCGAATTCTATCAGGCGAAGATTGGTGGTGTCAGGGTTACTCCGAGCCCGGTGCGGGCTCTGATCTTGCCTCACTTAAAACCCAAGCTGAGCGCGTGGGTGATCACTACGTTATTAATGGGCAGAAAACATGGACAACACTGGGCCAACACGCAAATAAAATATTTTGTCTTGTTCGTACGAGTACAGAGGGAAAACCGCAGCAGGGAATCAGCTTTGTCCTTGTCGACCTAGATACGCCTGGTATCGAAATCCGGCCCATTCGCCTTATTGAAGGCGGGCACGAAGTAAACGAAGTCTTCTTTACCGACGTGCAAGTACCTGTTGCAAACCTTGTGGGCGAAGAAAATAAAGGCTGGACCATCGCCAAATATCTGCTCAGCCATGAACGCACTGGGATCGCCGGTGTCGGATTTTCAATGCAGACTCTGGAAGAGGTAAAAACTATCGCCACAAAAATCAAGCGTGGTACAAAACGATTAATTGACGATCCGTTATTTGCTGCCAGACTAGCCGAGGTAGAGATTGACCTTGAAGCAATGAAAATAACCAATCTGCGCATGCTCTTTCGAGCCCAAGAGCGAGGTGCACCGGGCCCAGAGACATCAATATTGAAAATCAAGGGAACTGTTATCAATCAAGAACTGCGTGATCTGGCCCGCAGAGCACTCGGACCCCTTGCTGCTCCTTTTCCCGGTCACTTGGGAGAGGGCAACATTCTCTTTGGGCCACCGGACACAGCTTTCAATGCTGCGCGATATTTCAATAATCGCAAAACATCAATCTTTGGAGGGTCAAATGAAATTCAGCGCAATATTTTGACAAAAACTATCCTGGAGCTTTGAATGATGGATTTTAATCTGACCGAAGACCGCCGGATGCTCTCTGATACGCTGACCCGATATCTGGCCGAACAATACCAGATAGAGCATCGAAACTCCGTAGCTTATGAGTCGCCTTTTCACGATCCTTCCAAATGGACAGAAATGGCCGAACTTGGGATATTTTCTGCTCTGGCAAATGAGGCAGATGGCGGGTTTGGTGGGGCTGGTCCAGATATTGCAGTGGTTTTTGAGGCTTTGGGCAATGCACTTAACTGCGAACCTGCTCTACCACTTCTGATGTCCAGTCGTTTGCTAAGTGCGGCAAGACAAGATCAGGCAACCTTGCTTGAAGGGACAGCACATTACGCGGTTGCAATCGCAGAACCCGATGCACCTTATGATTTGCTCGATATTACAGCTACGGCCAATGATGATCATCGCTTGAGCGGGCGCAAAACATCAGTTTATGGTGGAAATATAGCAGATTATTTCCTTGTGGCTGCAAAAGCAGGAGATTGTCTGAACCTGTACCAGGTACAAGCTGCAGACGCAGAAGTAATCCCTTACGGTCTCATCGATGGTGGCGGTGCAGCTGAAGTCTTATTTGACAACACCAAGGCTAAATTACTGATCAAAAATGCACAATCAGCGCTAGAAGATGCGCTTGATGCAGGGATCATTGCCTTGTGTAGTGAAGCCGTTGGAATGATGGATGTGACATATCAAATCACTGTCAATTATCTCAAACAGAGGAAACAATTTGGACGCCCCATTGGTAGTTTTCAAGTCCTTCAGCATCGTGCCGTTGATATGCTAACCGAAATTGAGCAATCCCGATCAATTACCATCAAGGCCGCTTCTGAATTGAAAGGCCCAAATGCTAGCCGCTATGCATCTATGGCAAAAAATATGATAGGGCGTTCAGCCCGACTGATTGCTGAAGAAGCAATCCAAATGCATGGGGGTATTGCGATGACTTGGGAATATGCAATTTCCCATTATGCCAAACGGCTGATTATGATTGACCATCAACTGGGAGATACAGATTTTCATCTGAACCGCGTGATTGGAATGCTAAACACAGCTTAGAATTTTTGTTCAGACTTAGTGTTTTTATTCAGATAAGGAATAGAACGTTTTGATCAAAGTTTATTAATTAAAACGTTATGCACTAAACCCGTTTTCTTAATATTAAAGAACGTAGCGGCTGAGATCTGTGTTTCGGGTTAAATCACCAAGATGTTGTTCAACATAGGCGGCGTTTACTTTCACATCCTCGCCAGATTTATCCGGAGCAACGAAGGAGAGTTTTTCAAACACGCGCTCAATCACAGTGTAGAGCCGCCGTGCGCCGATATTTTCAACAGATGAATTTACCTCGGCTGCAATTTTTGCAATGGCTGCGATACCATCTTCGGTAAAGGCCACTTTGACCCCTTCAGTTTCCATAAGGGCCTTGTATTGCAGCGTTAATGCATTGTCTGTTTCTGTCAGAATACGAATAAAATCTGCTTCAGTCAGAGGGCGTAGCTCGACCCGTATTGGTAAACGCCCTTGCAGTTCGGGCAAAAGATCAGACGGTTTTGCAACATGAAATGCGCCGGATGCGATAAACAGGATATGGTCAGTATTTACCGGCCCATGTTTTGTGCTCACAGTCGTGCCTTCGATCAATGGCAAAAGATCCCTTTGAACACCCTCCCGGCTTACGTCAGCACCACGGGCATCTGAACGAGCACAAACTTTATCAATCTCGTCGAGAAATACAATGCCATTGTCTTGAACGGCGCTTAGCGCAGCGCGCGTCACGGCCTCATCATCCAAAAGCTTATCTGCTTCCTCGCCAATTAAAACCGCGTGGCTTTCCAAAACGGTCATCTTTCGCTTAACGGTCCGTTGCCCCATGGCCTTGCCAAAGATATCACCGATGTTCATCATCCCCATCTGGCTTCCAGGTTGTCCCGGCAGATCAAACATTGGCATCGGATTACTGCTATCGGAAACATCCAATTCAATCTCGTGATCATCAAGCTCGCCCGAGCGAAGTTTTTTGCGGAACATTTCCCTGGTTGCTTCCCGGGCATCTGTACCAGCTATCACCTCAATCACACGCTCTTCTGCTGCTTTGATGGCTTTTGCGTTTACATCTTCGCGCATTTGCACACGGATCATCGCAATGGCACTGTCCACAAGATCACGAATGATCTGTTCGACATCGCGACCAACGTAACCAACTTCGGTAAATTTGGTGGCTTCAACCTTGATAAAGGGAGCTTTAGCTAGTTTCGCAAGACGCCGGCTTATCTCAGTTTTACCAACGCCAGTTGGCCCAATCATGAGAATGTTCTTAGGATAAACCTCATCACGTAAATCTTCAGCAAGCTGTTTGCGCCGCCAGCGTGATCTTAGTGCTACCGCAACGGCCCTCTTGGCGTCATTTTGTCCTATAATGTAACGGTCAAGTTCTGAAACTATCTCGCGCGGTGTCAGGTCAGTCATTAGAACCTCTTAAGAAGTATGAGTGGTGTTTATTGTTTTTAAAGAATGTCACTCAAACAGCGTTTTGAGCCCAAGTCTCTGGTATTATTGATTATATCGCTTACTCAGAAATTTCCTCAACTGTAAGATTTCCATTTGTATAAACACAGATATCTGCAGCTATGGCCATGGCATCACGTGCAATTGTATCAGCACCCTTTTTTGTATCCATCATGCCGCGGGCGGCGGCCAAGGCGTAATTTCCACCCGATCCAATCGCTGCAACATTGTGTTCAGGTTCTAGCACATCACCCGCACCAGTAATGACCATAAGGTGCGTTCCGTCTGTCACAATTAGCATCGCCTCAAGTTTTTGCAAATATTTATCAGTCCTCCAATCTTTTGCCAACTCAACCGCAGCACGGGGAAGTTGGCCTGGGGTGGCCTCTAACTTGGCTTCTAGTCTTTCCAACAGAGTAAAGGCGTCGGCAGTCGATCCAGCAAAACCCGCAATAACGTCAAAGCCTCCCGGCGACAATCGGCGGACTTTGCGAGCTGTCCCTTTTATAACTGTCTGTCCAAGCGACACTTGACCATCACCGGCAATCACGACTTTTCCATTCTTTTTTACGCCTATAATGGTTGTTCCGTGCCATCCAGGAAAATCGCCTTGGCTCATATCTAGGTCCTGTGTCTGTGAGGAATTATTTTAAAGTCTATCTAAATTAAAGATATTAACAATTTCAGAAGTGGCCTCCTGCCGCCCCGAAATATGATGATCTGTTTATTTTAAATTGAGTCTTCAATCCAGCTTTGAAGAGCTGCTTTCGGTGCAGCGCCAGCACGGTTTGAGATCACTTCACCATCTTTGAAAATAAACAATGCCGGAATACCTCTGACGCCCATTGCCGCAGCTGTGTTCGGGTTTGTATCAACATCAATTTTTGCAACTTTTATTTTGCCCGCCATTTCAGAAGAAAGCTCTTCGAGCACTGGGCCGATTTGCTTACAAGGCCCACACCATTCTGCCCAGAAGTCTACAACGACGGGCACGTCTGAGTTTTTAACTTCGGCATCAAAAGTTTCGTCTGTTACGGCAATTGTGGACATTTCTTTCTCCTTAGCAAATTCGCTTTAAAGTGACAAACTATGCAGCGTGACCGCAAAGGTCAAGCATCTGACAAAGCCTTAAGGCAATTGATAACCTTAAGATATGTCAAAGGCAAAAGTTCACTTGTCGAAGTCCATAAAATGTACGGTCGCACGCGTTGTAACGGGTACATTTGGGTGATTGCTGACGCATATGCGCCCATTTGGCGCATTAACCCTTCGGGAACCTCGTCTTCGATAGATGGTACATGCCTGTTTGTTTTATAATCGACGATAATGATCTCATCATTTGCAATAATTAAACGGTCAATTATACCGTTCATCAAGCGATTATCGCATTCCGGCAACAAAGCTGAAATCGAAACTTCAGCAAATGTGTCTGGGCCAAAAAGAAAGCTGAGGTCTGGCTTTTGCAGAACCTTTACTGCCTCATCAATTATGCCATCTAGATTTTCGCCATCATCTGCTAAACTTTCATTTTCTAAAATAGACCTTGCCAGTTTAGACCATAGGCCAGCCTCCATGTTTGGCAGTTTTTCTAACAACAAATGAATTTGATTTCCCCGCCTCTTAGCAGCGCTTTCGTCTAGCCCCATATCGCCAGAAAGTACTTTCGCACCGCCTAGATCAGAGGGATTCAAGGCCTTTTGAAGAATAACAGGCTCTGCGGGAAATTCCAAAACCCAATCCGGAGTTTCCACTCTTTCAATCGTAGCTTCTGCCTTTTCAGTTTTTTCAAGAGCCGACCAGTCGCCATGCGAAAACCGCAGGCCCTCTCCAAGCTCGAAGTGATGTTCAACTGCTCCAGAATAGCCCAAGCCTGCTTTTACTTGATCATACCAACACGGAGGATCCCCTCCCAAATCCCCAGCAGCAGCCACAATAAGCCATTTTTCAGCCCGCGTCATGGCAACGTATAAAAGTCGATCTCTTTCCCGAAGCTCAAGCGCACGTTTTTGTGCGGCCAAATCAACTAAAAGGCTAGGCATAGACTCCGAGCGCGGCTTCCAAAAAGTATTGGCACTATCAAACAAGATTTCGTTTTTATCTGTGAAGATGCGCTTGGCGGTGTCCGGCAAAATGACGATCGGCGATTCCAGACCTTTTGCACCATGCACTGTCATGACACGAATTCGATTTTCATCACTCTCGATCTGGCGCTTGATTTCAAGGTCATCCGTCTCCACCCAAACGAGAAAGCCGGTTAAACTAGGAATTTCAGAACTCTCGTAGTTCAAAGCTTGAGACAAAAGGGCATTTATCCCATCTTCTGCTTCGTTTCCCAGACGCGCCAATAGTTTTTTGCGCCCCTCATGCTTGGTCAAAACGCGCTCTAAAAGATCATAGGGACGCAGGAAATCTGTTTTATCACGTAGGTCATATAAAATATTCAGTTCGGCTTTATAGGTCTCTGCAGCTCCACGCATTCTTTGCCAGAGGTATTGTTTATGCCGACCCTGAGCAAGTGCATATAACTTTTTCTCACTCCATCCAAAGAGTGGTGATTTCAGTACAATAGCAAGCGACAGGTCATCTTCTGGTGTCGCAAGAAAAGAGAGTAAAGCCACCAGATCTTTAACCGCTATCTCTGCACCAACCTTGAGACGATCAGCCCCCGCAATGGGGAGATCAAGCCATTTACAAGCGCGAATAATCTCGCTGAAAAGCTCGGAGCGTTTTTGGACAAGGATAAGAAAATCACCCGGCCGAACCACCCGTCCATTATAGGTGCCAGAGTTAGCAATCTCGTCTGGAAGCAATTCTTTTTTATCAATCATATCTTTGATCGTTTGAGCAATCTGGCGAGCAAGTACTACAAAATGATTGCTTTGGCTTGGCAAATCTACTGGGTTTTGCCATTCAGCATCACTACTCGATGCAACGGTTGGAACCAGAGGCCAAAGGTCTACACGACCGGGCATAGATGCCTTAAACGCAATGTGATTCTGGTCGACAGAAAATCCAGAGGCGTCTTTATCTTGGAAGGTCATATCTACTGTGCGCAAGATCGCTGCAGAAGAGCGAAAAGAATATTCCAATATGCGATCATTAAGAGGGGTATGTGTTAGTACAAGCTGATCAGAAAACGATTTTTTCATACGATCAAATTCGCCTGCATCCGCACCCTGAAATGAATAAATCGACTGTTTTTTATCACCCACAATAAAGATCGTTCTATTTGACTGTGTCTCAGCTCCTGTCCCACTGGTAATTTCTTGGGCAAGTTTTTCGATTACTTCCCACTGCAGCGGACTAGTATCTTGTGCTTCGTCCACCAAAATGTGGCTTATGCCACCATCGAGACGATAAAGGACCCAATCAGCTACCGTCGTCTTGGACAAGAGATCTCGTGTCTTCAAAATCAAATCATCAAAATCGAGCCACCCGCGGTTCTGTTTTTGACGTTCATACTCAGGTAGGAACACTTCGCCCAGTCGATGCAGGGCAAAGGATTTTTGAGCTGCATAAAGCGATAAAGAGGCTTGTTTTGCGTCGTAGACCCTGCCAATCAGGTCGTTGATCTCGTCCATGTACGGTGCCAATGCCCCATTAGAAAGGGCTTTGGTTGGCAATTTCCCAATCTTGGCGGTGAAGGGCGCTGATTTATTGAGAAAGACTTTCTGCATCAAAGACAGGCTCTTAACCGTTAAATCTTGGACCCCATCCAATATTGCTGCGCCTTTTTGATCCGTCGCCGAGCCATACACCATTTCAGCCGCCATGGTTTTGACCAAATTGATATCCTGTGTAGCTATATAATCGGCAATCAAATTATCCTCACCAAACTCAGCAGACAAACTAAAACTCGCCCAAATATCTGATTTTGAGCCTGAAAATGCACCATTTTGTCGAATTCGCAACATTGAAGTCAGTAGCTTTGCCACTGAATGATCGTTGGTATATTGCGCCAGCCCCCAGACCAGATCGGCATGTTCTGAATTAGCCAAGTCCTCTAAAATATCCTGACACAACTGTGAAATTGTGCGTTCTTCAATTTCGCTAAATTGCGGACTTACCCCGGCTTCGAGCGGAAACCGGCGCAACAGAGATGCACAAAACGAATGAATTGTTTGAATTTTAAGCCCACCAGGCGTTTCGATTGCGCGCGCAAATAAAGTGCGGGCATGACGAAATTTTTTCTGGTCTTGATGCCCATCAGAGCCAATTTTTAAGAGGTTTTTGTGTAGCGCATCGTCATCTTTCATAGCCCAGTCACCCAGCAACTGGAAAAGTCGGTTCTGCATCTCTGTCGCAGCAGCTTTGGTATAGGTCAAACAGAGAATATTCTCTGGAGCAACACCATTTAAAAGCAAGAGCGCCACCCGGTCTATAAGCACTTTTGTTTTGCCTGATCCTGCATTTGCCGATAGCCAAGTTGAGGCGATGGGGTCCGCTGCGCGCACTTGACTTTCAGTCGCAGGATCCCGGAAAGTCATTTCAAATCCTCCGCAACAGAGTCATCCGCGATTTCCCATTCACCAAAGCGCGACAGTTGGTCATAGTCAGAAATATCACTCACACTAAAAAGCGCCCGTCTTGGAGTGTAGCCCTGATCTTGGTTTTGATAAGAGGAAATGAGTGCTTTGAACTTATCCCACACCTTAGCGATAGGCTCTTCATCAAACGGGGCAGTTTCTTCCTTTGGCGATGTCCCAAGACCAATAAAAGCAGCTTTTGAGACAGAGGCAGCACCTAGTTTTTCAAAGCCACCATTTTCGGCAATGGCCGCCATCAAATACAGCTGCTTATCAAAAATCTGCTGCTGTTTTTTCGTTGGAACAGTACCAGTCTTGTAATCGTAAATCGCAAGGGTTCCATCCCTATGGCGATGTAGACGATCCGCGCGCGAAACTAGCGTCAGGTTTTGCTCGGTTAGAAAAATCTTTCCTGTCTCTTCAAAAAATCCCCCAAAAAAATGAGCTTGCCTCGCTTCCTCTGTCTTTAGAAACCAATCAACCAAAGCTTCGACACGCGAGCGCCAAAAAATACGGGCCACAGCCCAAG
>JAOGIM010000048.1 GCA_028150825.1 Paracoccaceae bacterium
CAAGGCCAGATCGAGGCGCTGGAACATCATGCCAGTGACGAGATAAAAAATATCTACCTTCCAAAATTGATTTCTGGACAATGGTGCGGAACAATGAATTTGACAGAACCACAAGCTGGATCTGATGTTGGAGCGTTGCGGTCGAAAGCCGAAGATAATGGTGATGGGACCTATGCGGTTTCTGGACAGAAAATCTATATTTCTTGGGCTGACAATGACTTTTCCCAGAATATCTGTCATTTGGTACTTGCGCGTTTACCCGATGGTGTACCCGGAACCAAAGGTATTTCTCTATTTCTCGTCCCAAAACGCCTACCGGACGAAAATGGTAACCCTGGGGTTGCAAACAGTCTAAAAGTAGTCAGCCTTGAGCATAAGATGGGCTTGCACGGCAGTCCAACGGCTGTGATGCAATACGATGGGGCGACTGGTTGGCTTATCGGAGATCCGCATGATGGAATGCGTGCAATGTTCACGATGATGAATAATGCACGCCTTGGCGTTGGTGGGCAGGGGATAGGGGTTGCTGAAGGCGCTTATCAGCACGCCTTACATTATGCACAAGATCGCAAGCAGGGAAGGAGCCTGGTTGCAGAGGGCACTGGTACAATCCTGGATCATGCAGATGTCAGGCGTATGCTGGCCACCATGAAAGCTGAAATTTTTGCTTCGCGTGCCATTGCTCTGGCCAATGCCGTCGCTATTGATATGACAACCGCAACTGGCCAAGAGGATTGGAAAGCTCGGGCGGCGTTTCTGACCCCAATTACCAAAGCTTTTGGCACTGACGTCGGGATGGCCGTTGCCGAGCTAGGCGTCCAAGTGCATGGTGGTATGGGTTTCATCGAGGAGACGGGCGCGGCGCAGTACAGCCGCGATGTTCGCGTTACTGCAATATACGAGGGAACAAACGGTATTCAGTCTATGGATCTTGTTGGTCGCAAATTGATGGATGGTGGTGAGGCTGCAACTGCACTTCTGGATGAAATGGTAGATTTAACCAAAATATATCGTACATTGAACCCTAAACTATGTGCGGCAGTTTGGGAGGCTATTACAAGTTTGCGTGAAACAACCGACTGGATGCTTCAGCAGGGAGATTTCAACAACCGTTTCGCTGGAGGTGTCCCGTATCTTCGCGCTTTTGCACGAATACTTGGCGCGTACTACCATCTGCGCGCAGCCTTTGCCGAGGTGAGTGAAGGTCCAAGAACACGATTAGCACGTTTCTATATTAATAGTCTTTTGCCAGAGCATATCGGGCTATTGGCTCAAGCCAGTCAGGGTGCGGATGATCTTTATGCCATAAAGCCTGAAGATTTAGTCGCTTGATGAAATATGCTGCTGGGCAGATCCAAACTCCCTGGGCGCAACCGCCGGAATATGGCGAGACCTTACAAGTAGCAGAGGGTCTTTATTGGATAAGGTTGCCTTTGCCGATGAAACTTGATCATGTAAATGTCTACGCCTTGGATGATGGTGATGGTTGGACACTTATCGACACTGGGATGGGGTCGCACAAAACCAAAGGCATTTGGGAGGCATTACTGGTGGGCCCTTTAAGCGGAAAACCTGTCAAACGGGTCATCCTGACTCATCACCACCCTGACCATGTCGGCCTTGCGGGTTGGTTTCAGAGTGATTACGGAGCAGAGTTATGGGCCACCCGGACGGCCTACCTGATGGCGCGTATGCTCACGCTGGATGTGCAAGAAACACCACCGCCTGAAATACTTACTTTCTGGCAACGCGCTGGTATGCATCCGGAAATTTTATCTGAGCGGATGTCTGGCAAAGTGTTTAACTTTGCAGACACAGTGTCCCCGATCCCGTTGGGCTACAAACGGATCGTGCAGGATTATGTGCTCAGCATGGGCGGACGCGATTGGACAGTGCATATTGGCAATGGTCACGCGCCAGAGCATGCCACATTTTGGAGCCACAGCGATAATCTTGTTATAGCGGGGGATCAGGTCATCTCTTCTATTAGCCCGAACTTAGGTGTTTATGCCACCGAACCAGATGCCGATCCAGTTGGTGAGTGGCTGGAGTCATGCGAACGATTATCCCAGATTGCAAATTCAAAGCATGTCGTATTTTCTGGTCATAAATTGCCCTTTTCTGGTCTTCCGTTTAGGCTTAAGCAATTGATTGACAATCATCATTCTGCGTTAGAGCGGCTTTTGATATTCCTCGAGACACCTCACTCTGCAGCTGAATGTTTTCAACCACTCTTCAAACGCCGCATCGGGGAAGCAGAGTATGGTCTTGCCCTGGTTGAATCAATTGGGCATTTGAACCATCTTTTTAAAGAGGGCAAAGTTCTCCGGACTTTGGATCCAGATGGTGCTTATAGATTTAAAAGGGTTTAGATTCTGAGGGCCTTAATACGACGTCAAGTTATAGCTAATTTAGGCTAATTTGGATGACAGGGAATATTAAATTGGCTAAGACTTTGGTAAACCGGTTTAATAAGGACAAAGATATGACGGATGCAAAGCACGAGAACCAGCACGGAAAAATGGACACGGATGTTCAAGAGAAAACATTTTATGGGTTCATCAGTCTGGTATCAAAAAGCGCCATTGTTTGTATTTTAATTCTACTTTTCATGGCCTTAACGAATTCATAAATCCTTGAGGCGAGTTGGAATGCGGTGCGTTTTTTCTGAGTCTAATTATGGCGTTGTTTTGGGCTGTGCCGTAAATCAGGTCCATGCTCCTCCGTCTCTTGTTAATAAAGTACGGGATCACCACGATGGCCTTCCTGCGATTAAGATCTTTACGATGCTCAACAATAAGATTGATGCCGGTGGCGCATAGCAGCCTGCTTATCAATGCCTCCCAGAGAGTTATTTTTGATCCTACTAGTACTTTGAAACATGATATTTTAGTGTAATAGGGAGATGTGCTTTATGGTGTCACTCCTAAGGTTGCTAATTTTTATACCAGAGCTCATGTACGTCAAACATTTCATGAGGTATTACAACTGATTGAAGTGACTGAAGGCATTGCGGAAATGGGACTTAAATTGGCCATGAGCAGTCGGATTTTTGCTCTGGCCTGGAGAGCTAAGAGAACATCACAGTTGATTGGAAAACTTTCCAGATTTAAAATAATTCGCGTGATATATTTTTCTTAGACATTGCGACAGCAATTTGTGCAGTTAGCCAGCGTGAAAGAAGTTGCGCTCTGCGAATATGACGATCTGGACAAAAGCAACGTCCTAAGCGCTCATGCGAAATGTGTGAGCGGTACTGGAGGTGACAAGTAGTTAGTTCAAGTGGCGGGCTCTGTAATGATGCTTGGGCTGGATTTCAAAATCAAAATCAGTCTATGGTCGAATGTACAGATGGAGTGTAGTCACCAGTGAGTCAGAAAAATAACGAATCTCAATACATTATTCCGCCTAATGCGGAAAATCCGCGCCTAACACGCGTTGTGCAGGGCAAAGACCATTGTGGTGTCTTACGGGAAATTCATGTGGTGGAAGAGCGTCCCTTAACAATCTTCTTAAACGCACAAGAAATTGTAACGGCGATGACGATCGGCGATTATCCTGAATTTCTTGCTCTTGGCTTTCTGCATAACCAAGGCATGCTGCATGCTTGGGATGATGTCACTGTAATTGATTATGACGAAGAGCTGGAAACAGTTGTTGTGCGAACTTCTCGCAAAACCAACTATGAAGAAAAGCTGCGCAGGAAGACCAGGACAAGTGGCTGTGCTGTTGGAACTGTTTTTGGTGATATGATGGAAGGTCTGGAGGATTTGCAATTGGTCCCTTGTGAGGTCAAGACATCCTGGCTTTATGAGCTTGCCAGCAAAATCAACCAGACGCCATCTCTATATCTAAGTGCGGGTGCAATTCATGGCACTGTGCTATGTCGACAAAACCGACCCTTGGTTTATATGGAAGATGTGGGGCGCCATAATGCAGTCGATAAGATAGCTGGCTGGATGCTGTCAGACGCTGTTTCGCCTGATGACAAAATTCTATACACAACAGGGCGATTGACATCAGAGATGGTTATTAAAACTGCCAAAATGGGTATTCCTGTTCTAGCGTCGCGCTCTGGATTTACGGCATGGGGCGTGGATATCGCCCGGCAGGTCGGTCTAACGCTGATCGGGCGGATGCGTGGTAAAAGATTTATGTGCCTTGCTGGTGAAGATCGTCTGATCTGGGATGCAGATCCAACGTCTATCAAAGATGACGCAAAAGAGGCCCTCCGTAAAGGGGGTAGAAGATGATAAAGCCAATTGGTGTTATCCTTGCTGGCGGTCAGGCGCGCCGAATGGGCGGCGGTGACAAAGGGCGTTTACAGCTTGGATCCAAAAGTCTGCTGGATCGTGTGTGCAACCGTTTAGAGGCTCAAGTGGCTGGTCTTGCATTAAATACGAATGGTAATCCTGACAGGTTTTCTGACTTAGGTCTGCCTGTGGTTGCTGATAGTATTGATGGCTTTGTGGGGCCTTTGGCAGGTGTTCTGGCGGGTCTAGACTGGGCCCATGCACAGGGCAAAACTTTAATTGTGACGGTTGCCGCTGACACACCGTTTTTTCCCTTAGACCTTGTGACAAGGTTACTCACGGCCGGTGACGGAATGGCGGATCCCCTGGTCCTAGCTGCAACGCGCGATGGGGATGGCAAAACATGGCGCCACCCTACCTTTGGGCTCTGGCCTGTCAGTTTGCGACACGATTTGCGGGGTCACCTTGAAGCAGGGCTACGCAAAGTTATCCAGTGGAGTGATAAGCATCAAGGGCGGCAAACTGTATTTGAGACAGTGCCCTTTGATCCGTTCTTCAATATAAATAAGCCAGAAGATCTTAAGTGTGCAGAGCAGATGCTCAAAGAGGTTGAATGAAAATTTTTGGTGTAACAGGCTGGAAGAATTCTGGCAAAACAGGTCTGATGGAGCGATTGGTGGTAGATATGACACTCCGTGGTTTATCTGTCTCCACAATTAAGCACGCACATCATTCGTTTGATGTTGATCACCCTGGGAAAGACAGCCATCGCCACCGTGTTGCTGGAGCACGGGAAGTTCTATTGGCATCTGCAAAAAGATTCGCCCTGATGCATGAGATTGGAGAGGGGCAAGAACCTCCGCTTGCAGAGTTACTAACTAAGCTTTCATCCGTCGATATTGTGCTTATCGAAGGGTATAAAAACGATAGGCATCCCAAAATAGAGGCACATCGTAGTCAGACTGGTCAGGGACTGATTGCTCCAAATGATGCAACGATTCGAGCCATTGCAAGTAATGTAGAGCTCAAGCTTGACTTGCCGGTGTTCGATCTGGATAGTACCCGTGCAATTTCTGAATTTATTATTTCTGAATTGAGCCTTTAATGTTTGATACAGTGATTGCGATTGACTGGTCTGCCCGCTCTGCGCCATCACCCATCAAACCATCTTGGGATGCAATATATTTGTGTGTTTCGTGTTTTGCAGAAGGCGCAGCTCGTCATCCGGAATATCATCGCACAAGGGCATCCGTGATGGAGCGTCTGCGCGATATTCTTGATGGGGAACTTGAGGCTGGTAGACGCACACTTGTTGGATTTGATTTTAGCTTTGGATACCCGATGGGATTTGCCAAAGCGCTGACAGGCAAAGCTTCGGGTCTTGCTGTTTGGGATTGGTTGGCCGAGCGCCTTGAGGATGATGCGCAAAACGCCAACAATCGTTTTGAAATAGCAGCACAGATCAACAATATGTTCCCCGGTATTGGACCTTTCTGGGGCGCGCCGCCCAGTGCGTCTTACGCTGGACTTCCCCATAAAGGAATATTGCGCAGCGGTCATGGGATGACAGAGTTGCGCGAAACTGAACGTGTCTCAAAGACAGCACAAAGCAGTTGGAAATTATTTACTACTGGGTCGGTTGGTTCGCAGACTTTGTTAGGTTTGATGCATTTGGCAGGGCTACGCAAATTATTGGGGCAGCGATGTCAGGTCTTCCCGCAGGAAACTGGGCGTGATTTACCTGATGCGCCGGTTGTTCTATGTGAGATTTATCCTTCGTACTATGAGGTTGATTATGCAGTGCCATTGGAGATTAAATATCCTGATGCCCTTTATCATATTCTCGATGCGCGCCAAGTGAGAGAAACCTGTGACAGGTTTGCAAGTTTGATGCAAAATGTACAATTTGGCCGGTATCTTTTTGAGCTGCCGGATGTGAGGTTGTCTACGCTGAATGAAGAGGGCTGGATTATGGGTGTTCAAGCGACAGTGAGTCGAACATGATTGCGCCACCGCCCTTAAGAGATGATTGTTTCGCACTTCCGGTCGGGGTTGATTGGTTGTCCGTTGAGCGAGCGCTTGAGCTTCTGCGCAATGCTATGCACCCGCAAGTTGCGACAATGCATGTTGACCTTGGTGCTGCTAGAGGCCGGATACTAGCCAAGGATATCATGGCACCGTCGAATA
Organism: Paracoccaceae bacterium; assembly: GCA_028150825.1. Taxonomy (GTDB): domain Bacteria; phylum Pseudomonadota; class Alphaproteobacteria; order Rhodobacterales; family Rhodobacteraceae; genus LFER01. The sequence continues at coordinate 6,441 of JAOGIM010000048.1, forward strand.
GTCCCCCACACGCCAATTCGGCCATAGATGGTTACGGATATTTAGGTGTCCAAAGTGAAAATAGGGAAGTCATACGTCTTTCATTGATGCAGGGCCGGGCCGCAGCTGGTGATCCATTTGAGACAGATGTTCCGGACGGTTGTGCCGTAAAAGTGCTAACGGGAGCGATATTGCCTGAGGGAGTTGATACGGTTGTTTTGCAGGAAGATGTGAGCGTAGGTGTGCATGAAATCGCTTTTAGGGGGCCCCTTAAAGCTGGGAAAAATACCCGTTCTGCTGGTGAAGACATTCAAATTGGGCAAGTACTTTTTAGGAAGGGACGCAAGATTAGAACGTCAGATCTTGCGGTGCTTGCCTCTGTGGGCATTTCTCAACTTAAAGTATATTGGCCTTTGCGCGTCGGCATACTGTCGACTGGTGACGAATTAATTGAACCGGGTGAACTGGCACGAGTAGGTCAGATATACGATGCAAACCGTCCAATGTTGATTGGACAAATGGTGGAATTGGGGTATGATATTGTCGATCTTGGACGTGCCGAAGATGATGCTGAAACTTTAAGATCGATACTGAATTCTGCGGCTGAGCGTTGCGATGCTTTGATAACAACTGGTGGTGCATCTGCGGGTGACGAAGACCATATGTCTGCGTTATTGCGTGATAGTGGCTCTCTGGAAATGTGGCGTATTGCGGTAAAACCAGGACGGCCAATGGCGATGGGGCTATGGAACGGACTTCCAGTTTTTGGGCTTCCGGGAAATCCAGTCGCTGCAATGGTCTGTGCACTGGTGTTCACTCAGCCAGCGCTGAGAACATTGGCTGGGGGAACCTGGGAAATGCCACAATCCTATGATGTCACTGCGGCTTTTGCAAAATCAAAAAAACCTGGGCGGCGTGAATATTTACGTGCAAGAATTCGCAACGGGCGCGCTGAAGTATTTTCCTCAGAGGGGTCAGGGCGCGTTACGGGTTTGAGCTGGGCTGAAGGATTGGTTGAACTTGCCGAACCTGCCCTTGACATCAAAATTGGAGACAAAGTTCGCTATATTCCATTTTCTGAGTTCTAAAGGGTAAAAACTGGGCTGCAATGATGATATTTGGCCATCTGGATTTTTTAGGTCATACTAAAATTTGAATTTTAGTTCTCTAAAACCCTCCCTTGGAGTCTTTCCGTTGTGACAACAAAACGATTGCCAGAAAATGGAATGTTATATTACACATATGCGTCGAATATTTTGTCAACATGTGAAAATTAATATTAAATTTTTTAGCTTTAGAAACTTGAAATGAATTTCTAGTACAATCGGGCATTTCGCTTTAGCCATTAATTAAATCTATTTGGTAGATTCAGGAAAATTTAAAATTTTAATATGACCGAATAAATAAGACTTAATATACTTTTAAAGGTTTTATAATTAAAATTTTATTTTTTTAGCCTTATTGTATCAACATAAACCATTGTCAGCTTTTATGCTAATATCTGGTTCTTTAGTTGAATATTTTGATTCTGCTATTGAGTTGGGTTTTTTAATAAAACATAAAATGGAGTAATTTTTGTATATCCCCTAAAGAAGACTATTCTCTATTTATTTGTATTTAAGAGAATAATAAGCATTTTTTATCCTGCAAGTCGGTAAGCCCATTGTTAAGGCTTGTCTGTTTCGAGAAGAGTAGACCTCAAAATTTGTCCTCAAGGTACATTGATCTATTTAGGTGCTTAATAAACTGCCTCAAAGGTCCTTTGCAATATTCCACAATTACGCAGCCTATTATAGGATAGGCCGTCATCCTGGGGGCTGTATGATCCAATTGGATCAAGTATGGCTTATTAATCAAATGTTCCTGCGACACGACCAATCAGCATAAAAGCGCGTGCCGTCCGAGTTTCAGAAAAGGCGGAAATTTCTGCATCAGTTGCAGACTTTTCAAATCCGCTAAACTCTTTGTCAAACATTCTAAGAAAGTGATGTGCTGTATCGCGGAAGATTGAATCCTGTTTCATGCGGCCACTTGTCAAAGCCAATGAAGATCGGTCGCGTATCCCACCAAGAGCGGCAACTTTGCGCCCCCTCTCACCGGCGGCAAAGCGACGCCAAGCCTCCGGTCTAGCCATATCAGGGCGCAGATCATCCATGTATATTCCATCTTGACTAAGAAGTGTCAGTATGTCCTGTGCTGCTTGAATAAGCTGTGCTATTTCTCGGTCTTTCAAGCCTCGTCTGAGTGCTGCAAAACCGTCTTCATCATCCGCAGTTTCTGGGAAATTCAGGGCTTTGATAAAATCTTCCACAGATAATGGGTCTGACAATTCTTCTACCCGTGTCCCAAGTGCGAGAAAAGGTTGGTCTATGCTGCCGGTTTTGACTTCTTTGGGATCTGAAAGTTGAGGTATATTTTTGCGATCTGTAACTCTTTCAGAGTTTATGATTGTTAGTGTATTGTGAATTTTATCCTGAGACTTCGACAATTCTTCGAGTTTGCGTCCAATGGCCGTTTCCGAGTTTGAGTGGCCCCGCGACCTAACTTGGTCGGTATAGGCCTTTCGCAATGCGTCAACGGCTGTTTGAAGCATTTGCGTCTCTTCTTGCATAACTTTAGAGGCGCGCATGATGATGAAACATAAGCTCAATAAGGCGACGGGCATAAACACGACGACAAGCTGAACGATGAATGTTCCGTCGCCGCTTAATTTGTCGTTCATTAAAAGATATGCTGATGCAATTATCCATAGCACGGTCAGCCCTATCGCAATCCATTCTGGCAGACTAGTAATTCGGCCCTGACGTTTCTGATAGGACCCTAAACGATTGGTTTTAAAGTCACGCTCGGTGTTCATGAATACTCAACATTTCGCAATTTTCTTTTAGCAGTAAGAAATTGATACAACTTCGTAAGACTTCTGTCCTCCTGGGGTTTTTACTTCGACACTATCGCCCTCATCTTTTCCGATCAGCGCTCTGGCAATAGGAGATCGAATATTTAGAAGGCTCTTTTCAATATTAGCTTCATGTTCGCCAACAATCTGCCATGTTTTTTCTTCATCAGTCTCCTCGTCAACAAGAGTAACTGTTGCCCCAAATTTAATAGAGCCAGACAGTGAGGTCGGATCAATCACTTCTGCGAGAGATAAAATACCTTCCAAATCCTTTACACGGCCTTCGATAAAACTGTGTTTTTCACGAGCAGAGTGATATTCTGCGTTTTCGGAAAGGTCTCCATGCTCGCGTGCTTCAGCGATTGCTTTGATAATTGCTGGACGCTCAACCGACTTGAGTTGTTTTAATTCATTTTCAACTGCGGCGTGACCCGCCTTTGTCATTGGTACTTTTTCCATTTTATATTCGCTTTTTGACCCTGTAGCCTTACGTCCCATATCTTTTTATGACGTGCAACCTCATCAAAGGAAGTTCAAGTTAATAAAACAAAAGCTTCGCAATGAAAAATGACAAAATCAAGTAATGATTTTAGGAATTTATAAATATACGCTTAAATGGGTGCGCCTTTTGCCGCAAACCTGCACTTTAATGACATGTTGGCATTGACGAAAAGCTTGTGCACGACATAATCACAAACCGATGAGTCATGCCTCTGGAGGAGCTAGCAATGTCAGATATTGAGCGCGAAGCTATGGAATACGACGTGGTGATCGTCGGTGCTGGTCCCTCGGGACTTTCGGCAGCTATTAGGTTAAAACAACTTGATGCAGATCTGGACGTGGTTGTTTTGGAAAAAGGGTCAGAGGTGGGCGCACATATCCTATCTGGTGCTGTGCTTGATCCCACTGGACTGGACCGTTTGATGCCTGATTGGAAAGAAAAAAATGCGCCAATCAATGTAAAAGTCAAAGAAGACAATTTTTACATTTTGGGTGCAGGTGGAAAAATTCGACTCCCAAATTGGTTAATGCCGCCACTTATGAATAACCATGGAAATTACATTGTCTCAATGGGAAATGTGTGTCGTTGGATGGCAGAACAAGCCGAGGAAATGGGAGTGGAAATTTTTCCCGGTATGGCGTGTTCAGAACTAGTTTTTGGTGATAATGACGAACTCAAAGGGGTTGTTGCAGGCGAATTTGGGAAAAACCCTGACGAAACGCATTCGGAAAGTTATGAGCCAGGTATGGAATTACACGGCAAATATGTCTTTTTGTCTGAAGGTGTGCGCGGGTCTCTCTCCAAAGAAGTCATAAGAAAATACGATTTATCCCAAAATTGTGATGTGCCAAAATTTGGACTTGGCATGAAAGAAATATGGGAAGTTAAGCCAAAAAATCATAACGAAGGTGAAGTGACCCATACGCTTGGCTGGCCGTTGGGCTTTAAAAACTCTGGTGGGTCTTT
>JAOGIM010000049.1 GCA_028150825.1 Paracoccaceae bacterium
AGATGTTATCTTTCAAAATGTATTTTAGTTCGAATGGAAACCCTTTGTCCTTCGCCCATTCTTTTTTTGAATACCCTGCAATCTTTGTGTAGGTGCCTTTGCAGCTAAGCTTATCACCTGATGTGATTTTTTTGAAGAGCTTGATCGAAAACCTGCGTGCACCATCATAAATATCCATAGAAAGTCTGCATGAGGCACCTTTTGTTTGGTTCGCCAAAAGTGCCATTATAGCTGTCATTGGATCAACTGTTCCTTTTTGCTTTGAGGGCCATACCCAGTAATCTTTGCGTGGTTCGCTATAGGTAAGATTTGGAACACCATTGTTGTAAATCATTTTTTTGATACTTACGCGTTTCCCGTTATCTGAGGTTTCAATGTATTTTTGGGAGTGATGACGGCCTTTGATCATCTTGCCAAAAGCCGTTGCATCAAAATGAAATTTTGCAATTGCACCTACCAAACCGGTCGCTTGTATAATCCCGCGCACAGCATAATTTGGACCCTTACTATTCACCGCATAAGTGAGTTCGCCTATCTTTAATCCTGTGACATAAATGCCAAACTTTTGCTGGCCTGACCCTGCAAACACAGGCTTTAAACCTACCATGGTGATCAAAATTATACAAAACGTAAAAGATACTAATCGCAAATACATTACAGTTCTCGCATTCTGGTGCTTGCGTTGACGTTTAATTTGAATCAGATCAAGGTAGCAAATAGACTTAAACGTCAATTGCACTAATGAGAAACATGCGGAAAACTGCCGAAGAGTTATGCAAGTATGAAAGACTTAGCTGAAAAAATCATTCAACAGGATCGTCGCGCCCTTTCGCGGGCGATAACGCTTGTTGAAAGCAGTCGTAAAGATCACAGAGCGCAGGCTTTAGAGTTGTCTGGGTATCTTAGAAAAACGGGTCGCCAAGCTCTGCGCATTGGGCTGTCGGGTACTCCGGGTGTTGGTAAGTCGACCTTTATAGAGAGTTTTGGCATACTATTAACATCTCAAAATCTTCGTGTCGCCGTTTTGGCTGTTGATCCAAGTTCCGTCAGATCAGGTGGTTCAATTCTTGGCGATAAAACCCGAATGGACCGATTGTCTCGTGAACCTTTGGCATTTATCCGGCCGTCTCCAAGCCGATCCCATCTAGGTGGCGTCGCGCGTCGGACACGAGAAGCCGTAGCGGTGTGCGAGGCCGCGGGTTTTGATGTTGTGCTTATAGAAACTGTTGGTGTCGGACAGTCCGAAACTATTGTGTCTGAGATTTCGGATGTTTTCGCGCTTTTGCTTGCTCCCGCCGGTGGAGACGAATTACAGGGTGTCAAACGGGGCATCATGGAAATGGCTGATCTGGTTTTGGTTAACAAAGCGGATGGTGACTTAAAACCTGCCGCAATGCGCACATGTGCCGATTTTAGTGGAGCATTGCGGCTTTTGCGTAAGCGGCCGCAGGATCCAGAGGACTATCCTAAGGTTTTGACAGTATCCGCCATTACCGAGATGGGACTTGAGGTTGCTTGGGAAGCGATGCAGGCCCTTTCGGAGTGGCGGCGTAGTAAGGGGCATTTTGACCGTCAGCGTGCGTTGCAAGCGCGCTTTTGGTTTGATGAGGATGTAAAGCAGAGTGTATTGGCAAGCCTAATGCGGGCTGATGTTGTCGCGCTTATGCAGCGGATTGGCCAAGAGGTCGAAAATGGAGACATTCTGCCCGAAGTTGCTGCTGCGAAAGTTCTTGGAAAGCTCAAGCTGCTAGGATGATATACAAGGTTTTAGACAAGGTTGTGGTACTTGGTCCCGAAAGAACGAAATCGAAGCTGAATCTTTGTTCTAATATTACGCATTGATACCGCGACTCGCTTGACGTCCCTGCAGAATTTGCCTAAGACCGTGTGAGTTTTGGCGAGGTGGTTTGCGTCGTCTTTTTATATTTACTGCTCTTTAATGGGCACTCAGAACATAAAAGAGGTACGTGATATGGCGCGTCGATGTGAATTAACTGGCAAAGGCCCGATGTCTGGCAACAATGTCAGCCACGCTAAAAACAGGACAAAGCGGCGTTTTTTGCCGAACCTGAACGACGTAACGTTGCAATCTGAAATATTGGATCGTGGTGTAAAGCTTCGGATTTCAGCAGCGGCCCTTCGGACTGTAGATCACCGCGGTGGATTGGATGCTTTTTTTGAAAAAGCCAAAGATGAAGATCTTTCAGATCGCGCTCAGAAGATAAAAAAAGAGATTACCAAAGCTCAGCAGGCTTCCGCTTAGTAACTCAAAAATGTGATTAGTCTAAAATTTGTTTGAGAACTCTGCTATTTTGTGGCATTTTTTTTCTACTAAGACGGAGCGCATTGTGACCAACACTCATAGACCTACTATCCTTGTAATTATGTTTGTGCTTGTGTTGTTAATGACATCCATTTCCGTTGCACAGGCGAGGATTATGCCAGATGCTGTTGGCCAAATGGTATTGTTCACTGGAGTTTCTTCTGAACTAATCCTCGTTCATTCAGAGGGTCAGACTTTTCATGGATCAGATATTTTTGTCGATTTTATTACAAAATTTGTGAGTTTGGAATCTGAGTGCCAAACTGGACTTTATATTTTTAGGATAGATTTTAGTGGCCCCGTCTCCATCCGCATTAACATCAGCCAAATTAAGTATCCGTATGATTGGCCGCTGAACCGAGCACCACCGGTTTAGATCCAGCTTAACATTTAAATAATTACAACATTTTTTGAGGGGATCATGACTATATTAAAAAACCTTACGAACGTTTTAGGCATTTTTTTAATATCAAATGGTGCATTTGCTGGCGGTATTATGATTGACGACGCTTATGCCCGTTCAAGTGGCAAAATGGCTAAAGCTGGTGCAGCTTTCATGATGATACATAACCAGACAGATATTGATGACCGTTTAATTTCTGTTAGTTCAGAAAACGCTAAGATTGTGCAGTTGCACACTCACCTTAAATCTGATGATGGCGTCATGAAAATGCGACATGTTCCAGATGGGTTTCTTGTACCTGCAAATGGTATGCACATGCTCTCTAGAGGTAAAGATCATGTTATGTTCATGGGCTTAATGGACCCTTGGAAACATGGCCAAAGTATTTCTTTGACGTTGGTTTTTGAAAATGCCGGCGAGATAGATATTCAGGTGGACATAGACCTAGAACGCAAAGATAAAGCACAAGACCATTGATTAAACGGTAAGAGTGGCAAAAGGAACTTAAGCATATTGCTTGTGTTCCAAGGTAATATTTGTTGCATACCAACCTTTTGGCATTTGCTAAAAGTGCTTCAAAAAGTAGCTAGCCTAGCTACTCATTCCTAGCTCAGCTAAGCTTTCAATGGTTTTTGGGAATATGCATTTGTTTGCTCTCAGCGAGAGAATGAGCCATGTATTAAATTTCTACTACCTTATTCACGAAAGACTTTTCTGGCAGATTAGTGGAGCATGTGGACGCTATTGACAAGCTTTCTAATGGAGCTGTTTTGCTGAAGGCATGTCGCAAAACCGCAGCTATTGAGCAATGAGCAAAATTGATAACAGAAAGAAGACAAATGATTGATCCGAATACCAATGAGTGCCGTATCGATTACACGGAGGAATTAAATGACTTATTTAGTGCTTTATGCAGTAACAGTAGTGGTATTTCTTGGTCTAGATGTTGTGATGCTGAAAAAGGTTATGTATCCAATGTTCTCTTCGAATATCGGCTCGATGATGCTGGACTCGCCTAAAATGGGGCCTGCAGCGGCTTTTTATCTGTTCTATGTTGGAGGTGTATTGTGGTTTGCCTCTATACCCGCTTTACAGTCAGGACAGCCGTCTCAGGCTTTTGTGGCCGGTTTTGTACTAGGGCTTCTGGCATTTGGTACATATGAGTTCACTAACTTTGCTACTTTGAGAGGATGGGTTATTCAGATGGTTGCTGTCGATGTTGTTTGGGGTGGAGTGTTGACTGGGACATCTGCATGGGTAGGTGTGTCTGTGGTCAAAGCTTTTTCATAGTACCGAATTTTCCTTTTGGTGTGGCTTGCCTTTTTTGTAAAGCTGTTTATAGGCCAAAGACCAGTTAACAAGGATTGTTTGAATGCAAGGTAGCGCAAACCTCAACGTCATGATCAAAGCGGCAAGAAGTGCGGGCAGATCATTAGTAAAAGACTTTCGCGAGGTTGAAAATCTGCAAGTCTCTACCAAGGCTGCCGGTGACTTTGTGTCCCGCGCAGACATAGCTGCAGAAAAAATCATCAAAGATGCTCTAATGGAGGCGCGTCCAACCTATGGTTGGCTTGGTGAGGAGACCGGAGAAACGCCTGGTCAAGATCCAACCCGCCGCTGGATTGTCGATCCTCTAGATGGAACGACTAACTTTTTGCATGGCCTTCCCCATTGGGCAATTTCAATAGCTCTTGAACATCGCGGTAAGATCGTTGCTGGTGTTGTTTTTGATGCTGCCAAAGAAGAGATGTTTGTTGCAGAGAATGGCAAGGGAGCTTGGATGAACGATATGCGTCTTCGATCCTCAGATCGGCGTCACCTTCAGGACAGCATCTATGCAACGGGTTTGCCCTTTTCGGGTCAGTCAGATTTGCCAGAAACACTCCAGGATCTTGCGCGCCTTTTACCAACCTGTGCAGGCGTGCGTCGCTGGGGCGCCGCTTCACTCGATTTGGCTTATGTCGCTGGTGGCCGCTATGACGGCTATTGGGAGCGCAGGCTGAATATATGGGACATTGCTGCCGGGTTGATTATTGCGCGTGAAGCGGGGGCAATTATCGACGGTTTGAAGCGGGGAAGTAAGCCGGAGGAAACTGGTGACTTGATTTGCGCGACGGAAGTTCAATTTGAAGCGTTTGCCCACGCCATCCGTTCATCTTGATCTGATCAGAGAGATGATGAATGCCGTCAACGCAAACAAAGTCGCCAAGTTGACGGGGGCTAATTTCCTCAGAGATTACTATATTTAAACTGAACATATTTGGTTTTGATCGCCTTTGGCGGTGTGTATAAATCCCAAAGGTCTTGAAGAAAAAATGTTTGGATATTTTCGAAGTCCATTGACGAAGATTTAAATTTGTGCGCCTCTTTATGACGTTGATCTCACGCAATATGGCGCGAAAACATCCATAGCCCGGTATCTGTCTCAAGAACTACCACAGTAGGGGCGTGCGCTTTTAAGCCCGTCCACCAGCAGGTTTGCTAAATCTCCAGTTTGGCAATGGCGTGTAACTTTCATTTTTTGCTCCTACTGATATTTGGGATCAAAGATGTTTGCACGCGATACTGGGCCTCGGGATGTTGGGGACAGCCTTGAGTTTGCGACCAAAAGCGTGTGCCTCCTAGCCGTTTGAAAAGAGGCAGACACAGCGCAAGGCCTGCTACGAACCCGCCGATATGCGCCCAATAGGCAATACCACCTGAGCCTATCACACCATTAAAAAACTGATAGGTAAACCAAAAACACAAAATGACCCATGCCGGTAGCGAGAATATTCTGAAAAAATGACAAATATGAATAAAACATCGATTTTGGCTTTGGGATAAAGAAGGAGATATCCCCCCATGACACCTGCAACGGCTCCGGATGCGCCCACGACGGGAACTTGTGAGTAAGGCGCTGACATTGTTTGTAAAAAACCTGCAGCTAAGGCGCAAAGCAAATAAAAGCCAAGAAAGCGCCAATGGCCCGTTTCTTCTTCAAGATTATCACCGTAAATATGCAGAAAAAGCATATTGCCTGCTAGATGCCAAAAACCACCATGTAGAAATGCCGAGCTTATCAGGGTTAGGTATCCCTTACCTTGGCTAAGTTGGGCAGGGATCAATCCCCAGTTTCCATAAATCTCTGATATCAAGCTATATTTCTCGATATCTCCCCGATACCCAAAAAATATCAGGCAGTTCAAAATGATCAATCCATATGTGATATAGGGTGTTTTTTCAGACGGGTTATGATCGCGAAAAGGAAACATCTGAATAATAGATTGACTTTTTTATAAACTGGGTGAAGACACGCTGTCCAGCAGGTCGACGTTTCCACTGGGTGCTGTTGTACCGATGCAGATGTGTGGTTTGTAAAGCACATCAGGCAGGTCTGGTACGGATCTAATCATTGGTACAATCGCCCTTTTGCGCTTGGCAAAAGACTCTTCGTACATGCGAGCAGACATGGCGTTGCCCCACCATATCACGCCTGTAGTCGGTCCAAGGATACTGAGGGCGAAAGTATCAATAATGCCTGTTTAAGATGCTAAAACTTTAGATGAATAATTAGAAGCTAGAGGCGCAAGTGGTTACGCTACAGACCCTAGATATTAGCAGAAGCTTCATCGTATTATTGAAGGTAAAACTTTCAATGACTTGCTAGTTTCTGCCTTACGGGTCATTCTTAACCAATAAACGTAAGTCCAAAAAACTATCTAAAAGCTCATTGTGGTGAAGGTGTCAGCACTTCTATAAGCTTCATGTCCTTATCAACAGTATCGGGCTTTTTGGTGGTGTGTGTCTCATTATTCTCAGCAGTATCACGCCAAAGCTGCGCTGCTTGATCAATTTTGTAATTAATCAGCAACCGCTGTAGCTGACACTACCATCTGGCATTGTTGTATTGCAGATAATAGCGCCATCCATTTTAGCTCCCTCTATTAATGCACCTATTAGGTTAGCATCCTTTAGGTTTGCTCCGTCTAGGTTTGCACCCTGTAGATTTGCTACATATAGCTCTACGGCAATCAGGTTCGCATTTGATAAATCAAAACTCATGAATTGCTTTTTCATATAACCTAATTGTGCTTGGTCAAAAGGTATTGTTCTATTCGTACAGAGGAAAAATAATAATGTAATAGAAGCTGATCGTCTGGGCTTGATGAGCGCAGCACCTAGTGTTGTGATTTTTGTAGTCATCCTTTTTAGTGTGAAGCCTGAGTGAGTAAGTATTTAAGTATTTCTACTAGTTAGAGCAAATATGACACATTAGGATATTCTTCATCAATAGTAGTCTTTATCTACAATACCCATCTAATAATCATCCCCTTAGTTTAGGCACAAAGGTTGGCTAATGTGGAAGTGTAACTGTGTTTGGCTTCAAGCGTAGGGTGCTAGACGGGCAGTTTTCTAAAATTTGAGAGAGCATTTCCTTAAGCATGTCCAGTTGCGCACTCTGGGCTTTTACCTGTTTTCACAATTCCCTTGCTTCTGCCCTCCAATCAATTTTTGGGCTATCCATATTTAATAAGCCCTCACTGTCACCGTCTACAAACCCCCAGTGGCCCACGCCCTACCTCTGCTTAAATAGCAAAGCACAAAGTAAAACTGTGTAAGCCTTGCAGTGAGACAGGCAGTTGGTGCTTTGAAGTTTAGCAATATCTGTAGCTGCGGTTTTAGTTATATATAGTTGGGTAAAACGCTGTCTAATTGTTAGACTGATAACTGTATCATTTACATAATTATTTTTATGCGCTTTAGCTATATTTTAAAAACAATGACTTAACTTTTTAAGTCTAATCTGGGCCTACCAAAACACAACATGTAGTGGTTGCTGGAGCACATATCCCCTCAAATTAATTGCATAGATGCAAAGTATTATTGCGGTCAACTAGCTCTCTAAATTGTCCACTGAAAACTTTTCTAAACCCTGTAGAAGTTGTGGCGAAAGCTTGCTTCTTTTGTGGTCAAAACCCATTGTGTCGAAAACACATAACAACGGTTTGAGCACGTTTTTTTAAAATAACTTGTACTCATCACTAGCCAACATTTTGAAGAAGGTTGGATAAAGTAAAAGAGGGGTAGCGTTCTCTATGGCTATAACTTGTTCCGCAAAAGATTCTGAGATTTCTTCAAGGTCACCGCCTAAAATATAATGCATAAACCATTGCTGCAAATCAAAATACATGGCGTTTAAGAAGCGTGTTCCAACTAACGCACATGAATAATAATGTTGGGTTGTCACGTTACCTTTTGTAGCGTGGCTATGATTTAAGCTTTTCCCAATAGCTTTATCATCAAATCCTTGAAGACCAGCGTGTTCTGCGAAGGCCTTTCTAAGGCATTTACTGGAGTAACCAATGAGCGACTGTATATCTTTTTCATATCGGGTTCTGAACATCTCACCTGACATTCCAAAAACTAGCTCTGGTCTATCTGGATACTTGGGTAAACGTTTTATTATGTCTTCTAACATGCCAGTGATGGGAACTAAGTGCGGTCTATTCTCTTTTCTACTACTTGGCGGATAGGTAATGCGTTTGCTTGCGAAGTCTATTTGGTTCCACTCTAAGTTTACAGCATCCTGTTTTCTACCACCTATTAAAAGAAGATAAACTGTTGCCGCAAATATATTCGGTAGTGGCTTTTCACCTAGGTATACAGAGTGATTTTCGTCTTTATCTATATCAGTAGGGGCGTAGATTTCTCTAGTGTCCTGCTTCAAAGACTCAGCGTAACCTCTAAACAATAAGCGTATCTTATCAGGCATCAGATATTGATCTTTAATTGTAGGAGTAGATTGTAAAGACCAGCCCCACTTCTTGAAAGCCTTTTTCACCGGATTAAATGGCAAGTCACTCGTTTCAAGGATAGTTTTCAGCGTTCTGAAGCATGAGTTAGTATAGTTGTCACTAAACCTATTATTTAACTCTGACTTCCTATTTTCTATCAACTCTCTAGTAATTGCATCTACTGGTAATCTGTACCAATCCTCGAAAGCATTGGTGCATTGGTTGCGATAAGTGGTTGCAGTGCTTTTCCTGATCTTTTTATTTTTCAGATAGACTTCTAGGTTGTGTCGTAGGCTTTGCGCCCTGAGGTTTTTATCTTCTCTTGTATATCTTGGATCATAGCCTTGTTTTGCATTCGCTATAATTAAATGGGCCTCATCTCGCGCGTCTTTAACAGTGAAATCCTCAACATTTCCTATTGGATAGCGAACAGCACTTGTTTTTCCCTTAACTCGTATTTCTACGATGAATGTGGCTTTACCTTTTGCAGTGACTTTGATAGCAAAACTAGCAAGGTTAGAGTCTCTTATAAAATAGGGAGAGCCACTAGCCTCAACTTTGGCAATGGTCCGCTGGGTTATCTCTGTATGGTTGCTATTCATAGTCTCTTGTTTATAAACAGTAGACGTTTAGTAGACAGTAGACACTTTATTCCAGTAGAATGAAGTTGTGCAGAGATAAATTAGTGTATTAGAGTCAATTAGTTACCTGGTTTGCCCACGTGGTGGAATGGTAGACACAAGAGACTTAAAATCTCTGGGATTAATAGTCCGTGCCGGTTCGAGTCCGGCCGTGGGTACCAGGTTTCAACTTATAACTTACTGAAATTCCTTCGTGTTTAACTATCGAAGGAGACAGTTATGTCACACATTCCGTACACATTATGCCGCTCAGGCACGTATTACTACAATAGACGTGTGCCAAAACACGCAGTTAAAACCTATGGTTCATTCATCAGGCACGCACTTTCAAATTGCCCTGAGGAAGCCGCTGCTTACTCAAAAAGGCTCGGTAATGTGCTGGAAGCGTCGTGGAGTACTACGACAAAGGTATTATCAGTTGATATAGAAGCCATTGTCAGAAGCTTTCAACCCAAACCTAGTTTACTGTCTGACTACGTGAATTAGTACTTATATCTTCGCCAAATAGACCCAAAACCTATTCAAGTGGCTGCCCCTTTTATTTCATTGGCAGGAGATAGGGATGTCAGCTAGTACACCAGAGAAGAT
>JAOGIM010000005.1 GCA_028150825.1 Paracoccaceae bacterium
TTTAACAATACGTCCCGCAGAATGATCAACGACCATCTGTCGCCTAGCGTGCTTACTACACTAGCGATCGGGCACGCACAATTTTCAGGCACTTTCTTATTACGTAGGGTCATGATGCCACATTTATAAAATTTTGACTTGTCTTTTGCAACTGAATTAAATAACTGGCTTTTTGCAAGCGATTAGCCAAATGACCGATCCAATGAAAGCTAAGCTTTTGAGCGTAAGAGATATAAGAGGATATAAAATAGTGAATAAAAAAAATGTATTTGGAGAGTTCCTTTTAAACAACAGAATTTTATGCCTTATTGCATTACTATTTTTTACTTTACTTGGCGCGTCGGGAGGGCAATTCCTATATTTTGACAATGACTACAGAGCTTTTTTTGGCAAAGAAAACCCGCAACTTAATGCTTTCGAGAAGCTTCAACAGACTTACACGCAAGTCGATAATGTGAATTTTGCCTTTGAACCATTAGAGGGGTTAAAGGCAAATGCTCCTGAAGTTTTGGCCGCTGTTGAAGAACTGACAGAAATGGGTTGGCAGCTGCCCTATTCTATAAGAGTAGACAGTCTTTCAAACCATCAACATACTGAAGTTGACCAAGATGACCTTATCGTGCGTGATCTATATTTTGACGCATTGAATATGGAAGAAGAAGACAAGAAATTAGTTGAAAAAATTAGTACCTCTGAACCTTCTTTGGCGGGGCGCGTACACGATACTGCACATCGCAGTACTTCTGTAAGCGTAACAGTACAAATGCCGGGAAAAGATCCACAAGAGCTTGTAGATATCGCGACGGCAGCCAGAGAAATGGTATCTAACATTGAGGAAAAATATCCTGTAAGAATAAGAACGGGTGGAGTTGTCTTCCTCAACAATGCTTTCCTTGAAGCCTCTATGGCCGACTCCGCGACACTGATACCAATGGCCTTTCTCGTTATCTTGCTTATTTCTTACGTACTTTTGAGGTCCGTTGTAGGTGTTCTAAATGTCTTTATTGTGTGTATTTTGAGCATTTTATTCGCAATGGGCTGTGGTGGATGGATGGGTGTGGGTCTCACCCCACCTTCGGCATCAGCACCAATTATTATTGTCACTTTAGCGGTAGCAGATTCGATTCATTTGTTGGTTTCGGCGCTAAATCGCATGCGTGATGGTCATACCCAAAGAAGCAGCATTCTCTACAGCATGAGAGTAAATTTTAAGCCAGTCTTTCTGACAAGCGTCACAACAGCTGTTGGTTTCCTGTCGTTAAATTTCTCCGATTCACCACCATTTCATGACCTTGGTAATATTTCGGCAGTTGGCGTAATGGCCGCATGGCTTTATTCCATAACTTTACTCCCCATCCTTGTTAGCTTTTTACCACTGGGGAAACCAAAAAATACGATAAAAACTTTAGACGCGATAATGAACCGGTTGGGTACTTTCATTGCCGATCACCATAAAGCAGTCTTGGCTATAGGTGTTGTTTCGTCAATCGGTATTGTTTCGTTAATTCCATTGAACGAGGTTAACGACGATTTTGTAAAATACTTTGACGAGTCTACAGAATATCGCCAAGATGTGGACTGGATTAGTGATAATTTGACTGGCGTAAATATTGTACAATTTAGTTTCCCTTCGGGCGAACCTAATGGTGTAAGTGAACCTGCTTTTCTAGAGAAGGTATCGCGCTTTACCGACTGGGCTCGTGCAGAGAATGAGGTTACTAACGTACTGGCGATTTCAGATA
This sequence comes from Paracoccaceae bacterium, assembly GCA_028150825.1. Classification (GTDB taxonomy): domain Bacteria; phylum Pseudomonadota; class Alphaproteobacteria; order Rhodobacterales; family Rhodobacteraceae; genus LFER01. The sequence goes on from JAOGIM010000005.1 coordinate 1,743, forward strand.
TATTCAAACGGCTCAATCGCGATTTGAATTTAGGAAATAAAGACTTTTATACAATCCCTGAAAACCGAGAATTGGCTGCCCAGTACTTACTTCTTTATGAGCTTTCACTGCCGTTTGGTCTAGATTTGAATAATCAGCTGGATATAAGCAAGTCGTCAACCCAAGTAGTTGTTACATTAAAAGATATGACAACCAATGAAATGCAAGCTTGGATTAAGACAGCTGAAAATTTTATACTTGATGATGCCAAGATAGAGCTTAAGGCTGTCGGTCCAACAGTAATGTTTGCATACATATCTGAACGTAATATTGAGAGTATGCTAACTGGAACGATAGTGGCTATATTTATAATCAGTGGACTTATTTTGATAGCGTTAAGAGATGTTCGGCTTGGCTTGATCAGTCTTATCCCTAATCTTTTACCGATTGCTTTAGCCTTTGGTATTTGGGGGGTGTTGGTAGGTCAGGTCAACCTAGCTGTTTCCGTTGTAACAGGATTAGCGCTTGGTATAGTTGTGGACGATAGTGTCCATTTCCTATCCAAATACCAGTTGGCTAGAAAAGAACTAGGCTTGAATGCAAGAGAAGCCGTTATCTCAGCGTTCACCGCAGTTGGGACCGCCCTTGTCGTAACTACCATTATACTTGTTGCTGGATTCTCAGTATTGGCGCAATCAACCTTTGGTCTGAATAGTATAACGGCAACTCTGACAGGAATCGCCATTTCCATCGCGCTTATTGCAGATCTGAGCCTTTTACCTGCATTGTTAATTCGATTGGATAAAAATAATAAAGACTTGGCACCAAATGAAACTGATGCTGAATTGGGTTCATCTGTTCAATCTAACGTCGCGACTTAAGGAGAAAACCATGAGATTATTTATTGCAACATCGATCGCCATATTGTCGAGCTGTCTACTTAACAGCAGTCATGCTTTGGCCGATAAAGGCTTAAAAATAGCCATGGAAGTTATCGAGCGTGACCAAGGGTGGGGTGATAGTTCTTCCAAGATGACGATGGTCCTGAAGGATAAATATGGGCAGTCTACCCAGCGTTCGCTTCGAAATTCAAGTCTGGAAGGAAGTAGTCAGGGAGACAAGTCTCTTGTCATTTTTGACACGCCCGGTGACGTGCGCGGCACTGCTTTTTTATCACATACCAAGAAAACAGACTCAGATGACCAGTGGCTCTACCTACCTGCTTTGAAGCGGGTCAAAAGAATTGCGTCATCTAACAAAGCTGGCCCGTTTATGGGAAGTGAATTTTCTTTTGAAGATATAGCAAGTCAGGAGATTGAAAAATACACTTACAAATATTTACGTGAAGAAAAATATAATGGTGTAGATTGTTTTGTGGTGCAATACGATCCAGTTGACCGAAAAAGCGGTTACTCAGTTCAGGAGACTTGGATTGATAAATCCAAATATATAGTGCTTAAAACTGAGTACTATGATCGTAAGAAATCACTTTTAAAGACTTTGACTTTTGATGGCTACAAAAAATATAAAGGCAAATTCTGGCGTGCGGATACTTTTCTCATGGTCAATCACCAAACGGGTAAAGAAACTGAATTACAGTATGAAAACTGGATTTTTGGAAAGGGTCTGTCAGAGAAAGATTTTAATAAAAATATGTTAAAGCGGGTCAAATGATGGTGCGTTCCTTACTATTAGGTATAGTTGGGGTGCTGTTTGCCCAATCTGCGATAGCAGATGGAGACTTGAATACAACCGTGATTGCAGAATTTCGATCTTATCCTAACAGCAATGCCGGAACTATAGATAGAGGACAATCCCTCGAGCTTAATGTTGATGCATATCAAGATTTCGGTACTTCACGTGGTGTACTTGAACTTGTCGCTCGTATTGATGACCAAGACTCTGGGCGACGTATCCTAGAGGCCCGTCAGGCTTACATAACTACTGAAATTGGGGGGGTTGAAATCTATATTGGGAATCGACAGGAATTTTGGGGTAAAGCAGAAAGTATAAATATCGTTGATGTTGTTAACCAGGAGGATGCCGCTGCGGACCAGGGCGGCGCTGGAAAACTTGGAGCGCCTTCGGTGTCAATCGAAAGATATGCGAACTATGGCGATCTTCAGTTTTGGTACATGCCGAATTTTCGGGAATTAACATTTAATGATGCGGACGCGCACCCAAGTGGAGAGTTGCCTGTAAAAGCTGCGAGGTATCAGCGGTCGCTGGGAAGGAATGCAGACGACTTTGCCTTCAGGTTTTCGACCGTCGTGAATGATTGGGATTTGGCTGGAAGCTTGTTCTATGGAACGGCACGGAAGCCAATCCTTTCAGTTGTTGATATGGGAACAGCTCTGCAGCCATATTACGCTGAACAAAGATCTGTTGGTCTAGAGGCTCAATACACCGGTGATGCAACTCTTTTAAAATGGGAAAGCTTGCATGGGAAACAAGATGGTAAAGACTTTTTCGCAGCTGTGGCTGGTCTGGAATACACCCTTTATGGTGTGTTGGATCAAGTTTGGGATTTAGGGTTGATTGCAGAGGCACAATATGATGAACGTCCCCAAGTCGCCGCCGAACGTTTTTACGTGGCGGGCTTGCGCCTCACTTTAAATGATGCGAAAGATTCGAGCCTATTGCTTTTAACGTCACAGGATGAGGCAAAAGATCAATCTCTTATCTCATTTGACGCATCGCAACGGATAAACTCATGGTCCAGCATTGATGTTGGTGCAAAGTTTTTTGACGCAAAAACCCCCTCTTCAGTATTTGGTTTTCTCGATGATGATGATACGATCAGCGTTAAGCTAAACATGTTTTTCTAGTCCACCTGTTTCTTTTGCTGCCAAGTTTAAAAGTTCCAAACAAAACTTGGTTGCAGCTGCCATGTCCTGAACTGAGATCCACTCTAGAGGGCCGTGAATATTCTGCATACCTGTAAACAGGTTTGGTGTGGGAACCCCCATTTCGGTGAGGCGAGACCCATCTGTGCCACCTCGAATTGGGATTGATATTGGTTCAATGTCCAGACTGCGCGCCGCTTTATCTGCAATATCGACAGGTGTCATGTCACTCTCTAGCCAATAACGCATGTTTCGGTATTGGGCGCTAATGTGACAAGTGATGCTGGCCCGGGGTTCGGATAGCTGGACGGCTTCACAAACCTGGTGCAATAAATTACCTTTTGCTTCTAGACCATCAAGTTCAAAATCGCGAATTATAAAATTTAGTCGCATCTCTGCGGCACTCCCTTTCATTTCAGTGGCGTGAATAAAACCTTCGCGCTGATGAGTGGTTTCTGGTGTCATTGTGGCCTGTGGGAGCGTCGCAATTATTTTTGAGGCAAGGTGAACAGCATTGACTAATTTATCTTTGGCTAACCCGGGATGAATCGAGATTCCTGATATCTTTACTTCTGCAGAGTCAGCTGAAAAAGTTTCTGACTCTATCTCTCCAACTTCGCCTCCATCGAAGGTATAAGCGAAATCTGCATTGAGATCTTTTGGTAGTTTTGGATCAACACCTCGGCCAATTTCTTCATCTGGCGTGAACGCAATTCGGATTGGGCCGTGTTCGATTTCGGGGTTTTTAAGCATGTGCCTAGCAGCCGTCATTATAATGGCAATACCTGCCTTATCGTCGGCACCAAGAAGAGTTGTTCCCGATGCAGTTATGATATCGTGCCCTCGTTTTTCTGCTAAATAAGGAAATTCAACAGGGGAAAGAACGAGCGTCGGATTGTCGGGGAAAGTAATTTCTCCTCCGTTATATCGTTTGATCACTCTTGGTTTTACGTCTGTAGCATTAAATTGCGGCGCAGTATCTACATGCGCCAAAAGCCCTATTGTCTGAGCTTGGACGTTTCCAGGTATCGTAGCCAAAACAACACCGTAATCAGTGAGTTGCACGTCCTGTGCTCCAATACCCTCAAGCTCTTGTTTTAAAAGGTTCAGCATATTAAATTGGACGGCCGTACTTGGTCCAATTGTCGTATCATTATCACTCTGACTGTCAATAGCTGCATATCGCATAAGTCTATCTTCAAGTTCTCTATCAAATTGATTTTCCATGTATAAATACTCTTTTTTGTGTTCTGCACTGCGTTTTAACTGGTCAATGAAATTACATTATTGCGCCACGTTACTTTGACCTTAAAGGGTGTGTCATTGAAGATATTCTAAGCTTCGGTTTTTGTTCTCATTGTATTTAAAGCTTTAACATAAGGTTAGCTCAACTGCACAACCTCTTTAAAATTATGAAGGCCTGATAAAAACGTAAACTCAAACTCAAACTAATTTCCAATTCTTTGCGCTGGGATTATTTGTTTTAATTTAAACATACCCAGAAAAAAGCCGTATTTATAATTGTTCATATTATTCTTCCCATTCAAAATAATACTGGCTGCACTTAGGTGCAGCCTTTTTATTTATCTTTTGGTAATTATTATGGTTAGTAGTTTCTGGTAATTGAACACAGGTTTGATTAGATTTCTGATTGTAAACAATGTGGTAAGAAGAGGGGTTGTCTAGAGGCTGGTTCGGGTGCTGTTTTCACAGTAGGTATATTTGACAAATAGGTAACATTGGGTCTTAATTTCATGAAGATAGTATTAATTACACTTTTACTTATTTTAGTATTATTGATTGTGTGTTTTGTGGTCACGCAGCTTTTAGCTCTTTTGGCAAGGAATAAGCTGCCGCCACATGGAAAGTTCACTTCTGTGAAAGGTGGACAAATTCACTGGACTGAAAGTGGTGAAGGCGACACAGTTTTACTAATTCATGGCTTAGGAGGTAATCTACACAACTTTAATTATATGCTACCTGAGCTGTCAAAGAATTATCGTGTAGTTTGTATTGATAGATTAGGATCTGGTTGGTCAACAAGAGAAAGCATTTATTACGCAGGTATCGATGCTCAAGCTGCTGCTATCGCAGAGTTTATTGAAAAAGAGGAGTTAGATCGCCCTCTTGTAGTTGGACACTCATTAGGTGGTACATTTGCTATATCTTTGGGTATCAATTTTCCAGATAGGATCAAAAGCCTTGCTCTTATTTGTCCTGCTTCGATGGCGGTCGATCAAATACCTGAAGTGTTTCGGGATTTAGAATTAAGTACTGTGGTAGGCAGAAAGTTTGTTGCCAATGTTCTTTCTGGGCCATTCGGTTTGATCAAACAACAAAAGCTCCTAACGGAAATCTTCAAACCAGAACCTGTGCTGGCTGACTTTGATACCAAAGGTGGTGCAGTGCTGGGCCGTTTACCTAGGCATTTCCAAACAACGTGCGAAGACTTGATCTCTGCTAAATCTGCTCAGGAAGAATTAATGACAAGATTGGGTGATATAAAAACAGATATGTATGTGATTTTTGCAGAAGACGACACTATTTTAGATGCACAACATCATGGCAAGACATTTTGTGAGAAAACAGGAGCGAAGTTAACGCTTATACCTAATACTGGACATATGCTACCTGCAACTAATCCTCAACTTTGTAATAAGTTCATCCAAGATATTATGTCCCTCTAGTAAAAGTCAACTGCCACGATATTCAAATCTACTAGACTTCCTCTTATCCCACTTAGGTTCTCCTAAATTAGAGATATAATCCAAACTAATTTCTTTATGTTGTAAATGTAGGTGGCGAATGTGGCAGTGTCTTTCGTTGCTCAGTTTTCTAAAGGGTCCCAAGGTGATGGTTGATGCGCCGCACTTCGCTCAGTAGTGAGCGACAGCTAGGCTTACAGACAACGGTAGTGGCTGGCCTTGCTAATGTGTAATTGCTCTTGCACCTGTAAGTTTGCATAATCTATTTTCAGCGAGGCTTTCACAGATGGGATTAGAGATAGCCTATGTAGCAAGCTGCTGAGTATTTATGAAGACTTTGATAAAGAGAAATTTAAAAAAATGCATCGCCATAGCTGCTGCGGGTCCAATGAATAAAGCGAACATCACAGTTGCAATACCCGCAGTTCCACCAATGCTCCATCCTATAATTACAACACTCAGTTCAAGCCCATTTCTGACATATGCCAGAGGTAAATCAGTTACCCTTTGGAGGCCCGTCATCAAGCCATCCCTAGGCCCGGGGCCAAGATTGGCAATTAGATAAACCGCAGTACCTATCGCTATTACAATTATACCAAATAGGGTTTGTAGACTTTGAACTAAGATATGATCAAAGGATGGTAAAAACTTAACGGATACTTCAATTACGGCAGCTACAACAAAAAAATTTATGAATGTACCTAATCCTGGAACTTGTCTCAGTGGTATCCAAAATATCAGGACTAGAAAGCTGACTGCTATTATAGTCCATCCAATGCTCCAGCCAGTTTGAACTGTGATCCCCTGACTTAAGACCATCCAAGGGCTGACGCCCAGATTAGAAGTGAATAGAATAGCATGACCAAATCCAAAAATTATTAGACCTAAAAGTAAGAAGGTCACAGAAATCAGGGGAGGTCTTATTGTGAATGGGTTAGGAGCTGTCCAAAATAAAGTTGGTATTATCTTTAAAGATAAGATGTTCAAAAGCCACTTCATGAGAAAGGAAGTATTCCTGAAAATTTGGTTTGTCGACAGTCAATTTCTAGATTTCACCGTTCCCAAAAAAACCCCATTTTATCTGACATTTTAGAGTGCTTGACTCCTTAGCGCAAATAATCCCTTCTAAGGCTTTAGAACTTTGACGTGTCTCCGCGGCTTAGAGCGAGGAAAAATTCTCAAGGTTCTGTGAGGCAAATGTTAAAGGCTCAAAAGCCTTTTTATCTATTTACTTTATCCGTCAAAAAAATTTCATCAGTGAAGCCGGTTTCTTTGTTCCGCTGCTTCTTCATTTCTGTCAAAAGCTGCATATCATACAAGTCTATCTTCAAGCTTGGTGTCGAATTGATAGTCTAAGTGCACTTGCTCTTTTGTTTGATCTACGCTAATTTTAAAGTCAAAAATTAAATCACCGAAAACGTAAAATTGGCCTGTGTCCCACATGCTAATTTCTATATCTATTGGTAGTGTGAAAACTAAAATATGTGAGAAGTTCAGAATACATCTATCTGAGATCTGCAGTTATTTTCCATAGCCACAAAATTAAAAAAATATTTATAGCAGAAAAAGCCGCAACGCATTTAAGGGAGGTTTGTGGTCCAATCCAGATGATCAGTAAAATCCCAAGAATTGGTGCGCAAGATTGCGCCATTAGCCAAGGCCGGGCAAGGGCACCTATAACTGTGGGATATTGTCCCTCTCCATAGAGCGCCAATGGAAGCGACCCCCTCGCAATGGAAAACAATCCACTCCCAATGCCAAAAAGAATGATGGCTAGCGCTGCAAACCCATTATCAAGTGCAAGCAAAGCCAAACCTGCAGTAACCATAGTCACTGATATAGAAAGAGTCCACATAGGGTGGTGGCGCTCTTTATTTGCTAGCTCAATCAGACGTGCCGCCACTTGAGAAGGTCCCATCAAAGCACCGATTGCGATAGCCGCTGTGAGAGTGAAACCTTGAGCTTGAAGATAGGTAAATATCAGGGCTGTAATATTTACGACGATCAGTCCTTGAATTACTTGGATAGAGGCAAAGGTCAAAAGGCTTTTGGTTTTATCTTTGATGAAACCAGCCTGAGTAATGCCTGTCTGGTGGTTCTTTTGAATAGTATCATCGGATGGAGAAGGGATCAGAAATATGATGATGGGAAAGCAAATAAAAGCATGAATGGCAGCATATCCAAAAACAGTTCCTCGCCAGCCCCAAGCTTCTAGCATTAAGGCTGAAAGTGGCCAGCAAACCGTTGATGCAAAGCCACCGATAAGCGTTAGGAGAACAATTGCACGTCTAGCGTCTTTTCCATAAAGCCGCCCCAGGGTTGCGAATGCTGGATCGTAAAGTCCAGCAGCCATGCCGAACCCAAGCAAAGTCCATCCAAACCAGAATATCAAAATATTTTGCGCTGTTCCAAGGGTGCATAATCCGATGCAAATCAAGAAACAACCAATTGACAAAATAGAACGGCCACTACCACTTTGTATCTTGCGTCCAATTAGGGGTGACGCGAGACTTGCTGTAAACAATCCGATTGACAAGGCTCCGGTCACTGATCTGATACCCCACTCAGTATCTGACGCAATTGGATCGGCCAGAATAGCCAAGAGATAATAAGTGCTGCCCCAAGTAAAGATCATCACCAATCCAAGAGCCGAGACTATTAGAAATTGCGGTAATCGATATGTGGGCAATGTCATCTACTGTTCCTTTAGGCCCATTGCTTGCCCCCACATCGCTCTGGGATGGAATGTGTAATAAGACTAGGGGGTGCTCTTGCTTGCGCCTTCAAGGCCTGTCTTTAGTGTCTGCACTATTGCACATTGCCTCCTGCAGCTTGCCATTGTTTAAAGCCACCAATGTTAAACACGTTTGAATAGCCCATTTCCTGCAGAGTTTTGCCTGCGAGAGCAGCTCGACCGCCTGCTGCGCATAACACACAAATACGTCCTGCTTTTTTGAGTTCTTCTTTAAAGTATGGGGTTTTTTCGTCAGCCGCAAATTCAAGGATGCCACGGTTAACGCACAGAGCACCTTTGATTGTGCCTGATTCCGCAATTTCACTACTGTCTCGGACATCCAGAAAAAGCGTTGAACCGTCTCCATGATGTTTAACAGCATCTTCTGCTGACATACGTTGAACGACTGAATTCGCATCTACTACATAATCTTTTGATGTTTTCATTTTAACCTCAGAGTTTCGCCTTAACCTATAAAAAATACTATCTTTTTCTGATAACAGAGTAAATGCTAGATAAAATTAAGTCACTGACATACATAGACATCTTAGCTATTTTTCCATTAACGACGCTTTATATAAGAAGTTTTGACTCTTCGAGCCCTCCGCAGGTGCCGTGTGTCAGAAAAACGATCATCGGAACATACTTAACCATCAAATAGTGGGAAGCGTAACCCTGTAGAAAAGGTCAAATATAAATGAACATGACGACTGATCAAATGTATAAAAGTAGTCCAGTTTATATTGCATTTTTCATATATGCGTTTGCCTTGGGCAGTTTATTTCCAAGGATTGGCGATCTCCAAATCCAATTGGGCGTGCAGGAGGGAACTTTAGGGATCGCCTTGATAGGATTACCTTTAGGTGTTCAAATATCTTTATTATTGGCTGACAAAATTCTGAAGTATTTGAATATACGACATGTCATGTTGATTGGTATCCCTGTCGTTAGTTTGGCATTTTATTTCGCCGCTTTAACTGATGATTGGATGATCTTTTTTGGATTTTTAATTTTATCTGGTCTTTGTGTAGGGACACTGGAAGTGGCAGTAAATCTGGAGGCAGATAGGATCGAATATTTGGTTGGGCGTCGCATTATGAATCGCGCTCACAGTTTTTGGAGTTTAGGCTTTTTCGCAACGGGCATTTTAGGCGCAGGACTGGCCCAGCTAGGTGTTGCGCCAGCACTGCATTTTCTGGTTTCGGCTCTCCTAAGCACTTTGGCGACCATCGTGTATTTTCGAAATTATTCGCCGGCTCCAGAAAGGCCTGGCTCAGATACATCAACTCCGCATTTTGTTATGCCAACAAAAAGCATTATGTTTTTGGTGGTTTTAACACTTTCAGCGATGCTTGTAGAAGGCTCTGGCATAGACTGGTCCGTCATTTATATGCGCGACGTGCATCAAACGCTGCCTATTGTGAGCGGTTTAGCATTTGCAATTGGTGCCTTTTCGCAATTTTTAGCCCGATTTTTTGCTGATCAATATGTTGATAAGTATGGTGCAGAACCGGTAGCCAAATATAGTATTTTTTTGATGTTAATCGGTGTTTTTTGCGTGACTTTTTCGACATCTCCGCTTGTCGCCTTGATTGGTTTTACTTTTATGGGGGCAGGAAATGCAGTTATATTTCCTCTTGCTATATCTGCGGCTGCCCAAAAAACTGATAGGCCAGCGGCGATCAATGTTGCGTCTCTGGTGCAAATATCCTTTGTTGTCTTTTTACTTGCGCCACCGCTATTGGGGTTTGTTGCGGAGACGTTTGGTATCAGAGTTTCATTTGGTCTGAGCATACCGTTCATCTTTATCAGCTGGCTTACTCTGGGCGCTTTGAGGCAAACGGAAGAGACTAAAAGATAAAATCGTTGACAGCTTAAGCTTTAAGTCAAATTATGTGTCTGGTTGCATCTTGCTATGTTCAATTGAGTAAAATCCACACGATTACAGATCAGCTGCAGGCAAGGGAAATTAGACGGGTAAATCCAATTTAACGTGCGATGCACGATCTAGAGCATTCATAATGTCAAAACTGAGGCTTATGTCATGAATACATTTTTAAAAACTAACCGTGAAACAGCCCATTGGGGCTATTTTGATGCAGCGCGTGAGCCTGTTTTGACGGTTGAAAGTGGATCTGAAGTGACCATCCAAACTGTTTCAGGGGGGCCGGATATGCTCCCAGGAAAAGGATTTTATGTTCCGGAAGAACTTTTAGATCTGCATGCTGCTGGCGCTCCCACGATGCCTGGTCATATCCTAACTGGTCCTATTGCCGTCAATGGTGCGGTTCCCGGCGATGTGCTTCAAGTCGATATTTTGGAAGTGAAACTGAGACAGGATTGGGGTTACAATATGATCCGTCCGCTGGTTGGCACTTTGCCGCACGATTTTCCCGAACGACACAAAACCATTATTCCTTTGGATATCGATCGCGCAGTGGCCACGATGCCCTGGGGGCTAGAGCTGCCACTTACACCATTTTTTGGGGTGATGGGGGTTGCGCCGCCGGCTGAATGGGGGCGAATTTCGACGATAGAGCCACGCGCGCATGGCGGTAATATTGACAACAAAGAGTTGGTTGCTGGTACAACACTTTATTTGCCTATCTTTGCTGATGGAGCGTTGTTTTCGTGCGGGGACGGACATGGAGCTCAAGGTGATGGTGAAGTCTGTGTGACAGCCATTGAAACGGCTCTTGAGGGGCGGTTTCGTTTCTCAGTGCGGCGTGACCTACAGTTCAGTTATCCTCAAGCTGAAACGCGTGAGCATATTATTACGATGGGTATGGATACAGATCTGGACCGCTGCGTTGAGATCGCATTGCGCCATATGATCGACTTCGTTTCAGATCGTTTGGCGATTACCAAGGCAGAGGCCTATATGCTGTGCAGTCTGTCAGGGAATCTTCGTATTACTCAGACGGTCAATCGCGAAAAGGGTGTCCACATGATGATGAAAAAAACCTTTCTGGGTCTATAAAATTGCCATATTTTCAAAATTTTTAAGAGAGCTCATGTCAGGATGAGCATTGGCTATTATTTAAAAGCGCCACTATTCACTTGGGAAAAGAGCGTTATTCGATTTAAGTCAAAGCCAATTAGACAAAGTCAAATATGATACAATCAATTTCTAGCCGTCTGGACTACCCTTGCTTGAAAACGCAAAGTTATCTCAATTAAGCCTCTTTGGGTTTGGTGGGTGAACCGGCTGTATCTGCCATGCATCGCTTTCTTGATGAAACAGCCAGTCATGGAAATTTGAAAATGTCGGATTCTAAGTAAGCTGTATTTTTGCAGCCTCTCCGGTCCCGCTTTGCGCGGCTCATTGATGCCCATGAAAACAATGTCGCGGTTGTAGCAAGCGCAAGTGAGATTTTGAACCAGTTACCAGCATTGGTATCTCCTACATGGGGAAGCAAGATTATTTTGGTTGCCACGGATTTCCCCTCAATAACGCGTCCGTGTATAGCTTATTGTGAGTCGATCCCATGCAAACTTTGTTTTGTTGAGGATGAACCTTATCAAAGCTTAACCGATCAGATAATTCAAAACCTGGACGCGCAAACCGCAGCAGTCTGTGTAAGCTTTGTTCAGTTTTCCTCTTGAAGACGGCTTGATATTTACCGATTGTGAACTGCAACTCAAGTGGTTGGGGCAAAATTGGTGGTTGATGTGACGCAGGCGGCCGGTGCTATACCGGTCTGTGTTCAAGAGTGGGACGCAGATTTGGTGGTCTGCAGTGGATATAAGTGGCTTGGTGGGCATGGTGGTATTGCGTTTGCGAGTTTCTCAGATGCACTATTAGAAAAACAACCACCATTTATTGGCTGCTTTGGGGGGAGGGAAGACCCCTTTGATATGGATGCAAAACAGCTTTTACTGTCCAAAACAGCAGCCAAATATACGCAGTCGACTCTGTCTTATATTTCAGTTGTTGGGCTGAATGCAGCTTTCGACGAATTGCTGAAATTTAGCGTGGAGTGGATAAATAAGCATTCCAGTCAACTTGCAGAAGTTTTACTAGCGGGTCTTACCAATCTCGAATGGGAAGCCTTTATTGAGGCGGAGTCAGACGAATTTTCATCCCATATTATGACACTAAAAAACTGTGCGCTATAATATACAGTCGGTTTGGCGAAAATTGATGGAAAATGGTGTTATTTGTGGAATTCGAAATGGGCGTGTCCGCGTCCCACAGGCGCATTAAAACAATGAAGATGATATTCAGGCACTATTAATAGTACTATGATATATCTCAGATGTGCGCCCTCTATGGCCACATTTTTCTGAAATCATCGGTTTTTAGTGCGAAATCAATTTTGCTTAACAAGCTTATGAAAACCAAAGTCATGCGTTTGTAGTTTTAATTATCTTGCTAGCCGGTCAGCAATTTTTTCAAGGAATGCCAATCCTTGGGCTAATTCTTGGACTGTGATATATTCATCCGGTTTGTGAGCACGGGTAATACTCCCCGGACCGAAGACAACGGTTGAAAACCCATTTGCGCTGAAATACCCACCGTCAGTTCCAAAAGACACTACACCTTGGCTGTTGATCCCAGTGATTTCGCTGACAAAAGCGGCTGCAGCGTTTGCATTTTGGTCGTCCATTCCTGGTGCTGGAACTTCAGTGATGATGCGGATATCGCAGTTGGGGCTGACCGCTTTCATCGCAGGAACAAGCTCTGCAGCATAGGCTTCTATTTCGGCGATTGTCTCAGCGCCATCTTCGTTTGGCATTTGCCGGTACTGCCAATCAAAATTGCACCAGCCCGCAGTTGCGTTACGCGCCGTACCTCCTTCAATTATACCGACATTAAAGGTTGCATATGGCAAATCAAACGGTGAGTTTGGGATTGGATTGTTGGCTTTTTCAAGACCGATCTCATCAATTTTTGCAATGAGTTTGCTTGCGATTGAAATAGCACTCACGCCTTTTGTGGGATCACTTGAATGGGTTTCATGGCCTACAATCTCTGTACGCATTTCGTAACTGCCCTTATGCCCTGTGATGATTTGCATCTCGGTCGGTTCACCAATAATTACAATATGCGGTTTGAATGGCATGCGGGCGATGCTTTCGAGCAAAACTGGCATTCCAAAGCCTCCGGTTTCTTCATCATATGAAAATGCTATATGTATCGGTTCTTTCATCTTCACAGTTTTGAAATAGGGCACTGAAGCGAGGACACAGGCCAAAAACCCCTTCATATCGACAGAACCACGCCCATAGAGACGGTTTTCCTTGCGGGTCAGTGTAAACGGGTCTGTATTCCAGTTTTGTCCAGTGACTGGCACGACATCTGTGTGTGCGTTCAACAAAACGCCACCATCTATTTCTGGTCCTATTGTGGCAAACACATTGGCCCGTTGACCGTCTTTGTCGATACTCAGCGACGCTGTAATATCATAATCTGACAAGTAGTCTTGGATATAGCTCACGATCTCATGCGTTGGTTGGCCTGAAATGCTTTCAAAACTGACAAGATCTTCGAGAATTGAAATTGTATTGTCTAAAGTATCGGGCATTTCTGTTTCCTCAGATTTAAAAGCCTTTTGACCGATCTTCAGTATGAATGATCGTTCTTTTTATCTATAAGATTGCCAAATTCTAGCATAAAGAACTGAGCAAAATATTGGTTACAAAGAATATGCTCACAAAGTCTCTTTTAAGGTCCATTCCTTAATGGGAGATGGGCGGAGATCAGTTTTTGCTTTTCTTATGTGTTAAGAATTAAAAGCCGTTTCTTTATGTTTGCTTTGGTCTGCGCGGAACGGCGTTTGGTCCTTTGGTAACTTTGGGTTTGCCGAAGGGCTTGCCAGCCCTGGCTTCTGCGTTGTTGTCTTTGCCTTGAGTAGACGCTTTACGTCGTTTTGCTGTTTTGCTGCTGCCTGGGGGCACAAAACGCTTTGATGTATCGTTGGCTGGCGCGCGATAACGGTTTGCGTCGCTTGGACTAATGTTAGACGACGTTTCTTTGGTCTTGCTAACGCCATCTTTGACCTGTCCGCTAGAAGGTTTTTTGGACTTTGAAAAACCTGCCTCTTTGCCTTTTGACCACGGCGCTTTCTTGGCGTTCGTGCTCCCTGGAGGTTTGTCTTTGTAACCACCTGGCTTTGACGTTTTGCCAGATGCTGGTTTTGGTTTGCCCTTGCCCTCTGCTTTTTTCTTATATCCCTGTGACGATTTACTTTCGTCAGTTTTCGAACCTTTAATTTGTGTAACAACGCCGCCCGGCCGTGAACGTTCTGGGCGTGGATCGGGCAGACTGCGTTCTGTTTGGACGTAATTTGATTTTCTATTCTCACTGAAATCAGGTTTGGCGTCGCGCGCCCTGTGACTGGGTTTTGATTTTTCACCCAAGTGCTTACGCGCACCACTGGGACCTCCCGATGGTGCTCTGTTGCCGCCATAGTCCGACCGTGGTGGACGTTGGATTTTATCCAGATCAGGGGCTTTGTCTAACTTACGCAAGCGAATGTTGTCTTCCAGCTTACCTTCTGGTCCAACAGCATCTTGAAATTCTTTGGCAATGGCTTGGCGAATTTCGACATAGCTTTCTTTTGCTTGAACTCGGATTGCGCCGATGTCGTCTTTTGTGATGTTGCCCGCGTTACAGACCATTGGCAGAAGCCTGCGGGGTTCCGCACCTTGGTCACGCCCTTGAGATACAGTGAACCAGACAGATTTGCCAAATTCAACTCGAGGCTTTCGGGCATTTTCAGCGGGAGCAGCGTCCAGCTCTTCAGGGGCAGATTTACGGTCTGAGTAAAGTCTCATATAGGCAGCCGCAATTTGCTCAGCCGTATACAATTCAGTCAATTTTTTGATGAATTCCAGTTCTTGATCTGCAACGGGTTCTGACCATGTTGCATCGCTTAGCAATCTGATTTGATCGCGCTCGGTGACTTCTTCTGCAGAGGGAGCATCTGCCCATTCTGCAGTTAGCTTTGCCATTTTAAGCAACCGCTGAGCTTTGCTGCGGCTTTTGGGTGGAACGATCATCGTGCTGACCCCCTTTCGACCTGCGCGACCCGTACGGCCCGAACGGTGCAAAAGAATCTCGAAGTTTGATGGAAGTTCCGCATGCACCACCAATTCAAGATTGGGCAGATCAATTCCGCGTGCTGCAACGTCGGTCGCTATACAAACTCTCGCACGACCATCGCGCATGGCCTGCAGCGCATGTGTACGCTCGGTTTGGGTTAATTCCCCGGATAAAGCGACAACAGAAAATCCTCGGTTCGAAAACCTTGTTGTCAGCCGATTGACCATAGCGCGGGTATTACAAAAAACGATCGCATTGGGAGATTCGTAATACCGCAATACATTGATGATTGCATTTTCACTATCGCGAGGCGCGACACTCAGTGCACGATATTCGATATCGCTATGCTGCGAGTTTTCGCTTGTGGTTGCTATTCGAACAGCATCTTTTTGATATTGTTTTGCTAAAGTTGCAATTGCGCGCGGCACAGTTGCGGAAAACAAAAGTGTGCGGCGGTCTTTGGGGGCTTCACCCAGAATAAACTCTAAATCTTCGCGAAATCCCAAATCCAGCATTTCATCGGCTTCGTCCAGAATGACGGCACGTAGAGCGCCCATGTCAATCGACCCGCGCTGAATATGATCGCGCAGTCGTCCTGGCGTTGCTACGACGATATGTGCGCCCCGTCCCAATGCACGCCGTTCATCGCGGGAATCCATACCTCCTACGCAAGAGGCAAGCACGGCGCCTGCCTTTGCATAAAGCCAAGCCAATTCTCGTTTAACTTGGAGTGCAAGTTCGCGCGTTGGAGCGATAACTAACGCCAAAGGTGCGCTAGCAGCCTTGAATACGGTATCATCGCCTAAAAGGTTTGGTGCGATAGCCAGCCCAAAGCCAACCGTTTTGCCAGAACCGGTTTGGGCTGATACCAAAAGATCGGTCTGTTCAAGCTCTGTTTCTGAGACTGCAATCTGTACAGGAGTAAGTGTTTCATACCCCTGTTGTGCAAGGGCATCTAATATTGTTGTAATCACTATCGATATATCCGTCATTAGGGCTTTGGGTGATCGGGTTTCTGCGCCAATCCCGATTGGGCGCCCCGGGGTCGCCGATAAGATATCCCATTACAATCTGACGGCTGTTTGGATGAACTAAGACCAAATGCGCCCAATGTATAGGTCTTTCTTTTATCGATGCGTTTTCAAGCTTGTCATTTTCAGCCATTCTCATGCTGTGGCTGAAATATTTCACCACTTAGGCTGTAATAGTAAATAGGCGAAGCTCTACAGGACTGACGCAAAAAGTCTAAATATAAATCTGATCCACTTTGATCAATAGATATTTTTGTTCTAAAATTTTAATAACATGATGTATGATCCAAGGTTTTCATTGATAGTCTTTTCTGTTTCAATGTAAAGCTGTGTTATCGAATTCACATTCTAATTTTGTTGCATGAAAGTAATGGGACATGGATGAAATGAAATTTGGACGTCGGGACCGCCGGGAACACTATATTCCCAATAAAAGGGTAGGCTACCCGCCCGTATTTGTATGGCCAGTGCAGCCATTTTCCGCCTTGAAGTGGCTCATTGCAATTCCTGGGTACTTCATGCCTTGGAATGTATTTTATGTGATTGTTGGTCTTGTTGCTTGGTTTTTGCTTTCACCGGCATTAGAAAGTTTTGCTAGTCCGTCGTTTGAAACAGTCATTTTTCTATTTTTTAGGAATGCGGGATTTGTCGCAGCCTATTTTGGAGCTTTCCATTTGCGTTTGTACATCCAGCGCAGGCAAGATATAAAATTCAAATTTAATCCAGTGTGGCCTCAAACAGGTGCTAAGAAGTTTATGTTTGGAAGTCAGACTGTAGATAACATCATTCTGACTATTGGCAGTGGTGTGACGATTTGGACAGGATTTGAAATTGGTCTTCTGTATCTTGCAGCTAATGATTTTCTAATTTTAATCTCCCCTATTGATCAGCCTATTTACTTTTTAGTAATGATTTTCACAGTCCACTTGTGGCGTGATCTGCACTTTTATCTGGTCCATCGTTTAATACATTGGGGTCCACTTTATCGTCTGGCCCATAATGTACATCACAAAAACATCAATCCAGGCCCTTGGTCGGGCCTTGCGATGCATCCAGTTGAACATCTTCTATATTTTTCGTGTGCTTTTATTTACCTGCTTTTCCCATTCCATCCCGCATTTATTGTGATCACCTTAATTCATGCCGGACTTAGCCCCGCACCAGGCCATGCGGGGTTTGAAAGGGTCGTCTTAGACGATGGCCGTAGCGTCGACCTTGATAGCTATGCGCATTATCTGCATCATAAATATTTCGAATGTAACTATGCAGATGGAATTTTGCCTTTGGATAAGTGGTTCGGTACGTTTCACGATGGAAGCACCGAGGCCCAGAAGAAAATGCGGGACCGGCTCAAAGAAAATTTGATTTCAAAAACACAATAGAATTGCGCAATTTGAGGTTTTGTTCTTCAAAATTCTGATCTTTTGAAGTTGCTGAGATAAGAAAAAAATGTTGCTTACTTCTATCATCATTTTACAATGTAAAAAAATGTCTGAACAATGATTGCCTTTAATCAGGAGTTACAAGATTGACTGATCCTAGACCGCGATTTGATTATACCAAAGCAGCAGCTGATTTTTCGCTTGAGGTGCCTGAAGATTTTAATTTTGCCTTTGATGTTTTGTCCAAACAGGCTGCACAAAATGATAAAACTGCTTTGATTTATATAGACCGAAGTGGGCATCATATAGGAGATTTAAGCTATGGAGATTTGGATCGTGCCTCAGGTCGTTTTGCCAATGCCTTACTGACCCTAGGCGTACGTAAAACAGAAACAATCCTCGTCGTTTTACCTCGTATCCCTGAGTGGTATCACGTGCTTTTCGGATGTGCCAAAATGGGCGCTGTAGCGATGCCTGGAACAAATCTTTTAACTGGCAACGATCTTGAATACCGTATCAAGAGGGCAAGTGCCAAAGTCGCAGTTGTATCCGAGGCCCACGCAGATGCGGTTGACGCTATAAAAGCTAATTGTCCAAGTCTCGAACATCTCATTATTGTGCGCGGCGCGCGAAGCGATTGGCATAGTTTTGAAAAGATCTGCGCGCAAGCGTCTGATCATATTGACAGGTCTATGGTACCCGCGACAAGCCGAGACGACTTGTTGCTGATCTATTTTACGTCTGGGACAACGGCTATGCCTAAAATGGTTGGACGGGATCATGCGTATTCTCTTGCCCATAGAATTACTAAAACCTATTGGCAGGATCTTCATAGGAACGATGTGCATTGGACGCTGACAGACACGGGCTGGGCAAAAGCAGCGTGGGGGCTTTTATACCCGCAAATTTTGGCTGGCTGTGCTATCCTGCTTTATGATGGGGAAGGCTTTGATCTGGAGATGCATTTGCGCATCATCAAAGAACACAAGGTTACAACGTTTTGTGCTCCCCCAACCATTTATCGCCTAATGGCTCAGGCAGATCTATCGAAGGCCGATTTTAAGTCACTTAGACATTGTTTTGGGGCTGGAGAACCTTTGAACCCAGAAGCTATGCGGGTTTGGAAAACTGCAACGGGCTGTGACATCTATGATGGGTATGGGCAAACTGAAACGATCAATATAGTGGCAAATTTTCCTGGTATGGATATTCGACCTGGATCCATGGGACGACCATGTCCGGGGTTTGAAGTCGATATAATTGATGATAAGGGTCAAGTCCTTGCTGATGGTGAGATTGGTCATATTGCCATAAAAATAACTGATCCTTACCCACCAGGCTTGTTCAAGGGATATTATCGTGATGCAAAAAAGACGGCTGAGGTATTTCGAAACGGATGGTATTATACTGGGGATACTGCCACGCGAGATAAGGATGGATATATTTGGTTTGTAGGGCGTTCGGATGATATTATTTCCTCCTCAGGCTATCGTATAAGTCCGTTTGAAGTTGAAAGTGCGTTGGTCGAGCATCCAGGTGTGGTTGAGTCGGCCGTTGTTGCAAAGCCTGATCCAATAAGGGGTGAAATTGTCAAAGCCTATGTTGTCTTGGCAAATGATTATCAGGCATCTGATGCGCTTGCTGTTGAAATTCAGGATTTTGTTAAACAACATTCTGCTCCTTACAAATATCCAAGGGAGATAGAGTTCAAAACATCTCTGCCAAAAACGATCTCAGGTAAGATCAGGCGAGTCGAGTTGCGGGTTGATACATCTACAAAAAACTAGAAAAGCGGCGCAACATTATATTTACTTAGACAACGCAAAATGTGGGGTTCATCAAAGGTCGGCAGTCGTGGTACTTTGATAGTCCGCCTTTGCAAGCCAATCTGGATTGATTTCGCAGCCCCAACCGGGAGCCTCAGAGATGGTAACCTGGCCATTGTCGACATCAAATGGACTCGTTGTAAAAATACTTTGCTGCCAAGGGTAATAATCTGCACCCTCGATTGAAAATTCGAGATATTTTCCAGCATTGGGGATCGCTTTTAGCAAATGCATCGTGAAAAGAGTTACCATTGACAGGTTGGCACAATGTGGCGTGACGGGAAGCCCAGCTTTTTTAGCCATTTCTACAACGCGCATCGTGCGACTGATCCCACCCAAGTATAAAATATCTGGCTGCACAATATCTACAGCGCGAATATCAATCATACGCTGCCATGTGGGTAAATCGCAGTCCTGTTCACCACCTGTGACATCAATGTCTAATGCTTCAGTGACTTGTTTGGTTTGTTCGAGTTCCCAATAGGGACAGGGTTCCTCGTAGTGAGAAAACCCGTGATCTTGTAAGAGCTGTCCAACCTCAATTGCCCTTTTGGGCGAATAGCAACTATTGGCATCTATCAGCAGGGCGACATTGTCCCCCATCGTTTTTCGCATGGTGGCGATGATCTCTTCCGTGCGCCCCGGCCATTCATCCTTATCGCGTCCGACCTCAGCACCGGCGCGTACTTTAAATGCATCAAACCCCGCATTGTCGCGCAGCCGTATCAGGCGGTCAGCTTCGTGCTTGGGTGTAATATCGCGTTTCATCGATGAGGCATAGGCCCGTAGTTTTCCGGGAGTGCCCCCCAAAAGTTCGACCACTGATTTGTCCTGTTGCTTGCCCCACATATCCCAAACGGCCGTATCGAATCCGCCCAACGCGCGACGCAAATATGATCCGGGAAATTTATGCTCGCGTTCAGTTACGAAGTCTAGCAGATCGTCAAAATCTTCAGTCTCTACTCCAAGGACCCAAGGCGCCACTTGACGGTGCAACACCTGGCAAGTTATGTCCGAGTGATATGTTGAGACTTGGCCCCAGCCCCGTGCACCGGTTTCGTCAGTGACGCAGACAAAACCAACAAATTCGTTACAAAAACTTTCAATATGTGTAATCTTAACCATAAGTTTTTTCCTGTTATCAGGCCTCCTCTTGCAAAATTGCTGCGGCTTTTTCACCCACAAGTATCGCAGCCGCATTGATATTACCTGATGGTATCGTAGGGAAGACAGAAGCATCTGCAACCCTCAGCCCTTCTACTCCATGCACTCTGAGATTCTGATCAACGACACTGCTGGATGGGTCTTTCCCCATTCTGCAGGTGCCACATTGATGAAAGACCGTACCGGCATTCTGGCGTGCAAAGGCAATCATTTCAGCGTCACTTTGGACGGTTTGTCCAGGGGAATGCTCTTTGGTCACGATCTCTTTTAACGCTGGAGTTTGGGTGAATTTGCGCATCAGTCGCATGCCTTTTAGCATCATTTCTAAGTCATAATCCGTAGACAGATAATTTCCAAAAAATTTTGGGGCCACAAATGCATCGTTTGATTTTATTTCTATGCTGCCTTGGCTTGTTGGTTTACATGGATTAAATCCAAGGCGCACCGCAGCAAATGGATCTGGGCTCATCATGGGGCGCTTCCCATGCGGCGCGACGGTATAGCTGAGCGGTGAAAAATAAAGTTGAAGGTCAGGGAAAGTTAGAGATGGATCCGATTTGACGAAGCCTCCGCCTTGATTGACGCTCATCGAAAGAGGTCCTTTTTGCTTTAGGAGATATTCAAGCCCAACCCTTATTTTGCCCCAGACAGGACGTAGGGTCTGATTTAGTGAGGACTGATTGACTAGCAATGTGTGGTCGATGCCCAAATGGTCTTTCAAATGTTGTCCAACATCTGGTGAATGATGCAACACTTCTACATTATGGCGTTGCAACAAGGGCGCTGGGCCAATCCCTGAAAGTTGCAACAGCTGCGGCGAGAGTAGTGCTCCAGCGCTCAGGATAACCTCGCGGTTGGTGTGAACAATTTTTGTTTTACCTTTGTGAGAATATTCTATGCCGATAGCTTTTTTGCCTTTTAAGAGTATTTTTTTTGCATGGGCGTTTGTCAAAACTTGGATATTCACTTGATTTTTCACTGGCCGTAGATAGGATGTATATGCAGAGGCGCGAAACCCTTTATCCGTAGTTGTCTGGTATATGTTAGCCCCCTCCATATCAGTGCTATTATAGTCTGTGTTGACGGGAAACCCGAGCTGACTGGCAGCTTTGAGATAGATGTTTGTTAAAGGATGGACTTTGTCAGAAACATCTGTAACGGACAACGGCCCACTGCCTCCGCGCGCTTGATCTGGTCTGCCTTTCCAATTTTCCATTTTGCGAAAATAAGGCTCTAGGTCTTTCCACGACCAGCCTGGTGCAACAGCTCCCCATTCATTGAAATCATTAGGATGTCCGCGTACGTAAACCATTGCATTGATTGAGCTTGATCCTCCAAGGACCTTTCCCCGTGGCCAATACATCGGTTTTCCTGTCAGGGCTGGTTCTGGCTCGGTCTGGAATTTCCAGTTAACTTTGGGATCGTAAAATAATTTTCCGTATCCTATTGGCATGCGGATCATCGGGTGTAAATCTGAGCCACCTGCCTCAATGACTAAGATCTTCAGTTGTGGGTTTTCTGCCAGTCGACCGGCAAGAGTCGAGCCCGTGGATCCGGCGCCGACAATCACATAATCAAATATCCCATCAGGGTCGCGTTCTACATTTTTGTTGAATGATTTATCTGGCATTCAGATCTTTCAAACTTTGGGTCTGCAGAGATTTCTAACATTTAGCTTCCAAAAGAAAAGCTATATGTTTCTAATACATGTCTTGTAATCATTTCAGGTCTTTGGGGCCTCGACGCTTTCGGTTTCGAACTCTGCAGGCGATGTGATCTCAATCAGCTCTAAATTATCGCTATGGCGTATCTCGCGATGGCGGATGCCGGGGGGCTGCAGCGCTGAGGACCCGGGGCGAAACGTGATTTCTCCTTGGCCCTCATATTCAAAGGTGACCCATCCTTGGAGGATATAGATCATCTGAAAGTTTAGGTCATGGACGTGCCAATTGGGTTCGGCGTGCCGCCCCGGTACTGCGCGAATGACATTGGCGGAGTATTTTCCGCTGGAGGCGGTATTTATTCCCAGATCACGATATTCAAAAAATGCCCTCAATCCTCCGGAAAACCCGCTGCTTGATGTCCCACTACCGTCGGCGTGGCTTACACAAAAAGATTGTCCTTTCCATATTTCAGACGCCATTAGTCTCTCCCAATATCAAAGACTGTTGCGCCAGTTGTTTTGCGCTCAAGTAAGGCTTTGAATGCTGTTGGGACATCTTTCAAAGGATAACGCTGATTTATGTCCATCGTTAAATGCCCATCAGCAATCATTTGAAACATATTTCCTGACACTTCACTCAGGCTTTCCAATGTATCGATAAAGTTAAAAAGCGTTGGTCTTTGCACATATAGCGAGCCATTACTTGCCAGATCAGACATAGCAATGTTTTTTATGATGCCACTGGATTGACCGAATGAGA
The DNA here is from genome assembly GCA_028150825.1 of Paracoccaceae bacterium. Taxonomy (GTDB): domain Bacteria; phylum Pseudomonadota; class Alphaproteobacteria; order Rhodobacterales; family Rhodobacteraceae; genus LFER01. The sequence continues at coordinate 24,881 of JAOGIM010000005.1, forward strand.
CAAATAAACCAAACCTTTTGAGACATCTCAGAGTATGGGGGTAGGTGGCTTTCCCAACGCTGTCATATGCCACATCAACTCCTGATCCATCGGTTATGTCGCGGACTTCATCGACAAAATTTGTACTATTATAATTTATAACATGTGTGAAGCCTGCCGTCTTCGCCAAAGGAATTTTCTCATCGCTTCCTACGGTTCCAATAGACTCTACTCCAATATGTTTTAGCCACTGGCCGGCAATAAGGCCGACACCGCCCGCCGCTGCATGAAAGAGAACTTTGTGATTGGGCTTCACTTTGAATGATCGGTTGAGCAGATACTCGACTGTCATACCTTTCAGCATGGCTGCCGCTGCAACTTCATCTGAGACGCCTTCTGGAAGTTTGACAAGCTTATCTGCTGCAAGAACGCGTTCTTCACGATAAGCGCCATTTGGTGTCGAATAGGCGACTCGGTCGCCCACCGAAAAAAAATCAACACCCTCGCCAACTTGTGCGACAATACCGGCCGCTTCACCGCCCGGTATCTGTGGCCCCTCTTTCGGAAAAGGGTAAGTTCCACTCGTCATATAAACATCGATAAAATTCAAACCTACTTTTGTCTGATGGATCAAAACCTCCCCAGGACCAGTTTGCGGTGTTATAATGTCGCGCCATTCGAGAACCTCTACACCACCCGGTTTATCTGCACAGATTGCCTTTGCCATTTTGTCTTCTCCATTTTGTTAATGTGAGAGTATTGCGAGTGAACTAAGCTGGTCAATTAAAGAACTTCGCTTTTCCTTATAATTCGTACAGAATTAAAAAGTTTCTGGTGGGTGGGGTTAATTTGTTTCATTCGGTTATTTAAAGTCTGAAAAAAATTTTCTAAAATTGATAGATAAATCGGTGGAGTTAACTTCGAGGGATCACACAAATTTAAAATCATTGATTGAGCCATGCTTTAGAGGGCAAAGTTGTGTAATGCCGTGGAAAGATAGAAGTCCTAATGGATCTTGTAGTAGGTATACGTGGATAACGATCTGCATGCCTACCGCTTATTTATACAAACTAAATTGACTTGAGGAGAGTTTCTATGTCTTGGATCAAAACGATTTCTTACAGTGAGACGTCTGGTCGTCTTAGAAAGTTATACGACCGTGTAAAAGGGCCAAATAATAATGTTGATAATATCATGATGCTGCACTCATTGCGTCCTCACACAATGGAGGGGCATATGGCCATTTACAAATATGTGCTTCATCATTCTTCTAACACTTTACCAAAATGGTTCTTGGAAACCCTTGGTGTCTGGGTCAGCGCATTGAACAACTGCGCCTACTGTGTGGATCACCATTTTGAAGGGCTGCAACGGTTGTTAGGCGACGATGTGAAAGCAGCTCAAATAAAGGCAGCGGTTGAGGCGCGGGATATTATTTCAGCACCATTGAATACAGCGCAAAAAAGTGCAATGATTTATGCACAGAAATTAACGCAAACGCCGTCTGACCTCATTGAGGATGATATTATTGCGATGAGAGACGCAGGATTTAGTGACGGTGAGATATTAGAAATCAATCAAGTTTCGGCCTATTTTAGTTATGCAAATCGAACAGTGCTTGGTCTTGGTTGTAACACTAAGGGCGATATTATAGGTCTGTCGCCGAATAATTCGGATGATCCAAATGACTGGGGACACACATAAGGTCAAATTTTTTTTGGGTAAAATTTCTGGAGGCATTCTCCTCAATGTGTTCTCAGTCAATTAAATTGAGCATCCAATCATGCAACTGCAAACCGTCAGGAGTATCAGAATTACTTAGTTTATCGACCAGGTCAAAGTGATTTGCAGCCTGCACAATTCGAAATTTTAAACGTTCGCCGCGTTTGCTAAGAGCGTCAGCCAATTGCCATGATTGATCGATCCATCCAGAGGGTTCATCGCCGCCAACGGCAATATAATACTTTGGCCCAACTATGGGTAAATTCGTAATGACGCACCAGCGTTCTGCCTCCTGTGGCGTCATTCTAATGTCGTCGTTGACTGCGATATGGCGTACAACTTCCGTTTCGTAAATCCCTGTCAGCGCCACAACACCGACTAATCGGCCTTGAAGGCGCGGGTGGTGCGAAAGATGTGCAGCCAGATGTGCGCCTGCGGAATGCCCAAATAAGATAAACTTAGGGTCAATTATATCACGCGTCACAAGCTCAAAGAGCTTATCGATAGCGCGTTCCAAACTCTTAACAATATCTGTTAAAGAGATTTCGGGGCATAAAGGATAGTTCAGATTTGCAATACTGAACCCTGAGCGTGATAGATCTGCCATGTGGTGGTGCATGGCAGATTTGTCTAAAGCACGCCAATAGCCGCCATGGATATTTATTATGACAGGTGCAGCACTGGCGCTTGGATGATAATCAAAGCGCATGAGCGGGTGGACGCCATATGCTATATCAAAGTGTCCTTGCAAGTGGCACCGCGCACCCTGGGATTTGGCCTCCCAAATGGCCAAAATATCGTCAGTTTTTGCACCAAGTGCCGTGCGCGGATTAAACTGAGTTTCTAAATTATGCCTTTTCCAGTCCTGCCAGCTCATCTTCACAATTCTCAAGGGTCTTAATTATAGGCCACACTAATATCACCCATATCGAGTAATCAATCAAAATATGACAATGTGATGTGCATTTATGAATATGGATCATTGCATGTGTCCTGACGTCACGTTCCTTTGGGCACAAATTCTTACAGGCAGTAAGTGACAGAGTATTCCTAGAGCACTAGTGTCAGACTAAAGGTTTTGTTCGCTATCGACCTAATTAGGAGGAAATATGGGAAATTCTGTTTTAATCGTTGGTGCTGGTTTCGGTCTGAGCGCCTCCCTTGCAAGATTGTTTTCACGTGAGGGTATGTCGGTTATTTTAGCATCGCGCAATATTGCAAAACTGGAGCCTATCGCTGCTGAAACGGGCGCTGATCTTCATCAGTGTGACGCAAGCAACATAGAGGACGTGAACCGATTGTTTGCAGGACTTGATAAGAACGTCGGCACGCCTGATCTTGTGATTTATAATCCGTCAGCCGCCGTCAGAGGTCCAATCCAAGACCTTGATCCAGAGAAGACCAAAGATGCTATAAATATTACATGCTACGGTGCATTTCTTGTGGCGCAACAAGCATCAAAAAGGATGTTGGAACTTGGTCATGGAAGCATATTTTTTACAGGGGCGACTGCTGGAGTAAAGGGGTTCTCCAATTCTTCTGTCTTTGCCATGGGTAAATTTGGGCTTCGAGGTCTTGCACAATCTTTAGCCCGCGAGTTGCACCCAAAAAATATCCATATTGGGCATTTTGTTATTGATGGTGGAATTCGCTCGGCTCACCGGCCCGAGCGACATGGTAATGGCAATGACAATATGTTGGATCCGGATGAGCTGGCCAAGACATATCTACAGTTTTACCGCCAACACCGCAGTGCTTGGGCATGGGAAGTAGAATTGCGCCCTTGGGTTGAGAGTTTCTAAGTAAGGATATCAATCAAAAGTGTGCTAAAATAGCCCTAAATAGGATGGGTCAAGATAAATCCCAACAATTCTAAGTCCGTCTGAGTAACCTTCGGACTCTCGTTCCAGTGTCAGTATTGGGTAGACAAAAGTATAAACTTTTTCCTTACTGGTCCAGAATGCCAGTAAAGGAGACTAGCTATGCGCGGAACTGAAAAGTTAAAGCAAAGCATTATTGAAAATTTTGGAACCCCATGTCCAGTGATTGATCTTGATATTGTTGAAAAAAATATCAAACGTGCGCAAAGGCTATGTGATGAAAAGGGACTTGGGAACCGACCGCACATAAAAACCCATAAATCGCCTATCTTGGCAAAAATGCAAATTGCTTCTGGAGCAAAAGGCATAACATGTCAAAAGCTTGGTGAGGCCGAAGTGATGGTCGATGCGGGTATCACCGATATAATTATTGCTACGAACATTTTGGGGGCTTCAAGATCAGGTCGTTTAGCTGCGTTGCAAAAGCGTATAGGTTTAAAAGTTTGTGCCGATAATCCAGTCTCTATAGGGGCCTATTCAGAGGCTGCGCATACGGCTGAGCGTGTGATGGATGTAATGATTGAATGTGATACTGGACAAAAACGTGCTGGCGTAGAAACGCCTTCAGAGGCCATCGCGCTTGCGCAGATTATCAAAGATGATCCCATGTTAAATTTTGCGGGTTTATTGTTTTACCCTCCTTGTGATGGTTGGGTTCGAACCCAAGGCTTTTGGAACCAAACCAAAGCAGGGCTGGAAAGTTTAGAGCTGTCGGCTAAGATTGTCTCGACTGGGGGTACTCCAAATTTCCAAAATATTGGCCAATTGGATGGAGCGACGGAACATCGGGCTGGAACATGCATCTTTAATGATTTGATGATGATCAATGCAGGGGTTGCCGGTCTGGAAGACTGTGCTTTTCAAGTGTTTACAAGTGTTGTGAGCCGCGGCGGGTGGAACCGTGGTATCCTCGATGCAGGCTCAAAAACATTGACCTCTGACCAATTCGGATTGGAAGGGTTTGGAAGGCTTTTAGAGCATCCAAATGCAGTCATCGAGAGATTTGCTGAAGAACATGGATTTTTGAACCTTTCAAAGTGTCAAAATGAGCCTCAGGTAGGCGACATCGTTAGGGTTATTCCAAATCATGTGTGTGTCGCAGTGAATATGGTTGATCAGCTCATAGCTATACGCGGTGATGAAATCGTTGATATCATCCCAGTCACAGCCCGTGGAAAGCTTGTTTAATTTTCAATTCTAAAAGCATGCAATTTGACTTATTTACCAATAAAGAGACGCTTCATTGATGGCTTTGTAAAGTAAGCTGCTTGTGCAAACCAATTGTACATCTTCGAACGTTTCTCAGTCACAGAATTTTCCGGCTCGGGCGAATGAAACTCTAAGACATTAAGTGGTAATTTTCCGAAGCTGTCGACATCTTCGATTATTTTTGAAAAATCAGTTAAGTATTTAGCACTTACATCTTCTGCAAAAGCGTCTGTCAAGAGCCAGTATTCATTGCTTTTCAAGCTGTTCTTTAAAAGCCGGTGGACTAATATTACGGCTTCACCAGCAATTTCTTCAAATTGGCGAATTTTTTTGATCGCAAACTCGCCTTTATGTGCGACTATCTTTAACCTCAAATTCTTTGATTGGAGGCACGGATCGCATCCGCAAGCTTGCACAAATACAAGCTCAGAGGCTTTTTCTTTGAAGGCTTGGTTTGCATGTTCCATTGCAGCGATAATAGCGTCTGCCTTAGATACATTGCCGTCGCCCTCACAGAAAAAAAATGCTGCATCACCCTCAAGTTTATTCAAGCTCATGACTGGCTCTATTTGGTCTATCACGGCTTCTAGTAAAGCTGAAATTATTGTTTCGGCATGTGCTTCAAACATATCGGCGATTTTGCCGCCAATGACTGGCTTTTTTCGAAGGTTATGCAACTTGATAAAATCAGTATAACCGCTAATGTCAGCAATGAGCAAGTAACCTTCGTGAGACATCTATCACCTTTTTTCAATAACATTGAAGTTTTGTATAACACCCAATACGCCAAAAAACATCGTGGTCAAATTTTTTGTTAGATACAATTCCACTTTTTCTCAAGGTGGTAGTGTATAAAAGACTTATTTAGCGAATTTGAAATTGAAGATAGCTGTATTTTATTTACTATAGATATTTTAAAAAGTAACTTTTGCCGTCTGTATTGGATAAACTTATTATTGATATGGCATTTGTTAATCGCGTTTAAGCAAAAAACCTTTTTGGTCGATGTCGGAATAGTTATGTTAACGCACCAAGGAAGAAGGGGGCCAGATATGCCTGATTATAATCAACCTTTAAGTGGGAATGAGATGATCCGCACCGGTGGGTCCGCAACGTTCATGAGATTGCCATCTCAAGATACAGCAGAAGGTTTAGATGCATGTTTTGTTGGAATACCAATGGATATTGGGACCTCTAATCGTCCAGGAACAAGGTTGGGCCCACGTCAAATTCGAGATGAAAGCCGGATGCTAAGGCCGTTTAATATGGCAACTGGGGCTGCGCCTTTTGCACAGATGCATGTAGCGGATATTGGGGACGTTCCAATCAATACCTTTGATTTGAAAAAATCGGTAGATATCATTACTGATTATTATAACAAACTGTTGTCGCATGAAGCTATTCCGTTGACTCTTGGTGGAGATCATACGCTGACTTGGCCAATTTTGTGTGCAATGCGCAATAAATATGGGCCTGTAGCTTTGATACATGTCGATGCGCATGCAGACACCAATGATGAAATGTTTGGTGAAAAGATTGCGCATGGCTGTCCTTTTCGGCGCGCATGGGATGATGAATGTCTCAATAATGAGAAAGTATTCCAGATAGGTCTTCGCGGAACTGGCTACAGCACTGAAGATTTTGATTGGGCGCGACAGCAAGGGTGGACAGTTATTTCTGCAGAAGAGTGTTGGTACAAATCTCTTACGCCTTTGATGCAAGACATACGCGCTCAGATTGGAAATACACCGGTTTATTTGACCTTTGATATAGATAGCCTTGATCCCGCTTATGCACCTGGGACAGGAACGGTCGAGGTTGGTGGGCTAACCTCAATACAAGGACTTGAGATTATTCGTGGCATGTCTGGCCTAAATCTAGTTGGGTGTGATTTGGTGGAAGTGTCTCCACCCTATGATACGACCGGCAATACCGCGCTTATAGGCGCAAATTTTCTGTATGAGATGCTATGCACCTTGCCACAATGTCAGTCATAAAGCGCGTAGATGTGTCTAATTAAAAATCGCAGTTTGTAATAGCTTTGCGCCTTTTAGCAAGCTAGGAAGTCGATCTTTTGCCTGCGTGACGGACATCCTTTGTGACGGACCATGTGTAGCTAGTGCGGCGACAAAATTCCCTTGTGTGTCCAATACAGGGACCGCTATTGCGATCATGCCTACCATGAATTCTTCCTTGTCGATTGCAAACCCAAGCTTTTGACATTCCTTGATGTCGGCCATGAGAGCCTTAGGCGTGATGCGTGTTTGATCGGTGTATTGATCCAAACGCATACTATCTACCAGCGTTTGGCATTCTTTCTTTCGCAAGCTGGAAAGAAAAACCTTCCCACTAGCGGTACAATGGAAGGGTACAGAAGATCCTATGGGCAATTGGATGCGAAACGCCCAATTGGTTTCGACGCGATCTAGGTAGTTCATACCATTAACTCCGGATACCACAAAGTTAACAGTTTCGCTGGTTTCTTCGGCGACGCGCTGCAATATTTGGTGACGGATTATATGGCTTTGTGAGGCGTTCAGAATACCTGCCGCCATATTTCTGAGACGGCGACTTGGCCTTAGCTTTTTACCGCCTGGATCACGGATTAAAAATCCTTCGCTTTCCAGAGTGGAAACAAGCCTATGCATCGTTTGTTTTGGTAGCCCAATAGATTGGTTCAACTGAGTTGCACTTAGTGCTTCATTTGCGCTCGAGAGTGTTTCCAGAATAAGCAAAGTTCTGAGGTTCGTAGGAATACGGCTGTCTTCTGACATTTTAACTTGCACTCTCGTTTGAATCACCCTTTAACTCTTTATAGCAATAAACGAGAACAAAAGTCTCATTTTTTGATTATTGGGAGAAATTTTTGGAATTTGACTTCGTAGTGGTGGGCGCTGGGTCAGCGGGTTGTGCAATAGCGAGCCGTTTGTCTGAGAATGGCCGCTACACTGTTGCGTTGTTGGAGGCTGGTGGGAAAGACGTAAGTCCCTGGATACACATACCTGTTGGTTATTTTAAGACCATGGGGCACAAGTCGATGGACTGGAACTATCAAACGGAACCTGACAAAGGTCTAAATGGACGTTCTCTCTCTTGGCCCCGTGGTCGCGTTTTGGGTGGGTCAAGCTCGATAAACGGACTTTTATACGTTCGCGGACAGCCACAAGATTTTGATCATTGGCGGCAACTTGGGAATGTGGGTTGGTCCTGGGATGATGTGTTGCCTTATTTTAAGCGATCAGAAAGCTGGCAAGGGGATACTCCAATAGATCCGGCGAGAGGCCTCACTGGACCTCTAAAGGTTTCCCCGACGCGGCTCAGTCGAGAAATCGTAGATAAGTGGGTCGATTCTGCCATTGCGGCCGGGTATCCGCGTTGTTCGGACTATAACGGTTGTCATCAAGAAGGTGTAGGTTATTTTCAGCTTACATCGCATCAAGGGCGCCGATGGTCGAGTGCTGTTGCCTACCTAAAGCCGGCTCGACATCGGGCAAATCTGAAGATTATAACCCATGCTCAAGCTGAGCGATTAATTCTAAAAGACGGACGTACAGTTGCCGTACGGGCCAACATCAAAGGTAAAACAACTGATGTTTACGCAAAATGTGAAGTAATTTTATCTGCTGGATCTATTGGGTCACCGCAAATATTAATGTTATCTGGGATCGGTGATGCCTCTGAAATCCGCGATACCGGTGTGAAGCCTCTTCACGATCTTCCCGGAGTTGGTAAGAATTTGCAAGATCACCTACAGGCGCGACCTATTTTTAAGACTGATCTACCAACCATTAACATTGAAACAAACAATATATTCAAACAAGCTCTTATTGCATTGGAATATATGGCCAAACGTACTGGGCCAATGACAATGGCGGCAAGTCTAGGTACAGCATTTTTGAAAACTGACTCTACTCTGGAAACCCCCGATATTCAGTTTCATATACAACCCTTCAGCGCCACTGTGCCAAGTGACGGCCCGCATAAATTTTCTGCGTTCACGGCCTCTGTTTTACAACTTCGCCCGGAGAGTACAGGGGAAATAAAGTTAAATACTAATAATTGGCGGGATGCACCTGCTATTCATCCAAACTATTTGGCAACGGCTCTTGATCAAAACACAATTGTGAAAGGTATTCAGGTTGCCCGTCAGATTGCTCAATTTGAACCATTGAAATCTCATATTTTCGAAGAGTACACACCTGGCCGAGAAATTGCCTATGACGATAATGTAGGCACTTTGGAATGGGCCCGTAATACTAGCGTTACAATCTATCATCCCACAGGTACTTGTAAAATGGGATCTGATAAAATGGCGGTTGTTGATGAGCGTTTGCGAGTGCATGGCATCAGTGGATTGCGAGTCGCAGATTGTTCCATCATGCCTAAAATCACGTCAGGCAATACCAATGCTCCTGCGATCATGATTGGAGAAAAAGTGTCTGATATGATCCTTGAGGATGCAGCGTGATGATTGAAAATACTAGGGATTAAATATGATTGAAACAGCTGTAGATTTTACCCAGATTATTATTGCAGATTTGATTTTGTCGGGTGATAATGCACTGATTATTGGTATGGCTGCTGCGGGCCTCGCCCCTGAGTTGCGCCAAAAAGCAATCATATATGGCATGGCTATCGCAGCTCTCTTGCGAATTGTCTTTGCAATTGTAGCAACCAAACTTTTAGGTGTGCCTGGGTTATTGTTTTGTGGGTCTTTACTTTTGTTCTGGGTTTGTTGGAGGCTTTTTCAAGAAATTCGTGAGGGCTCTCAAGTAGAAAACCAGCAATTAGTAGGATCTGGCGTTAGACTTGAAAATGAACCAGAAAAAAAATCTAAGCGGACACTAGGAGCCGCTTTGATCTCTATCACTATCGCCGATGTTTCCATGTCGCTTGATAATGTTCTCGCCGTTGCAGCGATTGCGGATGGCGATACTAAAATGCTCGTTTTTGGCCTAGCTTTGGCAATTTTACTCATGGCTTTTGCCGCGACTTTCATAATGAAGTTGTTGACCAGCTATCCTTGGATTTCCTGGTTGGGTCTGGTTGTGTTAATCTATGTTGCATCCGAGATGCTCTTAAGGGGAGTTTTTGATGTCAATTATGGGATCGGCCCAATGCTGGGGCTGGTTGAGGGTTGGCACATTGGTAAGGGCCATTAAGGCTAAATGCATTTGACTCTTTAAGGGGGGCAAAAAAGAGAAAATCCTTCGGTTGTGCCTTCGGCGTTGGGTTTTTAGTGAATTAAGAGGGCATAACACAAGGGAGATAAATATAATGTTTGACCTTAAAAATCTTAAAATTGGCGCTGCTGCAATTAGTGTTAGCGCCGCTATGATAGCGTCGGCTAGTTTTGCTGACACTGTTATTCGTGTTCAGTCGGTGCTTGCGAACTCTTCAGACGAAGTACGAATGGTTGAAAGCTTTGCCGCAGACGTTGCAGAACTAACAGGTGGCTCGTTGACAATTGAAATTTTGCCAGCGGGTGCCGTTGTTGGACCACGCGACATTATCGACGCTGTTGATGCGGGCCTTGTCGAAGGTGGCTTTGCTTGGACACACTACTGGGGTGGTAAACACCCAGCAGCAAACTTATTTGGCGCTCCGATTGCTGGTGCGGGTGTCGGCCTAGACAACATCGCTTTCCTGTCGTGGTTCCAGTATGGTGGTGGCCAAGAACTTTACGACCGTCTATGGGACGAAATGGGAGTCAACGTAAAAGGCTTTATGCTTCAGCCAGTTGGCCCAGAAGCCTTGGGTTGGTTCCCAGAGCCGATCGCCTCAATGGATGACTTCCGTAAACTACGCTTCCGTGCCCCTCCCGGAATGGTTGGAGCTGCATACAACGAAATTGGTGTCGCGGCGGTTGCTATGGGTGGTGGAGACATCCTCCCCGCCCTTGAAAAAGGTACGATTGATGCTGCAGAGTGGTGCTGCCCTAAGCCTGACTCAGTCTTTGGCTTTCAAAAAGTACTTAAGCACTACTATCTGCAAGGTTTGCACCAGGTTGTTGTGAACGCTGACCTATACGTCAATGGCGATGTATACGCAGGCCTATCGGCGATTGAAAAGAAAGCCTTGGAAGTTGCAGCAAATGCATCCTTGTCCAAGTCACTATCTTACCGCATCTATGAAAACGGCAAAGCTCTTAAAGATTTGACAGAGAACCATGGCGTTATCCTGGAAGATACACCTGCAGACTACTTCACAGAATACATGGCTGCGGCAAAAAAGCTTCTTAAAGCAGCAGCTGATGATAATGAATTCTTCGCAGAAGTATGGCAGTCACAACAAGATTTTGCTGACATTGCAGTTCCATTCTGGGCTGGTGCGCAGGCGTCAAACGCTAGTTTGGGTAAAGCCCACGCAGACACTTTGAAGTAATGTGTCGATAATAATGATTGGGGCTTTTCAAGGCCCCAATCATCGTCTTTTTTTGGCAAGAGTATTAAACTTTTTCCAAAAAAAGAACGCTCCATTTTAATAGAAAGAGCACAGAAAGGGAGAACGGGTTATGGCTGAAGAGGTTATACCTGATGATCTAGAAATCGCTGACGAGTTAATTGCTGAGCGGCGGACAGAAAAACCGGGGGAAACACCTGAAGATATGACGCCCTGGCAGCGCCCCATTACGAGGTGGATTGATCTGATCAACGACTGGGCAGGTAAAATCTTGTGCCTGTTAATGGTTCCTTTAATTGGTGTTGTCGTGATCGAAGTGTTTTCTCGCAACACTTTTGGCATTATGGCAAACAATGGCTGGGATGACACAGCCCGTGCATTAGGTCTCGGTCCAACCGTCTTCGCCTACGATATTAGTCGTATGATTGCAGGTGTTTTGTTCATGGGCGCTGCGGGATATGGACTTATGCGCGGTGTACATATTCGGGCGGATTTTTTATATCGAAACTGGTCTGATAAAACTCAGGCTACGGTGGATGCATCGCTTTATCTGGCATTTTTCATACCATCTATGATCTTCTTTACGATTATTGCTGCTCAATTTTGGGAAGTTGCATACCGAACGAGCGAAACCGCGTTTGATAGTACATGGCAGCCAGTTTTATGGCCAGCGCGCTTGGCAATGCCTGTTGGTGGGCTGCTTCTTTTTCTTCAAGGGTTCCCCGAACTGTTCCGTGCCTTGCACAAAATGGGCAAAGAGCGTGAACGTTATTTCGTGATAGCGATGCCTGCGTATTTCATCGCTTTAGTTTGGCTGGTCTTGGCAGTTTTCTATCCAGATATGACGCCAGGCGGTGAATGGTTTAACGACATCATGTCGGCGCGTCCGGGTCTATCCAAACCCACGATTGGTTTAATCATGTTGGCGGCAATGATCTTTGTGATATTTATCGGCTTTCCAATTTCGTTCACGTTGATTTTTTTAGCTTTCATATTTGGTATTTGGGGATCTAACTTTAAACTTACAACGCTTTTGATGACGCTGAACACAAACTCAACAATGATGAACGATCAACTGATGGCAGTCCCTTTGTTCATCTTGATGGGTATCGTGATGGAGGCCGCTGGCCTAATGGAGCGTTTGTTTGCGTCAATTCAGATGATTATGTCTCGCGTGCGCGGTGCGCTTTATATTGCGGTGTTAATAGTCGCCACAATCTTTGCCGCAGCCACGGGTATCGTGGGCGCCTCTGTTACCTTGTTGGGTATTATGGCGGGGGCAACAATGAACCGCTCGGGCTATAATGTTCAACTTGCGGCCGGTACGATTACAGCTGGCGGCACGTTGGGTATTTTGATCCCACCATCGATCATGTTGATTGTTATGGGACCTGTCTTAGAAGTGTCTACACTCGATCTTTTCCGTGGAGCATTTATTCCCGGCGCGCTACTTGCGACATTGTACCTTGTCTACACTTTGGGACGGTGTTGGTTGAATCCAGACCTTGGACCAATTCTGTCAGAAGAAGATCAACCGAAAACGTCTGACTTCTATGGCGCCGAAGTTGCCCTTATATGTTTAGGAGTTCTAACCATTTGCCGTGTATTTGGCCTTGGTATCAATGGCGCTTTTGGTGACATTGTTCCATTTGGTGGGTTGATTGTATTGGGGGCTGTTTTGCTATTTGCCTATCGCGCCTATCGCAATCTAACAGTTGTTCGCATTGCGCTTCCTTTGACAATCTTGTTTCATGGCTACATGGTCATGGCTAATTGGGATGGGGGATTCCCAATATTTTCTGTTGTCTTGTTTGCCTTTATGATCCTGCTAGGTTTCTTGGCGTTGCCCATTTATCGAAGTGACGCAGATAGTCGTTTTGAGTTTTCAAATCTTTGGGATGAATTCTTTGCAGGTTTAATGCCACCAACAATTTTGATTTCGTTTGCTTTGGGGTCCATCCTGTTGGGTTTTGCAACCCCGGCAGAAGCAGCAGCAATGGGCGCATTTGGCTCGATCCTTTTATCGATTGCTTATCGTAAATTTACGTTCCCTGGTTTCTTTGACAGCTTGATCAAAGCTCTCGAAATCACCGTTTTGATCATGTTTCTTGTGGCTGCCTCTAACTTCTTTGGGGCTGAATTCTCAAACCTTGGAACTCCCAAGATGATGACACAACTGCTTTTGGGGCTGGATATGTCACCATACCTGATACTTTTGATGGTGATGGCGCTGATCTTTGTTCTTGGCTGGCCGCTAGAATGGGTGCCAATCGTGTTGATCGTTTTACCTGTGCTTCTGCCAACTGTAGCGGCTTTGGATATTCACGACTTAAACCGCTATGATCTTATGGTTTGGTTCGGCATTCTTGTTGCTGTTAACCTGCAAACAGCGTGGTTGTCACCGCCTGTGGCTTTGTCGGCCTACTTTCTAAAAGGAGTCGTACCAGACTGGGATCTTAAAGACATCTACTTGGGAATGATGCAGTTCATGCTGATCCAACTTATAGGATTGACCTTGATCTTCATTTTCCCACAAATCGTTCTTTGGATGCCAAACCAAGTGTTTGGTCAGTAAGGATGCAACGGAAAAGTGCTTACCTTATGATGTGAAAAATCAACTCATGGTCATGACTGTTATCTATTTAGGTTGCGTAGGTTAGATTGATTATATGGATTTCACTTTCACAGTTTTATAGCCTATGGTCAGGACAAGACTACTCTGTATTGGCAAAATGTGTTTCTTTATGTACGTCAGTACCCTAGAAATACTAAGTTTGTGTATTACGAAATCATGGTAATAAACCATAATACTTTGAGAGATGTCTGGGTCTTTTTGAATGCGCTCTGTTAGGGTCAAATGGAGTTTTTTTAAAAAAAAGAGACAGACAAGTAATGGTGCAAAGTTCAATTTAATTTTGGATTGATGAGTTTTATGGTTTCCTATGGTGGATAAAATTTCTGGAATGAGCAGATTATATTTTTACCCAAGATTATATGTTTTCAACGCGAGGCATTCCCATCACGTGATACCCCCCATCAACATGTATAATTTCACCAGTGGTGCAGGCACCTGCATCTCCGATAAGGTAAACTGCCGTACCGCCCACAGCCTCTAACGTGGCATTAGATTGCAAGGGCGCGTTTTGATCTGTAAATTTATAGGTCTTACGTGCTCCTCCAATTGCAGCACCTGCAAGTGTTTTCATTGGTCCAGGCGAGATAGCATTTACACGAATTCCTTCTGGGCCCAGATCACTAGCAAGATAGCGCGTTGTTGATTCCAATGCGGCTTTCGCAACACCCATCACATTGTAAAACGGCGTCACTTTGTTTGAGCCTTGATATGTAAGAGTGATTAGTGATCCACCATTCTTAACCATCAATGGATGAGCCCTCCTAGCAACTTCGATAAATGAATAAGCTGAAATATCGAGAGAGTTTTTAAAGTTTTCTCGGCTAGTTTGCAAAAACCGGCCAGTCAATTCGTCCTTGTCCGAAAACGCAATTGCATGCACTACAAAATCTATTTGCGGCCAGCGCTTTGCTAATTGATCAAAGGCGCGGTCCAGCGAGACATCGTCCGTCACATCGGCATTGACCATAAAGTCTGACCTAACAGAAGCTGCCAAGGGTTCTAGCCTTTTGCCAAAAGCGTCGCCTTGATATGTAAAAGCAAGCTCGGCACCGGCTTCATGCAGTGCTTTTGCAATCCCCCAAGCGATCGAGCGTTCGTTTGCCACGCCCATAACCAAACCACGTTTGTTGGTAAGCAATCCCATATAATAACCTCTTTAAAAATTATGGTATTTTGATAAGATCATTGATCCGTTGGTTCCGCCAAAGCCAAAACTATTTGTCATAATGCTGTCTAGCCTAGCATTCTCGACTAATTTTGTTGCAATTTCATCTGGATGGAGGGCTGGATCCAATGTTTTAACGTTGATCGACGGACAAATAAAATCATGTTGCAGCATCAAAAGGCAGTAAATAGCCTCTAATGCCCCTGCCGCTCCCTGGCTGTGCCCTGTCATTGACTTAGTCGAGCTAACTGGTGGTGTTTGGCCTTGGCCAAATACGCGTCTTACTGCTTCAATCTCCCCGATATCGCCAACGGGTGTGGATGTACCATGGGCGTTGATATAATTCACCCTGCGTCCCTCTGGTAAAGTAGCCAAAGCAAGGCGCATAGCGCGCTCTCCGCCCTCGCCTGATGGAGCAACCATATCATGCCCGTCAGATGTTGCACCGTAGCCGGCAACTTCGGCATAGATTTTAGCACCACGTGCTTTGGCGTGCTCCAGTTCTTCTAAAACCAAAATCCCACCGCCACCGCTGATCACGAAACCGTCCCGATCTGCGTCAAACGCCCGCGATGCAGTCGCAGGGCTATCGTTATATTTGCTCGACATCGCACCCATTGCGTCAAACAGACACGATAGGGTCCAATCCAGTTCTTCTCCACCACCAGCAAACATTACGTCTTGCTTACCAAGCATGATTTGCTCTGACGCATTTCCAATGCAATGCAACGAAGTCGAACAAGCGGACGTGATGGAATAATTTACGCCTTTTATTTTAAAGGCTGTCGACAAATTTGCTGAGATGGTTGAAGACATGCATTTAGGGACCGCAAAAGGGCCAACTCTTTTGGGAGCACCGGACTTAAGCACCGTTTGGTGTGCGATTAGCATGGCACTTGTCGAAGGTCCACCGGAGCCCGCCACCACCCCTGTACGTGGGTTTGACACATCTTCCGGGTCAAGGCCGGCATCGGCAATCGCCTGTTCCATCGCTATAAATGCATAGGCAGCACCTGGGCCCATGAATCGGAGAGTGCGTTTGTCAATTTTATCAGCAAGATTTAAATCGATTGCACCGGCAATTTGACTTCTAAAACCGTGTTCTTGCATGTCTGCATTGCTTACGATGCCAGATTTGCCTTTTTTCAGGCTTTGATGAACTTGAACAGCATTATGACCTATTGAGGAAACCACCCCAAGACCTGTGACCACAACTCTACGCATTGGGTATTCCTTTTTGTTCAGCCGCTGTCCTAACTTTCTGACAAGGCCACCTTCATATCTTTCACTTGATAAATGACTTCATCATCGGCTTCAACCCAACCGTCAGCCACGCCCATGGTCAAACGACGTGTTTGGAGGGCCTTCGTAAAATCTATATGGTATCTCAGCATTCTTCGGTTAGGCCTAACCATACCCGTCAGCTTTACTTCACCAACGCCAAGCGCATATCCTCGCCCTTGCCATCCCCGCCAACCCAAATTGAAACCGGTGAGCTGCCAAAGCCCGTCAAGCCCTAGGCAACCCGGCATAATCGGATTATTCGGGAAATGACAGCCAAAAAACCAAAGATCTGGTGAAATGTCAAACTCTGCTATTATATGCCCTTTGCCATGTTCACCGCCATCTGAACTCACTTCTGTGACGCGGTCCACCATAAGCATTGGTGGCTCCGGCAATTGAGCGTTCCCAGGACCGAACAACTCGCCGCGGGCACATTTTAAGAGATCTTCTTTGTCAAAACTGCTCGGAAAGCTAGTCATTTTTCGATTTGCCTTTTTAATTATTTCTTGTTTTCTGAGCAGATCTTTATCACTCAAGCCTTCCTGCTGGCAAGTGTTGCAAGTGATTGGTAGTCGTTTCTGGGTATAC
This sequence comes from Paracoccaceae bacterium, assembly GCA_028150825.1. Classification (GTDB taxonomy): domain Bacteria; phylum Pseudomonadota; class Alphaproteobacteria; order Rhodobacterales; family Rhodobacteraceae; genus LFER01. Next base: position 41,745 of record JAOGIM010000005.1, read on the forward strand.
GAAAAGTAGCAACTTCATAAAATGTTTGAATTTGAATTCTCTTACACCTTATGTTAGTACAACTGTAAAAGAGATGAGTCGTGATTACATTGTCCTTAAAACGTGCAAACGAATGGTTGGCTTCCGCAGATCTTAGACCAACGCGTCAGCGAGTAGCCCTTGCAGAGGTTCTTATCGGTGACGGAAAACACCGCCATGTGACTGCTGAAACTCTTTTTGAGCGGGTTAAATTGGGTGGAGAAAAAGTGTCTTTAGCAACGGTATATAACACCTTGCGGGCATTTTGTGATGCAGGCCTTACTCAGGAGGTGACTGTTGATGGTTCCAAAAGCTATTTTGACACCAATACGCATGATCACCCGCACTTCTATTGGGAAGACACTCAGACGTTGACAGATGCTCCGGCTGACCAGTTGAAAATAACCCAGTTACCTGATACTCCAGAAGGTACGGAGATTGCGTCTGTTGATGTTGTCATTCGTCTTCGAAAGAAGAATTAAGGTACCATGCGCGCTATTGGTTATAATAAATTCGGAACTGCAGCTCAGGTTCTGAAGACAACTCAGCTGCCAGATCCGGCACCTGGGCAGGGCGATGTTGTTGTTAAACTAGCCTATTCTGGTGTCAATCCCTCTGATGTAAAATCGCGAATGGGTGGTCGCCCCGGCATCGGGAAACCAGCATTTGACTTTATTGTGCCCCATTCTGATGGCTCTGGAGTCGTGACCGACGTGGGCGCTGGGGTTGATCCTGCTAGGATAGGGCAAAGGGTCTGGATTTGGAACGGACAATGGGGCCGAGCATTGGGCACAATGGCCGAGTATATTGCTTTGCCGAGTGCTCAGGCAGTTCATTTGCCCGATGAGATCAGTCTCGAAGCTGGAGCGACCTTTGGCATCCCGGGACTAACTGCGGCTCAGTGTGTTTTGGGTGGGGATGATGTAAAAGACAAAACAGTATTGATTTCCGGTGGAGCTGGCGCCGTGGGACACTTTGCGGTTCAAATTGCAAAATGGGCCGGCGCTCAGGTTATTGCGACTGCATCGCCCAAAAATTGGGGTCACGTTCAAGCCGCAGGAGCAGATCATGTGCTTGATTATAATTCAGCTGAACTTAGCGAACAGATCAGGGCTCTCTGTCCAAATGGAGTAGATCGATCAGTTGAGCTAGAATTTGGTTCAAACATATCGCTATTAGCAAAAATCATGCGTCCTCTGGGAACGATTGCTGCCTATGGTTCGGCGATAGACTTAAAACCTAGCATTCCTTTTGGGCCTCTTTTATTCAAGGCGCTTAAAATCGATATCACACTTATTTATATTTTAGATGATGCGCCGCGTCATAATGCTATAAATAGTTTGCATCAGGCGTTTGCAGACGGTGCTTTAATGCCTTCGATAGACGAGATTTACGAATTTGAAGCTTGTGTCCAAGGGCATGAGAAAGTCGAACAAGCTGGGCGCCGTGGGGCAAGCCTGATTAAATTATAAAATTTTGTTATCGTTCCAAAACTTTTATGAACCGCAGACTGAATAAGTTTGATAATACGGGTTTTCCTTAAGCAGCGGTTGCTCTACCAATAATACATTTTAATTCAATTCTAAACATTGATGTTTTACGTGAATAAAAATCATCAAGTTTTTGATATTATTATAAATATTTTATATTACTTACTTTTTTAACATCTTTTACGTAGACATTCCTAAATTCAGTTGTGGAATTTTACATCAACCTGTCAGGTGGATCTAAAACAAATGTATGGATAGTAAAAATCACTGCATTGCTTTTCGGCAGACGCGTCAGAGTTTGTTTCTCACTTCTTATATACTTGCCTTCATTCCTCCCTAATATTTTGCGAGGATTTGAAAATGTACGCGGCTGGTGCAAGTCGGGAGCCTCATAATAGAGTTTGTTGAACCGCCAAAGTGGACGTTCCACTTTAATCCCGTTAAAAAGTCGCTGGACGCGACGTGTGATGTTCTCATCATATTCGGTAACAGGTTCGTGGATCACTGTCAGTGGTTGCATGAATTTTTCCGACAGCGACCAACTGGCTGGAAAGCACAAAACAGCGCCGGTTAGAATATGTTCGTCACCGCGTTTTTGCATGATGCAAAAATCGTTTTGTATCAATCGCCCGAGCGTAGCCATCGGGTCAGATACATCTATTTTGACGGACCGCCCGTCTGGACAAAAGACTATTTCTGCATTTTGCTCAAACCCACCAAGGTCTGGTAGAAATTCCAGCGTTTTTTCGAGTAGCTCTACGGCTGCCCTCAATGCCATATCATCTAGTGCGATAACGGCATTGCGATTATCGGTTATCAACCGTTCGCGTTCTTCCATTTGTCCAGCGTAAGCCTCATCCTTGATAAGCCATTCTTTTGGGTCCAGAGGGGCAATTCCGGGCAATACTTTGTCCTGATTTGTGTCAAAGGGGAGTTCTGTTTGAAAAATTGCTTTCATGAGAGGGGAGACTTACAGAAAACGACAAAATTGCAAGTCGGAAACAAGCGCGATTGTTCTTAGAATATCTTGCTTAATGAGACGAGAATGAGGGAGTGGTGTGATGACAATACACTACAGAGACGGGCGTAAAATTGCCCTTCCTTGAGAGATAAAACTGCCAACGATCAAAACCGCGTTGAAATTGGGCCGACGCGGTTAGCCTTCGATGAATGGCGGGCTTTGAACCTCAAGCTCCCAGATTTACAAATGATGCGCCGCTTTCGTTGGGACAGGCTGACCAAGTATATAGTTAACCGTGAATATGGCGGTCTTTTGAAGTTTGACCCCCTTAATATACGCTACGCGACAGGCGGTACGACTATGCAGCTATAGAATACGGATAACCCATTTTGCGCAGTGCTATTAGGTGCTGACGGCTATATGGTTATGTGGGACTACAAGAACTCTCCCTTTCTGTCTGAATTCAATCCGCTAGTCAGAGAACAGAGGTCAATAGCAGATTTTTTCTACTTTGATCGTAGTGATAAAGTGGATGTGGCAGCAGCTGCCTTTTCCAATGAAATGCGCGCGTTGATCCAAGAGCATGGTGCCAATGATAAGCGCCTTGCAGGGGATAAGATCATGTTGCATGCATTAAAAGCGCTCGAAGGCCTGGGCTTTGAAATTATTGAAGGTGAGGCGGTCATAGAAAAGTCTCGCTCGGTAAAAGGGCCGGATGAAATCCTTGCTATACGCTGTGCCTCTGTCGCCTGTGAGAACGCAGTTTACGAAATGGAGCGGGTTGCGCGTAAGGACATTCCCAAAGGTAATATGAGCGAAAACGATGTCTGGGCTGTGCTTCCTGCGGAAATTATAAAACGTGGTGGAGAATGGATAGAAACCCGTCTTTTAGCCCTGGGGCCACGCACTAACCCATGGTTTCAGGAATGCGGTTCACGTATCGTTCAAAACAATTAAATTTTAGCTTTTGACACAGATTTAATGGGATCTTATGGCATCTGTATAGATATTAGCCAAACGTGGTGGATTGGGGATAAAAAGCCATGACCTGACATGGTCTTTGCCGTGAAGCAAGGCCATGAACTTATCAAGAGAAATATGGAAATGCTGAAGCCAGGTGTCCATATGAGAGATCCTTCGCTCAACACGCATATGCTAGATGATCAATATCAAAAGGGCAAATAAGGTTGTCTTATGCACGGGGTTAGCCTTTGAGATGAATGGCCTTTGATTGCCTACCCCGACAAGATGGTTGAAGGGGCCTATGATTATGTGCTTGAGGCGGGAATGGTGCTCTGCGTTGAAGCGCTTATCAGTCCGGAGGGCGGTGATTTCTCCATCAAACTGGAAGATCAGGTTTTAATAACTCCGACCGGTTACGAAAATCTTAGTAACTGCTCATTTGACGATATCTTGATGAGACAGTCTAAAGGGATTTATCGTTGAAAGGTAGGTGCGTATCTGAGGATTCCTATTGCTAGTACTTTAGAAAATGTAACCCACTCAACGAGGTTTGTTCGTACGTCAAAGTAAAATAATTTTTATTACTTTTGAGTTTAAACTTTCTGTAAAAGTTTTATTTTCTGAACAAGATACAACCGTGGGCCCCGATACTTTGCAAATATTTCAGATTTTTATGAATCAGAATGTTTCCTATGGCTTTTGTTGAATTCCTGGATGCATAGATGTTGGTTTGAGACCGAACCTGAATTCAAGTGTCCTATAAGTTGTAACGGATGAAAAAACCATAAGTCCAACAATTTTATACTATCGTTTGGTAACTAACGACGGTGTGAATTTACTATTTCTCTTAGATGATCAACGATTCACCCTCATCAATTTTCACTATAGTAAAAATGCTTAAAAGCGATGTCGGTTTAAAGATGGTTCCCTATTTTTTGCTTGATTTGTCATCTTTGACCAATGTTGGTTAGTATGTATCATTCTGTAAGTGCGTGAACAATTTTAGTAAGACCCGAAGTTGTCCATTTCGTCCCGCGCTTTTGGTTGTACCTTCTGTGAGGCGCGCTTATAAGGAGTTCGATTTCTAAATAATATGAGGTTGTCCTCCAATGATTACACGTTATTCCCGTCCCGACATTGTTAAAATCTGGTCACCTGAGACAAAATTCCGTATCTGGTACGAGATTGAGGCTCATGCCTGTGACGCGATGGCTGAGATAGGTGTCATTCCAGAGGAAAACGCAAAAGCGGTTTGGAAAGTAAAAGATGTTGAGTTTGATGTGGCTCGAATTGATGAGATTGAAGCTGTCACTAAGCATGATGTAATAGCGTTTTTGACCCATCTTGCAGAAATTGTTGGATCAGACGAAGCGCGATTCATTCATCAGGGCATGACGAGCTCTGATGTGTTGGATACTTGTTTTAATGTCCAGCTAGTCAAGGCGGCTGATATTTTGATTGCCGATATGGAGGCGCTTTTGGCGGCTTTAAAACGACGCGCCTTTGAGCATAAATATACTGTGCGTATTGGACGCAGTCATGGCATACATGCTGAGCCGACCACAATGGGGCTGACGTTCACACGTTTTTACGCAGAGATGGATCGCAATCGCGAACGCCTTATCGCGGCTCGGGCAGAAATTGCGACGGGTGCAATTTCTGGTGCGGTGGGAACATTTGCAAACATTGATCCACATGTTGAAGATTATGTGTGTCAAAAACTTGGCCTAGAGCCAGAGCCAATCAGCACTCAAGTTATTCCGCGAGACCGTCATGCGGCATTTTTTGCTGTGCTCGGTGTTGTGGCCAGCAGCATCGAAAACGTAGCAACAGAAATCCGCCATATGCAGCGCACCGAAGTGCTTGAAGCAGAGGAATTTTTCTCAAAGGGGCAAAAAGGTAGCTCGGCTATGCCCCACAAGCGCAACCCTGTTTTAACAGAAAATCTAACTGGATTGGCGCGTCTGGTACGTGCAGCTGTCATTCCAGCCCTGGAAAATGTGGTGCAGTGGCACGAACGAGATATCTCGCATAGTTCTGTAGAAAGGAACATTGGCCCAGACGCTACGGTCACGCTGGATTTCGCTTTATCACGGTTAACTCAAGTCATTGATAAACTGGTTGTTTACCCTGAAAATATGCTAAAAAATATGAACAAATTCCGTGGTCTTGTAATGAGCCAAAGAGTTCTTTTGGCGTTGACACAGGCGGGCGTCAGTCGAGACGATTCCTACCGTCTAGTGCAGAGAAACGCGATGAAGGTTTGGGAGGAAGGCAAAGATTTTAAGACTGAGCTTTTGGCTGATAAAGAAGTAATGCAGGCTCTCAGCGAGGAGGAAGTGCGTGAAAAATTTGATATCAGCTATCATACGAAGCATGTGGATACCATTTTTAAGCGGGTTTTTAAGTAGAACACCCTTGAAAAAGGGTCAAACCCATTATCAGTTTGAGGTGTTTGTAGTTTTTATTTGTCGAACAAAGACAGAGCCTTCAAAACTATGAGCAAGCGGTTGATTCGCCAAACATTAAGCACGAAATCTCTGGTCATGAACTATCAATAGTAGTTTTTTAGACCGCGCAGTAGGAGAGGCTGTAATCATTGTGAGTTTATTAATTTGGCATAGGACGGATGGTTTACTGTCCAACCTTTCAGCTAAGCTGTAAAGCGAAATTACATAAAGTATCGTTCAATTACGGCGCGTTAATCCAGAAACCATTTTGAGTGTGGTCAGAGAGTTTGCCGGAGAGCCCGGCTCAGTTGGTTTAAGTCTTAGTGATGACCTTGTAGAGGCCTTTGGGTTTTGGAATGCAAAATTGCTAAACAAACTGCAAAACGAGGCTGGAGTTTTCCAGTTTGCAGATCTGTGTGGCCGACTAAAGCGGATGAGTGTTGAGGAACTTGGCAAAATTTTTGCGAATGTAAACATGGAAATTGCTACTGTTAAATTGTCCAAATTAGACACAGGTAAAGCAGTAAATATTTTTGGGTCCCTTCCAGACGATCACGTTTGTAAAATAAGCCATATAATTTGGATTGGCAAAAATCTGAAATCTGATGCTATGGATCGGATTGGAAAGAGCCTTGTAGCTAAAATCGATAATCGTCTAGAGCGTGCATTTTATAAAACCCTTGCAGATTATATCGCTGTTATTTTAACTTTGGGATCTCACAAAGTCCGTCAGGAAGTGATAACGTGACTTGAAATAACGGACCTGAATTTGCTGAGCTGGTGAAGAATGCCATGTTTATATATAGACATAATTTGGGGAGTTTTTTTAAAAAGACATGGCCAAAGCGATAAGATCAGTATCTCAACTTGAGTTTATTACAGCACTTGGATTTGCGCGTCATCGCGGTGACATTAAAGTTAAAGACCGTATTCTTAGTGGCTTATAAAAGTGGTTGGCTGAAATTATAGAGAAAGAAAAGTTTCTTTCTAGTCGCACCAGAAATCGTGACGGCCAGTGGTAAATTTACAAAATTATTACAAAAAATCAAGATGGCATTACGACGGGCCTATTCAATTGTAGAGATCCTTTGGAAGTTATGCACTAACGTGGTGGCTATTATATTTCTTTAGTGAACTTTTCGAACATTAGATCAAACACTTGTTCTCAGATAGTCTTTGGCTGTACTTGTTACACCGAGATTATATTTCCGAGGTTCTATGGCTAAAACCCAAAAACTCGAGGGTAGCACAGCGCAAAAGGTAACGGATCTCCTTCTGCGTGGATTAATCAATCTAGCGCTCGCTCTGCCGCTTAGAATGCGATTGTGGTTCATGGGCATGCTGTTGCGTCGCGTGGTCTCACCTTTGGCTGGATATAGGTCCCGGGCGATTGCCAATCTGGATTATATTTATCCTGACTTGGAAATGTCGAGAAAACGTCAAATTGCGGATGCTGTTGCAGATAATGCGGGGCGGACCCTTATCGAAAACTATGATGTTTTAGGTCTTAAAGATCGTATGCGCGATGCTGACGTTGAAGGGAAGGGCTTCGAAGCGGTTAAAGAGGCGCATGCATCTGGCAGGCCAGTAATTTTCGTAACCGGCCATTTTGGCAACTTTGAAGCACCCAGAGCCGCGCTTGTTGCGCGGGGTTTTGAAGTTGGCGGTCTTTACCGTCCAATGTCAAACCCCTTTTTTAATGCCCATTATGCAAAGAATATGCATTCTCTTTCTGGCCCGGTCTTTGAGCAAGGGAGGCGTGGTACGATGGGGCTTTTCCGCCATATCAAAAGTGGTGGTATGGGTGTTCTGCTCTTTGATATTTATGATAGCAGTGGAGCGCCAATGGATTTTTTAGGCCAGCCAGCGCCAACAATGACATCAGCCGCAGACATAGCGCTTAAGACAGGTGCTTTGCTCGTTCCGTTTTTTGGTGTGCGCAAAGCAGATGGGCGCAGTTTTGAGTTGATTTTTGAGAATCCTATTCCCCATAGTGATGCGTTGACAATGACTAAGGACATGACACAGCGGCTCGAGGTACAAGTCGCAAGAAACCCTGAACAATGGTTTTGGATCCATCGGCGATGGAAACCTGCCCGTCAGCGGACTATGGCAGAAGCCAAAATAACTTCCTGAGGGCATTTTTTGAAAGATAAATACAATGTTGCCCTTGAGTGACTTATAGTGACAAAGGCGCATCAGGTATTGGTGGGCCTGCCTCATATCCTCCCCAAACAGATTGATCAAAGTGAACTACCGATCCGGTCATTAATCCAGCATCCTCAGAGCTAAAAAACGTAACAGCACGAGCAACTTCAGCAGGATCAACCAAACGGCCAAAAGGCTGCTGGACTGCGGCTTTTTCAAGCCAATCATCTTTTGCGCCGTGGTACTCGCGCTGGATCTGGTCTTCTCCATCCGAAGACATCCATCCAATGTTCAACTGGTTGACCCGAATGCGATTTCGTAACAAGGCAAACGCTGTATTGCGCGTAAAGGTCTCTAAAGCACCTTTTGAGGCGCAATATGCTGCAATAAAAGGTTGGCCAGTCATCGCGCTGGCTGACCCGATGTTAAGTATTGATCCTTCAATCCTGTCGCGGATCATCAGCTTAACGCTTTCCTGAGTTAAAAAGAAAGGCGCACGTACGTTAACTGCCATCATCGCATCAAAAAGACCCGGTGATGTATCGAGGATGTTGCCACGATCGGTTATGGCTGCTGCATTTACCAAGACGTCAGCCCGGCCAAAGGTTTCGTCGGCTATCGCAACGACTGATCTGCAGTCATCGACGTCGCTTAGATCGGCCTGACAAAAGGCGACTGGCACACCAGTTTGATCCTGAATATCTAAGGCTACTTTGGCGCCTTTTTCGGCATTTCGGCCGCAGGTGACAATTCCCACCACACCGGATCTGGCAAACTCAAGTGCAATAGCCGCTCCAAGCCCTTGGGTCCCGCCAGTCACAATGGCAATTTTCCCATCCATCCGGTTCATAATGCATCCTTTCATCGTACTTTTTTGATAGCTATAAACCTATTTAACTTAGCAGTTGCAATAAAAGAAAATCAATTTCTAAACGTGTTTAACGTTATTTGAGAATATTTGAAAAGTGGATAAAACTTCTTTAATAATTCTAAAAATTGGCTTTCCAGATCGTTTACTTGTGCAACTGCAACATATCTGTCTTATAGATAATCTGGTTTATAGATAATAAGGAGACTAACTTGCTAAAAATAGCTGTTTTAGGCTGTGGCCGAATCGGACAAATGCACGCGGCTAATATAGCTCAACATCACAGAGCGGATCTGGCGATGGTATATGATATTTACCAACCTAACGCAGAAATGACGGCGATCAGACATGGCGTTTCAATGGCCTCTGCTGCGTCAGACGTATTTGCCTCATTTGAAGTTGATGCAGTGCTTGTTGCAACGACCACGGATACGCATGCAGACTTTATCGAAATGGCTGTAGCGGCGGGAAAGCCTATTTTGTGTGAAAAGCCAATCGATCTTAGCCTTGATAGGGTGAATGCATGTGCTGCAAAAATTGCGGGAACTGATGTACCCATTCAACTTGGCTTTAACCGTCGTTTTGATCCTGGCCACAGATCTGCCCGAAATGCTGTGGTTAATGGTGAAATCGGCGATCTGCATCAGGTTATCATTACCTCACGTGATCCTGAAATGCCGCCACGGACTTATTATGAAACAGCCGGAGGTTTGTTTCGCGATATGACAATCCATGATTTTGATTTAGCACGTTTCATGCTGGGCGATGAGCCTGTTGAGGTTTTCGCCATGGGCGGGGGATTGATCGATCGTGCAATGATGACAGACCTTGGTGATTTTGACACGGCCATGATCATCATGCAGACCGCGGATGGCAAACAATGCCATATCAATAATTCACGCACAGCAGGATATGGCTATGACCAACGGGTGGAGCTTTTGGGCACGAAAGGTATGGTGCAGAGTGAGAACAAAAAAGAGCATGAGGTCAGGCGGTTTTCCTCAACGCAAACAGAAACATCCGCACCTTATTTAAATTTCTTCATTGAACGTTATAAAGAGGCGTTTGATGCTGAAATCGATGCTTTTGTGAAGTCTATAACAACAGGAAAAAAACCTGAAGTTGGTTTTGAGGATGGTCGGCGCGCATTGATGTTGGCAGAAGCTGCGTATCTATCAATTTCGCAAAAACGCAGTGTGAGTGTGGACGAAGTTGGATAAATCAGATTGAATTTTTAGCTTTAAGTACCTGGGCCTTCCAAAAACTCTGATACTGGAACTTTTAATTTTTAAACGTTATAAACGTGCGCAATGCCTTTTATGGATTGGTTCTACATTCGCCGTACAAAAGGCAGTGTGCTACGCTTGATCTACAAAAGGGTATTGCACACCTAAAGAAAATCCCATTGCGCAGAGCTCGAAATGAGTTATGACCATTTTTGTGTTTTGTTAGTAAGGGAAACCGCTCGGCTATGTCAGAATTTCAAAACCAAAAAAACCTTGTCCGCGACTTACACAAAGAGCTAGACGCCGCAACTGGAAACGATGTTGAAAATGTCCTAAGTCGTTATATAGAATCTGATTATCTTTGGCGCGGTTACCATCCCTTCAATGAACTTACATCTGCCAAAGAACTTGCCAAAGTGTTCTGGTCACCATTAAAAACAGCATTTCAGCACCTCCAGCGTCGAGATGATGTGTTTATGTCTGGGCGCAACCAGATGGATGATTTCCAAAGCGTTTGGGTGGTCTCAATGGGCCATCTGATGGGGCTGTTTGATGCGCCTTGGTTGGGATTCAAACCAACTCAAAAAATGACATTTCTTAGATATTGTGAATTTAATAAAATTGAAAACAACAAAGTTGTCGAAACGGCAATGTATTTTGATATTCCGCATGTGATGATGCAGTGTGGTCTAAACCCTTTTCCCACAGAAACTGGAGCTCAATTAGTACAACCTGGTCCCCAAACCCACAATGGTTTGTTGTTTGACCCACAGGATCCGAAGATTGGGGAAAAAACACTTCAAACGATTAACGCAATGATAACTGATCTTGGGCAGTGGAACCTAGGCATGTCGCTTGAGGATGAGCTGAGACGCACTTGGTGTGAAGATATGATTTGGTGGGGACCCTCTGGCATCGGGGCGACCTATACAATTGAGCGATATGCCAAACAACATTCTGGTCCCTTCCGAAACGGATTTACGGATCGTTCAAAGACCAACCATATATGCCGCTTGGCCGAAGGCCAATTTGGTGGATTTTTTGGATGGCCCAATTTTACAGCAAGGCCGACAGGCGGCTTTATGGGGATGCCCGCAACGGACAAAGTGGGTGAATTTCGTGTGATCGATATCTACCGTCGACAAGGTGACAAGCTCGCTGAAAATTGGATTTTTATTGATCTCTTGCATTTTTGGAAAATGCAGGGGGTTGATATTTTGGAGCGCATAACCAAAATTGGGTAAACTCTAAATTTGGAGGTCATCTTCCTCGAAAATGGGCGGGTCTATTCTCGTTAAAAGCGGCGACGCCTTCTTTGCGATCTTGGGTTGGAACAGTGCGATTGTAGGCTTCTATTTCAAAGGCCAACCCATCCATAAGACTCATTTGAAGTCCCTTGTGAATGGCCTGTTTTGCCTGACGCACTGCAATCGGTGCATTGGCTGAGATTTGTTTGGCGGTTTTTAAAGCGGCTGGTAAGAGGTCGTTTAGTGCAAAAACCTGATTGGCCAAACCCCATTCACAGGCTTCTTGTGCGTCGAACACTCGGCCGGTTAAGATAAGCTCTTTGGCTCTGCGCTCTCCGATGGCGCGGGCCAAAGTTTGCGTTCCCCCTGCGCCGGGAATAATGCCCAGTGTTACTTCGGTTTGGGCAAATTTTGCGGTCTCGGACACATACGTAAAATCCATAGCTGCAACAAGCTCGCAACCACCGCCAAAGGCTGCGCCGTTTATCGCCCCTATAAGTGGGATCGGGCAGCCAATAATGACGCGCACCATGCGTTCGTAAACAAGGTGTTGGGTTTGCCAGGCCTCATCAGTCATGCCATTGCGTTCCTTTAGGTCTCCTCCAGCGCAAAAAGCGCGCTCACCGGCGCCGGTAAGAACAATCGCGCGTACCTGTTTAGGATTTAGCGTAAGATCTTCGAAAAGATCTATCAGTTCCTTTGCCATTTGTGTGTTAAACGCATTTGCAACGTTGGGTCTGTTAATTGTCACAAGCAGTATATGTTTGCCATGCGTTTCTGTTAGGAGCGTTTTATATGATTTTGACATATTTGGACCACCAGTGTTTTATATTTGACTGCAAAAGCAACATGAGTTTTCGGATCATGTCTTGTTGTAATCGCAATTTACCCTCAATCAAGTGCAATCTAGGTGATCATATTATGTTTGCATCCTCTAGAAAAAAAAATTATCATCCGACAAGCTGTTGGGGTGCCTGTAAAGGCTGAGATGTACAGACAAACCCATCGAACCTGAACTGGTTAGGACCGGCGGAGGGAACAGAAAAGTGTTAGCCTTAGTTTTTTTAAACCTTTTGTGCCGATAATGTAGGCTTAGATCAAGATGTGGAATACAGGTCTCGCCATATGAGTGACGTTCATGCAATAGCACCCGGTTTATATTTATCAGGAAATGCATATATTGAACAGGTCATGATCTTTGAAGACTTGACTTTACAAATTGCGTCTGGGGAATGGCACTGTTTATTAGGGGCTTCAGGTGTTGGAAAATCAACAGTTCTGAGGTTATTTGCAGGGCTGAACGAGGGAATTAAGTTTGGTGGAACTCTGTCGGCTTCTGATGGTTTTCCTTTTAGTAATCGCGTTACTTTTATGGCGCAGAATGATTTACTATTGCCCTGGTTAAATGCACGCGAAAACGTATTACTTGGTACGCGTCTACGTGGACAGGTGACTAACCAGTTTGAGGCGGATACAGTGTTAGAGAAGGTTGGCCTTGCCGATCACAGACTAAAAAAACCTTCTCAATTGTCTGGTGGCCAACGCCAAAGGGTGGCTTTAGCGCGAACGTTGATTGAAGAACGCCCAATCGTTCTGCTGGACGAACCATTTTCAGCTCTTGATGCCAAAACCCGATCGCAAATGCAGGAACTGGCGGTTGACCTGCTTAAAGGTAAGACCGTGTTGCTCGTGACTCATGATCCTGCAGAGGCCTCGCGCTTGGGGCAGGCGATCTCAATCATGTCATCCTCAAAGCTTGAAAAATTTTTACCACCTGTGGGGATCATTCCACGCGGTCTTTCTGATCCTGAGACGTTATCCGCGCAGGGTAGTTTACTTAGAATTCTGCGGGGTACAGAGTGATATTTAAGACATGTAAAGATAAGCTGGAACTGCCTTTGCGAGTGAGGAAGGGCGCGTGAGAGCAGTTTGTTTCTTTTTTGGATCTTTGATATTTGGCGTTTGTATCTGGCAAGCGGTAGTTACTTTGACAGGAGTTCCGAGGTTTATTCTGCCTAGCCCTACTTTGGTTGTTCAGACTTTGTGGAAGAGCCGAGCCCTTATAAGTGAACATGCCTTGATAACATTCGGAGAGGTCCTGAGTGGTCTTGTTTTAGGAACTGCTTTGGGTGCCATTTCCGCCATCGCCTTATCTGCCTCCAGAAATGCGCGCGATCTTTTGAAGCCAATACTTGTGTTTAGTCAGGCTGTTCCAGTGTTTGCGCTGGCACCTTTGTTGACGCTTTGGTTTGGATATGGAATTTGGTCCAAAATAGTGATGGCTCTCCTTATTATTTATTTTCCTGTTACCTCCGCATTTCTAGATGCCCTTATGCGGACGCCGCGCGGTTGGCTTGATCTTGCCAAAGTCATGGGAGGGTCCTCGCGCAGGATTTTGTGGCTCATCAGGATTCCAGCTGCTCTCCCAGGGCTGGCAAGCGGAGTACGACTAGCCGCGGTCTATGCGCCCATCGGTGCTATTATTGGGGAATGGGTTGGCGCTTCAAGAGGTTTGGGATACCTGATGTTATTGGCAAATGGCCGCGCAAAAACCGACCTTATGTTCGCCGCACTTATTGTACTGGCTGTTTTTACAATTGTACTGCATTTCCTTGTTGATCGCCTGGCTACTAAATATCTTGACCGGCCTGATTAAAAACACGAACATTTTTTATGTTTGCTAACCCAAAAGAGCTATGAAGAAGTTTTACTTCTATAGATGCTTACTGCGAATGCATTGGGCCACATTTTCTGGCAGAACTGATAAATTAATGGAAAAATGTTGCATTTATTCTAGTGGCATTTTTCATGCGATGTTGAGCAAATGGGCTTATTCATGCACAGATCTTATTGAGTTTACCCGCCATCATAGGTACTGGATCAGCAGTATTTCGTAGTTTTGCGCATTCTTGGGCTGCCTCGGCTGATATTGCTGCAATACTATTTTTCATGCAGTATTAAATATACATCGCAAACTTCAACTTGTGGAGGCTCTCGTTTTGAAAATACTTAATTGATGTAGGATTACTTTTTTCTAAGTGTTTGTAATGTTGCCTTGGTTTGAGTAATCCTAGATGGCTTGGAACAAGTGGGTTTTACTTACCTTTTCCACTTTAAATTGGCCTGAATGCAGCTCAGTTAACAAAACGCTTGATAAAAATTGTACTGGACTTTGGCGTTGGGATGGTGATGCTTTTGATTTCGCTCGGCTTTTGGAATATCAGAGTTACCGCTATGCGCAAAGTTACGACTGGGGACACATTTTCTATTGTATCTGATAAATGCAGTGATGATTGGCTGGATGGTCGAGGTCTATCGTAGCCTTGACCAGTCCTATAAAGATCGCAGGGTGGGATCTGCTGGATAGTTAGAAGCTTTGTTCCTGATCTCAAAGAGATAATTGCTATCGTATAAAATACCAAAGAGATTGAGTTTCGTTTGAAAAAATGATAATTGAATAATGAAACATAGACACGCTCTTTCTCACTTGCAGGATATTGATGTAAGCATGCTCATTTCTCTTAAAGCTGGGGACTACATTTACAAGGTTAAAGAAAAGCCAGATGGTGTCTTTTTAATTCACACTGGAGCAGTGGAAATTCTATCCAATACTGGATTGCTGCTAGGTGAATTGAATGTTGGAGAGTTGTTTGGCGAAATCTCAGAATTACTGTCCGAACGTAGAAGCGTCTCAGCCAGGGCAAAAACCAATTGTACTCTGATGCTTATTGAGTCTTCTACACTTGAGAAAAAGCTTGATAGCTGCGACGCAGCCATAAAAGGTATTTTAAGGTCTTTAGCACTGAGGCTGAAAGAAACTGATAGAAAATACGAGAAAATTTGGGACGAGTTACAGATATACAAATCAATTAAAAAAAAATAGAATGCACAAGCCCAGGCCCTTACCTTTATCCATTACTAATCTTTTTAGCGTAATTGTTCATTATCTTGTGACTAAAACCATTGCTCCAGTTCAATGAACGCAAGATCGAGTCATTGGTTGGAATGCCAGGGGAATTGTGAATTGTTCTAATAAAAGCAATGAATATTATATTTTCAAACTGGACTAAGCCGTGGAACCCTGGATGTTAGAACCGAAATGATGGCAGCACTCAGATTGGTGTGTCAGGGACAGGCATAGGCATAGGCATACGCATGAGTTTTGTATTGTTGACCATCAAAAGAGAAATTTTTTAGCAGCTCCAACCCAGCGTTAGCGTTAAATAGTCCAACACGATTAATTTTTTGCTTTTTTGTGGGAATAAATTCTTAAAATTGGCATCATAGCCCGCCAAAAAACGTGTTGTTGATCTTTGAATTTGTTATTAATTACATCCCATCATGCACGAGAATAGTAGCTATATTTATCAATTTGAGAATCTGTTGGAGATACCTATCTGGAGCTCTAGCGAAATTTTTAGCATAAACATTTACAACAAAGGAGAGCATTATATCGCAGCGCTCTTGGGTGTGAAGAGTAAATCATCCTTGAACATTGTGGGCTTTGCAAAACGAACTAAAAATATTAGCCATTCAAGCAAAAGATGGGTGAATTGCAGTTATTTCGTTTTCCTCGTCAACGCTATTGTGTGAATGTCCTTGGAAAGTCAACCTTCTCAGTTGTTGTTCCAGTCTTTCAATACCTTTGAAATTTGCATGCGAAGAAGCCCAAAACTAATAACGGCTTGAAACCCGCAATTCAGATAATGTTCATAAATTGAAACAAGTTCGGTTTGATCCTCTAAAAAGATCAGTTTAATGGGGCCTTTTATCTGAGTTCTAAGCGTAGTCTTCCAAAAGCCTTTTAAGAGCGATATATAATAATCGTAAAACTAACACGTTTTGATCTTTAATTAACAAAATAACTAGCAAGACGTTGCAAGTCAGCAGTTATCTGGTGTAACAAACTATTTAATTATTAACTCTGGAAAGCCAAGTTATGAGCGCTCCTAAAAAAATATTTGTTAAAACTTACGGCTGCCAAATGAATGTTTATGACAGCGAGCGGATGATCGAAACCATGGGGCAAGCGGGTTATGAAGAAACTGATAAACCCGAAAATGCGGATATGATTCTTTTGAATACATGTCATATTCGCGAAAAAGCAGCTGAAAAAATTTATTCTGAACTGGGACGTTACAAAGGATTAAAGTCCGAAAAACCTGATTTGAAAATTGCAGTAGCAGGGTGTGTTGCACAGGCTGAAGGTGGCGAAATCATCCGCCGGCAGCCAATGGTGGACATGGTGGTTGGTCCTCAAAGCTATCACCGGCTTGCGGCGCTTGAAAAAGAATCTAATGGCGGTAAGAGGGTCGTAGATATTGATTTCCCTGAGGAAGACAAATTTGATCAGCTCGTTGCACGTCCTAAAGTCAAGCGAGCGCCAAGCGCTTTTTTAACGGTACAAGAGGGCTGTGACAAATTTTGTGCATTCTGCGTGGTGCCGTATACTCGAGGTGCTGAGTCATCGCGTCCTGTGGAACGCATTCTCAATGAGGCGCGGGATCTTGTTGAGCGCGGCGTACGCGACATTACTTTGCTTGGACAAAACGTCAACGCCTATCATGGTATTGGATCTAAGGGCCAGGAAACCTCTTTGGCTGCTTTGATCTGGGAACTGAATAAATTAGACGGCTTGGAACGGATTAGGTTTACCACGAGCCATCCCAACGATATGAACGATGATTTGATTGAGGCGCATGGCAATTGTGCCAAACTTATGCCCTATTTGCATTTGCCTGTTCAGTCTGGTTCGGACCGAATTTTAAAACGTATGAACAGATCTCACACAGTGCAGTCATATATCGATTTGGTTGATAAAATTCGGCAGGCAAGACCCGATATTTTGATTTCTGGCGATTTTATAGTTGGGTTTCCCGAAGAGATGGATGAAGATTTTGATGCGACAATGGATTTGATCCGCCGTGTACAGTATGGACAAGCCTACTCTTTTAAGTATTCGACGAGACCTGGAACCCCGGCCGCAGAGCGGGATCAGCTTGATGAAGGAGTTAAAACGGAACGCCTTTACCGGCTGCAAAATCTTATTGCCATTCAGCAAAAATCTTTTCAAGATACCATGGTTGGTCGAGATTTACCGGTGCTTTTGGAGAAGTCAACCCGTTTTGAGGGGCAATTAGTAGGCAAATCTGAGTATCAACACGCAGTACATACCGATGCTTTTGACACCATGATTGGCTCAATTCAACGAGTGCGAATTACGCAGAGCAACCGAAACTCGTTGACTGGAAATCTTTGCTAGATTTGTAAATTCTACAGTGTTTTGGAACACTGATAAGGGTCATTTTTCTCTGTTGGCTTTATGCAATTTTTTGTTCGGACTGTTAGCGTTTTGAAAACAAAGTACTTGCTAAGCATTGAAAAGTTAACAGATCCTTATTAAAAATTCCTAGGGATATACAAATTAACCTTAATAACAATAATACTTAAGATATAAGTATGATATCAAATTTTTTGCAAAGGCATTGTGTGATAAAATTTAAGGTTTAATTTTTTGTACTAATTTGTACTAATTTGTACTAATTTGTACTAATAGGAGTGGTAAGTTTTTTAAGCGTTGGTATTAGGTCGACATGCAGGGCGTTAGCTCTCAGTGTTTACTTGCTGAATGTATATTTAGACCCAGATGGACGCGAACATTAAGTTATGGATGATGGTGTAAAGGCTATTTGACGCAGAGTTTACTGCCTGATGTGAAGCCTACTTTAAGTCATAATCAACCAATTAATGCCGTGATAGGGATCGCAACGCAGCTAACAATTCTTTGACGATTTTATTCAAACTCTTTTTGATAACTCAAATTTAACCTCTGGTTTCAGACAGAGGCTTTTTATCACAGCGACATATTGAGTCTGTCTATTGCAATTTGAAACAGGTATCGACACCATGTAAGGCAGCTAAAAGGAGTTTCCAGTGGCAGTAAGTTCGTTCGGTATCCAAGATGACATTCAAAACCAATCTCAGGAATTGCTTGATTTTCCAGATAATAAATTGCTGATTGATCTCTGTGGGGTATGTGACAAAAATTTAGCTGAAATCGAACAAAAGATCTCTGTTCAAATTATTAGACGTGGGAACCAACTGGTAATCGTTGGTGAAGAAGAGGCAAATAAAGAGGCTGCCGCTATTTTAATGGAGCTTTATGAGCGGTTGGGAAAAGGGCGTGAAATCGAACCTGCTGATCTCGACCGAGCAGTCAGAGTATTTGAGAGAGTTAAGGGCGTAAATAGTACGTCTCAAAATCAGCCGGAAATATTTGATGCTAGGGATTTAGAGATTAAGACGCGAAAAAAATCGGTGGAACCCCGCACTGAAGCTCAAAAAGCCTATGTCAGATCTCTTTTAACGCATGAATTATCCTTTGGCATTGGGCCAGCGGGAACAGGTAAAACCTATCTCGCCGTAGCGATGGCCGTCTCAAAGTTTATGATCGGGGAAGTTGACCGTATCGTTTTTAGCCGGCCGGCGGTTGAGGCGGGCGAAAAACTTGGATACTTACCTGGCGATATGAAGGAAAAAGTCGATCCATATATGCAGCCGCTATATGATGCGCTAAATGATTTTTTGCCGTCTAAGCAACTGGCGAGGTATATTGAGGAAAAACGGATTGAGATTGCGCCTCTCGCTTTTATGCGGGGACGCACGCTTTCGCATGCTTATGTGGTATTGGACGAGGCACAAAACGCTACTTCGATGCAAATGAAGATGTTTCTGACAAGATTGGGTGAAGGTTCACGAATGGCTATAACTGGGGATGTTTCTCAAATTGATCTGCCGCGTGGCGTGACATCTGGATTATCTGAAGCGCAGAGGCTGTTGAGTGATATACCTGATATTGGTTTTTCATATTTTACGGCAAAGGATGTGGTTCGTCACCGTCTTGTTGCGGCTATTATCGAAGCGTACGACGGAGATACATCGATAGGTTTGAGATAAGTGCATGAACCTAAAAAGACCATAATGGTGCAAATAAATGCCGATTGAAGTTGTTTTGGAGGATAATCGTTGGGAAACGCTTGACGTCGGCGATTTGGCATCCACGGGCTTTGTTTCCGTGATGAAGTATTTTGAACTTAATCCAGAGACTTTTGAAGTTGAAATGCTTGCATGCGACGATCATCGTATCGCAGAATTGAATTCTGATTTTCGCGGAATCGAAAAATCTACAAACGTCTTGAGTTGGCCTTCGGTCGATCGAAGCCCTAAAAGTAAGGGTCAATTTCCACCTAAGATGGCGCCTTGTAGTGAGAATTTTTTGGGAGATATTGCTATTTCTTATGATACTTGCCTGAGGGAAGTGCAGGTGTCAGAAAGAAAAGTTGAGCATTATGTTTCGCATTTAATTGTCCATGCTATGCTTCATTTGATGGGGTTTAGCCATGAAAATGATACAGATGCAGTGCTAATGGAAACAATAGAAGTAGAAATACTTGGCAAAATGGGTATTGATAGCCCATATGGAGAACAATAGAATGCACTAATTGCATTTGGACGAGGAAAATGGGTGAGCAAGAGGGATCTTCTGGAGCGGCGCGTAGTGCGCAATCCAAGTCCGATCAAAAAACAAGGGCAGCATTTGGTTTTTTAACGCGTCTTTTTATGAAGCTTGGACTTGTTAAGTCTAAGGCCGAAGAAACCTATCCGGGTAGCATCTCGAATGATGGCGAACACAGCATGATGAACCTGCGTAAAATGCGGGTAGAAGATGTGGCTGTTCCAACAGCAGAAATTATATCGGTGCCGGATACGATCTCGAAAGAGGCGCTGGTAGAGATATTTCGCGAAAGTGGCCTTACCAGAATTCCAGTTTATTCCGGAACTTTGGACACGCCAATTGGAATGGCACACTTAAAAGATTTTGCATTGCGCTATGGCTTTCGCGACATGAATGGTGATTTTGATCTCATTCCGATGCTCAGACCACTTCTTTATGTGCCTCAATCCATGACCATTGGCGTCTTACTAACCAAAATGCAGGCCGAACGGCGCCACATGGCGCTGGTCGTTGATGAATATGGTGGTGTCGATGGGCTGGTCACAATCGAGGACCTGATTGAACAAGTCGTTGGCGAGATTGAGGATGAACACGATCTTGAAGATGATGCCTTTTGGGTCTTGGAAGAAAGTGGAAAATACCTCGCTAAAGCCCGTGCGCCATTAAAAGAATTCTGCGCTGAAGCTAAAATTGACCTGACGGATGGCGAAGATATCGATGGAGAAGAAATAGAAACATTGGGTGGGCTCGTCTTTATGTTAGCTGGCCGGGTACCTGTGCGTGGCGAAGTGATTGAACATCCTGCGGGTGTCGAATTTGAAATCGTTGACGCAGACGCACGGCGCGTCAAACGGATGCGAGTACAGCTTCCAAGGCTCAAACAAGCTGCAGAATAATGGTCGCATTATCACTTAAGGCGAAAACCCGCGCATTACTATTTACTTTAGGGATTGTGGCCTCTTTAGGGCAAGCCCCTTTTTCATTATGGCCAGTTTCGATTGGAGCGCTGATTATTTTCTTTTTTCTTCAGTTTAAAGCGGCTGGGGTTGGAATAGGATCCTTCCAGCGTGGTTGGGTTTTTGGCTTTGGCTATTTCGTTGCAACAATTAACTGGATCTTAGAACCCTTTTTAATTGATGCCGCGAGCCATGCTTGGATGGCGCCTTTTGCTCTTGCTTTAATGGCGGGTGGTTTAGCGGTTTTTTGGGGCGTAGGAGCAACACTTGGCCAGTTTCTGGGAGATAAAACTTATAGTCTGGCCTTTAGTCTTGGGATTGCTGAGTTGGCCCGAGGATATATCCTTACAGGGTTTCCATGGGCTTTGGTCGGATATGTGTGGATGGAGACACCGGTCGTCCAGCTTGCCTCTTTGGTTGGTGTATATGGCCTAACAATTTTGACTTTTTTTCTAGTGGCCATTCTAGTCGAAATTTACGTCAAGCGAGGTGTTCTTCTGGCTACAGCAATGTGTTGCGCGCTGATTGCGGCGAGTTGGATTTGGGGCACCTATCGGATAACGAATTTGCAGGCGCTGGAAAATGCTAAAGTTGTTAGGCTAGTGCAGCCCAATGCGCCACAAGAAGAGAAATGGCATCCTGAACATTCATTAAAATTCTTTGCGCGGATGTTGGAGTATAGTGCTGCTGAACCAAAGCCTGACATCATCATATGGCCAGAAACAGCGTTGCCAATACCTGTTGAATATGCCTCAGAATTGCTCGATCACATTCGTATAGCTACTAAAAACTCCGCAATTTTGTTTGGGGCTCTACGGTTTGATGGAGAACAATATTTCAACTCGATTTTTTATTTGGGCCAAAATAAAATTGCTGTACCTGTTTATGACAAACATCATCTGGTCCCTTTTGGAGAATATTTGCCGTTCGAGTCTTACTTACGGCGTATCGGCGTAGGATTTGTGTCGCAGCTTTTTGGGCTAGGATTTGGTGTTGGCCCTGGGCCATCTATTTTTATGACCGAAGAATTAGGGGCTGTATTGCCGCTTATCTGTTACGAAGCTGTATTCCCCCAGGATACAAGAGTTTCTGGTGCACGCGCTGACGTTTTGGTTCAAATAACAAACGATGCATGGTTTGGAACAAATTCTGGTCCTCAACAACATTTAAAGAAAGCTCAAATGCGAAGTATCGAACAAGGTCTTACCTTAATTCGAGTTGCAAACACAGGTATTTCTGGAGCGGTCGACCCTTATGGTCGTCTTATTGACAGTATAGCTTTGAACCAAGCTGGGTATTTAGATATCCGAATGCCGCCAGCGGTCCAAACGCCGGTATATGCTCGTATTGGGGATTGGGCGTCGATTTTTTTACTTTGTTTTCTGTTGGCCATGTCCTTTTGGAAACGCGCTGCGACTTTGCGCGTTGACCTTAAAACTAAATAGGCTTATTCCTGATCCGAAGTTCCACAACGGCTTCCTGACGTGGAACACGATTTTAGAGACTGGAGCGTTTACATGACAAATCGCAATCATATTTTTACCTCTGAATCTGTATCAGAAGGGCATCCTGACAAAGTATGTGATCGAATTTCTGACGCTGTTCTCGATGCCTTTTTAAAGCAAGAGCCAGAGGCTCGTGTCGCGTGTGAAACTTTTGCTACGACAAATCGCGTGGTTATTGGCGGTGAAGTCGGGCTCTCTGATAAGGCAAAACTATCCGAATTTATGAGCCGAGTTGATCAAATTGCACGAGAGTGCGTCAAAGATATCGGTTATGAGCAAGAAAAGTTTCACCATGAAACTATTGAGGTGACAAACCTTTTGCACCAGCAATCAGCGCATATTGCCCAAGGTGTTGATGCTTCTGGAACAAAAGAAGAGGGTGCTGGTGATCAGGGGATAATGTTTGGTCATGCAACACGTGAAACTCCTGACTTGATGCCTGCGCCTATTCAATATAGCCACGCGATCCTGCGCCGCCTTGCCCAAGTGCGTAAAAATGGAAAAGAGCCTACGCTTGGTCCTGATGCCAAATCGCAACTATCGGTACGATATGAAGGTGGTAAACCCGTTGGTGTTAGTTCAATCGTTTTATCAACACAGCATTTGGATGAAACTATGTCGTCCAACGATGTACGCGCTGTGGTGGAGCCTTATGTTCGCGAAACTTTGCCAGAGGGTTGGATTGATGCAAAAACGCAATGGCATGTAAATCCAACTGGAAAATTCGTCATAGGTGGGCCGGATGGCGATGCTGGCCTGACTGGGCGCAAGATCATTGTTGATACCTACGGTGGCGCAGCCCCACATGGTGGTGGTGCGTTTTCGGGAAAAGATCCAACAAAAGTAGACCGCTCGGCTGCCTATGCAGCTCGTTATCTTGCAAAAAACATTGTTGCGGCAGAGCTTGCCGAAAAATGCACAATTCAGCTAAGTTACGCTATTGGAATTTCTCAACCATTATCCATTTACGTTGATACTTTTGGTACTGGCGACGTATCTGGCGAAGCGATAGAGGCCGCTATTGCCGCCACTATTGATCTAAGCCCTCGTGGTATCCGTGAGCATTTGAAGCTAAATAAGCCTATTTATCAAAGAACCGCAGCCTACGGTCACTTCGGGCGGATTCCGGATGACGATGGTGGCTTCAGTTGGGAGAAAACGGATTTGGTGGATGCACTGACATCTGCAATCTAGACATGCTTGATTTTGCTATTTTGACTTTTGAGGAGCTGGCCTTTGTTAAAAGTGCTGGCACTTTTTAAAATCCCATCTGGCGTGAGGCTAAATCTTTCATAATTTCTTCGGATCCGCCGCCGATCGACATAACTTTGACCTCTCTATAAACTCGCTCAACTAAATTTCCCCTAAGGTATCCCGCACCACCTAAAACCTGCATCGCCTCTGATGCGCAAAACTCCAAAGCTTTGCTTGTGAAAAACTTAGCTTTCGAAATTTTGGCAACTGGCATTTGGCCATTGTTAACTAACCAACAAATCGTATTAAGATAGGCCTCGACCGCATCAATTTTTGCGGACATATCAACTAGCTTGTGTCGGATAACTTGGTGTTTAATGAGAGGTTTGCCAAAGGTTGCTCGTTCGCGTGCCCAGTCGTGGCTTTCTTCATAACAGACCTTCATCATCCCTAACATACCGGCAATCAGGGCTACACGCTCAAGATTGAAATTCTCCATAATAGCTAAAAATCCACCTTTTTCTTCACCCATCATTCTTTCAGCCGGCACTATTACCTCATTTAGATAAAGTGTTGCTTGATCTGAGCACCACCATCCCATTTTGCGGGGCAGGGTGCTACGTGAAAACCCTGGAGTATCTGCCTCAACAAAAAACAAAGAAAGCCCTTCAAGTCCGGGTCCACCGGTCCGAGCGGGAATGACGAAATAATCAGACGTCATGCCGCCAGTAATAAAGGTTTTTTGTCCGTTTAAAACAAAATGATTGCCGTCGCGATGTGCTTTGGTGCGCGTGTTAGCTACATCTGATCCGCCACTTGGCTCGGTAACTCCAAGGCTTGATCCTTTGCGACCCATCACGATGTCTTTTAGAACGCGATCTTTAATATCTTGGCTCGCAAGGCGCTGGATTAGTTCGATTGAAATCATTCTGCCATTCATAGCTGCGGGAATGCCATTGGCCCCACATTTTGCGAATTCTTCGTTGTAGGCGGCCCGCATAAAACAGTCGTCAAAGCCAAGACCACCATATTTCTCCTCAATACCAAAGCCCCAAACGCCCAAAGCACCTACTTTTTGGTGTAGTTCCCACGGTATTTTCCCAGCTTCGTCCCATTTGTCTGCGTAAGGTTTAATTTCAGTTGCAACAAAAACCTGAAGGTTCTTTCTAAAAGCAGCACGCTCTTCAGTTTCAAACGGGTTTTGCATTGTAAATTCTCTCACAGATGATTTTTGTTGCAGGTTTATATAACATTATAGAGTTCATTTTAGTTTGCCCATAACTTCGTTAGGGCCTTGATGCTTTTCAAACTGGTTGGTTTACTTTGAAAGCGTATATTTTTTTGTCCGAAATATTACTGTAAAAATCATTAAACCGATCAGCAGACCTACTTATATTTTAAATAACATTCTGTATTAGAGATTGCATTGTGGCCTTTATCTTTGCAAAAGTATCCAGATAAAAATATCTTTAACAACGTAGAAAACTGCAGAACATTGTAATGAGTAAAGAAAAGCCAAGCGTCAAAATTGGTGGAGCAAGCGGATTTTGGGGAGATGCAGCCATCGCTACGTCCCAGCTGCTTGGATCAGGTGATTTGGATTTTCTGGTCTATGATTACCTTGCTGAAATTACTATGTCTATTCTGGCTCGAACCAAAGCAAAAAAGCCCGCAGCGGGTTATGCGTTGGATTTTGTTACCTCAGCGATGGTTCCGAATCTGAAAGAAATTGCGTCTCAAGGGATAAGGGTGATTTCAAATGCAGGGGGCCTTAATCCTTTAGCTTGTGCCGATGCTTTAAGACGTGTGATAGGCGAGCAAGGGCTTGAGCTTAAAGTTGCGGTGGTGACAGGGGATGATCTTATGGTGCAAATAGACGACATTTGTGCCTCAAAAGAGATTGGGATGTTTTCAAATGTTGATTTTCCCGAGAAAGATTGCATTGGCAGTATAAACGCCTATTTGGGGGCTTATCCTATCGCTGCGGCGCTTGGTAGGGGCGCCGACATCGTGGTAACGGGCAGATGTGTGGACAGTGCTGTCACACTAGCAGCCTGTATACACGCGTTTGGCTGGTCCCATCACTCTTGTGATCTTCTCAGCGCAGGAAGTCTTGCCGGTCATATTTTGGAATGTGGCCCACAGGCAACTGGTGGAAACTTCACCGATTGGGAATCAATCGAGGGTGGCTTTGAGGACATAGGGTATCCGATATTGGAAATTTTTAAAGATGGTAGCTCTATTATAACCAAACCGAAGGGGACTGGCGGTCTGGTTTCAACTGAAACAGTCTGCGAGCAAATGCTATATGAGATCGCAGATCCCCAATCGTATATTCTGCCTGATGTAATATGTGATTTTTCTCAGGTTAAATTGAAATTGATTGCCAAAAACCAAGTACAAATAAGCGGTGCAAAAGGACGTTTGGCACCTGATACTTATAAGGTTTGCCTCACGTTTCGCAACGGATACCGTGGTGGTCATTTTTTTGGTTTTTACGGCATAGACGCAGAGAAAAAGGCAAATGCATATGCGCGCGCTGCCCTTGTTCGTTCGCGTCGTGCTTTGGCTGCGATAAATGCGGTAGATTTTACGCAAACAGACATAGAAGTTATTGGAGCAGAGGCTCAATTTGGGGAAATGCGACAAAGCCCAATTGCCAGAGAAGTTGCGATCAAAATTGGTGTCTGCCATCCGGAGGCCCGAGGGGTTGACGTTTTCCTTAAAGAAGCAACTGGGCTAAGCCTTTCAGCGCCACCTGGTCTTAGCGGTTTTGCTGGGGCCCGTCCCAAACCATCGCCTGTTTGGACCTTGTTTTCTTTTCTAATAGATAAAGCTGACGTGGTGATCCATATTGATGATGATATGGGATCAACTGTATTTGACGCTTTTCAACCTGATGCAGATCAAGAGCCTCCAATGCCTCCAATGCGTCCAACAGAGCCTGCCGTGCCCAATGTTTCTGATGACTTAATTGACGTGCCGCTAATTCGGATTGCATTGGCCCGCAGTGGTGATAAGGGTGATAATGCAAATGTTGGTGTTATAGCCAGAAAACCTGAATATTTGCCGTTTCTATGGCATGGTATCGATCAAAATCTTTTAGACCAAGTCTTTGGACATTTTGTGAAAGGGAGTATTGAAAAATATCTTTTGCCGGGTAGTAATTCCGTTAACCTATTGTTGAATAATGCGCTAGGTGGTGGTGGGACATCCAGTTTGCGGCAAGACCCACAAGGTAAAGGCTATTCTCAACTTTTACTAGCGGCAACTATAAAAATCCCTGCCGATCTTTTGGAAGAATAATCATGAGTGCCTTTGTATCCAGAATAAATACCACCTCTGATCAGTTTGCAAAGAACAAGGAAGACTTACTCAAGCTTGTTGAAAAAATGCGAGCTCTTGAAAAAAGGGCCGAAGCCAAATCAGAACTGCGTCGCCCAATATTCAATAAGCGCGGCCAACTTAGTCCCCGCGAACGCCTTTCGGCGCTTCTGGATCCGGGGCTGCCCTTTCTGGAATTATATAATATGGCGTCTTATCTGGTCGATGACCCTGATCCAGAAACAACTATTCCGAGGGCAAGCGTGACTTTGGGCATTGGTCTGGTTTCTGGCGTGCGATGCATGGTTTTTATTGACGATGCGGGGATAAATGCCGGTGCTGCAACTTCTAAAACTGTGGAAAAAGTACTTGGGTGCATTGAGATTGCGCTCAAACAGAAGTTGCCCTTCTTACATTGTGTTGAGAGCTCTGGGGCAAACCTTTTGACTTATACAGTAGAACTTTGGGCTCATGCGGGGGGGATGTTTGCAGGCTTGGCAAAACTCTCGGCATCAGGCCTGCCAGTAATAACCATTTTGCATGGGGCCTCAACGGCAGGGGGTGCCTATCAACCTGGGTTATCTGATTATGTGATTGGAGTAAAAAAAAATGGTATGGCGATGCTGGCTGGCGCGGCGTTGGTGAAAGCAGCCACTGGTGAGGATGCAGATGATCAAGAGCTTGGAAGCTCTGAAATGCACGCTATCACCACTGGGCTTGTCGAATATCTGGCCGAAGATGACACGCATGGGATCGAACTGGCGCGTGAGGTGGTCGCAGGGTTGAACTGGAACGATAATGTTATTCTCGCTGCGCTACCAAGTTTTGATGCTCCGGTCTATGACACCAGCGAAATTGCCGGTGTTGTACCTATTGATTATCGAAAACCCTACGATGTACGCGAAGTGGCGGCGCGATTGGTTGACGGATCTATAATCAAGCAATTTAAGCCTGACTACGGCCCGGCCACTGTATGTTTTCAGGCCAAGATATTTGGTCAGCCGGTTGGTATACTGGGTAATAATGGACCGATCGATCCAAATGGAGCAAACAAAGCTGCGCATTTTTTGCAGCTTATGGATCAAGTGGGCACTCCAATGATTTTTCTTAATAATACCACTGGTTTCATGGTTGGCGCAGAATATGAGCACGCTGGCATGATCAAACATGGGTCAAAAATGATACAGGCTGTTACCAATCTGCATGTGCCTAAATTGTCTTTTTACATTGGTGCAAGTTTTGGGGCGGGGAACTATGGCATGTGTGGCTATGCCTTTGACCCGGATTTTCTATTTACTTGGCCCAACGCGATGACTGGTGTAATGGGCGGAGAGCAGGCGTCAATTACCATGGCGCAAGTTGCCCGGCGCACCGCTGAGCGCAAAGGGCGCGAAGTCGATGAGGAAAAACTTGCCCAACAAAGCGCCCACATACAACACCACTTCGATAAACAATCGGATGCGTTTTATACATCTGGCCACATGCTGGACCACGGAATGATCGATCCGCGCGATACGCGTAAGGTTATTGGGTTTTGTTTGCAAACCTGCCGTGAGGCTCGCGTGCGAGTGATCCGACCCAATAGCTTTGGCGTTGCCAGACTATGAATTTGGATGTTTTGCATAATAGAAGTCTTAGTTTGGCAGTTCTTGAATTTGCCTTTGCAACACATCTGAACAATTTTTTTTGGAAAAATTAAATCGAGATGAACGGAAAACCGATGAGCGATTTGACCCCTTTTAACTCTGTTCTTGTGGCAAACCGAGGTGAAATTGCCCTGCGGGTGATGCGATCGGCACGCCTTTCAGGCTTTCGTTCGATTGCAGTTTATACTGATGCAGACGCTGCTGCGCCGCATGTTGCTTTTGCTGATGAGCGGATCAATATTGGCATTGGTCCAGCGGCCGATAGTTATTTGAACATCGATAAAATTCTTGCAGCCGCAGCGGAAGGTGGCGCAGAGGCGATCCATCCTGGTTATGGTTTTTTATCCGAAAGTTTTGAATTTGCACAAGCTTGTACAGATGCTGGATTGATCTTTATTGGCCCGTCGGCTAGTGCGATTGCGGCAATGGGGAATAAAGCCTCTGCCAAGCAGTTGATGAGGGATGCAGGTGTGCGCTGCGTGCCCGGATATCAGGGTAGGGATCAAAGTGACGCGCGTTTGTCCCAAGAAGCCAAAACCATCGGCTTTCCGTTAATGATCAAAGCAGTGGCTGGAGGGGGTGGTCGTGGAATGCGCCTTGTCTCAGCAGAGGGTGACTTCCTTGCAGCTTTGCATCTTGCCCAATTGGAAGCAAAATCAGTATTTGGGTTGGAAGAAATTATTCTTGAAAAGGCCATAATTCGGCCGCGGCATGTAGAAGTACAGGTTTTTGCCGATCGCCAAGGGCATACCGTTCATTTAGGCGAGCGGGATTGCTCGGTTCAACGACGTCACCAAAAAGTGGTAGAAGAGGCCCCCTGTCCGGTAATGACCCCCAGGTTGCGTGAAAAGATGGGGGAGGCTGCCGTTGGAGCGGCTAGAGCCATTACTTATGAAGGAGCTGGAACTGTTGAGTTTTTACTCGATGCATCTGGAGAGTTTTACTTCCTAGAAATGAACACGCGTCTGCAGGTCGAACATCCTGTAACTGAAATGATTACCGGCAAAGATTTAGTGGCGCTGCAATTAAATGTTGCTCAAGGTCATGCGCTTGGTTTTGAGCAAAGTCAAGTGAAGCTGAATGGACACGCCATTGAGGCCCGCCTGTACGCAGAAGATCCGGCATGTGATTTTCTTCCTGTTGGCGGACGGATCGCAGCTTGGAAACCGATGCAAACTGCTCAAGTGCGCGTGGATGATGGTATTAAATCCGGTCAGGTTGTCTCATCTTTTTATGACCCCATGCTTGCTAAAGTTATTGCCCATGGCAAAACTCGCCAAGAGGCATGCTATGCACTTTTATCTGCGCTTAAGGATACTGTTCTATTTGGAATAACTACAAACCGCGATTTCTTGATCGATTTACTGAGCAAAGAAACCTTCATTAAAGGCGCTGCGACGACTGCTTTTATTGGTGATGAATATGGCGATTCAATTGGTGATATGGCTAACCTCGTTGCTGAAGATTATGTTGCAGCTGCCGTTTTGTTGTTTGAAGCATTGCAAAATCAGAATTCTAATCTGGCGATTTTAGTGCCTGACGAACTCATGGGCTGGGCCAGCTCAGGTCAGTTGAACACCAAGCTGTGGTTGCGCGGCGTGAGTGATCTAAAGGGCGTAACGCTATCGCAAATGTCCGGTGTAGGAATAACAGCAGTTTTTGAGGGACAAACTTTTAAAGTTGAACATCGCGATGATAGTCTTCGACTGAATGGAAATCGTATAGATATTCGCGCACAGCTTTACGATGGTCACAAGATCCATTTGGCCTTGGGACCAAAACAATTTGCACTTACACATCATAAAGTAAGCGATGTCGAAACATCACAAGCCACGAATGGTAACCTAAACGCACCGATGCACGGCAATATTCAGGAGGTATTTGTAAGTGAAGGGCAAGTTGTCCAGAAAGGTCAACCTTTGCTTATTCTAGAAGCAATGAAGATGCAACATGAGCTTTGTGCCCAAGTGTCTGGGCAGGTTGCACATGTGTATGCTAAAGTTGGAGTCCAGGTAAAAGCAGATGCTATTTTAATAGATATTGCGCCCCAGGAAGTTGGTAAAGCAAAGTGACCCAAGCGAAGTATTGGATATTGAATTCCAAACTGTAGCCTGCTGATTTTGTCAAAATATCGCTTTAGTATCGAAGGCTTTGCATGCGATTGATAGTTTGTCTCAAGTTGGCCATAAGGATGATGCTTAAATCGATACTGACTGGATTGGGCAGGGAGCTGACCTTGTCAACGACTTTATGCTCGCAGATGGGGTGTTGGTCAGTTTTAATAATAATTTCTGGAAGCTTTTGAGCGCTTACAGAACTGATTGGAGAGTAAGATATGCAACAAGCCTATGATTATTTGGAAGAAGCAGCAACGTTAATCGGGGTATTAGAAGACCAGCCTGACAGCGTGTTTGAAATGGTAACACTCTTTAAATCTTGGAAAATCAATGATGTCATTGGGCATTTACATATGTTCGATGTGGCGGCGCTAAAGACCTTGGAAAGTGTACAAGCTTTTGAGGCATTTTTTGCGCCAATTATGGCTGGTCTAGGCCAAGGTATGAGTTTGCTTGAAACTCAGTATCCGTATTTGGGCGATCTAAGGGGACGACGCCTGTTTGAAACATGGCGTGATACAACTGCAAAGCTGGGTCAGGCATATGCTAATGCAGATCCTAGGCAGCGTGTTAAATGGGCGGGACCAGAAATGAGCGCCATGTCTAGCATTACGGCTCGCCAGATGGAAACATGGGCGCACGGGCAGGAAGTCTTTGATGTGCTCGGTGTGCGGCGCAAAGAAACCGATAGGATAAAAAATATTTGCCACTTAGGTGTAGTTACGTTTGACTGGACATTCATAAACCGAAAAATGTCAGTTCCCGACTCAGCCCCCCACGTCAGATTAAAATCTCCCTCAGGAACAGATTGGGAATGGAACGAACCATCTTCTACGAATTCTATAATAGGTAAAGCTTCTGAGTTTGCGCAGGTTGTCACTCAAGTTCGCAATATCAAAGATACGTCTCTGGATATTACGGGGGAGGCTGCGCAAAGTTGGATGTCAATCGCCCAATGTTTTGCGGGGAAACCTGAGACACCACCAGCGCATGGAGCTCGTTTTATGGCCTAAAAATCTAAAGAGATATCAAACAAATTCGTCTTATTTCGGAAATTGCGCATGCCATCTTAAGTCAGCCTTGCTTGAAATTCGTTCAGCATTACTGATAACGGACTATAATAAATTAATTTAATGTATTTGATGAAAACTTTTAATACTTGCTTTCACGTATTGTCCAAAATTAGCTCACAACATAAAATACTTTTATTATGATGAAGTATCTAGAGTTATGCTTCTGATGTTTAAATGTATTTTTGGTTTTTTAAGTGTGATAGTAATACTGTGTATTAGCGCCTTTGGCGAAGGCTCTGGTAGTTCCGAAGGTAGTAAAGGTGACGGGGGTGTAACTGTGTAGGGCGGTTTTCCCGCAAATTTTTGCCTGATAAAAAAATTGCCAGCCAGTGAAATTGTGATCTGATTTTATGAACCAAATGAGCCAGCAGTTTATGTCTGGCCGTCGTGGATAAAAATTTCGCGTTAGATCTCGTGAAAAACAGTATTGAGATTTCAGTTCCTGGAAAGCTTTTGCCTAAAAAACAATACGAAATTAATAGATCTGGTAGTACATCTGACGGAACCATTGTCGATATTTTGCTAAGATGGTTATCCTTGAATGATGACGGAAGCAAGTTTGGGACTCGCGTGCTTGTTTCGACGGCTGACGCCAGAAATGCCTATTTTATAGATGATAAGCTGCCACAGGATTTGCCATTGGGGTTCTTAACACATTGGGGCTTTATAGAATTCTGAAGTTAAAGGTGTATTACGCTTGGATTTTACCCGCGCCAGTTCTAGAGGAAATATCTCTAAAGTTATCCAAGATTGGTATTTGCTGCTTAAGCTGTTTTGATAAATCTAAAAACTGGCGAGTTGACATCTCAAAATGCACCAATTGGCGAGAAGGCTAGGATGCAAAGTTCGGTATAAACTTATGGCAATAAACTGGCCACTTTTAATCACGGTTTTAGCTGATATAGTTTTATCGTCTGACACCACAGCCGCAGGTTATATTGGCGCTTTTCTGAGCAAGGGATAGTTTACATCTTAAGAAACGAAGATCGCGCCTTTTGCTGAAATTTAAACGTAATACGTCAAATAATATTAACCTTTTTAAAAGTTGAAAAGTATTTATAAACAGATATTTATTCCTCAATATATATAATTAGTATCTTAGTAAAAGGCGATTCTAAAAGGCCAATACTTATCCTTAATTTTTCAAGAATTTGTTCCCAAGGTTCCATTAAAACCCGCATTAAGCGGAATTTTTTAAAAAAAAGTACAGAAAAGTTATAAAAAGGGGTTGCGTGGTTTGATTGTAGGGCATAGAAGATCTCTCACTGACTTTGCCACGGCATAGTTGGTCGGTGGGTTGGTGAAAACATTAGCTTGCTGTTAGAAAATTCAGAGGCATTGTGGGCGGGTTGCGCTAGGATATATTTGGCGCGGTCTGTTTGTTATGTTTCTACGTTATTTGAAAATTAAATACACTGAAGAGATATGTGGGCAGTTTGGTTCATTCGATGGATCAGCCTATCATATCGCGCTACTAGGAGCTTGCTCTGATAATGTAGTGTCAGCTTCACTGTTTGTCGGCTTTCGGTATCTTTTGGTACCTAAAGCACAGATAAACAGAAGATGAATGGTTTGAACAACCATTCGATGTGCATAGGTTCGAACGTCAAGGATAAGCATTTATGCTTTTCAACTTGAGAGTTTGATCCTGGCTCAGAACGAACGCTGGCGGCAGGCCTAATACATGCAAGTCGAGCGCATCCTTCGGGATGAGCGGCGGACGGGTTAGTAACGCGTGGGAACGTGCCCTTCTCTAAGGAATAGCCTCTGGAAACGGAGAGTAATACCTTATACGCCCTTCGGGGGAAAGATTTATCGGAGAAGGATCGGCCCGCGTTAGATTAGATAGTTGGTGGGGTAACGGCCTACCAAGTCTACGATCTATAGCTGGTTTTAGAGGATGATCAGCAACACTGGGACTGAGACACGGCCCAGACTCCTACGGGAGGCAGCAGTAGGGAATCTTGGACAATGGGCGCAAGCCTGATCCAGCCATGCCGCGTGAGTGAAGAAGGCCTTAGGGTCGTAAAGCTCTTTCGCCTGTGATGATAATGACAGTAGCAGGTAAAGAAACCCCGGCTAACTCCGTGCCAGCAGCCGCGGTAATACGGAGGGGGTTAGCGTTGTTCGGAATTACTGGGCGTAAAGCGCGCGTAGGCGGATTGGAAAGTTGGGGGTGAAATCCCAGGGCTCAACCCTGGAACTGCCTCCAAAACTCCCAGTCTAGAGTTCGAGAGAGGTGAGTGGAATTCCAAGTGTAGAGGTGAAATTCGTAGATATTTGGAGGAACACCAGTGGCGAAGGCGGCTCACTGGCTCGATACTGACGCTGAGGTGCGAAAGTGTGGGGAGCAAACAGGATTAGATACCCTGGTAGTCCACACCGTAAACGATGAATGCCAGTCGTCGGGTAGTATACTATTCGGTGACACACCTAACGGATTAAGCATTCCGCCTGGGGAGTACGGTCGCAAGATTAAAACTCAAAGGAATTGACGGGGGCCCGCACAAGCGGTGGAGCATGTGGTTTAATTCGAAGCAACGCGCAGAACCTTACCAACCCTTGACATACTCGTCGTCGCTCCAGAGATGGAGCTTTCAGCTAGGCTGGACGAGATACAGGTGCTGCATGGCTGTCGTCAGCTCGTGTCGTGAGATGTTCGGTTAAGTCCGGCAACGAGCGCAACCCACATCCCTAGTTGCCAGCAGTTCGGCTGGGCACTCTATGGAAACTGCCCGTGATAAGCGGGAGGAAGGTGTGGATGACGTCAAGTCCTCATGGCCCTTACGGGTTGGGCTACACACGTGCTACAATGGCAGTGACAATGGGATAATCCCAAAAAACTGTCTCAGTTCGGATTGGGGTCTGCAACTCGACCCCATGAAGTCGGAATCGCTAGTAATCGCGTAACAGCATGACGCGGTGAATACGTTCCCGGGCCTTGTACACACCGCCCGTCACACCATGGGAGTTGGTTCTACCCGACGACGCTGCGCTAACCCTTCGGGGAGGCAGGCGGCCACGGTAGGATCAGCGACTGGGGTGAAGTCGTAACAAGGTAGCCCTAGGGGAACCTGGGGCTGGATCACCTCCTTTCTAAGGATGTTTCTAGTATTGAAGGCTTGCCTTTGATCGTGAAACACTTAGCAGTCCATTTTAATGGACATATATCGGACCGGACTGTCCTCATATCTCTTCAGTATAACAGCAGATGCGTTTAGTCGTGTTTGTGTTGGACCTTGAACTCTGGGCCCCGTTTTTTGGGTTTTGATGGATATGTCTTGCAGCAATTGCTGCTTCGGCAAGGTCCATCGACCGTGATGAGATGGCTCTCATGAGGGTCGGTAGCTCAGGTGGTTAGAGCGCACGCCTGATAAGCGTGAGGTCGGAGGTTCAAGTCCTCCTCGACCCACCATCTCACAGTTTTTAGGGGCCTTAGCTCAGCTGGGAGAGCGCCTGATTTGCATTCAGGAGGTCAGCGGTTCGATCCCGCTAGGCTCCACCAAATTTTTTGGTGACCGATTATTTGGCTTTATTTAGATAGTAGTTTAGATTGATTTGATCGTTAAGCACTTTTTAGTGTTTAACCGTCCAATCGGACGTTTGCCTTAATTGGCATTTTTTACATCGTTTAGAGAGATACAAATATCAACACTGTTTGATCACCCGGAGTAACGGGATGATCTCAATCTAGTGAAGCAGGGCTTTCCCTGTGGAGAGCGTTTGGATCCGGTTGTTTCCTCGACCGTCCTTGCGTATGCAAGATTGAAATGAACAGAGTTGTCCAAGTCAAGTACACTAACCAGAGCAACAGAAATGCTGCTCACAGTCTGAACATATTGATATATGTTCAGGCGGGAAAGTATGACTTTTGACCAGAGAAAGAGATAGCATGTGAACCAGCGTGTTATTTGCAGACGCAAGTCTGACTTTTTCTGGATCAAATCAAGCGCGAAAAGGGCGTTTGGTGAATGCCTTGGCAGTAAGAGGCGATGAAAGACGTGATACTCTGCGATAAGCCATGGGGAGCTGAGAATAAGCTTTGATCCATGGATTTCTGAATGGGGGAACCCACCTGAATGTTTGTTATTGTTAGCTTTGCTATCAATAATGAGCATGACCAGGTACTTAAAACCTGAATACATAGGGTTTTAAGAGCAAACCCGGGGAACTGAAACATCTAAGTACCCGGAGGAAAGGAAATCAATTGATACTCCCCTAGTAGCGGCGAGCGAACGGGGACCAGCCGAGCCATGAGTGTGACTAGAATGATCTGGAAAGATCAGCCAAAGTGGGTGATAGCCCCGTATAGGAAGCATGATTGGACGTATTAAGTAGGGCGGGACACGTGAAATCTTGTCTGAATATCGGAGGACCACCTTCGAAGGCTAAGTACTCCTTACTGACCGATAGTGAACCAGTACCGTGAGGGAAAGGTGAAAAGCACCCCGACGAGGGGAGTGAAACAGTACCTGAAACCGAACGCCTACAAACAGTTGGAGCACCCTTGAGGTGTGACAGCGTACCTTTTGTATAATGGGTCATCGACTTGGTCTATCTAGCAAGCTTAAGCCGTTAGGTGTAGGCGCAGCGAAAGCGAGTCTTAATAGGGCGAATGAGTTAGATGGATCAGACCCGAAACCGAGTGATCTAGGCATGGCCAGGTTGAAGATAAGGTAACACTTATTGGAGGACCGAACCCACATCCGTTGAAAAGGATCGGGATGAGCTGTGCCTAGGGGTGAAAGGCCAATCAAACTCGGAGATAGCTGGTTCTCCGCGAAATCTATTTAGGTAGAGCGTCATCCGAATACCCCGGGGGGTAGAGCACTGGATGGGTAATGGGGCCCCACAGGCTTACTGATCCTAACCAAACTCCGAATACCCGGGAGTAATAGATGGCAGACACACGTCGGATGCTAACGTCCGTCGTGGAGAGGGAAACAACCCTGACCGACAGTTAAGGCCCCTAATTCATGGCTAAGTGGGAAAGCAGGTGGGACGACCAAAACAACCAGGAGGTTGGCTTAGAAGCAGCCATCCTTTAAAGATAGCGTAACAGCTCACTGGTCTAAATAAGTTGTCCTGCGGCGAAGATGTAACGGGGCTCAAGCCATGAGCCGAAACTTCGGATGCATTTAATGCATGGTAGCGGAGCGTAGTGTGACATAGTTCCTATCCTCTTTAGTAATCTTCGGATTACGTTAGAGGTTTGGAGCTTTCAGTGAAGCCGGGCTGTAAGGCATCTGGTGGAGAGATCACTAGTGAGAATGATGACATGAGTAGCGACAAAGAGTGTGAGAGACACTCTCGCCGAAAGTCCAAGGGTTCCTGCTTAAAGCTAATCTGAGCAGGGTAAGCCGACCCCTAAGTCGAGGCCGAAAGGCGTAGGCGATGGGAACCAGGTTAATATTCCTGGGCCAGGAGGATTGTGACGG
The DNA here is from genome assembly GCA_028150825.1 of Paracoccaceae bacterium. GTDB lineage: Bacteria > Pseudomonadota > Alphaproteobacteria > Rhodobacterales > Rhodobacteraceae > LFER01. Next base: position 78,884 of record JAOGIM010000005.1, read on the forward strand.
ATCTCGAAGGTAGTTCATCCTTATCGGATTGAATGAGCTGCTAAGAGGTTCCTGGAAATAGCACCTCCATGAGATCGTACCCTAAACCGACACAGGTGGACTGGTAGAGAATACCAAGGCGCTTGAGAGAACTACATTGAAGGAACTCGGCAAAATACCTCCGTAAGTTCGCGAGAAGGAGGCCCAGTTTCTACGCAAGTATTGGCTGGGGGCACAAACCAGGGGGTGGCGACTGTTTACTAAAAACACAGGGCTCTGCGAAGTCGCAAGACGACGTATAGGGTCTGACGCCTGCCCGGTGCCTGAAGGTTAAAAGGAGGGGTGAGAGCTCTGAATTGAAGCCCAGGTAAACGGCGGCCGTAACTATAACGGTCCTAAGGTAGCGAAATTCCTTGTCGGGTAAGTTCCGACCTGCACGAATGGCGTAACGACTTCCCCGCTGTCTCCAATGTAGACTCAGCGAAATTGAATTGCCTGTCAAGATGCAGGCTTCCCGCGGTTAGACGGAAAGACCCCGTGCACCTTTACTACAGCTTCGCACTGGCATCAGAATTGTGATGTGCAGGATAGGTGGTGGGCTTTGAAGCAGTAACGCTAGTTTCTGTGGAGCCTCCCTTGAGATACCACCCTTCGCACTTTTGATGTCTAACCGCGGTCCGTTATCCGGATCCGGGACCCTGCGTGGCGGGTAGTTTGACTGGGGCGGTCGCCTCCTAAAGAGTAACGGAGGCGCGCGAAGGTTGGCTCAGAGCGGTCGGAAATCGCTCGTTGAGTGCAATGGCAGAAGCCAGCCTGACTGCGAGACTGACAAGTCGAGCAGAGTCGAAAGACGGCCATAGTGATCCGGTGGTCCCGAGTGGAAGGGCCATCGCTCAACGGATAAAAGGTACGCCGGGGATAACAGGCTGATACTGCCCAAGAGTCCATATCGACGGCAGTGTTTGGCACCTCGATGTCGGCTCATCTCATCCTGGGGCTGGAGCAGGTCCCAAGGGTACGGCTGTTCGCCGTTTAAAGAGGTACGTGAGCTGGGTTTAGAACGTCGTGAGACAGTTCGGTCCCTATCTGCCGTGGGTGTAGGATACTTGAGAGGAGTTGCCCCTAGTACGAGAGGACCGGGGTGAACGATCCACTGGTGGACCTGTTGTTGCGCCAGCAGCAGTGCAGGGTAGCTATGATCGGACAGGATAACCGCTGAAGGCATCTAAGCGGGAAGCCCCCCTCAAAACAAGGTATCCCTGAGGGCCGTGGTAGACCACCACGTCGATAGGCCGGAGATGTAAGCGCAGTAATGCGTTCAGTTGACCGGTACTAATTGCCCGATAGGCTTGATTTGATCCAGTAATAGTCAGACTAATATATGGCTCTACGGACAATAAAGCATACTAACCCATTACAAATACATTTAATTGGACAAGAACATCGTTGATATCTTTGGGCTTTATTTGGTTTGGTGGCCATAGCACGAGCAAAACACCCGGCTCCATTCCGAACCCGGCAGTTAAGTGCCGAAGCGCTGATGGTACTGCGTCTTAAGGCGTGGGAGAGTAAGTCACCGCCAAACCTAATAAAGCCCAAAGTGTATCTCTCCATTCGATCTAAATTAACAAAATTGTTAGATTCCTTTACTAAAATTTCACTTTTGGATTACTTAGATTTACCTTCTAAGGACTTGCTTTTTACTAATGGCTTTTAACTGTCTTGACGGTCAGCCACTATTTGTACAACTGTGCGTGCAGTTGAATTGAATAAATAGAAAAGTGGTAAGCTATGGCGGACGGAACGTTTGCAGCGTTGCTGTTATTAGTTGGTCTTGCAGATATGCAGAGTAATTTTTGCACTACAGCTTCAGGTTGTTTTGAAAGAAGTGAAGTTACTCCTCGATTATACCTATCTGTCGGCGACATAATTAAGCGACGTGCCAAGCCAGGCAAAGAGGCATATTTGCGTTATGATTTGAGTCACAAAAATGGCCCATTTGGTCATGCTGTTGGTTTTTCAGTAAGTAGCCGAAAAGCGCTTTGGGCGGGCGCTGGTCAAACTTATCTTGCATCATCTCTGGATATTCCAATCAAGTTAGAGCTCCATGCTATGACTGGGCTTTACAGTGCGGGTAAAGGTCATGATCTAGGTGGCTTAATTGCTTTTCGCTCTGGAATTGATTTGATCTATGAGACGGATGGTGGCGTGCGATACGCCCTCAGTTATGATCATCGGTCCCATACCGGCATTTATCCTGACAACCCAGGCGTAGAATCTATCCAGTTTGTGATTAGTATACCTCTCAGTTGATCCAATCGACTGCTTTGAGTTTCAATATGTGCCTAATTTTTTGAGCCTATTCAGCCGGCTCAAACTCGATCAACAGATCTTTAGCATCGATTTGGCCACCAGAATGAGCATGGATCACTTTGATCACTGCAGCGCGTTCTGCATGCATACCTGTTTCCATCTTCATTGCTTCGATGGTCAAAAGTAAATCGCCTTCCTTGACTTTTTGACCTCTACTGACCACGACTGACGCCACAACACCTGGCATTGGGGCGCCGATATGGTTGGAATTTCCAGCTTCCGCTTTTGGACGGGATGCCGTCTGGGACTTTACCAGACGGTTTGGCACGCGAATCACACGCGGTTGACCGTTAAGTTCAAAGAAAACTTTTACCTCTCCCTGCTCATCGGTTTCACCTATCGCCTGAAGTCGAATTTCGAGCGTTTTACCAGGGTCTATCTCGGCAGTTATTTCTTCGCCGGGCTTCATTCCGTAAAAGAAGGTAATTGTCGGTAAGGCGCGCACCGGTCCATAAACACTATGGCGACTTTTGTAATCCAAAAAAACCTTTGGATACATAAGATAGCCATTCAATTCCTCGTCATTAATGGTTTTGCCTTCTAGCAAACCACTCAATTCCTTTCGAGTCGCCTGCAGATCTACAGGTAGCATGTGTGCGCCTGGACGCGTTGTGAGGGGTGTCTCGCCTTTCAGCGCTTTATTGACAAGTTGTTTTGGGAACCCTCCTGGAGGTTGTCCAAGGTTCCCACGCATCATGTCTATGACGCTGTCAGGAAAGGCTATATCTGTTTTAGGGTCTTCAACTTGTGCACGCGTAATACCTTGACTCACCATCATCAAAGCCATGTCGCCAACCACTTTGGATGAAGGTGTCACTTTGACTATATCACCAAACATTTGGTTCACCTCGGCATATGTATGAGCTACTTGTGACCATTTTTCTTCTAATCCTAGCGACCGCGCCTGCGCTTTGAGATTTGTAAATTGTCCACCGGGCATTTCATGCAGATAAACCTCTGACGCAGGAGACGTGAGGCCGCTTTCAAACGCTACATATTGTGCGCGCACTTGTTCCCAGTAGCTACTGAGGTTTTGAATGGCTTTGACATCAAGCTCAGTGTCTCTATGTGTGTTTTTGAGCGCTTCTACTAATGATCCCAGGCATGGCTGAGATGTTCCCCCCGAGAACGAATCCATGGCCGCATCGACTGCATCTACACCAGCCTCAGCTGCAGCCAAGATCGTAGCGCTTGCAAGCCCGGATGTATCATGGGTATGGAAATGTATCGGTAAACCTACCTCCTCCTTAAGCACCTTTACCAAGACTTTGGCCGCTGCTGGTTTCAATAGCCCGGCCATATCTTTTAAGCCTAGCACATGCGAACCGCCCTGCTTGAGCTCTTTGGCGATAGACACATAATAATTCAGGTCATATTTTGCTCGGTCCGGATTCAAAATGTCGCCAGTATAACAGATACTCGCCTCGCAAATTTTTCCAGATGCGTTGACTGCGTCCATCGCGACGCGCATATTTTCGACCCAGTTCAGGCTATCAAACACGCGGAAGACATCAATTCCTTTCGCCGCTTCTGCCACAAAGCTCTCAACGACGTTATCCGGGTAGGTCGTATATCCGACCCCGTTACTAGCCCGTAACAGCATTTGTGTCATTAAATTGGGCATCTGGCTACGAATGTCGCGCAACCGTTGCCATGGGCTTTCCTGTAAAAAGCGGTAGGCCACATCAAAAGTTGCGCCTCCCCAGCATTCTACGCTGAACAATTCTGGCAACAGCGAAGCATAAGCAGGGGCCACATTTATCATATCTAAAGACCGCATTCTGGTTGCCAAAAGCGATTGGTGCCCGTCACGCATTGTCGTATCCGTGATTAAAAGTCTTTTTTGATCTAGCATCCATTCTGAAACAGCCGCTGCGCCTTTTTTTTCTAATATTTGACGCACACCCGAAGGTGTATCAAGAGGGTACTTGGGTGGAATAGGCGCTTTCAAATCTTTGGCGGGCCTTGGCCTATCGGTTGTCTCAGGGTGACCATTTACGGAAATATCTGCTATGTAAGTAAGTACTTTGGTTCCGCGATCCTGACGTTTTTTGAAATCGAATAAATCGCTGGTTTCATCAATAAATTTTGTCGTATATTCATTGCTGAGAAAAGTTGGGTGCTTAAGTAGGTTTTCCACAAAAGCAATATTGGTGCTCACGCCTCTTATCCGAAATTCGCGCAGCGCGCGGTCCATGCGAGCAATGGCTTTTTGTGGCGTAGGGGCCCAAGCCGTCACTTTCACTAATAGGGAATCGTAATATCGTGTAATCACCCCACCAGAATAGGCCGTTCCGCCATCGAGCCTGATACCCATACCTGTTGCACTGCGAAAAGCTGTGATGCGGCCATAATCTGGGATGAAGTTGTTTTGTGGGTCTTCTGTTGTGATGCGCGTTTGCAAAGCATGGCCGTTTAAATGGATCTCGTTCTGGTTGGATTTACCAGTTGCCTCTGCTAGAGTTTTTCCCTCAGAAATCATGATTTGCGCCTGAACGATATCAATTCCCGTCACTTCTTCAGTGACTGTATGTTCGACTTGGACCCGCGGATTAACTTCGATGAAGTAAAATTTTCCGGTATCCATATCCATTAGGAATTCCACAGTACCGGCACATTCGTAATTCACATGAGCACAGATTTTCCGGCCCATTTCGCAAATTTCTAACCGTTGTACTTTGGACAGATAAGGGGCAGGGGCGCGCTCGACCACCTTTTGGTTTCGTCTCTGTACTGAACAGTCGCGTTCCCATAAGTGAAAAATTTGTCCGTGTTGGTCGCCAAGTATTTGCACTTCGACATGGCGTGCTCTCAGGATCATTTTTTCAAGATAACCCTCACCATTGCCAAAAGCAGCTTCAGCTTCGCGTCTGCCCTCTAGAATTTTCTCCTCTAGTTCTTCTGGCGCATTGATTGGGCGCATTCCGCGGCCACCGCCGCCCCAAGAGGCTTTTAGCATAAAAGGATAGCCTACTTTTGCAGCGTCTTTGCGAATGAGGTCCATATCATCACCCAGCACTGGAGTTGCTGGTATGACAGGCACGCCAGCAGCAACTGCCACTTTTCGCGCTGAAGCTTTATCGCCAAGAGCCCGCATCGTTTCCGCGCGCGGTCCGATAAAGGCTATACCGTTATTTTCACAAGCATCAACAAAGGCTGGGTTTTCTGACAAAAGCCCATAGCCTGGGTGAATTGCGTCCGCATCACACTCGCGCGCCACCCGAATGATTTCCTCAATCGACAGATAAGCTGCGACTGGCCCCATTCCTTGACCAATCCGATAGGCCTCGTCCGCTTTAAAACGATGAAGGCTTAATTTATCTTCCTCTGCAAAGATAGCGACTGTCTTCTTGCCCATTTCGTTGGCTGCTCGCATGATACGAATTGCGATCTCACCGCGGTTTGCGATTAGGATTTTCTGAAATTCTGGCATTCGAGTGTTTCCTACTTATAAAGCTCTTTTTTTGGTTATCGTCAAACACCACGAAACTGGAATACAGCACTGCAGCATTTTGCTTGTCAAGGTCAGTGACATTAATTGGCTCATTTGGACGGAAACTATCCGTTCTATCAGAGTATTCAACCATATATTCCAGTAAACTCAGTTAAGGAAATTTTAAGACCAAATCTTTTTTGAGCACTCGCTCAATCGTTCGATACCCAACTGCGCCATGTTAGCTAAAAGATCTTGCTTCAAGATGTGGGAAAGATGTGTGGGGCCTTTTGGACCAAGTGCCCCCAAGGCGTAGTGCCATGCCCTTCCCAGCATTACAAAATCAGCACCTAATGCAATAGCCCGCAAAATATCCAAACCACTTTCAACACCGCTGTCAAAAATTATTGGGAGCTTCGTTGCCTGACGAATGTTGGGAAGAACATCGATGCTGGCTGGGGCTGCATCAAATTGGCGTCCCGCATGGTTCGATACCCAAATTGCATCTGCGCCGATATGCTCTAGCCGCGCCACATCAGTTGAATCTAAGACACCTTTGACAATAAGATGGCCTTTCCAATGATCGCGCAGCCATGACAGATACTCTAGATCTGGAGACGTGCGCAGAAGATAACCAATATGCTCTGTTGTCGGTAAGCCGCGAAGATTTTCACCATAAGACGCCACAAACGGCATTTCGGGCCGTCCAAAGAAAGCCGTTTCTAAAGCCCAGCGAGGTCTAAGCGCAATTTGTCTCAGGATACGGGCTGTCATTACGGGTGGTTGGGTGATCCCACCTCTGTTTTGACGCTCTCTTCTGCTGGCTGCTGGCAGGTCCAGCGTCAGCACAAGCGTTTCAAATCCTGCTCCTTCAATACGGCCAATCATATCTTTTCGGATTTCAAGGTCTTTGGGTGGATATAGTTGGAACCATCCATTTCCATTGGTTAGCGGTCCAATTGTTTCAGGCGTCTGGCAGGCAACTGTCGAAAGTGTGTAGGGAATGTTTGTTTTTGCTGCATTCCTCGCCAAATGCCGTTCCGCATCTGCCCAGATCAGGCCTGACATGCCGACGGGCGCAACGCCGAATGGCAAATCATAAGTTTTTCCTAAAAACGTCTGATTTGTTTGTGGAGATATTTCGCCCCGCAAAATGGTTGGCATCATCTTAATAGACTGGAGAGAAGCGCGGTTGTTAGCCTGAGTTACCTCGTCGCCTGTCGCACTGTCCAGATATTCCCACACAAAATGCGGTATACGCCTTTTTGCAGCATGCTTCAGATACTTTAGTGCGGGGTATTTATAATCTAAACTCATATTATCACTTTTCTTAAATATTTGGGATTGTCCAGCGATTGTTAAATAATCTCAGACCTTTGGCACTTAAGAAGTCTGCAATCCGTTTTTGTCGTCGATAAAATAACTTATACTGCAAGAGGAACATTTTAAGAACATCTCTTTCCATTTGCTAAACAAAAGGTTAAAATGAATTCATGAGCAGTTTTGACGAAATCGATGCTTTTGAAGCCGCTTCCTTGTCCGCGCGCGCGATGGCTGCGCGGCCGATGCCGTATCTTAATGAATTAAATCCTGCACAACGCGAGGCAGTTGAGGCTTTGGATGGGCCTGTACTGATGCTTGCTGGGGCAGGAACGGGTAAGACCAAGGCTCTGACCTGTCGTATCGCCCATTTGCTAAGTACCGGGCGCGCGCGTCCGAACGAAATACTATCGGTAACCTTCACCAACAAAGCGGCTCGTGAAATGAAATTGCGTATTGCGGGTCTTTTGGGTCAAGCGGTGGAAGGCATGCCTTGGATGGGGACATTTCATTCTATTTCAGTCAAACTTCTGCGACGTCATGCCGAGCTTTTAGGGCTTAAGAGCAATTTTACTATTCTGGATACGGATGATCAAACTCGATTGCTCAAACAGCTTCTTGGGGCAGGCAACATCGATGATAAGCGCTGGCCCGCGCGCCAATTGGCTGGCATCATTGATCAATGGAAGAATCGTGCATGGCTACCAGCGAAAGTACCAAGTTCTGAAGCCAATGCTTTCAACGGCATGGGGACCGAATTTTACGCGCAATATCAGATCCGTTTAAAAGAACTGAATGCTGTCGATTTTGGTGATCTATTGTTGTATACTGTGACAATATTTCAAACGCATCAGGATGTTTTAGAGCAATATCAGCGTTGGTTTAAATATATTCTAGTGGACGAGTATCAAGATACCAACGTCGCACAATACCTTTGGTTACGCCTATTGGCGGGTGCACATAAGAATATATGCTGTGTTGGGGATGATGACCAGTCAATCTATGGTTGGCGCGGAGCAGAAGTTGGCAATATTTTGAGGTTTGAAAAAGATTTTCCTGGCGCAAAAGTGGTTCGCCTAGAACAAAACTATCGCTCGTCCCCTCATATCCTTGCCGCTGCCAGTGGTGTGATTTCGGGTAACGAAGGACGATTGGGTAAAGAGCTTTGGACTGATATGTCAGATGGGGAAAAAGTACGCCTTATTGGTCATTGGGACGGAGAAGAAGAGGCGCGTTGGATAGGAGAAGAAATCGAAGCGACGCAGCGTGGCACGCGCGGTATGAGCGGCTTTAGCCTTGATCAGATGGTAATTCTTGTGCGCGCAAGCCATCAGATGCGGGCCTTTGAGGATAGGTTTCTGACCATTGGACTACCCTATCGAGTGATTGGTGGCCCAAGATTTTATGAACGTTTGGAAATTCGTGATGCAATGGCATATTTTCGAATAGTGACAAGTCCAGACGATGATCTGGCCTTTGAGCGTATTGTAAATACACCCAAACGGGGTCTTGGAGACAAAGCACAACAAAAAATTCAACTTACAGCGCGTTCTAATGGTGTTTCGCTTATCGAAGGGGCGCGGCTTTTGCTTGAGTCAAAACAAATATTTGGAAAAGGCGCACTGGAACTTGGGCGGTTGGTAGAAGGCATCTCACGTTGGGGCCGGATGGCTGAGGATAGTGCCCTAAGTCACATGGAGCTTGCAGAGATAATTTTGGATGAATCCGGCTACACGGACATGTGGCAAAATGATAAAGCTCCAGAGGCGCCAGGGCGTTTGGAGAACCTGAAAGAACTTGTCAAAGCACTCGAAGAATTTGAAAATTTACAAGGGTTTTTGGAACATGTCAGCCTTGTCATGGATAACGGAAATGAAGAAGTTGGCGAAAAAGTATCAATCATGACTTTGCACGGGGCAAAAGGTCTTGAGTTTCCGGTTGTGTTCTTGCCTGGATGGGAGGATGGCCTTTTCCCATCCCAACGTAGTATGGATGAAAGTGGATTAAGGGGCCTCGAAGAAGAGCGTCGCCTTGCTTATGTCGGCATTACGCGGGCTGAGCGGATATGCACAATCTCTTTTGCAGGCAATCGTCGTATTTTTGGACAATGGCAATCTTCAATGCCGTCGCGATTTATTGATGAGCTTCCAGAGGTGAATATCGAAATTCTAACGCCGCCGGGTCTCTATGGTGGTGGATATGGTGCTGCCAGTATGCCTTCTGGATTAGACGATGCGGCGTCAGAGGCAGATGGCTATAATTCTCCGGGTTGGAAACGGCTTCAGGCCCGCCGTTTGGAGCGTCCATTGGCACAGCCCAAAGATGCTGCACGCATGACGATCGACGCCACTGTCTTATCGTCCCATACTGTTGGAGAGCGCGTATTCCATCAAAAATTTGGGTATGGTGTTATTTGTGGAATTGAAGGCGACAAACTGGAAATAGAATTTGACAAAGCAGGCACCAAGAAAATCATGGCGCGTTTTGTTAGCTCACCCGACGATATTCCATTTTAAAGATAAAAAAAGCTGTTGGCAGACTATTGTGCCGCCGCTTTTAGAAATCGCACCGTCAAGGGAGCAAGTACGGTGTTTTGATAGTTTCGGGCTGTACCCCTAAGGCTGCTGCAAAAAAAGTGGAAGGAAGCATTCCACAGCAGTTCTAAAGAAGTTAGTTACACCGTTGTTCTAGAAATTTAATCAAGTCCTACAGCTGAATGTGCTATACTCTTGATCATTGATCTATTTATTTCCCTGTCTGGCAGATCATGGTTCTATAAAGAACTCAGTTCTGCAATAAGATTTCAATAAATTCTGCGGCTTGTTATTAAATCTGCTGCTAAAGTTAAAATGGCCTGTGGGCGTGTGTGGACCCCACTTTTATTGAATTGTGTGTTTGAAAAGTAGACTACAGTCTCTTCCTTTTTTATCGTTTTGACGTGTGTTTTTCCAAAACCTTGTCACGATATAATAATTATAATGCTGCGGTCACAATGTGCGCAGCAGCGCAGTTCTGCCATGAAGCAATTGCATTTGTGACATTGGTTTGGCTACAAGAAATTTAGGCGTCACCGGTACTGCTTAAATGTGACTGCTTAAATGCAGGCATATTTTTAGGAGACTTTAATTGGAGTTAGGAGATCTGGTGCGAGAGCGATGGTACAACTGAGATAAACCTTCTCCTTACCCTATCATCCAGTTTTATGGGAATTAATGGTACTAGTGTAATTATATAAAATTTTACGAAATTTAAGAATCATTTTATAGAAATTTTGATCTTTAAATATGATTTACCTAAGATAATTAATAAAACAATGAATTATTTTGGTAGTTCAATTAATAGCTATCATATCAATATATAGAAAAAATTAGAAGTAATATACTATATATTGATAATACTTTATTTAAAAGTCAGAAATTTTATGGAAATTAAATTTATTCCCTTTAAATACCATAAAATCCCAATTATTTCTTGATTTTTTGGTTTCTACATGCGATCAATAGCTATGGTGATGACGGAAAAATAAAATTATGGGCGCAAAGACCCAAATTTCTGAGGCTAGGTTTCATATAGGCTCCGCTTTCATCAAAACTGAAGTCCGATGCGCATGTGAGCATGATCTCCCCAGATCTATGCGTGTTGGACGCTCGCAGTGAGCGAGGCATGAGTGGCGGATTGGGCAAAGAAAAAGCTCCAATCCGCTGTTTTGTTTAAAAAGTTTGAATTGGGGTTAGTGAGGTTTGCCGGGGATTATGGGGCGAAGGTTCAGAGGTGAAGGTCTATACAAAGTAGACTCCAAAGGACGGGTCTCTATTCCGGCCTTGTTTCGCCGTGTGATCGAAGCATGTGATCCAAATTGGAGCGACCACGTTCATCCCGAGTTAGTCATCGTCTACGGCGATCCACGTAAGCAATATCTTGAGTGTTACACGATTGAGGCGATCGAAGAGGTGGATCGCAAAATTGATGATATGCCGCGTGGTTCTCAAGAGCGAAAGGTTCTTGAACGTTTATTTCACGGTTTAAGCTATCCAACGTCGATTGATGAAACGGGTCGATTGGTGATACCTGCCAAACTACGTACAAAAATTCACATACATACAGAGGCTTACTTCATAGCTGCTGGTGATACGTTCCAAATATGGGATCCTCAAACATATGAAATGGATCAATCAAAAGCTGAAGTTTGGTTGGACAGCTTCCCTGTAGATTTTGATCCTTTAACATTCTTGGATGAATCTGGGGAGCAGCCATGAATACGGCAGACGATATGTCAACGTCGGTTTCATCGCATATGCCAGTTTTGCTTTCCCCTATTCTTAGCCTTGCCGCGCCTGTAGGGGGCGACTGGCTCGATGGTACTCTTGGTGCTGGCGGTTATACGCGCGGCTTACTTGAGGCTGGTGCAAAGAGCGTGACGGCGGTGGACAGAGATCCTTCAGTTTTCGACTTGGTAAAAGAGCTTAAGGAAAGGTATAAAGAGCGCTTGAATTTGGTTGAAGGTGTTTTTTCCAAGCTTGACCAATACGCAATCAATCTAAGCGGTGTGGTGCTTGATCTTGGCGTCTCCTCGATGCAACTCGATCAGGCAGATCGCGGTTTCTCATTCTTGCGCGACGGACCTCTGGATATGAGGATGGGTTCTAGCGTACAGACGGCGGCAGATCTGGTCAACCGGTCTGAAGAGACTGAGCTGGCAAATATCCTTTTCTCCTATGGTGAAGAGCGCGCCAGTCGGCGTATTGCAAGAGCTATCGTTAAAAGGCGTTCAGAATGCCTTTTTGACAGCACTCTGGATCTTGTCCAAGTCATTCAAAGTGTAATGCCGCGCCAAAAGCCGGGCCAAAAAAATCCTGCAACAAGAAGTTTTCAAGCTATCCGGATCGCTGTTAATAGTGAGTATCAAGAGTTGTTTAAGGGGCTACACGCTGCTGAAAAAGCGCTTTCTGAAGGTGGTCTTTTGATGGTGGTGACATTCCATTCGATCGAAGATCGCATGGTGAAGCGGTTTTTACAGATGCGCTCTGGTCTTGCTGCTAAAGCGAATAGGTTCGCACCCGAAATTAAGGACGTGGCGCCCCAATTTGCACTGATCACCAAAAAAGCGGTTCGGGCGGATGCAAATGAGCTTTCTGTAAATCCTCGCGCACGATCAGCAAAGTTAAGGGTGGCTCGCAGGACAGCAGCGCCTTCTGTAGAGATGTTAAGTCATAAAGAGCTCGGTATGCCAGTGGTTAAGGGTAAACGTTAATGCGTAGTCTCTTATATATTATGATGTTTAACGCTGTGATGGGGCTTGCTTATTGGGCCTATCAAGAAAATGTGCATACCCAGCGTGAGCTTGCCAATGTGGAAGAGCTTCAGGCCTCTATAGGGCAGGCTAGAAATAGACTTGCAATTTTGCGGGCTGAATGGGCCTATCAAAACCGTCCACGTCGCCTTCAGGATCTTGCTGATTTGAACTACGAACATCTGCAATTGCTTCCTCTGCGGGCTGACCATTTTGGACATGTTGATGAAGTTGGGTTCCCACAGCAATCTATGTCAGTATTTGACCTGAAAGGATTAGAAGCCATAGAAGTCGCTCAAAGAAGCGGGAATGATGACTGATATACCACTTCGCACTCCTCTAAGGCCATTGGGACGTATTCTATCGGCGCGTGCTAAAGGTGAAGATACCAATCGCATTGAACGTGAAAATATTCATAAGCGTCACGAAAGTGAAAAAGAACAAACCCGTATCCGCGCACAAGGCCGCCTTTTGGTACTGGGTATAGTGTTCATAGTTTTATATGTCGCAATTGCTTTAAGGGTAGCACTATTGTCTGCATCTGAGCCAACTGAGCCAAGATCTCAACAGGCTGGGGCTTCTATTGTAGCCCAGCGTGCCGATATCGTTGATCGCCGTGGTCGTATCCTTGCAACAAATATGGACACACATTCGCTCTATGTTGAGACTGCACATCTTGTTGATCCCACAGGGACTGCGGACGCCTTGGCAAAGGTTTTCCTGGATCTGGATGCAAAACGCCTTTATTCGGACTTCACGGGCAAACGAAAATTCCTTTGGATTAAACGGAAAATGAGCCCTGAGCAAATGCAGGCAGCCCATGATATTGGTGATCCTGGACTGCGGTTTGGGCCTCGTGAGATGCGGCTTTATCCAAACGGAAGGCTTGCAGCGCATGTTTTAGGTGGCGCAAGCTATGGACGTGAAGGCGTCCATGCTGCAGAGGTTGTTGGTGTCGCGGGTATTGAAAAAACGTTTGATGAGCGACTGCGGGATCCAGGTCAATCAGGGCAGGCTTTGCAGCTTTCGATCGATCTTTCTGTTCAAGCTGCCATTGAACAAGTGTTATACGGCGGAATGAAACTTTTAAATGCAAAAGGTGCAGCGGCTGTTTTGATGGATGTGCATACTGGCGAGCTTGTTTCGCTTGTCTCGCTACCTGATTTTGACCCCAACAATCGCCCCAATCTTCCCACCAAGGGACAGGCCGCTGATAGTCCCTTGTTTAATCGTGCAGTGCAGGGTGTATATGAGCTAGGATCTACATTTAAGATTTTTGCCGTCGCGCAAGCAATGGAACTTGGATTGGTCGCTCCCGAAACAGTTATTGATATTAGAGGGCCTATCCGGTGGGGGAAATACAGAATTTCTGACTTCCATAACTATGGTAAAGAACTGAGCGTCGAAGATATAATCATAAAATCAAGCAATATCGGCACTGCACGCATTTCCACGATGATTGGGGCAGAACGACAGGAAAACTTCTTAGGTTCTCTAGGATTTCTCGAGCCAATTTCTCTTGAAATGGTCGAGGCAGGTGGTGGTAAGCCTCTCGTTCCCAAAAAATGGTCAGAATTATCTACAATGACAATATCTTATGGTCATGGGCTTTCTGCAACTCCACTGCATTTGGCCACTGGCTATGCTGCAATCGCAAATGGTGGTCGAAAAATTGTACCGACATTGATCCATAAAAGCGATCCGAAGGAAGAAAAACGCGTCCTTTCAGAAAATGTTGCCGCCGCTTCCTTGGATATGCTGCGCCGCGTGGTCACTGAGGGCACTGCTTCTATGGGCGAAGTGACTGGCTACGGTGTGGCTGGTAAAACAGGTACAGCAGACAAGCCTAGCCCAAAGGGAAATTATGAAAAAGAAAAGGTAATCGCTACATTTGCGTCGATTTTTCCAGCATACGATCCAAAATATGTCCTGATCGTGTCTTTTGACGAGGCAGAGGACCGGACCGGATCTGAGGCTCGACGTACGGCTGGCTGGACGGCCGTTCCGGTTGCTGCGGAAATCATTGGTAGAATAGCACCATTGCTTGGTCTGGCACCACAGATTGAAAAGCCGCTTGGGAATGATATAACTCAAGCATCAAACAACTGAGACTGAGTCTCAGTATGATGTGGAAAAACCGTAATGAGTCGGGAAAACCCGCGATGCGTAGCACGGAAAAGACTTTGATAGATTTGGGTCTCACCCCAATAAAACCTTTTTCTCGGGTGGTAACAGGTATTTTCTCAGACAGTCGTTCCGTGCAGCCAGGAGCCCTTTTTGCGGCGCTGGCCGGTGTGCAGGTCCATGGGGCCAATTTTATTCCACAAGCTTTGCAAAATGGGGCCAAAGCTGTTCTAACGGATACCGAAGGTTATAAGATTGCCCAAACACTGATAAAGGATAAAAGTATTGGTGTTGTAGTCGTTCAGGATCCCCGAGCGGCTCTCGCAGCGGCTGCGGCGCTGTGGTTTGAAAAGCAACCTGCTTCAATGGTGGCCATCACGGGGACTAACGGGAAAACTTCAGTTGCAAGTTTTTGCCGTCAAATTTGGACTGAGCTAGAGATAAGTGCCGTGAATATCGGTACAACTGGCGTTGAAGGGGCATGGAATGGACCTCTTTCACATACTACTCCCGATCCGCTTACATTGCACGACGTTCTTGCAAAATGCTGGGAGGGTAATATCACCCATGCCGCAATAGAGGCTTCTAGCCATGGGCTTGAACAGCGCCGGCTAGATGGCGTCAAGCTTTGTGCTGCTGGATTTACCAATTTCACACAAGATCATCTTGACTATCACGATAGTTTTGAGGCTTATTTTGCGGCAAAAGTAGGTCTTTTCGACCGCGTGCTATCTCCAGATGGGACTGCTGTTATAAATATTGATGATATCAAAGGAGAAATACTTGCAAAAATTGTTGCTGAGCGCGGCCAATCACTTATTACCGTCGGGCAAAGCGATCAGGCAGATTTGGCATTGCTATCTCAAAGGTATGAACCCACCGGCCAGACGATTCGGTTTTCTTGGAACGGGAAGACTTATCAGAGCCTTATGCCACTGATTGGAGGCTTTCAAGGCGAGAATGTTCTATTGGCTGCTGGCCTGGTTATTGGGGCGGGTCAATGTGCAGAAAAAGTCTTTGAAATCCTGCGCGAACTTAAGACTGTGCGCGGCAGAATGGAATTGGCTGCAACCCGGAAAAATGGAGCAACGGTGTTTGTTGATTATGCGCACACGCCAGATGCCATTGAAACCGCAATCTATGCGTTCCGACCGCATGTTATGGGCCGATTGATTGCAATCATTGGAGCTGGTGGAGATCGTGACCCGATCAAGCGTCCGCTTATGGGGGCCGCTGCTGCCGCTTGTGCTGATTATGTAATTGTCACCGACGATAATCCACGCTTGGAAAATCCCAAAGATATTAGAAAAATGGTGTTAGAGGGAATTGGGGATACTGAAAATATTGCAGAATTTGGCGATCGTGCGGAGGCCATATTGCGCGGAGTCGATATGTTAGAGCCGGGAGATGGTCTTTTGATCACGGGTAAGGGCCACGAGACGGTGCAAGTTGTTGGTGGAAATATTTTGCCCTTCAATGATGTGGAACAAGCGAGTGTGGCAGTTGCCGCCCTTGATGGTCTTTTATAGTGAGTTTGTGGACAAGCGAAGATATTGGCACAGCGACTGGTGGCCACGTAAGGCAGAAATGGACTGTTAGTGGCATTTCGATCGACACGCGGAGCCTTGCAAAAGGGGACTTGTTTGTCGCTATCAGCGCAGCGCGAGATGGTCATGATTTCGTACTGGATGCATTGGAAAAGGGCGCTGGAGCAGCAATGATCTCCAGGTTGCCGGACGGACTAAGTGCGGATGCTCCAGTGATCCTGGTTGAAGATGTTCAGAAAGCTTTAGAAGCCTTAGCTACGGCTTCGCGTACGCGCAGTAAAGCAAAAATACTGGCAATAACTGGCTCTGTTGGTAAAACCTCTACCAAGGATATGCTTAGGACCGTGCTGGAAAAGCAGGGGCGCACCCATGCCTCAGTCGCAAGCTATAACAATCATTGGGGTGTTCCGTTGACGTTGGCCCGTATGCCGGTAGAAACTGAGTATGGAATTTTTGAAATTGGGACGAATCATCCTGGTGAAATTGCACCGCTTGCACGCCTCGTGCGACCTGATGTTGTCTTGATAACGATGGTTTCTGCGGCGCATTTGGAGTCTTTTGGAAGTGTTGAGGCGATTGCTGAAGAAAAAGCTGCGATTATGGACGGACTGAATTCCAATGGAACGGCCGTTTTGAATGCAGATATTTCAACGGAGCCGGTCCTAAGACGGATGGCAGATCAAATCGCGTGTGTACAGGTCTGGTTTGGCCGTGGTGCAGTAGATGCTCAGCTTACTCTTTGTGAAACGCGTGACGATAAGACCTATGCCGAAATAAAACTGGCTGGAAAATTCCTATCATACGAACTCAAATCTCTGGGATCACATTTTGTATTGAATGCATTGGGTGCAATAGCTTCTCTGAGGGCGCTTGAGGCAGATGCAGATCTAGCTGCGCGAGATATGTCTCTTTGGCAACCTGTAGAGGGACGCGGGTCACGATCTTTGGTCGACTTACCCTTTGGTAGGATAGAGCTAATTGACGAAGCTTATAATGCCAATCCTGCATCGATGGCGGCAGCCTTGCAAGTTCTCGCTATGTGTAAGGGTGCGCGGCGGATTGCGATAATTGGTGATATGAAAGAGCTTGGTACCTCAGCCGAAGACTTCCATGCAGGCCTAGCAGATTTAGACGCTTTGAAAAAGATAGATACTCTACATCTTGTGGGCCCCCTTATGGGAGCGCTTTATGCGGAATTACCACCTCATCGCCGCGGTTTTCACGTGAATACTGCGGCAGAAATACTTGAAATATATAGATATTTTGTGAAACCTGGGGACTGTATACTCGTGAAAGCCTCTTTGGGTACCGGTCTGGGCGCAGTTGTCAAAGCGATCTTGCAACTTGGGCAGAGCCAAGGCCTGTCCTTAGAAAAGGAAATTTAAATGCTATACTGGCTCACTGCGCTCTCTGATGGTGGCGACTTCTTCAATCTGTTTCGCTACATCACGTTTCGGGCAGGGGGTGCTTTCTTTACTGCTTTGATATTCGGATTTCTCTTTGGCCAACCCTTGATAAATGTGCTCATCCAAAGACAGGGCAAGGGCCAGCCAATTCGCAACGATGGGCCAGAAACTCATTTTGCAAAGGCGGGTACTCCGACGATGGGTGGTTTACTTATATTATCAGCTCTTTTGACTGCTACATTGCTTTGGGCGCGCTTGGACAATGCCTTTATATGGATCGTACTCTTGGTCACATTTTGTTTTGGTTCGATCGGTTTTGCCGATGATTGTGCAAAAATCAGCAGGCAAACGACAGCTGGAGTGTCTGGAAGGGTGAGGCTGTCGTTAGGATTTCTGATATCTGGTGTCGCCGGTTATGTCGTCACCACGAATCATCCAGAGGCGTTACAATTTCAATTAGCTTTGCCGGTGTTTAAGGATACTCTTTTGAATTTGGGCTATATTTTTATACCATTCGCAATGGTTGTCATTGTTGGATCTGCAAATGCTGTGAACCTAACCGATGGTTTAGATGGGCTGGCCATCATGCCTGTAATGATTGCGGCTGGTGCATTGGGGATTATTGCGTATGCTGTTGGGCGCAGCGATTTTACTGAGTATCTCGACGTGCACTATGTTCCCGGTAGTGGAGAAATACTGATATTCTGCGCGGCTCTTTTTGGCGGCGGATTGGGGTTTTTATGGTATAATGCTCCTCCTGCAGCCGTGTTTATGGGAGATACTGGATCGCTGGCTCTCGGGGGGGCCTTAGGAGCGATCGCAGTCGTGACCAAACACGAGATCGTTTTGGCCATTATTGGTGGTCTATTTGTGGTCGAGGCCCTCTCAGTGATCATTCAAGTGCTCTATTTCAAAGCCACAGGCAAACGGGTTTTCCTCATGGCACCAATTCATCATCACTTCGAAAAAAAAGGCTGGGCTGAACCTCAGATTGTTATTCGATTTTGGATCATTGCGCTCATTCTGGCTCTGATTGGCTTGGCCACGCTGAAAGTAAGATAGATTTCTTAGGCCTGCGATAGCCGACGATCCAGTGCGCAGGCTGGTCAAAACTGCTTAGGTGCGCTAGCAGACAGAGCAGTATAGCACGAGTGGTTTAAAATGATTAAGGCAAAAAGTGTCAAGGGACAAAAGATCGCCGTTCTTGGGCTTGGGCGGACTGGTTTGTCAGTTGCGCTTGCCCTAATGGAAGGCGGAGCGGAGGTCCTTGGATGGGATGATGGCCAGAGCGCTTTGCAAAATGCCCAGAAAAATGGCATTCTAACTCACGATCTCAGCAGGAATTTAGATTGGTCGAGCATAGCATCGCTGATCGTGAGCCCAGGTATTGCACATTTATACCCCAATGCTCATCCCATTATTGCTTCGGCGCTAACACAAGGTGTTCTGATTGATAATGATGTTGGTGTTTTCTTCCGATCGTTTGCCACAGACGACTGGCACGGATTTGATATTACGCCGAAGGTTATTGCGGTCACTGGATCAAATGGAAAATCAACAACCAGTGCGCTCATTCATCATATTTTGAATGAAGTTGGAAGGCCGACTCAGTTGGCTGGAAATATTGGTCGCGGTGTCATGGATCTAGAGCCTGCAATTGCGGGCGAAGTTGTGGTCCTTGAATTGTCAAGCTATCAGATCGAGCTGGCGCGGGCGCTTACGCCAGATATTGCTGTGTTCACAAATTTAAGCCCAGACCACCTTGACCGCCATGGCGGTGAAGGGGGTTATTTTGCAGCCAAGCGGCGTTTGTTTGTCGAAGGTGGACCCGATCGTGCCATTATTGGTGTGGATGAGACGGCTGGCCAATATTTGGCCAATCAAATGAGCGAAACTGCGCATGATGATCGTGTGATCCGTATTTCCTCTAGTCAAAAGCTGAGTGGCGCTGGATGGCACGTTTCCGCTCGTAAAGGGTTTCTGGCTGAGACCCGCAAGGGACGCCAGGTCGCGTCAATTGACTTGCGCGGGATGGTTGGATTGCCAGGATTACACAACCATCAAAATGCTGCTGCCGCTTATGCAGCGAGCCGTGCGGTTGGGATTTCACCAAAGCTTATTGAAGATGCGATGAACAGCTTTACTGGTTTGGCCCACCGGTCGCAAAGAGTGGGTGAGCGCGATGGCATCAGCTTTGTAAACGACAGTAAGGCTACGAATGTCGCCAGCGCGCTTAAGGCGCTGCAAGCGTTTAAGAATATTCGATGGATTTGTGGTGGACTGGAAAAAGAAGGTGGGCTTGAGGCACTTCAGGGGGCCACTGGATCCGTATGCAAAGCCTATGTCATCGGGCGTAAGGCGGCAGGGTTTGCACGGCAACTGGGGTGTGATACACTGGTGTGTAAGACGATGGAGGCGGCTGTTGAAGCTGCGTTTGAAGACGCCGCAGAAGGCGAAACGATCCTTTTAGCTCCTGCCGCGGCAAGCTTTGATCAATACGATAACTTCGAGCAGCGCGGTGAGGATTTCATTGCTCAGGCCAAGCGCCTGATGTCTCGCTGATTTTTTGAGTATTTTCGCAAAGAAAAAGGTGTGAGCTTTTTTGGGAGTCTGGCGTGTTAGTTATTACTATTTTGAATGAAATTTAACCTCTACCTATGATTGAATTCTGTATTTATTTGCGAATTTTTTAACCTTGCCAGAGATCTCATCAATTGCATGGGCGTGCGCTTTTGAAGATCGCGTAACATGGTGCGTGGGAACGTTTAAGACCTTTTTAATTCATTTGCACTTTGAGATAATATTTATGACAGGCCATGCGTTTCAAAAAACACGCGCGCTTTCGCGCGCTTTAGAGTGACGGTGGTGTTTAAACTTTTGAAGCCTGAAATCTAGCTATGCGCTCATAGGAGCGCTGGGTAAAAATGTCTAAGGTAAGGGTGAAAATGCACGAGAGTATCAACGTGAATGTTTGGCGTAAGGTGATTGAAGTGGATGGCTACAGGGTTGCCTTTTGTCGACATCACACTTTTTGTGATACAAGCGAGGTAATCGGCAGACACGGCACGCTTAGGCTCCTGACCCTTGAGCAGTCAATTCTCTTTGATCCTGAGGTAGGTTTGCAATGAAAGTGTGTGCTCAGGGTTGAACCGGTGAGGTGGTTAAAACAGAAGATCGCTAAAGAATTGTTGGTATTATTGACCTTTCTGACGTAATTACCTAGCAACGCGGTCTCTTTTTTAAAGGGAAAGGGCATGGCTTATCATGATAAATGTTTTCCTTTCCAAATGCTGCTGATTTGAGTATCGTTAAGAAAAGAGCCCGTAAACGGGCCAAGAGCAGAATAAAGACAGGCATTTGCCATGACAGAGATGGTCTATGGATCGGTCCCATCCGCACGTGGAGAGCCGGTAATTTCGAAATGGTGGCGAACCATCGATAGGTGGACGCTTTCTTCGATATTTATATTATTTGCAATCGGAATATTGCTTGGTTTTGCTGCGTCACCGCCGCTGGCGGCGAAGAATGGATTTGAGCCGTTTCATTATGTGCAACGTCAAATGATGTTTGGAACTTTCGCCGTGCTTATAATGCTTGTGACTTCTTTGATGACGCCGAAATGGATCAGGCGATTGGCTGTTATGGGGTTTATGGTTGCGTTTGTTGCTACTTTGTTACTGCCCTATTTTGGCACTGACTTTGGAAAGGGGTCGGTCCGGTGGTATTCTCTGGGATTTTCATCTATTCAACCGTCCGAGTTTTTAAAACCGGGTTTTGTGGTGGTAACTGCTTGGCTGATAGCCGCTTCGCAGGAGATCAATGGACCACCGGGAAAAATGTGGTCCTTTTTTCTTGCTGTCACTGTCGCAATCTTGCTCGTGCTACAGCCAGATTTTGGGCAGGCTTGTCTGATTATATTTGCATGGGGCGTTATTTATTTTGTGGCTGGGGCGCCCTTGACAATCCTGGTCGGGATGGCCGGTGCCGTGGTTGGGGCAGGCACGATTGCCTATAATGCATCTGAACACTTTGCGCGCCGCATTGACGGATTCCTCTCTCCTGATATCGATCCCAGAACCCAATTAGGATATGCGACAAACGCTATTCAAGAAGGCGGTTTTTTGGGCGTTGGGGTTGGCGAAGGAGAGGTGAAATGGTCACTGCCTGATGCACATACTGATTTTATTATTGCTGTTGCGGCAGAAGAATATGGTTTTGTATTGGTGGCGTTAATCATCACTATTTTTACAGGTATTGTTTTGACGTCATTGGTGCGTTTGATGCGCGAACGTGAGGCGTTTGTGCGTTTGGCTGGAACGGGTCTTGTTGCTATGTTTGGAATTCAGGCTGTGATTAATATGGGGGTTGCGGTCAGACTGCTACCGGCCAAAGGCATGACGCTGCCCTTTGTAAGCTATGGTGGATCTTCCCTGATCGCTGGTGGCATTGCAATTGGGATGTTACTTGCTTTCACGAGAACCCGACCTCAAAAAGATGTGACAGACCTCATGGTTGGACGAAATATATGACAAAGAAACCTCTTTTGATTCTGGCAGCCGGGGGAACAGGGGGCCATATGTTTCCTGCACAGGCGCTCGCAGAAGAGATGTTACAACGCGGCTGGAAAGTAAAGTTATCGACAGATGTACGTGGAGCCCGGTATGCGGGCGGCTTTCCCTCTGATGTAAAAATTGAAATAAGTGCCTCGGCAACTTTCGCGCGCGGCGGATTATTCGCCAAAATTGCTACGCCGTTCATTATTTTTCTGGGCGTTACAGCAAGCGTATTTAAAATAATTTTTGATCGGCCAGCGGCTGTTGTAGGCTTTGGCGGCTATCCAAGTATTCCGGCCTTGAGTGCTGCGTTTTTATTAAGAACGCCGCGGATGATTCATGAACAAAACGGTGTTTTGGGGCGGGTCAATCAGCTGTTTGCCCAATATGTTCATAAAGTTGCTTGTGGGACATGGCCGACAGACTTACCTGATGGCGTCGAGGCTGTCCACACTGGAAACCCAGTGCGCGCTGCGGTACGCCAGAGGGCCCAATCTCCTTATATTGTCCCAGGTGATTACCTGATGTCTGTTCTCGTCTTTGGCGGAAGTCAGGGCGCCCGCATCATGTCGGATGTAGTGCCGCCCGCATTGTCGTCATTGCCCCTTGAGGCCCTAAAGAATCTCCGTGTGAGCCATCAGGCGCGAGAAGAAGATCTAGAACGTGTTCGTCAGTATTATGATGAAAATGGGGTTAAGGCTGAAGTGGAACTGTTCTTTGCAGATTTGCCCGCCCGAATTGCTGAGGCGCAATTGGTTATTAGCCGGTCAGGAGCCTCATCTGTCGCGGATATATCAGTGATCGGAAGGCCTTCTATTCTAATACCGCTGGCTTCGGCTATTCGTGCTGAACAACATGCTAACGCGCGCGCATTAGTGAACGCAGGAGCAGCATTCTTGGTTGAGGAAAAAGATTTCCATGTCGAGCCTTTAAGTGAGATGATAAATGGTTTCTTTGCAATGCCAGATCAAGCCCATGCGATGGCGCAAAAAGCATTCTCTTGTGCAATGACAGATGCTGGTGAAACGCTTGCTGATGAAGTTATAAGTCTGACGAGAAAGTCCCAAGTATGAACGCTGTGACGAAGCTTCCAACTGATGTTGGACCAATTCACTTCGTGGGAATTGGTGGAATTGGAATGTCTGGCATTGCTGAGGTGTTGTTGAACTTGGGCTATGTTGTTCAGGGATCAGATCTAAAGTCTTCCAAAATTACAGATCGGCTCGAGGTACTTGGGGCGCAGATTTTTGTGGGTCAAAAATCTGAAAATCTTGAAGGTGCGGCCGTGATTGTAATTTCTTCAGCGATCAAATCTGGCAATGTGGAACTTGATGGCGCTCGAGCCTTGGGCCTGCCTGTTGTGCGTCGAGCCGAGATGCTGGCCGAGCTTATGCGTCTGAAATCCAATGTTGCCATTGCTGGTACGCATGGCAAAACAACCACAACAACAATGGTGGCAACCCTTTTGGATGCGGGCGGTCTTGATCCGACGGTGATAAACGGAGGAATTATCCACGCCTACGGATCCAATGCTCGAATGGGGCAGGGCGAATGGATGGTCGTTGAAGCCGATGAGAGCGATGGTACATTTAACCGTTTGCCCGCAACGATAGGAGTGGTTACGAATATAGACCCGGAGCATATGGAGCATTGGGGTGATTTTGACACTCTCCGACAAGGCTTTTTGGATTTTGTTTCAAATATCCCGTTTTATGGATTGGCTGTCTGTTGTAGCGATCATCCTGAAGTACAGATCTTGGTTGGTAAAATTTCGGATAGAAGGGTCATAACTTACGGATTTAACGCGCAGGCAGATGTACGTGCTGCAAACTTAACGTATCAACGAGGCATTGCGCATTTTGATGTTCTCTTACAGACAGAAGGGCACGGTATAGAAAATTGTCGACTTCCAATGCCTGGAGATCACAATGTCTTAAATGCATTAGCTGCAGTCGCTGTCGCGCGGCATCTGGGTATGAAAGTTGATCAAATTCGCGGTGCGTTGGCAGGCTTTAAAGGTGTTAATCGGCGTTTTACAAAAGTTGGTGAAGTGAACGGCGTCACCATCATTGACGATTATGGCCATCATCCTGTTGAGATTTCCGCTGTTTTGAAAGCGGCACGTCAAGCCAGTGATGGAAGAGTAATCGCAGTGCATCAACCGCACAGGTACTCTCGCTTGCATTCGCTATTTGACGATTTTTGCAGCTGTTTTAATGATGCCGATGTTGTCGCTATTGCAGAAGTTTTTAGTGCAGGGGAAGACCCGATTGAGGGGGTAAGCCGCAATGATCTGGTCGCCGGTCTTGTCCGCCATGGTCACCGCAACGCCCACGCGATTATCTCAGAAGATGATCTCGAACGCCTCATACGCGAACAGACAAAATCAGGAGATATCGTTGTGTGCCTTGGCGCTGGCACAATCAGCGCCTGGGCGAATGGCCTATCCGCCCGGCTTCAGACCTCGAACTGAGTAAGGATAAGACTTTATCAATAAAACAAATCGCCTAATCGAAGTTATTAGGTAGGCTCGTGGCAAGGACTTACGGTAAGGACCTGACCCATGATTTATAAATTTTTGAGTAGGCGGAAAGATGGTCTTCATTCTCTCCATAACTTCCTCCGCGTATTTTTTCATTGGCTTAACAATTTAATTTTAAGGAAATATTTAGCATTTTAAACATCTAAAGGTAGTTATCAAAAAAAATTCATTCTTAAAAGTGCGCTGACTATTAAGAAATTGAGGTAACTAAAGAAACTCCTAGATTTCAAAATCTGAGTTTACTTTATCGCTCTTTCGCGTCTATCGACTAAACCAAGTAATAGCACGGTGAGGATAATGCGATAGAGGTGATGCAGGCTAACTAGAGCGGGATTAGCGCTCAGAGTAAGGGCAATCAGTGACATCTCTGTGAGGCCACCTGGTGCAAAGCTTATTAAGAGCAGGTCGAATGGAAACTGCTTTGAGTAACTCAAAATCAGACAAATTGAGATGCCAATGAGCATCATTGCTGAGACGCTTGCAAAACTAAGCCCAATCGCTCGAACCAGCATGGCTTTGTTTAGCCCAGAAAACCGGGTTCCCAGACTGGTACCAATAACAATCTGCGCAATGATAATCAGAGAATTGGGCAAATTGATTGTTGCTAAGCCGGACAGGTTTACCACAGTGGCTATTGCCAATGGTCCCATTAATTGCCCGGCTGGTAATTTTAACTTCCGTCCCACAAATAGTCCTATCACTGCTGCCAGAAGACTTATGATGAGACCTTGTGCTGTTATTTGATGATTGTCGATCCCGATGGTGGCGCCCGCTGCACTTCCGACAGGTTCGCCAATCCAAAGCGACATGATGACCGGTACTAAAGTGATCACGACAATAATACGCAAAAATTGCTGCATACTCAAAAGCCGAATGTCACAGCCACGCGCCTCACCCATGGCAATGCTTTCCAGCAAACCTCCGGGCGCCCCGCAAAAGATCGCTGTCTTACGGTCATACCCACCTAAGCGCTGAAAAATCGTAATATTTGCCAAAAATGCCAATGGGACGAAGAGGGTCAGTCCCAGAACACTCATAGCGATCAATGGGAATTGAGAGATAAGATCACGGTTGACTTGTGCTCCAATCATAACGCCAATGATTGCAATAAAAATTAACCGAAATTTTAGTGGAAAAACGTAGCCTGTGGGTACGATTTGAGGTCGGAATATGCATATTGAAGCTGTTATCAGAAGCGATCCAAGCATCCAAGGAAGTGGTAGCTTGACTAAGCTGCCTAAGAAACCACCAGACGTACCAAGTATTAAGAACGCAGCTGAAACTAGGACCGTTTGAAAAGACATAAAGCGGATCTTTATATTAAGGCCTCTAAATGCGCCATAGTTTGCCATTTGTCAAATTCCCTACTCCTCGCGCCCATGGCTTTTCAGGAAGGCATGCAGTTTTGATTTCAGTGGGTGATTGCTTTGGAGAGCGTAGACATAAGCCTGTGTTGCCAAAAAAAAATTATGGTCTTGGTCCAAACCCCGTTCAGCTGCATCAGCATATAACTTGGCCAAAAGCCAAATATTATTAATTTCGTGAGCTCTTATGATCTGATCCTCAAGATCTTGATCACTCAGCGGCATTTTCCATACCGCGTTGTGTTTCAATTTGACTTGCGGCCCAATCGTGGAAACAATGCGTCGGTCCATCCATCGCTGGAGAGAATTTTCCGCCATCAAAGGCAATCCCATGGCGACCGAGTTGCATGCCTTCGACAACAAAAATGTCTTCTTTGAATATGTCTTTCCACTGATCCGTGTTCTTTTTACGTAGGGCCTCATTTGTGTCTTTTGTTGAATAAAAAAGGTGAATATTTTCAACGGTTTTTTCGGGTCCCTCAGGAATTAGAATAATCGCAAATGCATGATCTCTGTGTGTGCCGAGTAGGACATTTGGATAAATAGAAAGGTATTCTGCCGATGCATTCCATTTTTCTGATAAGTTTTCAAAGTCTTGGAATTTTTCGCCATGTTCGCCAAAAAGTTGACGGTAAACCAAGGTGCCCTGACCCGAATGGGAGCCGTAGTTTTCGATGTTATAGTGATCCTCAAGGCGTGAGTAGGAGTTCAGTCCGGGATGTATCCATGGCAGGTGATAGCTTTCACAGTAATTCTCAACAGCCAGTTTCCAATTACAGTTCACTTCCAATTTAAATTGGCTATCTGAACCACCATGATAAAGTGGTTGGTCAAACTCTGACCATCGTGTGATTGCATCGCGCATCGCATATTCAAAAGCAGGCGCATTTCCATTCATATTGATCCACACCACATCACGCCAAATATGACTTCTTATTTCGATTAAGCCAAGCTCAGATCGGTTGATATCTTTATGAGTGTTCTGACCGGGCCCGCCGACATGGGGTGTGCTCATGAGGCGGCCGTCAGTGCGGTAACACCAGCTGTGGTATGGGCATCTAATAGCTCCTGCTATTTTGGTGGCATGCTCTATAAGGATCATACCTCGGTGGCGGCACGTATTCTGGAAGACGCGTACTTTGTCATACTTATCGCGCAGCAACAATACAGGTACGCCCAAGAATGTTGATGGAATTGCGTCACCTGGCTCTGGTATTTCTGACGCTACGGCAAGGCCTGCCCACTGATTAAACAGTAGGGCATGCCTTTCCTCATCATAGACAGCTGGATCAATATAATGGGCATTTGGAAGGCCTTTGGCCCGTGAAACTGACGTTCGGACTGTGTCAAAACTTGTTGTGTTTGGCATGTAACAATATTTTACCTTTGGCGTACGTGCTTACAAGAGCTAGGTTAAATGATTCTCAAAAACTTAAGTGCCAATTTGCGACGCAAGACTGCGGATACGACACGCCTATTTAACATGATTTAATACCATTAGTGCTGTTTTTTGAATATTATTCTCATTGTTAAAAATTCTAATCTTGAATGTTATTCAGCGCATTGGGATATTGAATTTGAAGTCATTACATAACAAAGTTTTTTCGCATATTTTCAACACTTATTTTCGATATAGGGCTGGTATGAAAATCTCTCAGCGAGGAGCTAATCAAAACTTATATAAACGGAAGAACATTCACATGCCTTACGTCGTGCAAGTAAACTTTTGCGGGTAATGTCATTTTCTGCATCCACCTTTGCTTAAAAGAATGGCAACACTTTTGGCAAGCTATGGAAGTCATTTTGAGGGTAATATACAAGAATATCTTAAGTATTTAATTTGATCAATTACAGACTAATTTTGATTTAAAAGTTTGTAATTTTCTAGGCTTATGAATACCAGTCATTTTTGTTTGGACTGATCAAGATAAACATAAAAACTCAAAAAATGATATTAAGTTGGGAGGTAATGGATTCAGAATAATAGTCCAATTATCAATTATCAATTATCAATTATCCTGATCCGACCTTATTATTGTAAACTCAATTAATTAGCAGATTTTTGTGATTTCAAAGTAAAAAATTTTACGAATTATTTGGTTAGATAAATGTATATTTGTAGAAAAATTATTTTAAAAGCTCAAGCTGATTGCTTAGTACCACGCGATAGTGCTGCTACACCAGTTCTTGCGACCTCTTCAAGGCCAATTGGCTGTAGAATTTCTGCAAAGGCATCAATTTTATCTGGCGTTCCGGTGATTTGAAAAACAAAACTCTCTAAAGTGCTATCAACAACATTTGCCCTAAAAATATCAGCAAGTCTGAGAGCTTCAACGCGTTTTTCGCCTAGTCCACTGACTTTGAGAAGAGCGAGTTCACGTTCGACAGATGGCCCTTCAACGGTCAAGTCATTAACCTCATGAACAGGAATGATGCGGCCTAATGTTGCCTTGATCTGCTCGATCACTTGCGGTGTTCCACTTGTCACAATAGTTATGCGGCTTTTGCGACCCCCGTGATCAACTTCCGCAACGGTGAGGCTATCGATGTTGTAGCCGCGTCCCGAAAAAAGACCAATAACGCGCGCCAAGACCCCGGCTTCGTTATCTACCAATACTGCCAACGTATGAGTTTCAATCTCATTTCCGTAGTTGGGTCTTAGATTATACGCAGAGTGCTTTGAAGAGCCTTTTTTAATTTGCAGGGCAGACATTAAATTTTTCCAACTATTAAATTTTTTTGGAGATGGCCTTCAAACAAGGACTGCTCCACTCATGCCGATTGCATCTTTTGTGCTTGCTTCGCTAAGTAGCATCTTATTGTGCGGTTCTCCGGATGGTATCATCGGAAAGCAATTTTCGTGTTTTGCCACAAGACAGTCAAAAATGACAGGGCCATCATGGTTCAACATTTCCATAATCGCATCGTCCAAATCCTTTGGGTCACTACAAAGAATTCCCTTAGCGCCAAAGGCTTCCGCTAATTTAACAAAATCAGGCAAAGCTTCTGACCAGCTTTGTGAATAGCGTTCACCATGCAGTAGCTCCTGCCACTGTCTGACCATCCCAAGCCGCTCATTGTTCAATATGAATTGTTTGACTGGGAGGCGGTATTGAACGGCAGTTCCCATCTCCTGCATGTTCATCAGCCAACTTGCTTCACCCGCAACATTGATTACTAGTGCGTCTGGATGGGCAACTTGCACACCGATGGAAGCTGGAAATCCATATCCCATTGTCCCAAGCCCGCCCGATGTCATCCACTGGTTGGGTTTTTCAAAGCCTAGATATTGTGCAGCCCACATTTGATGTTGGCCCACTTCGGTGCAAATGAAACGATCTGCACGATGTTTGGTTAGCTCCTCTAACCGCGCCAGAGCATATTGTGGTTTGATGATAGGGCCGTCTTGTTTGAATTCTAGGCAACGGACTTCACGCCATGTCTCAATCTGATTCCACCATTTTGCCAAACCTTCAGAGTTGGTTTTTCTACCGCGTGATTTCCAGACTTTCAGTATATCTTCAAGTACATGGGCAACATCGCCAATGATTGGAATATCTGTGTGGATGACCTTATTTATCGAAGAAGGGTCTATGTCTACGTGCGCTTTGGTTGAGTTAGGACTAAATGCATCGATGCGACCTGTTATTCTATCGTCAAAGCGTGCTCCAATGTTTATCATAAGATCACAATCGTGCATCGCCATATTGGCTTCATAGAGGCCATGCATGCCCAACATACCCAGCCAATTCTCTCCGGAGGCAGGATAGGATCCAAGTCCCATAAGCGTAGAAGTTACCGGGAAACCGGAAGTAGCAACCAATTCGCGCAATAATTGACTTGCAGCAGGGCCAGAGTTTATGATCCCACCACCTGTGTAAAAAATAGGACGTTCGCTGTTTTCTATAGCTTCAACAAGGGCTGTTATCTGAGCTATATCCCCTTTTAAGCGCGGTTGATAATGGCGCAGACTTGTCTGTTTTTTTGGCTGGTAGTCTGCCGAGGCAAACTGAACGTCTTTGGGGATATCAACTAAGACGGGTCCAGGGCGTCCGGCGGTTGCCACATGGAATGCATTGTGAATAATGCCTGAGAGTTCAGCTGTATCTCGCACCAACCAATTGTGTTTGGTACAGGGACGTGTAATGCCAACGGTATCCGCTTCTTGAAAAGCGTCAGAGCCAATCATAAATGTCGGAACCTGGCCCGTTAGAACAACAATCGGGATAGAGTCCATTAAGGCGTCTGTAAGTCCCGTAACCGCATTTGTTGCTCCAGGCCCTGAGGTGACCAAAACAATACCGGGTTTCCCCGTTGATCTGGCATATCCCTCCGCTGCGTGGACGGCAGCTTGCTCATGTCTCACA
Organism: Paracoccaceae bacterium; assembly: GCA_028150825.1. Classification (GTDB taxonomy): domain Bacteria; phylum Pseudomonadota; class Alphaproteobacteria; order Rhodobacterales; family Rhodobacteraceae; genus LFER01. The sequence continues at coordinate 109,182 of JAOGIM010000005.1, forward strand.
AGAATATGGCGAATATCTTTCTGTTCGAAAATTGCATCGTATATGGGAAGGACAGCTCCGCCAGGATATCCAAATACTGTATCCACGCCCTGTTCTTTGAGGGCTTGTATAACCATTTCTGCTCCGGTCATCTGGCGCGTCATCGTATTGCTCCAATTTGGCTGGCAAGGGATTTTTTTGTCCTGCCCTATTTTATTTCGTCCGCACACAAAAAAGCCTCGAAATTTCGAGGGCGCGTGTAAGACTACAGGATTCCTGTTAGAGACCCACGCGCTTTTTTCTGAAACACTACGCGTGTCGTCTGCATATCGGGTTCTGTACCTCGTTGAACAAACCCTATTGGCCCGTGTCAGGGAGGTCAATACAGAAATGATGGATATTAGGAATGATTTACACTCATTTTCTTTGTATTAGTTGCGCAAACAGTAAAAAAATAGAAATTTATGAAAAAATCTGCTTTTTCAATCTGGTTAAGATGAGCCTAATCCAAAAAAAAACCGCCCCATAAGGGACGGCCATCTTATTTGTAAAAAAAACTTAGGTTTCTGTCTTTTGTGGTGTCTCATCTGCAACGACCTCAGATCCATCGTCAAAATCATCAGATGCTGCTGAACCCATATCATCAAAAAGTTCCGCGATTTCAAATTCTGCTGCAGCTTCTTCTTCGGCGGCAAGTTCTTGGATTGATTTACCGGTTGCCTGCAGCTCAGCCTCTTCTATTGATCTTGCGACGTTTAGGATGATCGTTGCCGTCACTTCTGCATGCATCCGTACTGCCATCTTGTGAAGACCAAGGTCTTTGATCGGTTGAATCAAAGCAACTTGCTTGCGGTCAACGCTAAAACCCCCCGAAGTAGCAGCATCGGCCGCATCTCTAGGAGTGACGGAACCATAAAGTGCCCCAGCGTCAGAAGCTGAGCGAATCACGATAAAGCTTTCACCGTCGAGTCGTGAAGCCAAATCTTCGGCTTCTTTACGCGTCTCCAAATTCCGCGCCTCAAGCTGAGCTTTTTGAGTTTCAAAATTTGAGATATTCTTTTGTGACGCCGATAAAGCCTTTCCTTGCGGCAAAAGAAAATTGCGCGCAAAGCCAGACTTAACATCTACAACATCGCCCATCTGGCCAAGCTTTGCCACGCGTTCCATCAGGATAACTTGCATTGCTATGTCTCCTTATTTCACTGCGTAGGGCAGAAGTGCCAAAAAGCGTGCCCTTTTAATTGCGCGCGCGAGCTCACGTTGTTTCTTTGCAGACACTGCTGTTATTCGCGATGGCACGATCTTGCCACGCTCTGAAATGTAACGTTGCAGCAATTTAGTGTCTTTGTAATCGATCGCAGGGGCGTTGTCTCCCGAAAACGGGCACACTTTGCGGCGACGAAAAAATGGTTTAGTTCCCATGGTTTAAGTTCCTTTCGTCTTTCCCTAATCGCGCCGTTCGCGGCGTTCGCCACGTTCTTCGCGTTTTTGCATTTGTACTGATGGGCCTTCTTTATGGTTGTCGACTTTAATAGTCATAATCCGCATCACGTCTTCGTGCAAACGCATAAGGCGTTCCATTTCCTGAATCGCACCCGCATTTGAATTCGTTTTCATGAACGCATAGTGACCTTTGCGATTTTTGTTTATTTTGTAGGCCATCGTTTTAAGGCCCCAATATTCGCTTTCAACCATGCTACCGCCATTATCGGCAATAACCTGTCCAAAGTGCTCAACAAGACCTTCGGCCTGTGCGCCTGACAAATCTTGGCGCGATATAAACACATGCTCATATAAAGGCATGTTTACTCCATTTCATTTTATGCACGTTTCAAAGGGCAGATAAAACTTTCCACTTCTACCCGCGAGAGCCCGTGCGATCAAACCATGCGCGGAAAGAAACTGTTCTTAATCATGAATTTTGTAGTCATGCAAGAGATCAATTCCTGAAGATTGAGCTGTTAAATCGACATAATAGACCTTCATTGTCTTTTTTGATGCCCAACAGTGGTCTTACTCTCAGATCACCATATTCTTAAAGTTAGGACAGATATAACAGAACATTTAAAATATGAACATTCGAGTGATGTTCGAAATCATCCTGAAGAGTAATGGGTTTATGTTCAAGGCGCTTTGCGATAATTTCAAATTGCTTGGGGCGGTGCTGTTAGAGGCTGCCGCATTGATCTGGATTTTGTAACCGTGGATTCTACAGAAATGGAATACTTCGACTGGTATATTGGTGTTGCTTTTACAATTGCCGCTAAATAAATTTGTCTGTAATTAAAATATAACATAAAAAATTTGGCCTTCGACGTAGTTTGGCATGATTTTTGAGACAAAACCGGAACTTTTTTACTGCCTTTTGCATCTTGGGTCTTAGAAATATTGGTTGCTTGGAGGGTTTCTGAGCCTAATTTATTTTCTATTCTAACCTCCAGAAAATTGTCCTTGCTGTCGCTGGTCTGTGAGAGGTCAAATAGAGTGTCTGACTTTTGGCCTTAGCCTGATCCAGTAGTTTGCAATAGTTTTTGATTGGATTTCAGCCGGCTAAGAAGGTTAGAAAAACATA